>NC_015321.1:1985818-2647758 GCF_000194605.1 Fluviicola taffensis DSM 16823
ATGATTCTTTGGGATGTCAATTTTGAGTATTATCGACCATTCACCAATAATAATACTCCTCCAAATACCACATACCGAATAGTTCCAAATGTTGTAACGAGTAGTTTTTGTCGTATTGGTCAACAATCCGCAAATAATATTGAGGGTATTTCAAATGCTTATGCGAAGTGGGTTTCTTCAAAAATGTACTTGAAAAAAGAAACTACAAACTACAAAGGAATCATTTCCAATGTGCATTACATGTATGATGCAGCCGCTGACCAAAAAGTCATTCTACGAGAGGTAAAAAAAGAAACACTCAATGAACCTTTGATTTACATTACAAAATATAAATATGCCTTTGAAGAATATGGTGGAATCACTTCAAAATTCAGAGATTTGAATTTGTTTGCACCGCCTTACCGAACAACTACTTATTTGAACAGCAGCATCCCAGCCAATACCTTGAGTGATCAGGTTACAACGTATGACCTAACTCCGGATATTCCAAAACCATTAGATGCCTATTCATACGAAACAACGGGCATTAATCCAATTACTGGAACATTCACACCAACTACTTTCAGTACTTCAGATCCGAACTGGCGAGTTTCGGAATCAGATATCTACGAATACAACCAAGCAGCGATGCCTGTTTCTACCCGATCTAATCAATTATATACCAAAGTGGTTACTGGAAATGGATCAAATACGGTAAAAGCAACCATTTTAGGAACCGAAAGACCTTTTGATGCCACTTATACTGGTTTTGAAGATTTTAAAACTGCAGACAACATGCTTTCATGGAATCCAGATAGTTACCTCCAAGAGGATTGGTTTACGAGTAATACAAGAACCATTGAAGTTCCAGCAGCTATTAAAACAATTAATCAATTGGATGTTTGTGATGTAAGTAACACATCTACAGCTCCTGGATTAGGACAACCCCTTTATTTAAGGGTGACAGTTGATGATATCACCAATCTCCAAATTGGAAATCAGGTGACTTTAACCTATACTACTCCACAAAATGGAAATACACAGACGACTTCCATACTTCAAATTGATGATATTCAACCAAAAGCAGTATCCTCTTATCCAAGTGGAGGAGATCTTAATTATTTCGTTTGCTTTACAACACAACCGTTGCCGAATGGTTTACCCCTAAATAATTATACAAATGTCAAAATAACCAAAGAAAATCCACACTATAATCTTACAAGCACTTATTCTAGAACTGGAAAATACAGTTACCAGCTAGGAAGTGTGCGAGAGGAAGGAGCAGATCCCAAAAAAACTCCAGTGCGACTAGTGAAAATTTCTCAATTGCCTCTCGCAACGGAATGTAATCTCTATGAAGGACCAGGTGATGGTGGTGTACTTAGCAGAAATCCAAATGTTCCGAGCAGTTGTTACTGGGACTATCAGGCAAGTCTTTGGATTAAATATGATACAGACTTTGCTTCGATGAATCCACCAATTGTTCCGTCTACGTCATTCAGTGATGATGCCGTAGCAGATGGAATTTACCGCAGAGGTGAAGTAAGTACTTCGACAGATCAAGGTGTGCGTATTGTCTGCAAAGTGTGGAACAGTAATAGAACTGGCGTCAATGAACAATTCATTTTTTATCCGCAAAGTTTGGGTGTTGCTTGGCAGCAATTCACGATTGATTTTTCTGTTTTCAAAGGTCCTCTCCAATGGGTAGAAGTATACGTAGAAAACAATCGAAATCAAGTTGGGTCTCCTATTTTAACATACAGGTCTGCGTTTGTAGATGATATCATTGTATCTCCCAAAGAGGTGAAATACGAGTATTCAGTAACTAATAATATTGGAAATCAAACCTTTCAAATAAATAACAACGACGTTTTTGTACAATCTACTTTTGACTCGAAAGGAAGAAATACGACTACTCGGAATGCGTATGGAAGAGTTCTCCAAGAATTAACTTATTTCGATCAGGCAAACTGGACTCATACCAACAATTATGTGACCGAAGTAAAATGGATTTCTAACGGTTTATTCAATACAACTCGTTATTTCATGGATGGTTTTGGTCGTACCAAACAAGTACAAAGTTCCGATCATGTAAGAAATTTACGTGCTGTTTCTGAAACGAGTATATACAACGATAAAGGACAAATCAGTCGTTCATACAAACCTTATTACGCGAATAATTATGGTCTCAACACTAAATATGATGCAGGATTCATCACCCAAACTCAAGCTTTGTATGGGTCGAATTATCCGTATACAGACGTTACTTTTGAACCAAAACCAGAATCGGTGGTTTCTAGTGTTTCGGCCCCTCGTTCCAATACCGAAAGTGCGGTTATAAGTTCACAGACAGAATACATGAATGCTGCGGCTTTAACTCATATCAGTGCGAATGGAACAAACACCTTCCCTGCAGGAGCCTTATTGATTCATCAAACCGTAAATCCAGTAGGTAAGATTACACGCACCTATATGAACCGTTTGGGGCAAGTGATTCTAGAAGAACACCAAATTGGAATGGACTATACTCAAAATACAGACGGTTCTATTTCTTTCACTACCTCTGATTTAGGCTTTGCTCAAACTTGGTTTTATTACGACGGTGCGGGCAGAATTGTAGAAACGTATGATCCGGAAAACAAGCGTAGCTCCTATTTCTATAATAGTTTGGGAGTAATCGTGAAAACAATTTCTCCAGACAAAGGAACTTCAGAACTGCGTTACGACAAGTACGGACAAGTGCGCTTTATTCGGAATCAAAAAGACATTGACGCCACAGCTAATAGTATCTATGGAACATCTCAATTCAAGTACATCAAGTATGATAAATGGGGGCAAAATTTGGAAAGTGGTGTAGTAACTGCTGCGCCAAACGATTTGGGTGTAAGCACCACGAATCCTCCATTCCCAACAGGTGATTTTTTCACGGATTATGCGAAGATTAACAATCAAAATTATCCACAAGCAACAGACAAATTTGTACAGGTACACATTAAAAACAGCTATACGGGAACCCGAAAATTCTACAATAGTACAGTGATAACGGAGCAATATACGTATAGTCAACACTTGCTGAATACGACTAGTTACAGTTATTCTCCGGCTAAAACAGATCAGGTGACTAAGAGCTATATGGCAGATGGACAGATAGCGAAAACAGCTTATTTATATGATGGATTAGCGGGAACACACGAAGTCACGGCCATTTACAACGAACTAAACCTACCTATTGGGAAAGATTATAACAATTCTGTGAATAGTGCTTCCAATTTCAAATGGCGCACAGCTGTTGATATTTTTGGAAGAGTGCGTTTCAATACAAATACGTACAACAATACGACCACACAAGTCTCCAAAAATTACTACGACCCGCTTGGAAACTTATTGCTTGTAGGTTTAGGAACAACAGCCTCCACAACGGATCCGCACATTGACTACCTTTCTATCAAGAAAAACATTCGCGAACAAATGGTAGCTCAAATGAGTAAAAATTACCGCGTAGGATTAACCTATGATGCCGCTGGAAATATTACCAACCAGTATTGGAGCAATGAGCAATTCGATCCTGCAACAGCGAGTTCAACCAACATCAATCAGTATCAATATACGTATGATAAAATGAATCGTTTGATTGGAGCAGATTACAAACAAAGTACCATGACAAGCAATCCATTTTCTTATTTCACGGCCTTAAAGGCAAATATTCCAAGCGATTTTGCCTGTAGCTTGGATGGTGAAGTTGCCATGTTTGTATTTAAACCCTATTATGAAAAATTTGAAGCCAATATTCGCAATGGAGTGGAAGTAGCACGCTCTCGGAGTTCCATTGAGGTGTTAAAACAATTGCAAAGTGATTACATCAACAACAATGTCCAATATGCAGATATGACTCCTGGGCAAATTGATGAGTTTTTGATTCAATTTATTGGCAATTGCAACAAAAACCGACTAAAACCGTTGGATTTTGAGTATTGCGAAGCAAAAGAGGCGAATGATAATGCACATCGGAACTATTTGATTAATAATCCTCACCCCACGCCTCTCGCACTAAAATACATGAAAATACTGTTGTTGAAAATACCATATACAGCACCTGTAAACTGCATGCAAAATCCTACTGCTACCGCTTATGGATATTTACAGAATTTCCCTACTCCGGTAGCTAGCAGCAATTCTATCAAGTACGATGCGGCTTATTGGTATCAGAAAAATGGAAATTTCGATCTACTCAACCGCAATGACGATGGAGGTGTGAAAACGCAGCAAACATATTCCTATGAGCCGAATACCAATAAATTAATCCAAGCAAGTTTCCAAGTGAATCAAGGAACCATTGTGCCATACGATTATACGTATGATAAAAATGGAAATTTATTGACTGATCCTAAAAACCAGACAATGAATTTTGCGTATTCGCTGTTTGACGATTTGCCCGTTTCTATGACGAATACCAACGGTGATCACAACTACCGCTACTTTGGTGGAGGACGTTCGGTGAAAGAAATTTCACCCACAGATCGCGAATATTACATTGATCAGGTTATCTTAGACCAAAATGGAACAGTGAAAAGTTACCAAACAGCAAGCGGATATGCCACTCCAAATGGATCAACGGCGAGTTATTTCTACCAGGTAAAAGACTGGTTGGGAAGTCAACACATTACCTTAAATGCCGCTGGAACCATTCAAAATGCAATGGATTACTATCCGTATGGAAAAGTGCTGCCAAACCGAAACACCTTTGCAACTAACCACGAAGGGTATAGGTATCAGTATACGGGGCATGAACGTGATGGAGAAACGAACTACCAATACCACGGCGCGCGCTATTACGATGAAGACTTAGCGCGTTATATGAGTGTGGATCCATGGGCTGATAAATATCCTGCTTGGAGTACCTATAATTATGTAATGGGAAATCCGATTAAATTTATTGATCCAACGGGGAAAGGTGTTGAATATACCAAAGACGAAGCTACAGCAATGGCAGCACGCGGTGTTACGAATGGATATAAAACGGAGGTCGTTGCTAATCCTGATAAACCCGACGATTATGGTGTGAATTATAAAAGGACTGTAGATGGAAAGGAGTACGAAGGAGTCCAATATGATGGTAAGTTTGATGGAATTGTGAAAGGAGGTTTGCAGAAATACCAAGGCGTTAACGATCAAAACAATTCACAATCTACATTGGAGAAGACAAAAATTGGAATATCAACTGTTGGTACTATTGCAGATTTGACTGATAATTCATTCGGAAAACTTGCGTCAAATAAAACTCAATGGAAAATTTCTTACGATATTAGTAAAAACTTGAAATCCTCAGGCTTAGGATTAAAAGTCAAACCTTCAGCCATTAAAAATGGTATTCCTAAAGTGCTTAAGGGAGGAAGTAAAGCTTTAGGTTGGGCAGGCGGAGTAATAACTGTTGGGGAAGTGGTATATAATGGAAATCTTAAGGCATCAAATATGTTAGATGCAACAGTAACGGGAGTTTCATTCATTCCTGTTTATGGATGGGCTGCTGGTGGAATATACTTTTTAGCTGATGTTATTACTAAAGAAGCATCTGGGAAATCAATTGGTGAGCATTTAGATGGAGTGATTGACAATAATTTTGGAACGAAAGGTGGCGTTCTAATTGATTTTTAAATGTATTTAAAAAATGATCGATTATATTTTCTACCGAATAAGTAATTATTACATCTCAAAAAAAGAGGCGTCATTTGGATATTCCGTTGCATTCGTTTGCTTCGTTTATATCTCTTTCTTGTTCTTTGTAATAAATTTGATTAACTTATATTTCGAGGGTATTTTCTCTAAAGAAAGTTTGGTGTTTAATGCTTATCAGCTAAAATGGATGTATGGAATAACTTGTATTTTGATTGTTGGCTTTAATTTGGTGCGATATGGAAGTAAAAAAAGACGAACTCAGATATTTGATCAATATAAGGATTCGAGAAAGAACAGGTTTATAAAAACTTGGCAGATTTTTGTTTTTCCAATAATCGTTTTTGCTTTTTCAATTGCTTTAATGAAAATGCTAAAATGAAACCGTGGTTTAGGATTAGAGGTCGGACTCATAAAAGCAGGATTAGCTGCGGGATCATTAAGCAGTAGTATTAATTTTGCAGGACAATACGCAGGAACAAGAGATCTCGGAAAGGTTGATTACGCCAGTGTTGGAATATCATTCGCTGGCGGATTTATTAGAAATCCACTGGCGAATACATTAACTACTGGATTAACTGATGCTGCGGTAGATTATACACCTGCAGATGGACTAAAAGTTGCTGGATATAACAAGTCAAATACTGCATTTTTTGGAGATGTGTTGTTTAATGTTGGATTGGGCGCTATAAACAATGGGATTAAAAAGGATTTTCCGAAAGCAAATTTCATGACTACTTCTAACGATTTCATGATTCAGTATGCAAATACAAAAGCTGCAGAAATGATACCACAATAAATTAATTCTAAATGAAAAATAAATATATTAAGGCTATCTTATTTAGCGTTTTGTTCTTTGTGATATTATATCTTTCTCCTTATATTGTTTTTATGAATTCCAAAATTGTTTGTGCAAAAGTGAAGCAAGAAGGGGGAACTAAAGGATGGAAAGGAATGGTTTACTTTTACAAGTATCAAGGAAAAATATATAAGGGTAGCTTTGATTCATCAACTGGATTCTGTATGCGTATTGATTGCTACGACAAAGATGAATGTGTCGATGTAGAAGTTTCAACTACCTTTCCTTCAATGAGTAGATTAAAGAAAAAAAATTAGGTATATCTAAAATTATAACAGAGATTAAATGAAAAAAACAATTGTATTTATTTTCCTCGCTTTTTGCCATAATGCATTTTGCCAAGGTCCGCCACCAGCAGCTTTAGAAGCAGCTCCAGAGAATAAAAAGTTAATAATCGAATTGATGGATGTTTCGAATTTTGAAGGTTACTTCATCGATTATTGTATGAAACGCATTGAATCTGTTTCGGCTGAAAAATCGTTGAGTAATGAGATAATCATTAGATCTAAAAACAGAATAAATTACACCGATTTTCTCAACAATACGATCTTCAATCAATTTGCACATCTTTCGATAGATGAGTTGAAAGAAATGATAACACTGAGCAAAAGATTAAATGCTCACAAAAATCATTCTGACATCTTTTTTACATCAAGTAGTTTGCAATCAAATCTTGAATTGCAAATTAGTATCTACATGCTAGAATAATATCGTTACTTTGGAAAAGTGCTGCCAAACCGAAACACCTTTGCAACTAACCACGAAGGGTATAGGTATCAGTATACGGGCCATGAACGTGATGGAGAAACGAACTACCAATACCACGGTGCGCGCTATTACGATGAAGATTTAGCGCGTTATATGAGTGTGGATCCCTGGGCTGATAAATATCCTGCTTGGAGCACCTATAATTATGTAATGGGAAATCCGATTAAATTTATTGATCCAACGGGGAAAGGTGTTGAATATACCAAAAATGAAGCTTTGGCAATGGCAGCACGTGGAGCTGATAATGGATACACCACCAAGGTAGTTGCCAACCCAGACAAGAAAGATGATTATGGTGTGGAATACAAAAAATCCACTGGCGGACAAACTTATAAGGGAGTCCAATATGATGGGAAATTTACGGGGATTGGAAAAGCTGGACTAGTGAAAGCTGGAGAAGGAAATAAAGGTCCACAAGTTATAGGAGGTTCAAGCAATGTTAATTCAGGATTTACTGGTAAACCTTTGCCAAATGTAGTTGATAAATTTCTTAAAGATCATTTCTATGCAGAGGGGAGTGCGGGCATATACTCAGGTGCGGGAGGTTTTAAAATCACTAATGGCTTGAAAGTAAATTTGGATGTAAATAAAACAATGGAAGTTGGTGTTAAGGCTAATACTGAAGATGGGTTTAGCCAAGTTAATTCGCAAAATAGTGATGTTTCAACGGGTGTTGGTCTAGGATTGCCACAGCTTTTTGGTTCAGGTTTTGATTTCTCTTATGTTAAACAGGGGCGCGGCACAGATTCACCCTCAGAAGCAGTTGATATAAATATTAATTTTCTTGTTTTTGGTAACATAAATTATAACCATAATTTGACAACGAATGAAAAGAGTATATTTATTGGACCAAAAATTTCGCTTTTTGGAGGATTCTATGGAGGTGCTGGCTTAGATGTTAAAGCAGGTTTAATTTATGGTAAATTTAAGCCTTTTTTTACTAGCATATCGCATTGAAAAATAATGAATTATGAAGAAACGTAGATTAATATTGATCGTCCTGCTTTCTGCTGTTTCTTTATATTACATTGGCTCTTTTTTGTATGTATTTATAGTTTATACTGAAAAGAGTAATAATGATTTCTCCTATGTAGATAAAACGCTCAAGATGAGTTTTGAAGATTCAAGTTATTTTACTGAGAACACCAAATCTCAGCTCGCAATACAATATAGTGGTCAGTATAAAAAATTGCACTATTTCTCTTTATACAGATATAAGAAGAACTACAATTTTATAATTAGAAAGTTAAGTGATAATACTACTAATTTAAAAAATAATTTTAAGGTGGTTCATGCTAAGAATCAAAATGATGGTTTAGTTACATATGATCTTAATGAATCTTATCAATTCATTTATAAGGTTGATATTGATCGGTCACATGGTCCAAATAAGAATCTCATCATTGACGGGAAGAATATTGAAGTATTGAAACACACAAAAGATTCATTACTGATTCATGGGAACATTTACGATTTATCGATTGGAAAAAAGGATGAGTATGTCAATGAGGGTCTTTATATGCAAGATGAAACATTCTTTAGAACAGCAATAAATACGGAACTGCTAATCTTCAACAGAGACGATAAGCTCTATTTTTATATCCTTTTTCCGGATGGCCAGCAAATTGTTCCGAAAGGTATTTTGAATGAAATTCGGTAATCGCCACATAGAACTTAAAACAAGAATCCTACACTCGTTCTCCTTCCTCAAAATCTGAAGAAAAAAGCATTATCTTTGCGCCATGAAGCATATCCGAAATTTTTGTATTATCGCACATATCGACCACGGTAAGAGTACTTTAGCTGATCGTTTGTTGCAAACAACTGGAACTATTTCTGACCGTGATATGCAAGCGCAAGCTTTGGATAATATGGATTTGGAACGTGAGCGCGGTATTACGATTAAATCGCATGCTATTCAAATGAATTACAAATTTGAAGGGCAAGAGTATGTTTTGAACTTAATCGACACTCCTGGACACGTAGATTTCTCGTATGAAGTTTCTCGTTCGATTGCGGCTTGTGAAGGCGCTTTACTGATTGTAGATGCTACGCAAGGAATTGAAGCCCAAACGATCTCTAATTTGTATTTAGCATTGGAGCACGATTTGGAAATTATTCCAATCTTAAACAAGATGGACTTGCCAAGTGCAAATCCGGAAGAGGTAACGGACCAAATCGTGGAGTTAATTGGTTGCGATCCAAATGATGTTATTCCGGCTTCAGGGAAAACAGGTTTGGGTGTTGATGATATTTTAAGAGCTATTATTGAGCGGATTCCTGCTCCGAAAGGTGATGAGGAAGGACAATTACAAGCCATGATTTTTGACTCGGTATTCAATCCGTTTCGAGGAATTATTGCGTATTACCGTGTTAAAAACGGAGTTATCAAGAAAGGCGATAGAGTTCGTTTCTTGAATACAGGAAAAGATTACAATGCAGATGAGGTAGGGATTCTGAAAATGGATTTAAGTCCAAAGAAAGAAGTTCGTGCGGGTGATGTAGGATATATTATTTCAGGAATCAAAACTGCCAAAGAAGTAAAAGTGGGGGATACCATTACGCTTACGGCAGATCCTTGTGAGGTTCCAATTAAAGGGTTTGAAGATGTAAAACCAATGGTATTTGCTGGTATTTATCCAGTAGAAACCGATGAATACGAAGAATTGCGTTACTCCATGGAGAAATTGCAATTGAATGATTCCTCGTTGGTATTTGAACCAGAATCTTCGGCTGCACTTGGTTTTGGGTTCCGTTGTGGATTCTTGGGAATGCTACACATGGAAATCATTCAGGAACGGTTGGAGCGCGAGTTCAACATGACCGTAATTACAACGGTACCAAACGTATCTTACTACTGTTACACAACGCGCAATCCGGAAGTGAAATTGTTGGTGAACAATCCATCTGAATTACCGGATCCATCCAGTTTGGATCATATCGAAGAACCATATATTAAAGCTCAGGTTATCACGAAATCGGAATACATCGGACAAATTATGTCGTTGTGTATTGAGAAACGCGGTGAATTGAAAAATCAGGTGTATTTGACCCAAGATCGTGTAGAATTATCCTTCGAAATGCCTTTGGCAGAGATTGTATTTGATTTTTACGATCGATTGAAATCTGTTTCTCGTGGATATGCATCATTCGATTATCACCCAATTGGATACAAAACTTCGGATTTGATTCGCATGGATATCTTATTGAATGCCGAACAATTGGATGCGCTTTCTGCATTGGTTCACCGTAGTAATGCGTATGATTTAGGAAAAAGAATTTGCGTGAAATTGAAAGAATTGATACCAAGACAGCAATTCGAAATTCCAATTCAAGCAGCAATCGGTGCAAAAATAATTGCTCGTGAAACAATCAAAGCTTTACGTAAAGACGTTACAGCTAAATGTTATGGTGGAGATATTTCCCGTAAGCGCAAGTTATTGGAAAAACAAAAAGAAGGAAAGAAACGCATGCGTCAAGTGGGCAAAGTAGAAATCCCACAAGAAGCATTTATGGCGGTGTTGAAATTGAATGATTAAGAAGATATATAAAATATTAAAGACGCTAGACTGATTTGGTTTAGCGTCTTTTTTGTTTGCTTTAGTTTGTTCTTTTTCTTCTTTTGTATAAGATTCTATTCCTTTTAGAATTCGAAAGGGAAGTTTCTATTTTACCGAATTGGTAAAGTAACTAACCGAAATACATTCACACTAAAATTGCGAAAAATCAAAAAATAGAAGTTCAAGGAACACCAATTGCGATTTATAGAGGTAATTCTGAAGATTATATTTCCTTAACGGATATTGCACGGTACAAAGATTCTACCAATACTGACATAATCGTTCAAAACTGGATGCGGAATCGCAATACCATTGAATTACTTGGGTTTTGGGAGCAAATGTACAATCTAAATTTTAAACCCCTCGAATTCGAGGGGTTTAAAAAACAAGCTGGATTAAATAGTTTTGTTCTTACACCAAAACGATGGATTGAGACCACAGGTCTATTGGTATTGTTTCAAAATCGGGTCGTTATGGTGGAACCTTTGCACACAAGGATATCGCTTTTGAATTCGCATCTTGGATTTCAATTGAGTTTAAGCTGTATATCATCAAGGAGTTTCAGCGTTTAAAAGAAGAAGAAAGCAGTCGCCTTCAGATTGAATGGAACTTTCAACGAACATTGGCAAAAGTGAACTACAAGATTCACACAGATGCCATTAAGGAAAACCTCATTCCACAGGAATTGAGCAAGAATCAAACGTCACTGGTATATGCGAATGAGGCAGATGTGTTGAATATGGCTCTTTTCGGAATGACAGCCAAGCAATGGCGTGATACAAATCCGAATGACAAAGGAAATATCCGGCATTGTGCAACCATCCAACAATTGGTGGTGTTATCTAATTTAGAAAGCATCAATGCCATGCTCATTGCTCAAGTTATACCACAAAATGAACGGTTAATCCAGCTAAACAAAATTGCAATCACACAAATGAAATCACTGGTGGAAAACCAATTCATCAAGAAACTTGGAAACGAGAAATAATCATCAAAATTTGATATTCAGATCCTTTCACAACCTTTTCGGGTTTTAAAATTGGAATCTAAACCGAATACCGGCCTGAATAAATGGATAAAATCCAGTATTTATTCGATTTGACAAATCTCTGGCAACTCCTCCATGAACGTAATAGCCCAGACCGTTATCCCAATCCACTGAAAATCCAGCATGTAAATTCAATTCGGAAAAAGACTTGTAGCGTTTGTTGTAACTGGATTTGAATTCTGGTCCGGCGTAAATGCCAACACGTGTTGAAAACCGTGTTTTTTTTGCCATTTGCCAAGGATCTAATAAACGGTTTCGCATCATTTCAAAGCTGAAAATCTCAAAACGATAATAAGCCGAATAGTATAAACCAAGTCGGTGGTTAAGCCCCACATTCAACGAAAGTTGGTGCTGTTTCAATTCAAAGTCTAATCCAACCAAAAGAAAGGCTGTAATGGTATCGTTGTGATAAAAAGCATTAATAGTTGGCGAAAAATAAACAGTTACAGGAAAGCTTCCGTCAATTCCAAGGCCGCCGCAACCAAATCCACTATAGTTTCCACCGAGTCCGCCATTGCCTCTTCCTGGACAAAATGAAAACCTTTGTGGTCTTGCGATAGAGACACGTTCTACCTTTTTAATATTGATTTTTGCAAAGAGGTAATTTTCTTTTCGCTTTCCACGTTTTTCTTCCCATTTTAACGTCTCTGTTTTTTCGGTATAACCGTAATTTTTGACCGCGTAATAAGATTCATTTTCATGGATATATTCTTTCGGCACACGAATCTTTAAAATATTCGGACGAAAGAATTTTGTTTTGAGTTGTGTGACACTCATGAGAAAATGATCATCCTTTATTGCTTTTCCGGTAAAAATATTGGTGTCTTTTTTAAACAATTGTTCTTTACAGCCTTCACAGGGTGGTTTTTCTAGATAAAATAATCCGTATTTCTCGTAACTCTCTTTAGGAATCGTGGCTGTTAATCTTTTTTCGCGCCACCATAACATTCCTGTTGTCTCGAGTTTGAAGTTTACTCGCTGCGCAACCGCATTCGTCTTTGACGGATTTTTAAGGTAATAATATTTTCGGGAGGAGAATTCTTTTTCGTCGAGAACTTGTAGGTAAACTACTTTCTTTTTCTTATTTAGTTTTACAGTGATATTACTGTAAGATTCGATGTTTTCATCAACAAAAAAGCATCTGGGATCGTTTTGTTGGATAATCAGTGTGTCCTGATTTTGATTATCCTCCGAATTTTCCGTCCGGTAATAGAAAACGACATCCACACGTCTGCTCAAACTATCTACTTTTCGAGGTAATTCTCCTTTCGATTCTGTGACGATCGAAATAGTGGAACTCAAATATCCTTTAACTGATTTTGCTACTGCTCTAGCCCTTTTTTCAGAAAGCTTTTGATTGGAATCAATGTTCCCAATACTGTCTGAATAACCAATGAATTTTATTTCAATGAGTTCTGTGCAATCCAGATTAGTGAATATTTTTTCGAGCGTTTTATTGGAATAGGTGGAAATCTTATGGCTACCTGTTTTGAAGTAAACAGATTGAGTTTCCTGAGAATATGTAAAGTAAGATAGTAGGAGGAATGGTAGATGTAAAGCCAAACGATGAAACATAGACTGCGTTTTCAACTAATGTCTAATGTTGAAAAAGGTAAACACTAGCTACAACCTTTCCAAGCAAATAGTGCAATAGCTATCCAAACTAATCCTTTAATTAGAAAAAACAAAAAACCAGCTACACCAACGCGCTTTAGCCACTTTTTTCGCTTGAGTGCTTTTTCATCAATCGGCTGATTTGGCGCTGTTTGCTTTTCTTCTTTCATACTATTAAAACGCCCCAACTCCATGTTATTGGATTGTTGGGGCGATTTATTTTTTTAATATCTATTAATCTTCATCGTCTTCTGCTGCTTCTTCCTCAGGAGCATCATCGTAAGAATCGTCTTCGTCGTCATCAGTAGATTCATCATCATCCCCTTTCGCGTCAACGGCGTCGAAATCTTCTTCGAAGTCTTCTTCATCATCGTCTACGGAAGGTGATTTAACAGTTGTTTTCGGAAGTTTAACCAAATAAACAATCTCTTCCGTTTCCCATAACAAAGAATCAAAAATTTCTCCTGTAATTGGATTTGTCATTTTGCTTGTATTTCCAGAAAAACCATCTGGAAAAGCAATTAATAATTGTTTCTTCTGATCGATATTCAGCTTATCATAGCTAATGATTGACTTTTTTTTCGACATGCCTATTATATTTCTAATTTGATGATACGATTAATTGGAATCAATACAAGTTGTTTCAATACGATTGCTACATCTGTCACTGCCCAAATAGTTGTATTTACAACTTTCTCTCCTTTATCGTCTGCAAAGTAAATCTTTACTTTATAATGTTCCAAATTTCCAAGAGAAATTGCGCGATTAACATCTGCTTTGCGAATGGTAATCAAATCTACATCTTCCAAAACTTCTTCTTTTGGAAAATGAAGGCTTGCAACATCTTCTTTTTCAATTTGAACAAAATTACTAATGTCCATTTCCATATTTTTAGCAAAATTAAATGAATTGATGAATTGAAAAGGGAGTTTTCGACTAAACTTATAAAAAAACATTTAAACGATAAAATGTTTAATACTTTTTAAACAAAAAAGACCCATGAATCATGAGTCTTTAAAACTGTTTAGTAGTGTTTTAGTTTGTATGTTGCGTGTGAACAATCAATTTTAAATGAAAATCAGGTTGTTTCTAAGTTTTTTATTTGGTAAGTCTTTGACGGTGATAGAACTGTATACTCTTCAATAAAACTAGAAATGAAAAAACTGCCTCTCCATGCAGTGATTTCCGTTTCAACTTAACCTAACATAGAAAACAACCTGATTCCATTCTCCTTATTTCCTCTCCTAAGATAGCTAGCTATCTTAAACAGAGTTCAACTAATGAATAAATACTGCATTTGAATGAATATTTTGCAGAAACAAGTTAACTGAGCATTAAAGTTTATCCAAAATTTGGAAAAAGATATCTCGCTTTGCGGGTGACAACGGAACCTCAGAACCATCCTTCATCACTACAGCCCCACCATTTCCTTTGTCATATCTATCCACAAAATTCAAGTTGATTAAATGGGATTGTTGAACGCGTAAAAAATTGTGACCTGTCAACAAGGTTTCATAGTCTTTCAAAGTTCTTGAAACCAAAATTTTCTTGCCTTCCGTTAAAAAGAATGAGGTATAATTTCGATCTGCTTCACACCGAATAATGTGGTCTAAATCTACAACGTGAACACTTTCTTGGGTTTTCAACACCAATCTTCGTTTTTGACTAGGTTGAATATTCTGTTGAAGTGCTTCAAATTGAGGCTCTTGTTTGGTTTCATTGTCCTTCATGGATTCCAAAGCACGTTCTAAAGCACCTTTTAATTCTTCTGGATCAACGGGTTTTAAAATATAATCAAGGGCTGAGAATTTAATCGCTTTGATTGCAAATTCTTCATGAGCTGTAATGAAAATCACTTCAAAATCTTTCTCGGGAACGGCTTTCAATAAATCAAATCCCGTTCCATCTGGCATTTGAATATCTAAAAACACCAAATCAGGTTTAATTTCTTGAATAGCAGCCAAACCTGATTGTACGTTTTCACCTACTGGAAAGGTTTGAATATCAAATTCAAATGATTCGATCATTTTAGCAATCAATTCGCGTGTTCGTTGCTCATCATCAATGATTAATACTTTTTTCATGTTCTCGTTGAAGTAATTTTTGGAAAGATAAATATTTAATGGGAAAAATGGTTCAAATGGTTCAAATGGTTCAAATGGTTCAAATGAACTCTTAATTAATAACTCGTTATGAATACGTAAGTCTCTTGAACTCTTTTGAACGTTTCAACTATTGAACTTTCTTATCCGTTCCCTCCTTCGGTTCTGTAAGGCAAATAGATGTTAACCAAAGTTCCTGTTTCCTCTTCTTTATCGTAATCTTCCATTTCCATACGGCCCAGAATCTTGTATTTATAGCTCAGATTATTGATTCTATCTTGGGTGATTTTCATCGCCATGCTTTTATGTTCGGCACTTTTCTTATTGTTTTTGGAGCCTTTTCGTCCAATTCCATTGTCTTCAATCATCACATGAAGCATTTCTTCATCTTTTGTAAACCGCACATGGATAAATCCACCCTCAATGGTGTGTAATTGACCATGCTCGATAGCGTTTTCGATAAATGGTTGCGTAATCATGGGAGGAATAATTGCTTCCTCGTCCAATAGTTGATCATTCACGCTCACTTCGTAGGTGAAGCGATCTCCGAAGCGCAATTTTTGTGTTTCCAAATACTTATTCAAGATGTCGATCTCTGTGGCTAATGAGATAAATTCTTTGGAGGAATTTTCGAGAATCAAACGCATCAACTTGGAGAAATTAATGAGGAATTTGGTCGAATTCTTAGTGTCATTCTCGTAAATATAGCTTTGAATTACCGACATGGCATTGAACACAAAATGCGGATTCATTTGTGAACGTAACAATGTTTGATTCATTTCTGCTTCTTGTTGCAATTGACGGATATTTCGTTGTTTCAATCGGTAATACAGGATAAAAGATGCCAATGCTAAAACCACTAAAAATCCAATAATAATGTAGGTTTGGAAGATGTTTTTCAACTCGGTATTCTCTTTTTGTTTTCGCTGTAACTCGATAGAATCGGCTTGAGTAGCAATTAATCGCTCCCGCTGCTCCGAACGATACAACTCAGATAATTCAGCAATTTTCGCACTTACTTCAACAATTCGGGCGCTATCCGTAAAATCTGAATACATGTTTAAATAGCGGTATGCTAATTTCATATCGCCAGTTTTCTTGTACACATCTGCAATTTCCTTGTAGGAGGGATAAACACCTCCATTATACCCATAATTTGTGCGAATTTCGATGGAACGATTCAAGTAGTTTAGTGCATTTTTATACTTCCCCTGTTCGGCAAAAACAGTTCCTACTAAATGATAGACACTCGCAATTTCTGATCGATTTGCAGCGGACTCAAAATAAACCAATGCCATGTTGTAATACCGCAATGCTTCATCGTATTTTCTTTGCTCATTATAACTATTACCTAAAAATTTATGTGCTAAACCTAATCCGTCTTGATCGTTGAATGAATGCAAAATCAACACAGCGCTTTTCAGTTCTTTGATTGCTTCATCGTACTCCTTTTTGGCTAATTTCACCAAACCCATGTCAATGTTTGCTAATCCAACTAATCGTTTATCTCGGATTCTCCAAGCTGTTTCACGCGATTGAATGAAAAACACATTCGCATTGTCGTAATTGAAAATCTGATACTGAGATTCTCCAATTTCTCGTTGATATTGAGCCACTTGTGGCAAGTCTCCCGCGTCTTTTGCCAATTGTAAGGCGATGAAATTTTTAGAAACAGATAACTCAACTTGTCCAAAAAAGCTATAAATCAAAGCCTGCATATTCATGCACTTAGCCATTAGAGGCTTGTCGGAAGAGCGACGGGCATATTGAATCGATGTTTCAGCATAATCCAAAGAGGCATCTCGTTTGTTTTGCTCCATGCTTAACTTTGCCAATAATCGATTTGTTTCGCCAATCAAAGCATAGTTGCGAACTTGTTTTGAAAAACGTAAAGCTTCATCCAAATAAACGGTTGCTTGTTCGAATTCACGGTAAGCGGTGTGATATTCACCCAATAAATGGAAAATATTTACCTGATTTAACTTCGAATTTGTTCGCGACAAATAAGGTTGCAATTGAAGAATTTTCGCGTAATAAGCAGACTTATTTCCTTGAAGTGCTTCTATGCGCAAATCGTAAATCAATGCTTGAAGTTTCGCAGAATCCGATTCTATTCTACTTGCTTCGATGATTGCATAGCGAATTGAATCTGCCTTTTGGACATTGTTCATTTGGTAATACTTACCAAGCGCAACTTGTCGCCAGAATTTTTTGGTATTGTCTTTTTCTCTTAGATAAGCGTTTCGATAAGTTGCTTCATCCCAATTGTCCGCTACTGCATTATTTGAATAAACAAAGCAAAGGAGAAGCAACGAAAAGGAGAGAAAATATCGAAACATGGACTAAAAATAGCTTTTTTCACATAGAATCAAATTCTCTTCTGTGAATAGACTCACAAAAAAGAATCAAATCTTGCTAAAACTACTTCACTCATAAAATTGTTTTTATCCTCCATAAGCTTCGCAGCCTCGGTGTTTTCTCACTTTTGATTTTTTGCGTTTTTTAGGTTTGAACTCTTTTTTTGTGTTTGTAGAGGCTTTCATTTCTAAAACAGATTTGCTTTGATTAGAAAGTTGTTCAGCAGCATTTGCAGAACCTGAAGTTCCAAAAAGGAAGCTAAGAGCGAAAATCGCGATGGAAATACGGAGAGTCATAAGCTTTGTTTTTATTTATAATCTAAATAACATCAAAAATTAGTTTAGTTACACCGATTTCTTATCACCTGCGGATAAAAATGTGTCATTGGCTATAAATAGGTCTATTTTGGTATCTTTGTGCCTCTTTTTAGCGAAGTTAAAAGCATGGAATATAATTTTAATGAAATCGAGCGCAAATGGCGCAAATATTGGGCAGATCACAAAACGTTTGCTGCTGAAGACAACTCTGTTAAACCCAAATACTACGTGTTGGATATGTTCCCATATCCGTCTGGAGCTGGTTTGCACGTTGGTCACCCACTCGGTTACATTGCATCTGATATCTATGCACGCTACAAACGCTTAAGAGGATACAATGTCTTGCATCCAATGGGGTATGATTCATTCGGACTTCCTGCAGAGCAATATGCAATACAGACAGGACAACATCCTGCAATTACAACCGAACAAAACATTGCTCGTTACCGCGATCAATTGGATAAAATCGGTTTTTCATTTGATTGGGACAGAGAAGTTCGCACTTCTTCACCCGAATATTACAAGTGGACACAGTGGATATTTAAGCAAATTTTCAATTCCTGGTATAATGTAACTACGGATAAAGCCGAATCAATTGATTTATTGATTGCTGAATTCGAGAAAAATGGAAATTCAGACGTGAAAGCTGTTAGCGATTTTACTAACACGTTTACAGCCGAAGAATGGAAAAATTACTCGGAGAAAGAGCAATCGGATATTTTGATGGAATACCGCTTGGCTTACCTGGCTGATTCATGGGTAAACTGGTGTCCGGCTTTGGGAACTGTTTTGGCAAATGACGAAGTCATCAACGGGCTTTCCGAGCGCGGCGGACATCCTGTGGAGCAAAAATTGATGCGTCAATGGTCAATGCGAATCAAAGCTTATGCAGAACGTTTATTGACAGGTTTGGATACCGTTGACTGGACAGATGCAATCAAAGATATGCAGCGCAACTGGATCGGGAAATCAGTAGGAGCTTCAGTCAAATTCAGAATTCAGAATGATGAATTCAGAGAGATTGAAGTCTTTACTACCCGTCCTGATACGATTTTCGGGGTTTCTTTCATGGTTTTGGCGCCGGAACATCCATTAGTGGATGAGATCACAACTGCTGAATACAAAGAAGCTATTGAAGCTTACAAAACCGCTGCTTCATTGAAATCGGAGCGCGATAGACAAGCGGATGTAAAAAATATTACGGGTCAGTTTACTGGAGCTTATGCGATTCATCCGTTCTCGGGAGAGAAAATTCCGGTTTGGATCGGAGATTATGTGTTGGCTTCCTACGGAACAGGAGCTGTAATGGCGGTTCCTTGCGGCGACCAACGGGATTGGGATTTCGCGAAGCATTTCAACATTCCGATCAAGAACATTTTTGAGAACGTCGATATTTCTGAAGGAGCTTATGCTGAGAAAGAAGGAACGATTGCAGATTCTGATTTCCTGAGCGGATTGCCAATCAAAAAAGCGATGGCGGTTGCGATTGCAAAAATTGAAGAGCAAGATTTAGGAAAAGGAAAAACAAATTACCGTTTACGTGATGCGATTTTCTCCCGTCAACGTTATTGGGGAGAGCCTTTCCCGGTTTATTATAAAAACGACATTCCGTATTTGGTTGACGATGCAAATTTGCCAATTGAACTACCGGAAGTAGATAAATATTTGCCAACAGAAGACGGCGAACCACCATTGGCTCGTGCAGAAAAAAGTGCGTGGAAATACTCAGAAGGCGACCGCATGGAATACAACACCATGCCAGGTTGGGCAGGAAGTTCATTCTACTTCTTGCGTTACATGGATCCACACAATACGCACGAATTTGTTTCGAAAGAAAAAGCGGATTACTGGAATCAGGTGGATTTATACATTGGAGGTTCGGAGCATGCAACGGGTCACTTATTGTACTCGCGTTTCTGGTGCAAATTCTTGTTTGATAAAGGATTCATTGGTTTTGATGAGCCATTTAAGAAAATGATTAATCAAGGGATGATTTTGGGGAGAAGCAGTTTGGCTTACAGAATAGATTTCAAAGAAATTGATTTGAAACATCCTATTTTCATTTCTAGTGGGTGGATTAATAAATTAAATAAATCCGAGGATCAATTTGATGTATTTCAAGAAATGAATTCTCATATAACAAAGTCAGTTGGTATAGAAATGGATAAGGTTTCTGAGTTTCAAAAGATACCAGTTCATGTTGATATCTCGCTTGTTGATAATGATAAATTAGATACTGAGGCATTTAAAGCATGGCGCCCTGATTTTACAAATGCAGAATTCATTTTAGAGGATGACGGAACATTCATTTGTGAATCCGAAGTCGAAAAAATGTCCAAATCCAAATTCAATGTGCAAACGCCGGATGAATTGGTAGAGAAATTCGGAGCAGATACATTGCGCATGTATGAAATGTTCCTAGGTCCGTTGGAGCAAACGAAGCCGTGGGACACAAAAGGAATTTCGGGAGTGCACAACTTCTTGCGCAAACTGTGGCGTTTATTTTTTGAGGATGGAAAATTGATTGTAACAGAAGGTTCTGTAGACAAAGCTTCTTTGAAGACTTTACATAAAACGATCAAGAAAGTAGAAGATGATTTGGAACGTTACTCATTCAATACAAATGTTTCCACCTTAATGATTTGTGTAAACGAATTGACAGAACAAAAATGTCATTCGAAAGAAGTATTGGAGCAGTTGGTTGTTCTTTTAGCGCCTTACGCTCCGCACACTGCAGAAGAATTGTGGGAAGCTATCGGTTATGAAAAAGGAACAGTTTCTACGGCTCATTTCCCCACATTCGATCCAGAGATGCTGGTAGAAGCAAATACGGTTTATCCCGTATCTTTCAATGGAAAAATGCGATTTAACGCTGAATTACCGACAACTTTCACTGCAAAAGAAGTAGAAGAAGCCGTTTTGGCCATGCCAGAAGCAGAAAAATGGTTGGAAGGGAAAGCTCCGAAGAAGGTGATCGTAGTTCCCGGGAAGATTGTGAATATGGTGGTTTAAACTGTTCTACAAATAATACTGGAAGGTCGCATCCGCTAAAGCGGATTGCGGCCTTTTCTTTTCCCGCAAATGCGCAAATTTTGAGGTCGCCTACCGGTCGACCTCATTCTCTTGAACAAGATAATTGGTTCCTATTGTAAGAAATGGTCTTTTTCATTAACTTAAATAGAATGGAACACTACTTATTGAAAGAAGAATGCTATGAAATCATCGGATCTTGCATGGAAGTTCATTCTGAACTTGGAGCCGGATTTTCTGAAATTGTTTACAAAGATGCTTTGGAATATGAATTCAAAAAGCATGGAATTCCTTTTGCCCGGGAAGTTCAATATCGGGTAAAATACAAAGACACTATTCTACCCCATCAGTTCTATGCCGACTTTGTTGTTTTTGATTCCATCATTCTGGAAGTGAAGGCGGTCTCTGAGTTCTGCAAAGAGCATTTTGAACAGACCATTAATTATCTGGCTGTTTCTGGGATGGAAGTTGGAGTATTAGTGAATTTCAGAAAATCCAAACTTGAGTATAAAAGAGTTATTTTATCAGAAAGATAATTCTTAAGCCTTTAACAGCGAGACCGGTAGGCTCGCCTATTAATTTGCGCATTTGCGGGAAACAAAGTAGGGAGTCTTGGCGAAGCCGAGATCTCCCCACACTTATTAATCCTTAAAATATTTGCGGAGCTTCCACGCCATCTTTTCATGGTTCTGCATCAATCCGTTTAAGAAATCAGCCGTTCCCGCATCTTTGAATTTCTCTTCTGCATCTTCGATTCCCTTGCGCAAAGCACGCACAATAGTTTCGTGGTCGCCTACCAGTTCTTTCAGCATTCCCTGGATATCCGGAACTTTGCCGGGAGTTTCTTTCAAACCGGAAGTAGCTGCAAACTCGGAAGTGGTTCCGATAGCCACACCGCCCAAGGTACTGATGCGCTCCGCAACTTCGTCTATAGCCAATGCAACATCGTTATACTGTGCCTCAAAAAGCTGGTGCAGCTCCATGAAGTTATCGCCGGATAAATTCCAGTGGAATTTCCGAAGCTTGATGTAAAAAATATTCCCGTCTGCCAATATGGCGTTCAACAATTTGTGAATGCCTTTTAAATCTTTTTCGCTAATTCCAATGTTCAGTTTCATACTATCCGTTTTATGTTAGTAAATCACCCTTTTAGGTGAAGTGTGAACAGGAATTTACAAATAATTGCCATTGGATTTCAAGTACTAGCCACAAATTTCGTTAAAATGAAGTAATCGTATTTTCCTTAAAATAAAAGACATAACTTCCTTAAAGAATTTCAACGATTGTTTATGGATTTAAAGTCGAATGAGCCATTTTGGCTAATAAAAAATGGATTGATTAACTCGTATTCATCATTACATTCGGATGAATCCTGTGACGTATTAATTGTTGGGGGAGGAATAACCGGAAGTCTGATAGCTCATCAAATGATTGAAGACGGATTCGATACTATTTTGATTGATAAGCGTGAGGTCTGTAATGGTAGTACATCGGCAACAACTTCCATGCTTCAGTACGAAATTGATGTTCCATTGTCTGAATTAATTGAAAAAATAGGGGAGAATGGCGCGGTGAAAAGTTACCAGGCTTGTGCAGCATCCATTCTTGAACTTGAAAAATTAGCAAAAAAATTGGGTTCACAGGCAGGATTCCAGCGCAAGACATCGTTGTATTACACCACGAACAAAGACGATTTAACGCGTTTAAAATTGGAATATGAAACGCGCAAAAAATATGGTTTTGGCGTTAATTGGTTAAATGCTGCAGAAGTTCAGTATCAATTTGGATTTCAAAACTCCTGCGGCGGAATCCTTTCAGAACTTGGAGCAAGCATGGATGCTTTCAGGTTTGGGCATGAATTGCTAGAATACAATCAAAAACGCGGATTGCGCATCTATGATAAAACCGAATTAAAATCCGTACAGTACGAAAGAGGGTTCAATATCGTGACTACTGAAAATGGATCCCGGATTCGAGCTAAGAAAACAATTTACTGTACCGGATATGAAAGTGCTGGAATGATCCCGGAAAAGGTTGTGTCGTTAAAAAGCACTTATGCGTTGGTCAGTGAAATAGATCCAGCAGCATTCAAGTCAATCGAAGAAACCTTGTTCTGGGATACCGATTCACCCTATCTGTATTTTCGCACGACAGATGACCACCGATTTCTCATTGGAGGCGGTGATGAAGATTTTCAGGATGCACAAAAACGCGACAAACTCTTGAATGCAAAGGAGCAGGAGATTTTAAATAAGCTGAAAAAACTAAACCCTAATTTTGAGTTCGTGACAGATTTTGTTTGGGCAGGAACTTTCGGTGAAACGAAGGACGGATTGCCCTATATTGGTGAACACTCCAAATTTAAGAACGCGTACTTCGTACTGGGTTTTGGAGGGAATGGAATTACATTTTCAGTCATTGGAATGGAAATGGCGTCACTTTTCATGAAAAAGAAAAAACATCCGCTTTCCAGGTATTTTAAGTTTGGGAGGGATTGAGTATTTTATTTGTAGGAAAATGGAATGTGGAGAAACAATTAATTGCATCTCCACATCTCCCCTATGAAAAAACAACTTTACTCTTTTATAAGTTTGATTGTTTGTCCTTCAGCAGAGTGAATAAAATAAACTCCCGCTGCGAAGTCAGAAATATCAATTGTTTGTTGTTTATCGATAATTGTTTTCAGTATTTCTATTCCATTCACTTTACAAATTGTAATTTGTGTTGGTTGAACAACAGAAATGGTCAATGAATTCAATGCTGGATTTGGGTAAATAGCCAATTGCTGATCACTGTTTTCGGATATACCAGTGGTACTAGCAACCAAATTGTATTTAGCTAAAGTTATTTGGGTAATATTTTCACTGATTTGAGTCTTTCCAGCAGCATAAAGATGTTGACTACCATCGGTTGTAACAGATAAGAATTCACCGGTATCATCTACTCCATTTGGCATCGTTTCTCTCACAAAAGAGGGGTCAACAACTCCTAAAGTGTCGAACAGGAATACATCGTAAAGACTCAGTTTTGTGCCTACTGCAGCAATTTTATTCGCATGAAGGATTTTTATATCGTGAATAAAAGAACCCGTGTTTCCTAGCGAATAACCTGTGGTATTAAAATCTGTATTCAAAGCCCCAAGAGGATCTAATGAACAAAGCAAGGATTTCGAATTTGCAACTCCTCCTAAAAGGATATTGCCATTTGGTAAGACTTGCATAGCAAACACCATATTATCCCCAACCGCATTCACACTAAATGTCTTTTTGCCGTTGATCCCAAAACTGCTCACTAGCGATTGACCGTTCGCACTGATCTGTGCAATAGCAATGTCTGCACTTAGAGCTACATCGACTGTATATCCTGCAACATAAAATGAATTATCTGCATTTACATGTAATGCTGTTCCAACGCTGGTGTTACCAAAACTAACACCCACGTAACCCGGAACACTGGAGCCAAAAGTAGCATCATCTGCACCCGTACTGGTAATCTTTGCAACAATAAAATCACTTCCGGTACTGTTGTTTAAAACGCCCAAACAGAGCATTTCACCATCTGGAAGGGCAACAATGTCATTGAATTCATGAGGCATGGAAAATCCTGTTAAGCGAATACCATCATTGTCAAAAGTCCCGTCCACCAAACCATCTGTTCTCAAGCGTATAACTTGAGCTACATTGTTGCGCCTTCCTGCAATTAAAATTTTATTGTCACTCGTTAGGGTTGCGCAATTTGCTGTTTGAAAAGTCCCAGGTGAAGAAGCAATTGTAGTAACTCCATTGGTGCCGAAACCTGTATCCAGTGTGCCATCAGTATTGTATCGATAAACGTGGATATCGCCGCTTTCTCCTGCAGTATACGAATCGCCAACTACAATTGTTTTTCCATCGTTTTGAAGCAAAACTTCAGCACCTCTACTGATGTTTTTTGTTCCGAATTGAAAGGTCAATCCATCGGAGCTAAATGTGGTGTTTAGTGATCCAATTTGTGCAAAAGATGCACTACTGAGTATAAGTGTACTAAGTAATAATGTTTTCATATTTTGTGTCTTTAAGTCACTATTTGATTGGGTATTTGATAAACAGTAGGTGCACAATGCATCGTCTACCGACTGTTTAAATCAATTACTACTCTTTGATAACTTTGATTGTTTGCCCTTCAGCCGTGTTAATGAAATAAACTCCAGCAGCAAATTCAGATAGATCGATCATTTTTTGATTTTCAATCGTGGTAGTCAAGATTTCAGTTCCGTTGATGGTCTTTACCGAAATTTGTGTTGGTTTTGTAACAGAAATTGTTGTTGTTCCATTCGATGGATTCGGGTAAACAGCCATCTGATTTAAGCTTGTTTCCTCTAAATGATTTGTTCCTGTTCCCATCAACATTCTACCAACATACATTCCATTGTCGAAATTACTTGTATAGAAACTTTGCACATAAATTATTTTCCCGTCGGGTTGAAAAGCAAAATCAAGAATTTGAGGATTTGGCGTATTTGAATTCGTGATCATTCCGTCAGCATCAAAAGAGGTGTCAAAAACTCCTTCATCACTCATAAACGCAAATAAAGTGGATCGAATACCAGCGGTTGAAATGTAACCACCAGCAATGATATCGTCATTGGATCCAACCAAAATTTTATTAATCCCTGAATAATCTGATGGGATAACTTGTGTGCCAAAAGCGGCATCAACAACCCCATCTGCATCTAACTTTGCAAGAGCTCCGCGACTCACATCCCACGATTGTTGACCTGTCCAAAAACCCAAACCACCAACAATAATGCTACCGTTGGAAGTCAAAGCCATAGAATTAATAGTGCTTGCCTTGCCAAACTGACCTAAAATAACTCTACTCACCCCACTTACACCAAACGTATTGTCAATAGTTCCATCCCCATTTAATCGAACCACAAACGCAGTTTGAATGTTGTTGTTTGTTGGATCATTTTCAGAACCTGCAACAAGAATTTTTCCAGTACTTAATTCGATGGCGTCGTGAATTTTAGAGTAACTACCACCCATGAAATTCCAATTGTAAATTCCATTTGTTCCGTAGGTGTTATCTAACGTTCCATTGGCGTTAATTCTTACCAAAATATTTGTGCTGTTGGCACGTTTTCCGACAGCAAGAATTTTCCCTGAACTCAACACTAAGACTTTAAACACATCCGCACTCATGAATGATGACGAATAATCAATTTCTAGAAAACTACTACCGTTAAAAGTATTATCAATAGACCCATCTGCATTGTAACGACCAACAAAAATCTTGTCATAAGCAGGTGCATCAAAATGCCTGTAACCAACTACAACAATTCTTCCATCAGAATCTTTTGTAAAATCTCTAAAACCGGAAAGTGTATCAGGTAAATTTGGATTAATCTGACTTTGAGCTGAGGCAGAACCTGATGGATTATTGGCTAGGAACTTAATAAGTGCACTTTCTTTTCCAAGAGTCATTGGAACGTCATAGCCTGAATTACTAATATTCAAGCACGTTTCATTCGTTAAAGGAATAATTCTTCCTATTGAACTCCAATTTTGAATTTGGAAGTACGAGTCGTCATTAAAAGTAGGGTCGAAGGATCCAATTTGGGCAAACGAACAAGTACTTGCGAATAGTGAGAAAAGTAAAATTTGTTTCATGATGTGATATTTTAAGATTTAAACTCGAATTTATATCAAGTATTTCGTTGATTTAGAATGCGTTTGTACACAGCAGACTTGGATTTGTAAACGACGGGGAGCCAAAAAAAGGCTGTAAAAAATAGGGAAGTGAATAATCGCTTCCCCATATCAGATACTGGTTTTAAGATTTTATTTTGCTAAAAAAGCCTTTTGGTATTTTTGTATGAACGTCCCAAACTTCCATTTGTCAAGCTTTTTATTGTATTCCGTTTCCATTTCTGTTTTGCAGAAATAAGTATGGTCAGTTTCATTGACACTCCAAAAATCACCTTTACTTATATATTCTGCAAATTGATCTTGTTGATTGGGGGAAATAACAGCCATGATGGATGACATTCCGCCGTCCATCGTGTAGTAGATTAATAATCGACCGTCGAATGGAATGATGTAAAATTTTCCACCGTCAAAATTCACTTCGCCATTTGCTCCGACAGTGTGTTTTACAAAGAATTTTTCCTTGTCATAAAACAAACCATCTGTAAAACAATTCTGAACGGTAAACCCGGTTACTTTTCCATTCGTTTTTTCAAATGTGAGCTTTATTTTACCGTAATCCATTTTGCCGTAAGAAGAAGATTCAGTGTACAGCTTGTATTCTCCATCAGCAAATTCTGAAAGCAAAGCATCCAATTTTTTTGTCTTCGCCAATTCCAACTGTCGCTCCTGGTATTTGAGTAAGTTCTCATAGTAGGTTGGAATACCTTTCCATTGGGTCATGGGCTTTCCTTTATGCGAATCTGTGCTGTAAAACTCTTGCAAATTTTCAGCTAACATAAAAGCTGCCCAATCTCTATAGGGTGAGCCAGTAGCTTTACCACGATAGAATGAATAAAGTGAAGCCGTTGTTTTAGGCTCCATGCGATGATATAAATTATTATAATTGCTTACTGTAACAGCAATGCGACTGTGATTCACTTTTTCTTCTTTTAAAGCAGCCGCTTCATCATTGATAACAACACAAGCAATGTGATTTTCATTCAAAACAATAAAACCAATGTCACGCATTCCAGACCGATCAGTATCTTGAGAGTAAAATCCTTTTTTATCGTCTCTCTTCACTAATAGTCGGTAAAATAAGGGATAGAACTCATTGTCTGGCACTAAATAAGCTTCATATTTATCACACTTGAAGTGCCATTTGAAAATCTCATTTCCTTCAAAATCGGTTTTTCCCGTATTTTCTTTTGTCAGATTCACTTCATATTTATCATAATCATCTGCATAGCTAATCCACTTTCCTTCTTTGATGTACTTGTTGAAATTGTAATTCTGATTGTAATTATACGGCTCGGCTGCTTGGGTTATTAATGTAGTAAACACTAACAAGAATAAGAAACTAATTTTTTTCATGTGTAAAAGTCTTTGAATCAAACCTACTTATTTGAAATTAATGGGGTGAAACAGAATTTGCAGGCTTCTTAGTTGGCTTTGTAAACAACCAAAATGAAAAATTAGAACTGTAAAAAAGGGCACGCGATTAATCGCGTGCCCACATAAAATCGAATTCCAAAAGAGACTTTTATTTGTGTTTCATAGCTTCGGCGCAATCAATAGTTATAATCGCTTGCGTGTTTCCGCTATAATAGGTTTTTCCATAAGCAGATCCGTTGTAATCTTGTTTTACTTCGACCTCTTCCCATTGACACGCACCATTTGCGTTTTTCATTACTGCAATCATGCGTATTGTTCTACCTTTTATGGCTCCAGTCGCTTTATCTGTGATAATTGTCCATTCTTTATTTTTAATGTAACAGTATTCAATCTTTTGCGTCCATCCGGCAGTTGTAGCATGTGCTTGAACTACAACCAAAGCCTCTGCGCTCAATTTTGCGTCTTTCATACCTGGATCTGGAAAAGGGTATTTACCGGCCAACACACATTTCAAGGCTTGACAATAGCGAATTGCACTTTCTTCTGTCAGTTTTTTCAGCAAATCGCTGTTTTCAGCAATTTCTTTAACTCGATCTTTATTCTTTCCCAAAATAACGATTTCATTATTCGGATCTTTAAAAACAAAATTGTCGCAATTTCCGTTACTCACATACGCATTGGATTCTCCAGCTAATGCGATAAAAACTCCTTCTTCAAGCTGCATTAATCTTCCACCAAATGGATTACTTGCGTTTTCAAAAAAGACACCGCATGTTTGATAGTATCTTTTGAATGTGGAATTTGTTTCGATATAAAAAGGCGATGAAGATGCGTCGTAGTACACATTTAATTTGTTGGAGCCCTCTAAAAATTCAAAATTCACTTGAGTAACTGACTGGTCATAAATAGTTACTGTTTTTGAAAGATGGTAAACTCCAGAAATGTTGTACCCATCTTTAAAGACTTTTTCTAAATTGGATTGTGCGAACAGCGTTGCACTGAAAAGTACGCCCGCTATAAATAATGTTAGATTCTTCATTGTTTTATTTTTTGCACAAATATTTGCTTAATAAAACAATTTGATGGTCAGTAGTTTACGAACGACAGATTCGACTTTGCGAAGAAACAATTAATCCAAATTGAGGTACTTTAAAACCGCTGGTTTCCGCTCTCTGGAAACAGGAATTACTTTCCCGGAACGCAGCTCTAAATTTCCACCATCCGAGCGAACATAAGCAGCAACTTCATCCATATTTACGCTATACGAACGATGTACACGTACAAAATTTGCAACTCCCTGCATGGCATTTTCAAAATACTTGAGGTTTTTAGAAACCAATTTGTGTTTCCCATTCGTACAAACAATACGCACATAGGAGCCATCTGCTTCCAAAAAGAGAATTTCCTTGATAGACAAGTATTCGTAACCGCCTTGAATTGGAATACATAAAACATCTGGTCTTTCTGCTTTCAGATTTTTACTCAATGCCTGCAATTGCACATCCGAATTGCGGAATTTTAAGCGCTCATTGACCTTTGAAATGGCTTCCAGTAATTGATCTTCCTGAATGGGTTTCAACAGGTAATCCACTGCAGATAGTCGGAAAGCATTGATGGCATAAGCATTATAAGCCGTGGTAAAAATAAGTGCGCTTTGACAGCCATTCTGCACCAATTCTTCTGCTAGTTGCAATCCCGACTTGCCAGGCATTTCAATGTCCAAAAAAACCACATCCGGCTTCAACTCCTTCACTTTGGATAAACCGGCTTGTGCATCTTCCAATTCGGCAACAATTTCAAGTTTCGGTGCCAATTCTTGCAACATCAAGCGCAATAATTTACGGGCTTGCGGTGAATCATCTATTAATATCCCTTTCATTATATGTGAATTCGTATCGTTACTTTCGTTCCTGTTGCTGCGCCTAATTCTGAAATCAAGTCTTCAATCTCCACACCAATAACTCCTCCACGTTCAAAATTGAGTAATTCGATCCGTTTCTCATTGGCATTGGTGGCAAATGATTCATGTGCTGCATTCTGACTTCTATTGATTTCCCCGGCAGCAGTTCTTCCGATTCCATTGTCTTGAATCTGAATAATTAAGAGCTGATTTTCCCGATCTTCCGATACATGAATGAATAATCGTTTGAAGCCTTTTTTATGGCGTAATCCGTGTTTAAAAGCGTTTTCAATATAGGGTTGAAGCAATAAGGATGGGATGAGAACTCCTCCCGTATCTAAACTATCATCCACGTCCAATTGAAACGTAAAATCCTCTTCCAACAACATGGATTCCAAGTTGATATACAAGGTCAAGGTTTCTAATTCATCCGACAATGGAACGCTTGGTAAAGCACTCATTTCTAGTACTTTTCTCACCAAACTGGAAAAGTCTCCTAAATACTTGGCTGCATTCTTTTTGTCATTCTCGTAAATAAATCCTTTGATTGAATTCAACACATTGAACAAAAAGTGTGGATTCATTTGCGCTTTCAAGGCATTTTGTTGCGTCAAACGCAATTCATTTTCCAATTGCAATTGTTTCAATCTAATCTCCTGTCTGGTGCGCAATTGCTTGATTCTTCTTTTGAAAATCAAGTAACTCATTCCGATAATTAATCCTGCGCTCAACACATAAACCCACCAACGTTGCCAAATAGGGGCTTGGACAACTAATTTGATGCGAAGCCTATTACTAGAACTTCTGTTTTCGTGATCAATCAGCTTGACTTCCATTTCTACATTCCCCAGAGGCAAACGTGGAATCGTTAATTCCTTCACGGAAGCGGGAACCAAAATCCATCCCGTTCGATCACCCACAAATCGGTAGGCAAAATTGAAATTTCCATTTGATCGGTAACTCAGCCCATCTGTTTGAAGCTTTAAATCGTCTGAATAATTTAGTTCGTAAATTGGTTTTTTACCAACTTTCTTTCCATTGATTAACAGATTTCTCAAAATGATTTTCCCCGCCTGATCATTTTTATGGATAGAAGACAGGGGTAATTTATGAAGTCCTTTTCCTGTTGATAGCCAACAATTATTTGCGACAATCACGCATCCGCTGATGTTATTTGAATTCAATCCGGTATATCGGTTAACAATTGTTTTCGCTCCTGTTTTTAACCTCAAAACGATCACCCCAAGATTGGTAGCAATCAACAGTTTTCCTTGGTGATAGTTGAGTTGAACAGCATGGTAATTTTCCTCCAATTTGGTAAGCAATTTGCAGTTTCCATTTCCTGTTATCTGGTAAATTTTCCCTTCAAATGTGAGTACAAAGATGCTTTTTGAATCTTTTGTGATTGCTGTAATCTGCTTGTTGAGCAAGAAAGTGCGCTTTGGTTTCCATTGATTGGATTGATTGGTTAATTCCTTCAATCCGTGGTTTGTTGCAACAAAAATGCTCTTGCAAAAAGGAGATTCTATGAATTGTCTGGACCAATCTTGAAGCACGCAGCGCTGTTCTTTAAATCCATCCTTCGGCAAAGAATACACATATGTTCCTTGAGAAGTTGCCAGTAAATAGGCGTCTTTCAAGCGGAAAAAATCCTTCACCGGTCGTGTAAACGGATTCAATACCTCCACATTTCCATTACAGTAGCGATAAGCTGTATTCATTTTATTGAAAAACAAACAATTATCCACTGAATCATAATACATGGCACCAATATCGGAGCGTATGGGATGATTGACCACTTTCAATTGTTCGTCCGCTTCCCGAATTTCACCCAATTCTCCATCCGTTGTTGCAAAGAAAATGCTTCCTTTTCCATGAACCACATGGGAAATTTGATCATGAGGTAGTGCTTCGGTTCGCTCATTCCAACTCAAGTAATCCAAATTTGGCATGCGCAGAATTCCATCGTGAAGGGTTGTAAACCAATAAGATCCTTCCGTGTCCTTTATACAAGCTGAAAACGCAATCTTCGGATAATACAGCGAAGCAGCTCCTGAGTTTTTAGAGAAGCGAATGATTCCGCTGTGCGTACTAATCCAGATATCCGCACCTATTTCCTGCACATAGGTCAGTTTTTTTCCTTCAAGAAGCCGGATTAACTTTGGAAAGGCCTTTCGAACGTATTTCGTCCCCCGGGGAACAAAACAATCACCATTTACAAGACCGAACACCCATGGTTTTTTTTCCGATTCTGTAATGAAAAAGGGATTTTGAAGATTGATCGGATGAATGTAGCATTTGCCATTCTTTCGTTCAATTAGATTGTCTTCAAACAAGTAATAAAGGGTTCCGTTTTTTTGAGCCATGATTCCATTGCTGAAACCCTGAAGATCTTTTTTTCCATCACCGTTCAAATCGGCTATGGATTTCCATTTCAGTGTTTTCTCATTCAGTTGAATAACTCCTTTGCTCGATGAAATCCAGATACTTCCCTTCGTATCTGTAGAAAGGTGATTTACATCTTTATCCCAGTCTTTGAGAATATCAATCTTATTGTTTTTGACCAATAAGATCTGTCCGTTGAAATTGTAGGCATAAATTGTTCCACTAGGTGACTGACATAAACCAGTAACCGCTCTGGCCGTTAGTTTCGGATTCGTATATTGCTCAAAACGGACTCCATTGTATCGATACAATCCGGCGTCGCAACCAATCCAAATATAGCCTTGTTTGTCTTGCAGAATACTGTAAATCTCATTGGAAGGTCCGCCATTCTCGATGGTATAATTGAAATATGCTGGATATTGTCCAACTACAGACAAACAGCTAACCCACATTCCAATAATAACCAGCCAACTTTTCATAAGCGAACTAAAGATACACATCTGGCTGATTTATCAAGTAAAGAGTGCTTCAATCTGCTTTTTTGAATATTTTTAATCACCTGACAATTAGTTGATTATATTTATTTAAATGTTGTTTACAAATTGAAGTGTGTCGTTTACAAAGTTGGAAAATTCTAAATCAATTTATACGAGCTGTTCCAATCTTTTCAATCGAAGACTGTCGTATTTCCCCCTCGGGAGGGGGACAAAGGGGGAGGATAAGTCACGATTTTGCAAATCAACACCAAATTCCGGATCTTAATTTGATGTCTAACAACTATTATAATCCGAATCTAAAGGAATTCGCCAGAGGACTCCGAACTGAAACCATTTCCAGGGCAGAAAAGTATATCTGGAAACATGTTCTCTCAAGGAATCAACAAGGGGTAAAGTTTAAGCGCCAAAGACCAATTTTGCACTTTATCGTTGATTTTTTCGCTCAGGAAATAGGACTAATCATAGAAATAGATGGCAATTCGCATGTTAACAAAGGAGATTATGATCGAATGAGGCAAAGCAAACTGGAAGGATTAGGCTATGTCGTCATTCGATTTTCTGAAGGAGATGTAATCAATAATTTGGGAGATGTAATTACACAAATTCAACATGTGATTCATTGCTTGAAAGAAGAAAGGGAGGAAACTTAGTTTGATCTATCCTCCCCCTCATTCCCCCTCCAAAAGGGGGAAGCTTTAATCCGCATTCAACCGAAAGAAGACGTGTAATTGATTTAATTCTCGGAGAATCAGTTGAATTTTAAGAAGGTGTTTTCCAATTCCCTCTTCGGAGGTGGATTTAATGCGTTTTAACTGGTAATAAACTTAAAACGAAATTTCATCTTGACCAGCAGGTTTTGCTCCACCAATTATTGAATTATTGCTTTCCGATTTCATACACGAATAAATCATTGGCCGAATAAGATTTCTGAAAGCCACATTCTCCCTTCGTTTTTTCTGAACCGCATAATTCGCTTTTTCCTTGAATAACCACTTCAGTTCATCTTTCATACTCATCGCCTTTCCGATGCGGTGTTCATTCAGGATATTGATTCGTTTGTCGAATTCTTTTTCGCTGATCTCCTTCAAGGATACTATTTCCAAATCTTCTGCCTTCAGTTCATTGATCTGGTGATAGAAATATCCGTTTTCATTCATTCCAACGATCATTGCATGGTAGTTCATGTCACCGTTTAGATTGTAGTCTAATTTCCCTTCTTTGAAATCGATTCGCTGGTAACTGTTGATTTCTTTGGAGAAGAGGTAAAGAAAAAGCTTGTCGTATTGCTCCGATTCGCTCACTTCGACCTTCAGTGGTTCATAGGTGATTTGAGCTGTTTTCCCAGTTTCCGGATCGGTAATTAAGGTCGATTGGCGCGTAATGGTTGCATCCATGACGTATTTGTCTATATTGACAATCGTTCCACCTCCATATATTTGAAATCCTGCGGTCACTCCCAATTGCTTGTAAACATTTTTCAGGTTGAAGCCGTATTCTTCATTCAAGTTGGTCGATTCCCTCAATCCTTTTCTTAGAAATTCTTTCCTGCGTTCATCCTGCACCTCATTGTCCCACTGGAGATCTTTTTTCAAGGCTGCTTCCAGATCTTTCTTACCAGTTTCACGAATCGTTTCGATGGCTTTTTCGTAGAATGCAGTCAGATTTTTTTGATGCACATCGTCCATCTTAATTGCTCCCACTTTTTGATCTGCAAATTGCTGAAATTGTGGATAACCCATTTTCACTACCCGCTGATCCAATTTCCAAAGCGGTTCGTTCAGATTTTTCGCATACACATCAAATACCTTCTCATCACACGTTTCATGGATGGCCTTCATGCGGTCTTCGAAATCCTGTGTTGCCAGGTTCGTTTTGTTGAACTTTTTGTTCCAGATTGCAAGGACTTTGGATGGTGGGATGTGGGATTTCTGGATTGTATCCACTCCAGCAGTATTAACTTGAAGCAGCTGCGAATCAATGTAATCAAAAATCGCATCTATTTCTTTTTGCTTTCCTTTTAATTCAGGAAAAGTATTCATTGCAGTAGCTTTAATGTTGCAAATTTCTCTTGCATAAGGATCTGAAGTAGCTGCAATGTTCCAATCATCAACCCATTGATAAATCGATCCTTCTTTTGCTCCACCATCTGCCCATTTTTTACGAACTTCAAACAGCTTAGGACCTGTACCATCTTTGTATGGAGAATGACAGACAGCACATTTGGTTTCAAAAAGTAATTTTCCTCTTAATTCCAAGTCAGTCGGATATGCATTAACCGGAGTTCCCGCTCCAAGTATTTTCTCGTTTCCATTAAAACTAACATTGAATTGATTTCCTTTACCAGGAACATTTTTTATTGACAAGGATTCTTTATCATTCTCACCGTAAATACTATCAGTTAATCCTGGCTCGTTATTCTCCTCAAAACTCAAATACAAGCTATCGCGTTTGGTTTTCTCCTTAAACCACTTCAATTCATTCAGTTTCGGTTCGTAGCGCGGCGGAAAGAGATCCACTTCGGCCATGTCTTTCGGTTTCGGAAGTCTTTCCAGTTCTACCGGATTTTGCCAATCAATTGCGCCATCTTTTCCAGGAACTCCTGTGAAAATAAGCATGTCTTTTTTTAGTTCATTGACTGGAACTTGCATATAAACACCCTCAGTTGTCAATTCGAGCTTCTTTCCATCTGGAGTAAAGGCATTCAAGCTGAACATTCCTTGCGTTTCCAGTAATCGGTCTCCGGATTTCGTACTTAAACCCGCCTTCACAATATCGGAACCTTTTTGGGCTTCCTGAAGCTGAACAATTGCTTCACCTGCGTAGGGATTTCCATCCAATAGAAACGATTTATCCGTGATACTCAACAACACTCCGCTTTCAGAAAGAAACACATCGGATTGTCCCGTAAATTGGAAATACTCTGGATCGATATTTTCAAAAGCTAAGTGCTTCTCCAGTTTTTCCAAAAGGACTTGCTCCAAAAATTGAGGTTTGTTTGTGAAGCTATTCCAATTAACTGCTGTATAAACCGCCACCGCTACAACACCCGCAATTACCAAAGTCAGTGCGCTTTTCACTAGCAATTTCTTGAGATGAAACCACTTCCCGGATTGGTTCACCAACTTGCGAAATGAATTGCGTTGAATGAGTTCTTGGGTCAGTTTATGTAATTCAAATTCTTTCTGAAGCTCTTTATTTTTTTGTAGTTCGGTTTCGAAAGCCGCTTTTCCTTCTGCTGAAAGCTCGTTATTCAAATAACGCTCAATCAATTGATTCCAATTTGTTTCCATGGCTTAATCAGATGAATTGAGTGTTATCAAAAGTTGACTGGGCGGAGTCGAAGCCAACACTTGACTGAGCTTCCTGTACCAAATCCTTGGCTTTCTGCATACAGCGGTATTTCTGGGCTTTCGCTACTTTATCATTGCGGAAATCGAGCTTTTTGGCAATATCCACCATATTCCAGCCCAAACCATAGAACAGATGCAATAATTCTTTGCACTGTTTCCCGATCTTTGTTAATGCGGTTTCGAGTTGTTTGTATTGTAATTCCTTTTCCATCCAGGAATCGGGAATTTCTTCCAAATCGAATTCTAAACTGCTTGCTCCGTGTTTTTGTTCTTTCCGAGCTGCATTGAACCACAACAATTTGCAGGTTTGTTTGATGAAATAGATGGGGTCTAATTGAAATTCGAAATTTGGATCGTTTTTCTTGCGCAAGTAAATGATTAATGCTTCTTGAAAAAGATCTTCTGCGGTTAATCCATCACAACCAAAAGTTCGAAGTAGGCGCTTCACCTCTGGAAAATGCTTGTAAAGAACATTCAGTTCTTTTTTGATTTCCTGGGGATTGTAAAAAGGTTTCTCCATTGCTGAATTTACTGGTTGTGTTTGGAAGTTGGAAAGGTAAACATTCAGGATGAAAAAATAATTTGGGTTCTGGTTTGTTTTCAATGTTTCTGCTTGAGCTTAATTTAAAACACAAATTCATCTGGTTTATTGTTTTGCATTAGAAGACTCATTGTATAATCTTAAAGGGTTTTGAAATGAATTGTGTAAATGACAGTATAAGAGTTGATTAAAACTCAACTAAGGATTAAAACTTCAGAAATGTTATTATTTTTAAAATAAAAATGTAATTACATAAAAATAAAAGTGTATATACATATTTGTTGTATATTTGTAATAACGTTTAATAAAAGGAGATGTATGAGTAATGGTTCTGAAAGAGCACGATGATTGATAAATAACGAATAATCAAAATTTACTTAAAATTAAAAGCTATGTCAGCAGATACAATGGTTAAACTCAAGAAAGTTGGGAATAGCCAAGCGGTAATCATTCCTTCAAGCTTTTTAAAGGGCGTAGATAAGACGCATGAAATAGAAATGAGCATAGAAGCAAATGAAATCCGATTAATTTTCGTTGAATCGAAAACATTACAACAAATGATCGATGAAAAACGAAATAGAAACAGAGGAATGATTTCTGAAATGATGAAGAAAATTGAAAAAATGGATCCTCAAAAATTTGAAAAAAATTATGTCATCCACAGTGCGGATGATTTAATTGATTAGTAATAACGGCACTGAAAACAAATAATAAATGAGAAAAGGACAAGTTATAGAAGTGGATTTTGAGCCACAAGTAGGTGCCGAGATAATGAAGAAACGACCAGCTGTAATCATTTCAAATACACAATTGAATAATCTTTTACCAGTAATAACTGTAGTCCCATTAAGAGGAAGTTTGGAGTTAGCGTTGGATTTTATGCATATTGTCAATTTTGATTCCAAAAATGGTTTGACAAAAGATTCTTTTGCTGATGTTTGTCAAGTAAAAAGTATTGATAAAGGTCGAATCAAAGGAGTTTTAGGAATGCTAAGTAAGAATGATTTAGCAGAAATCATTAGTAGTTTAGATTTTGTCTTTCATGATGCGGCTTAAAAATAATGTAATTAAAAAACCCTCTTGTAGATATCTACAAGAGGGTTTTTTAATTAGGGTGTAACTCAAACTTAGTGACCGTCTGCTACAACGGCTTTCGTACCTTTTTTATATCGGATTAAAAAGACAACAGGAACACAGATTAGAATCAAACAAGCGACCATGAAAAATCCGTGATTGTAGCTCACAAGCATTTGTTGCTTGGTCATCAAACCATCCATCGTGCGATTGGCCATTTCTGCCGCCTGAACAGAATCATATCCTTTAGAGAGAAAGTTCTGTGTAAACATCTGAATTCGTTCTGAAGCGGCATCACTGTATTGATTAATGTAACCAATCATGTTTCCGCGAACGAGTGCATTCGTGTTTGTTAAATACACATTGATTAATGCAATACCTACAGATCCACCTAGCTGACGAATCATGTTTGCCAATCCAATCGCTTGCGGCATGTCTTTAGGGTTCAATCCTTGAACAGCTAATGAGAGAATAGGAGACATCATGAAAGCCATCCCAAATCCACGCAATACAAATGGCAGATAGAAATTTCCTTCCGAAGAATCGGGTGAAGAGAATGCTAGCATCATCACGAAGGTGAAAGTCATACCGACTCCAAATAGAATAACCGTTTTCGGATTTACGCCACCACCCAATAAACGTCCAACTAATGGCATGGCGACTGCCGTACAAAGAGCTCCTGGAATCATAAACATACCCGTTTGAGTAGCTGTCCATCCTAAAGAAATTTGCACAAAAAGCGGGAAGATAAATACGGTTCCAAAAAGCATCAACCCGAGTAGGAAGTTCATGATAGAACCCATGATCATGTTGTAATTTTTGTACAAACGGATATTTACAGCAGGATAATCAATTTTCAATTCCCGAATAATAAATGCCGTTAAACTAGCCACTGCAATAATGGTCATTGCAGTAATTTCGTGACTTTCAAACCAATCTTCAGCCGTTCCTTCTTCCAATACATATTGAATGGAGCCAATAGAAACAACAAGGAATAAAATTCCCCACCAGTCAATCCGCCTTGGCTTGACGGCTCCGACCCGATCGGTGACATAGCGGTAACTTAAGATAGTTGCTGTAATACCAATAGGAATATTTACGAAGAAAATCCAATGCCAAGAGAAATTGTCAGTAATATAACCTCCAAGTGTTGGTCCGAAAGTTGGTCCTAGGATTAACCCCATTCCGAAGATTGCATTTGCTGTAGAGATTTTTTCTGGAGGAAAAGCACCAATGATAATGGATTGTGCTGTTGAAAGCAAACCACCACCACCTAAACCTTGCACGAAACGCCAGAAAACCAATGTCCAAAGATCGGTGGAAAGACCACACATCAAGGATGCCACGGTAAAAATCACAACGGAGCCTGTAAAGTAGTTCTTACGACCGAAAAAGTCGCTGAGCATACTCGTTAGAGGAATGATGATCACGTTTGAAATAGCATAAGCTGTTACAACCCATGCAATTTCTGTTGTTGTTGCACCTACATTTCCACTGATTTCACGTAATGAAACGTTTACAATGGTTGTGTCGAGTAACTCGAGTATGGCACAACTAATTGCCGTGATGACCAAGATCCACTTTTCAGCTCCCGTAGGATATACGATGGGCATTTTTAAAGTTGGAGCTCCCGACATTATTTCACTTTTACAGATACATAAGCGCTCAATCCAGGGAAAAGAATTTTCAATTCCTCTTTTGTCAAGTGATCAATCGTAATTTTCACAGGAACACGTTGCACGATTTTCACGAAGTTTCCTGTTGCGTTATCTGGCGGTAACAAAGAGAATTTTGCTCCTGTTGCTCCTACGAATGAATTCAATTTACCAGATAGTTTGATATGCGGATATGCATCAATTTTAATTTCAACTGGCTGACCAATTCTCATGTTCTCCAACTGAGTTTCCTTGAAATTCGCACTTACCCAAAGACTAGTATTATCAATTGCAGAACAAACCGATTGACCTGTTGAAACATATTGACCTACTTCGATACTTCTTTTTGAAACGATTCCGTCACAAGGAGCTTCAATTGTCGCATAATCCAATTGTGTTTGAGCTAATTTCAATTCTGCTTCGCGTTGACGAATCATTGCTTCTGCTAAAGAAATCATAGAGACTTGACCTAAAGCTTGAGATTTAACTCCTGCAGATTGAGACTGTGACACTTTCAATTGTTTCAAAGCGGAGTCGTATGTTGCCTGAGCAACTTCCAATTCTGCATCGCTGTTATCCAATTCTGCTTGTGTTGCTGCTTTTGCTGCAAACATGTTTTTCGTACGCTTGTTGTCTTCTTTTGCCTTGTTCAGTTTTGCTTTTGCAGAATTGATGGTTTCCTGTGTTGTTTCCGTAGAGAACATGGCTGCACTTGCGCTTTGGTTGGAAGCCATTGCATTGCTCTTCATTGCTCCCAAATTTGCTTTTGCATTTTCCAATGCAGCTTCAGCCTGAGCTACTTTTGCTTTGTATTCAACATCGTCGATTGTAACCAATAATTGACCTTTTTTCACTTCTTGGTTGTCTTCAAACAAGACTTCCTTTACATAACCTGTGATTGAGGTACGAACTGGAATAATGTTCGCATCCAATTGTGCGTTATCTGTTGATTGCGTATTTCCACCCATCATGAAAATCACGATTCCAACGATCACTACGATGATAAGTCCACCGATGATGAATTTCATCTTTGAACCTTTTTGTTTTTTTTCTGTTGACTTTTCCATGTGTCTTTTAATTAAAATTTGATTGAACCTGATGTTGCGTTGATTGTTGAAATGGCATTCATTTGTTTGATTTCATGAACTTTCTTGTTGAGTTTTGCTTGAAGTTCAGCGTTTAATTGTGACAAATAATTGACAACGGTAATCTTGCCATTTTCCATTTGTGCGGTTGCGGTAGTTGTAACATTGTGTCTTTTTTCGATAATCACATCGTCTTTTTCGATCATTTGAGAAAGAGCTGTCAATTGAGCAGTTTGCGTATTTAATGAAGATTCGATGTTGAACAAGAACGCTTCTTTCTGAATATCTATTAATGTTTTGTTCAATTCAACCTTTGTTTTCTCTCTTTTCAAACCGTATAGTGAACTGATGTTCCAACGAATTGTCAAGTTAGCACTACCGAAAAAGCGCAATTCTTGGTTGATGAAGTTTGGACCAGGACGACCGTAGTTTCCAGCTGCACCAACAGTTACTTTTGGAATTGCATTCACGTTTATTTGTTTGAAGCGCGCATCTAATAACTTGGATTGAAGGTCGAATATTTTTAGTTCCGGACGTTGAATTTCAATGCGAGCAGCTGTTCCACCAATTGGTGTTTCAGTAAGAGTTGTGCTTTTGTCAACTGGTTTGCCAATGTAAAGTGTCATTGTCTTGTAAAGTGCTTCCAATTGGTAGGTTGATTCAATGATGTTTTGATCTGTTTTTAAGATTTCAGCTTCCAATTCATCCAATGAACTAGACAAAACCAATCCGTTGTCTACACCAGCTTTCATATTCTTAGCTCTGTTGCCTAAATCTTCTTTGTACAATTCTAGAATGTGTAAATTCTCGCGCCCTAAAAGCACATTGACATACAATTGATTTACTCGTTCCACCAATTTGTATAATTCCACTTCGTTTTGCTGAATCGTTAATTCAGAACTTAATTTTTCAACGCTGTGTTGCGATTTAGTTTGTCCACCATCAATAATTGTTTGCTCCAAACTCAACGAAGTCATGTATGCATCGTGTGGAAATTTCAAATCCATTCCAGGGAAATTGAATTGAACAACTTCCGTATTGTAAGTTGCTTGTGCCATGAATGAAAGTTTGGGCAGCCAATTTTCGCGGATTGCTTTTTCGTTTTGTTCCGTTTGTTGTAGGGTGATTTCGTTCTGTTTGATCAATGGATAATTTTTCTTGGACCAAGAAATGCAAGAATCTAGCGAAATGGAGTTTTGTGAAAACCCAATTCCTGCTGTTGCAATGCTTAGTACTGTAAGTAATTTGCGCATAATTGTTTGTGTTATTGAAATTTGAAGGAAATGAAATCTTTGACGGATTGTTTGACTTTTTCTTTGGCCTCAACTTCCCAGTTGTATCCATGTTTTTTCAGGATCACCTTGTAAAGCGGCAATGCTAAAAACGGATAAGCGCAAAGTGAATGTAGATTGACCATGAATATCATAGGATCAAAAGGTTCTATTTCCTTGTTGGCAAAAGCTTCCTCTAACGTTGGAATCAGTAAAGATCGTTGATGCTTTAAGTGTTTCACCTTTTCATGAAACATTTCCGGATTGATGGAAATTTCTTTGACGATGAACATCGACATTTGAGGATATTCGGTAAAAAAGTCAAACATGTTGTCTACATATTGCATCAAACGCTCTTTGATAGGCATCGATTTATCTCCGATCACTGTCATTTGAGCGAAATATTTTTCCAATGCTCCGTCAAAAACTGCATCGAATAATTTCTCTTTACTTCGGAAATAATAGTGAAGCAATGCCTTGTTAATTTTTGCTGTATCGGCGATGTCCTGCATCCGTGCACCATAAAGACCATACTTCATGAAAACCTCCTTAGCTGCCTCTAAGATTTTTTCTTCCGTTGTTGAATCCTTTAATCCCATAGTTTAATTATTAAGTTTAACCAAATGGTTAAACCATTTTGCAAAAGTAATTTCTTCTTTTCATTTAACAAGTACTTTTGTGAAAAAAAATGGTAAAATTTTAGTCGAGCCAGAATTTTATTGACTTGAAAGGTGGTTTCGTATGAAAAGTTAATCCATTGGGCGAAATGCATCCTCTATTGAATACTGAAATTGCTTAAATTTACCTCATGAATAATTTCGAGATTACAACTCCAACAACGATTGTCTTTGGAAAAGACCAATTGACACGGATTTCCCAACTGTTGAAAACACAAGCAGTTGATGGAAAAGTGATTGTTTTATATGGAGGTGGATCCATTGAAAAATCAGGTTTTCTAGATAAATTGAAAACAGAGTTGGCTGATTTGGACCTGCATTTTTTCAAAGGGATAGAAGCTAATCCGGAATTTACTACTTTGATGAAGGCTGTTGAATATATCCGCGAACATCAAATTGGATATATGTTGGCAGTTGGCGGAGGATCTGTGATTGATGGAGCGAAATTTATTTCAGGAGCCGTGAATTATGGGGGTGATCCTTGGGATGTTTTAACACAAGTTCCAGGAAGCGTTTTCACTTCTGCGGTTCCATTTGGTTGTATTTTAACGATTCCAGCTACAGGTTCTGAATCGAATTCGGGAGCTGTAATCAGTCGGTCTGAATTGAAAGAAAAAAGAACGATGGGTGGACCACTTTTCTTCCCGAAATTTGCATTATTGGACCCAACTTTTGTTGCAACATTGCCCAAACGCCAAATTGCGAATGGAGTAATTGACGCATATACACATACGATGGAGCAATATTTGACTTTCACAGGAGAGAATTTATTGCAGGAACGTTATGCGGAAGGAATCTTATCAACTTTGATTGAAATTGGCGAAAAAGTATTGGAAAATCCTGCTGATTATGAATTGGCTGCAAATCTCATGTGGTGTGCAAATCAAGCATTAAATGGCGTATTGCGTTGTGGGGTAACTACCGATTGGGCAACTCACATGATTGGTCATGAATTGACAGCTTTACACGGAATTGACCACGCACAATCTTTAGCAATCATCGCTCCGAGATTATACGAAGTGAAATTTGAAAGCAAGAAAGCAAAATTGACACAATACGGACAACGTGTTTGGAACCTCGAAGGTTCAGATGATCAGGTTGCGCGAAAAGCGATTGCAAAAACAGAAGAATTTTTCCATAAATTGAGTGTGAAAACACGTATTTCAGAATATACATCTGATTATCAGGATACAGCCAGAATCATTCACGATCGCTTTGTTCAACGTGGCTGGTTGGGATTAGGAGAGAAGAAAGATTTAACCCCGAAAGAGGCAGAATACATTGTTAATCAAGCCATTTAATGGGACTTTCAAGTAGATATACCATTCGTAAAGAAGCAACTCCTGCTTTGTTAGAATTGTTGACCCAAACTACTTTGGGAACAAATGGTGCACGTTACAAACATTTAGATACGCCGACTCGTATTCACGATGCGGATAATGCTTTATTTATTTCATTGGAAAGAGATGGAAAGGTGCAAGGAAATTTGACTCTTTGTAACCGCGGTAAACAATGGTATGTGCGTTATTTTGCATTTGCCAATCAAAAACAAGCCTCCAAGAATGTGAATCGTGTTCCAAAAAGCAATTCACGCTTGAAAATGGAAATGGCTAGCTTCTTCGACGAAACATTTGATGGAAAATTAGGTGAGGCACCAGATGCATTTTATGCTTTTATTGATCCTGCAAATGACCGCAGTAAATGGATGTCTGAGCAATTCGGATTCCGAACAGAAGCACAATTAATTTCACAGTCTTTTAGTAGAACAAAACCGCGCGCTGTTGCTCATGTTCGACAAATTGAATCGGAAGAACTCATAGACGAATGTTTGAGGAAAGTCTCTAATTCGCATGCCTATTTTGTCAAGCATCATGCTAAAAAAGGCCCCTTTTATGGGTATTTCAATCAAGCTGGAGAAATTACAGGATTTGTGAAAGTAACCAAAGCCAATTGGGTAATTGAGCGCTTGCCCGGAATGTTGGGTGGAATTTTCACGAAATTAATCACCATTACACCAGGAATTCGCCGGATTGTAAAACCTACAAATCACAGTTTCCTCGTTCCAGAATCCCTTTGGGTTAAAGACAATAATCCAGGAGTTTTATCTGCATTGTTGGAAGGAATTTTAGCTGCCGAAAAAGTCAACATGATGCTTTGGTTTGTAGACAGAAGAGAATCCCTTTGGAGAGAAACACGTCCTTACGTTGATTGGGGATTGTTCCACAAGATGACACCACAAACAATCGTAGACGTTGTGGTTTTACGCAAAAACCCACTGAAAATGGATGAATTGAGATCTAAACCGATTTTTGTTGCGGGTTGGGATATGGTGTAAGCTTAAACAGCTGAATTCGTTAAAAAAACTATATTCTAAAATAAACTATTGGTTCGTTTGTTTGTTATCCATATATCGAAGACGTAACTTTGTATATTGAACACTGATTTTATGCATCCATATCAAGCAGGACCTTTATTGGAACAAATCACAATCCCTCAAGATTTAAGGGATAAAATGACTGTGGAACAATTGCCACAAGTCGCTGATGAATTGCGCCAATACATCGTGGATGTGATTTCTGAAATTGGAAATTCTCACTTTGGAGCGAGCTTAGGAGTTGTTGAATTAACGGTTGCACTGCATTATGTGTTCAATACACCAGATGATCAGTTGGTTTGGGATGTTGGTCATCAAGCTTACGGACATAAAATATTAACTGGTCGTAGAAGCGTTTTTCATACAAACAGAACGAAAGGAGGAATCTCTGGATTCCCGAAACGATCTGAAAGTGAATACGATACTTTTGGAGTTGGCCACTCTTCTACTTCTATTTCTGCTGCCTTGGGAATGGCTGTTGCTAGTCGTTACAAAGGAGAAAAAAATCGTCAACACATTGCCGTAATTGGTGATGGAGCGATGACTGCAGGGATGGCTTTCGAAGGAATGAACCATGCAGGTTTCGAGAAAGATGCTAATTTATTGGTGATTTTGAATGACAATTGTATGTCTATCGACCCGAATGTAGGTGCTCTCAAAGAATATTTGACAGATATTACGACTTCTCATACGTACAACAAAGTGAAAGATGAGGTGTGGAAATTGCTCGGGAAGGTCAGTAAATTTGGCCCTGATGCGCAATCTGTCGTTTCGAAAATATCTAGCGCTTTGAAAGGTTCTATCTTAAAGCAAAGCAATTTATTTGAATCATTAAACTTCCGTTATTTTGGTCCAGTAGACGGACACGATGCTATTGGCTTGGCAAAAGTATTGGAAGATTTAAAAGATATTCCTGGCCCGAAAATCCTGCATTGTATCACACGAAAAGGTGCTGGATATAAATTCTCGGAAGAAGGAAATCCCACAAAATGGCATGCCCCAGGAGTTTTCAATAAAGAAACGGGTGAAATCGTTAAGATTGTTCCCAAATCTCCACAACCTCCGAAATATCAAGATGTATTTGGTCACACTATTGTGGAATTGGCAGAGCAAAATGATAAAATCATGGGAGTTACTCCTGCAATGCCAAGCGGTTGTTCACTGACTTTTATGATGGAAGCCATGCCGAATCGCGCATTTGATGTAGGCATTGCGGAACAACATGCTGTGACTTTCTCAGCTGGACTGGCGACACAAGGATTGGTGCCATTTTGCAATATTTACTCGTCATTCATGCAACGCGCTTATGATCAAGTGCTACATGACGTAGCTTTACAAAACCTTCACGTAGTTTTTTGTTTAGATCGTGGTGGACTAGTTGGAGCTGACGGTGCAACACATCATGGTGCTTACGATATTGCATACATGCGAAGCATTCCAAATATGATTGTTTCTGCACCAATGAATGAAGCTGAGTTGCGAAATTTAATGTTTACTGCTCAAGCTGAAAATCATGGACCATTTTCTATTCGTTATCCACGTGGAAACGGGGTTATGACGGAATGGAAAACATCCATGAAAGCAGTTCAAATCGGTCAAGGTCGAAAAGTAACGAGTGGAGAAGATATCGCATTGGTTACAATTGGGCATGTGGGAAATTTTGCGCAGGAAGCTATTCAATCTTTGAAAGAAAGTGGAGCTTCAGTGGCTCATTACGATATGCGTTTTGTTAAACCCCTGGATGAAACCTTGTTACACGAAATCTTTACCAAATTCGACAAAGTAATAACGATTGAAGATGGTTGTATCATGGGTGGATTTGGTTCTGCGATTATCGAATTCATGGTAGATCATAACTATCATTCAAAAGTGATTCGATTGGGAATTCCAGATAAATATGTTCATCACGGAACCTCAGAAGAACTGCATGCTGATTGTGGGTTTGACTCCCGATCAATCGCTGCGAAAGTGAAGGAATTATTGAACATGTCTGAAAGAATTGATACGAAACAAAATCAAGCCTAGAAACTATTTAGTTTAACAAAACTAAGTGGTCTGATAAATAAGGATTTAAAAAAAACATTTATATTAGATAACTTTTTTGAATAAGATGGAAACAGTATCCCCGGGATTTCAATTTGAAATAAGATATAGTCCGATTTTAAATTTTAAAGATGTAGCACATACGATTATATCTCCTTTCGTACCATTAGCCACTAATTTGGGACTTGGGAATGAAGGGACAAAGGAGGAGAGATATCTATTAGAATTTAATAAAGAAAATTATAAGTTAACGGTTGCATGGGATAGAATTGTATTGAGATTTGAAGGGGATATAACTACCTTAGGCAACTCTAATTCAGTTATTGAAGAACCATTTCTTCATTTGTTTAGTAAAATAAAGGAGATGGAAGAATTTGGCAAAGTTAATGATGTATTACTTTATTGTATTTTAGTGAAAGAGATTGATAAAACTCCCTCAGAGATTTATTCAAATTTCGTGGATAAATACTTTACAAGTAGCGCTAAGAACATTTTGGGTAATGCAAATGATTCCGCTATCGTTTTTGAAAGAGAGAATGGTAATGATACTGTTAATGATGATGTCCGTATTACGACCGGACCATACAATGGACTTGAAGATTTAGAGACAAGAAAATTTATTCCCAATTTCTTGAGTACAGATTTGTTTAAGAACCCAGGGGAAATGATCGAAATAAAAATATTGAGATCAGTAAGTAAAGTTAATTTTACCCTTTTTAAGGAATTACTGTCAGAAACTTTATCATATAAAAACACATTATGGGGAACTTTATAGATGATATAACAATTATATCTCAACCTGATCGAATGGATTCTAATAGTTCTACAAAGGATACTTCTTTTTCAATTAGAAATAATAAGATAGACCTTTCATCTTTTATTAATGATAAAACTATAAATGATGTAGAAGAAGGCTTCGAAACTCAATATGATCAAATCCTTGAAAGAAACAGACATAAGGGATTCCTATTAAATGAAACTTGGAATAAAATTTTAAATTTTCAAGCACGAGTTATATCGATCAATGAATATCATGTTGTATGCGAGTGCATTATTGACAAAGAGGCTTTTATTTTTGAAAACCGTTCATTTTCAAAGATTTTATTTGATCATTTAGATAACTTGAGCACTGATAGTTTTGTCTTTATAACTTTAAAAGAGAAAAAAGGATCTTCAAGAATTGATGTGTCTGATGGGAATAAATTAGTAGATAAGAATTTATTTGATACAAAGAAACTTTTGGATGAAATGGACGATTTTAATGATCCATTAAATGGACCGATTCTTCTATGATTGAAATTACATTTAAGGATGTTGGTCAAGGCGATTCCATTATTCTGAAATGGATTAAGGATGATGAAGAAAAATTAGGTATAATTGATTGTAAGATCAGTAATAAAGAAAATTCAATACTGAATTATGTAAAAGAGAATAAAATTAAAAGGATAGAGTTTTTAATTCTTTCTCATCCCCATCTGGATCATTTTTCTGGTTTTATTTCGTTACTGGAGTATTGCATTGGAAATAATGTGCAAATAGGATACTTTTTACATACGGCTAATAATATGCCTGTTTTTTGGAAAACAGCTGTTGAAGGTGTTATTGCTACAAGTCAAATAGCTATATTACTTAAGTTAATTAAAACTTCTAAAGACAAGCTTGGAATGAAAAGTCATCCAGTTCAGGGAGAAACTATATATGGAAAATTCGATTTGAACGATGATTTTTGTATAGAATTTTTGAACCCAACATCCGAGGAGTTGGATCTTTATGCTCGAAATCAAATTTCTGAACCAATAGAAGAGGAACAGGGCAATAGACCTTCAGCAAATTGGCTTTCAACAGTTATTAAAATTTATAATAAAAAGTGTGACTGGTATGCGTTATTGACCTCGGATGCGAATAAAGACGTTTTGTTTTATAATGGAGTTGAAAATAGAAAAGAATATAAAGGAGAATTGGTTTTAGCACAATGCCCGCATCATGGTGCAAAAGGGAATTTTAAAAAATCCTTTTGGCAGAAGCTTAATCCCAATAAAAGAGAAATTCCAATAGTTATTTCTGTTGGTAGAAATTCTTATGATCATCCATCTAAAGAAGTAATTTCGACTCTTCAAGGGTTGAAGTATAAAGTTTTTCTTACCAACAACAAAGCAGTTTATTCTAAAGAAATGAAATCACTATCAACAGCATTAGATACTTTTTCCAGTATAGTTGAAGATGAGGTAATTAATGGGGATAAAATATTTAGAATAGATAATCTAGGAAATGTTAGTTAAGAAATCCATGCAATTTTTTAGATAAAATCTTGGTAAGCTTGTAAATGTCCAATTTTATCTTGATAGCAGTTTGTTTCTTGGCGGGGTTTCTCCTTCGAAAATCCGGAGTTCTTGCCAAAGGAAGTCACCATGGAATCAATGTTTGGATTATCTATGTGGCACTTCCGGCTGCAACATTGAAATACCTTCCAAGCGTTGTCTGGTCGAATGATCTTATCATTCCATTAATTACTCCGTTGATTTGCTGGTTGGGTGCCTGGCTGCTTGCCGAACTCGTTTCCAAACCGTTTCATTTCGACCGTAAAACCAAAGCTGCATTTTTGATTGTTACAGGATTGGGAAACACCTCGTTCATTGGTTTTCCGTTAATTTCAGCGTATTATGGCGAAAAATACTTGTCGATTGCAGCTGTAACGGATCAGATGTCGTTTTTCATTTTGGCGGTTTTTGCGTCAGTAGTTGCGATGAAAGCATCTGGTAAAGCGAAGGCAGATTTCAAAACAATTAGCCTCAAATTACTTAAATTCCCACCGTTTTTGGTGATTATCGCAGCGCTGATTTTACCTTATTTCATTTCTTTTGAACCCATTACTCCTTTGGCTACAACATTGGCAGCAACGCTTTCCCCGTTGGCATTATTCTCCGTTGGTTTGCAGTTTGAACTGGGAAAAATGCGTGATGTATTGAAACCGATTTTGGCAGCATCCATTTATAAATTGATTCTTTCTCCGTTGATAATATTCGGATTGGCTTTTGCTTTTCATACAGGTCAAATGGAGACTAAAATATCGGTTTTTGAGGCTTCGATGGGAACGATGATTAGCGCGGGTATTTTGAATGATCAGTTTGGGTTGAATCCAAGATTGAGTAACCTGATTGTTTTTATGACGATTTTGTTATCGTTTGTTACGAGTGGAATTTGGTATTTAGTGCTTGAAAATTTGCTTTGAAACTAAGCGGAAAACCAGTAACTGTAAGGGCTGTTCGCAATATCGCGAATTCAGAACTTTGAAGCTGAAAATTCCTTGAATTCTTCACACAATCAATCCCTTCCCCTTTCAAATTTCTTTCCTATTTTTGCACCATAGAAAAATACAATGAAACGAACAAAAATTGCTGATTTATTAAGTCAACCCAAAGTTGGGGAAAGGTATCTTGTGAAAGGTTGGGTGCGTGCATTTCGCAGCAACCGTTTTATTCAACTGAATGACGGTTCCACAATCAATAATTTACAAGCTGTAGTTGACTTTGAGAATTTTGACGAGGCAATTTTGAAGAAGATCACAACGGCTGCGTCTGTTGGATTAACGGGTGTCGTAATTGAATCACAAGGAAGCGGACAAGCAATCGAATTGCAGGTTAAGGAGATTGAAATCATCGGTGAAGCAAATCCAGATGAGGTGCAGCGTACAGTGATGCAACCAAAGAAACATAGTTTGGAATATTTGCGTGAGCAAGCACATTTGCGTTTCAGAACAAACTTGTTCGGAGCCGTTTTCAGAGTGCGTCACGCGGTGAGTTATGCAATCCACCAATTTTTTAACGATCAAGGATTTTACTACATCCACACGCCAATCATTACTGGTTCGGATGCGGAGGGAGCAGGAGAGATGTTTCGTGTGACAAATCTAGATGCGAAAAATCCCCCATTGAATGAAGATGGTTCGGTAAATTATACAGAAGACTTTTTCGGAAAGGCGGTGAACTTAACGGTTTCTGGTCAACTAGAAGGAGAATTGGCAGCTTTGGCTTTGGGTCAGATTTATACTTTCGGACCAACCTTCCGTGCAGAGAATTCAAATACTTCTCGTCACTTAGCTGAATTTTGGATGATTGAGCCAGAAGTGGCTTTCAACGATATTCACGATAATATGGATTTGGCGGAGAACATGCTGAAATATATTTGTGACTACGTGATGAAGAATTGTGCAGATGATTTGAAATTCTTGAATGAACGTGAAGTGCAAGAGCAACAATCGAAACCGCAAAACGAACGCAATGAGTTGGGCTTGATCGAACGTTTACAATTCGTAACGACTAATGATTTCAAACGAATCACTTATACAGAAGCGATCGAAGTTTTGATGAACTCCAATCATTACAAAAAGAAAAAATTCAAATACGATGTGAATTGGGGAACTGATTTACAATCGGAACATGAGCGTTATTTGGTAGAAAAAGAATTCAAGCGTCCAGTAATAATAACTGATTATCCAGCATCATTCAAGGCATTCTACATGCGTGCAAATGACGGGTGTGAACCTGGAAAAGAAACCGTTGCTGCAATGGATATTTTATTCCCAGGAATTGGTGAAATGGTTGGTGGATCTCAACGTGAAGAACGCTTAGAAGTATTACAGAAAAAATGCGCTGACTTTGGAATTCACGAAGAAGATTTGTGGTGGTATTTGGATACACGTCGATTTGGCTCTGTTCCACACGCAGGTTTCGGATTAGGGTTTGAGCGAATGGTGATGTTTGTAACGGGTATGACCAATATCCGTGATGTAATTCCATTCCCGAGAACGCCTCAAAACGCGGAATTCTAGGAAAGTTCAAACGTTCAAAGTGTTGAAATAGTTCAAACTAAACTGTTGATTCAATTCATATTTTTTCTTAGCTTATATAGAAAAGATAAAAAATTATGGATGGAGTGAAACGTTTTGAAGACCTATTAATTTGGCAGAAAGCCCGTGAATTTTCTAAAGAAATACATTTAGTTTTCAGGTATAAAAACAAGCTTGATGAAAGAGCTTTAACTGACTAAATCATAAGGTCAAGTAGTAGTGTTATGGATAACATTGCTGAAGGATTTGAACGGGGAGGGAATAAAGAATTTTTGCAGTATCTTTGGATTTCAAAAGCAAGTGCGGGAGAGAGTAGATCTCAATTATACCGGGCGTTGGATTTTGGAATGATTGAAGAAACTGAATTTTTAAAACTAAGAACTGAAGCGGAATTTTTATCCATTGGAATCTACAAGCTAATTGTGCGAATCAAGGACTCAGAGTTCAAAGGGCAAAAATTCAGTTAGAAAACATTATTTTGAACATTTGAACATTTGAACATTTGAACATTTGAACATTTGAACTGATTTTTATATTACTGAATAAACCATAGATGGCATTACGGCAACAGCTCACCCAGAAACTGGAACAAAGACTTTCCCCACAGCAAATTCAATTGATGAAGTTGTTGCAAGTTCCTACTATGGAATTGGATCAACGTATCAAACAAGAACTGGAGGAGAATCCTGCCTTGGATGAAGGTGTTGAGGAAGTTGAAGATGAATACGATAACGATCAAGAAGAGGATTACAAAGATGATGAGAACGAATTCGATACTGATTTCGACATCAGTGATTACTTCGATGACGATACTCCCGATTACAAAACGCAGGTAAATAATAAGAGTAAAGACGATGAGGAAAGAGGAGTTCCACTTTCTGTCGATTCATCTTTTCAGGATAAATTAGCCGAACAATTGCACTTGTTGGATTTGGATGATACGCAATTTCAAATAGCAGATACCATTATCGGAAATTTGGATGAATCGGGTTATTTGAACCGAGAATTGGATGCAATTGTAGACGATTTGGCATTTTCTTCCAATATTATGGTGACGGAAGCGGATGTAGAATATGTACTCAAAGTTGTTCAAGAATTAGATCCAGCTGGAATTGGTGCCCGCGATTTGAGAGAATGCTTGTTGTTGCAAATTGAGCGTATTCAAGAAGGAAATATTACCTTGTTTACTGCGCGAAAAATTTTGGAAGATCATTTCGAAGAGTTTACCAAAAAACATTACGATAAAATTCAGAAGAAACTCGAAATTGAGGACGAAGATTTGAAAGAAGCGATTGATGCGATTATTCGATTGAATCCAAAACCAGGAGGCTCTTTGAAAGATAATTCAAAAAGTATCCAACAAGTGATTCCCGATTTTATGATTGCGGAATTTGATGGAAAACTCGAGTTGTCAATCAATGGCAGAAATACTCCTGATTTAAAAGTATCTAAGGAATACGAGCAATTGATGAGAAGTTATGCGGAAGGCGCAAAAACATCCAAATCAGATAAAGATGCACTCTTGTTTGTGAAAACAAAATTGGAAGGTGCTAAATGGTTTATTGATGCGATTCGTCAACGTCAACAAACATTGTATACTACGATGCATGCAATTATGATGTATCAGTATGAATTCTTCTTAACGGGAGATGAAACGAATATGAAACCAATGATTTTGAAGGATATTGCGGAAATCGTCAATCTAGATATTTCAACTGTTTCACGTGTTGCCAATTCAAAGTATGTGCAAACGGCATTCGGTGTTTATTCGTTGAAGTATTTTTTCTCAGAATCACTGTCTACTGATTCAGGTGAAGAGGTTTCAACAAGAGAGGTGAAGAAAATTTTGACAGATGCTATTGAAGTAGAAAACAAAAAGAAACCTTTGACGGATGAACATTTGGCTAAATTACTGAATGACAAAGGATACAATATTGCAAGAAGAACAATCGCAAAATACAGAGAACAATTAAATGTTCCAGTTGCGCGTTTACGCAAAGAGCTCTAATGAGAATTGTTTCCAAAATTATATCTTGGGTTTTCTTGCCCCTGCTTACTCCAGTGTATGCGCTTGCAATAGCGATGTATTGCTTTAATTTGGAAGAGTATTATTCCTCTTATCAAGAAAATTGTTTGTACTTATTACCAGATGAAGCAAAAGAGGTTCTACTTTATCTATTTGGCGCCTTTTCTTTTTTCGCACCAGCATTAACAGTACTGTTTTTGCAAACAAGAGGTTCTGTTAGTTCGGTAATGATGGAAAAAAGAAGTGAACGCATCGTTCCTTCGGTGATGGTTGTTCTATTCGGAATTTCATTGTTAGCCATTTTGCTTTATAAAGTCCCGCCTGAACTGAGTGGTTCAAAATTTATTTTTGGCTTGGCCTTAGGATCCCTTATCTCTGTTATTTCCTGTACCATTCTCACGTTTCGTTGGAAGGTTTCTCTTCATGCGACAGGAATGGGAATTTTGACAGGTTTTCTGTTCATGTATTACAGTAAAATGCTCCTTTTTCCACTATGGATTTTGGTTCTTGCATTCATTGCTAGTGGAATAGTCATGTCGGCAAGAATGTACTTGAAACTTCACAGTTTATCTCAACTGGTAGTTGGTTTCGCGATAGGTTTCATAGGTCTCGTTTTAGGGATTAAATTCTTCTTTTTTTATTCGTAGGATTTAAAGAATCTCTGTGTTTATTGTTAAATTCGATTACAAAAAATTATCTTTTTTGTTAAATTTGTTTTGCTTGGTGACAACCTTTCCAACATTTAGTTGTTTAGCAAGTACAGAACTAAAAACCCAATGTGTTGAAAAAATTATTTATCCTCACAGGATTCCTTATTTCCACAACTTTCTCTTTCTCCCAAGAGATTGATTCAAGGATCCTCAAGAACAAAGGCAAAGAAGCCGAAAAGATGTATGTTTACAATAAGAATTCATACAATTACTTGCTCTTCGAATTAGATCATTCTTATGAAGTTGTTTCAATAAAATCTCTTTCAAAGGAACAACGTAATTCGATAAAAAAAGACATTTCATTTACGGATTCAGAGAAAGTTATTATTGGCACTTCCAATTTTAATTTTTATGATTTTGGTATTAAGTTATCCAAATCAGAAAGACAATACGTTCAATTAGATAAAGAGCGTGTAATCGTTTTTTATGCTATTCCTGAAGTAACGAAAGCTTTCACTACAAGCCCATCCAATACCAAATAGATCTGAATATTATGAAGAATTTTCTAATCGTGCTGGCAGTATTGCTGGCTAATAATTTATTTTCCCAGATGCCTATTTCGGTTTCGGCGGTAAATAATAACCAAACATTTAATACCTGCAATGGATTTATCATTGATTCAGGTGGGCAAGGTGGACCTGGATATGGAAACAATGAAACAGTTGTTGTAACTATTTGTCCAGATACCCCTGGAGATGTGATTTCGATGGTTTTCAATATTTTTCAATTGAGTACTACGGATGATAATCCAGCTGCAAACATCACGAATGTGGATTACATGGATATTTATGATGGTAATTCAACAGCCGCACCAACATTGGGAACGTATACGGGAAATCAGTTGCAAGGGGTTGTTATTATGTCTACTCCATTAAATACTTCTGGTTGTATTACTATTCGTTTTAGATCTAACACGGTTGGAACAGGAATGTTTACGGCAAGTGCTACTTGTGAAACACCATGTGCTACTCCAACAGCTGGAGGATTTATTGTTGCAGGAGAAACACCAGATAGTACGCGTATTTGTGTTGGAAACGTGGTTGATTTTTCAGGGGTGGGTTCATTTGCTGCTCCAGGATTCACCATTGCGAATTATTCTTGGGATTTTATGGATGGAACAACAGCTACTGGACAAAACACATCGCATCAATTTTCCGCTCCAGGTCAATATCGTGTTCAGTTAATTGTAACAGATAATAATGGTTGTACCAATACCAATTTATTGGATTTACAGGTTTTTGTTGCTACGATTCCAAGTTTTGTTGGTTTTCCAGGGGATACTACCTTATGTCTTGGAGAAAGTGTGGTTTTCACAGCTCAGCCTTCATTTTATCCGGTTACTTGGACTGGGTTTCCAGGCTCAGCAACTATTGATGATGGTTGTTTGACAGATGATCAATTGGGAGTGGCGCAAGAAATTCCGATTACCCAAACTGGGTTTAGTGCAGGTTCTACATTGACTCAAGCAAGTGATGTTCAAAGTTTGTGTTTCGATATGGAACATTCATTCATGGGGGATTTAGTAATTATTGTAGAATGTCCGAACGGTCAAAGTCAAATTTTACACCAACAAGGTGGTGGCGGAACTCAAATTGGAGAACCAAATCCGGCAGATGATGTAGATTGCGATGATCCCGCAACGCAAGGAATTCCATATAACTATTGTTTCACGCCAATGGCAACAGAAACGTGGGTCGAATGGTCGAATAATAATGGTTTTGGAGGAACTGTTCCTGCAGGAGACTATGAACCAGTTCAACCTTTTACGAATCTTGTTGGATGTCCGTTGAATGGTGTTTGGACACTTATTGTAGTTGATAACTGGGCGTCAGATGATGGAACCTTATTTACATTTGAACTTAATTTGGCTCCAAATCTTTATGAGCCGGTAACCACTTTTGAACCTCAAATAGGAGTAGGAAGCGATTCTTCTTATTGGGTAATGCCAGCAACCTTTGCAACAATGTCTACAAATGGAGATGTGCTTACTGTAGTGCCAACTGCTTCTGGAACGTTTAATTATTCCTATGTTGTTTTGGATAATTATGGTTGTCAAAATGATTCTACGGTCACTTTAACGGTAAATGAAAATCCACAGGCAGATGCAGGACTAGATGCTACAATTTGTAATGGATTACCACTTCAGTTAGATGGAAATATCGTTGGAGGAAATAATAGTTGTGATTATACCTTTAATCTCGAGGATACATGGGGTGATGGTTGGAATGGCAACAATTTAATTGTAATTGTCAATGGAGTTACTTCTACATTTACAATTCCTGGAGGATTGACATCTTCATTTACATTGTCAATCCCAAATGGTGCTGCTTTCACCGTTCAATTTGATGGTGCAGGAAACTTTATTGGTGAGTGCTCTTACGAAGTGTTGGATGCTGCGGGCGCAGTTGTTTTATCAGACGGAACAAACGGAAATGCTTCTACAACGACACATAATTTGGTTGGAAATTGCTTAGGAAATTTAACGTATCAATGGACTCCAGCTGGCTCGGTTTCAAATCCAGCTATTTTGGACCCGATTGCTACAGTGAATGGAAACACAACACTAACATTATCTGTTTATCCAACGGGACATCCATTGTGCGTTACAACGGATCAAGTGAACGTGAGTATATCAGCTTCTGCTAATCCAGGAACAAACAATACACTAACAACTTGTGGTCAAGGTGCCCCTACAGATTTATTTCCATTATTAGGACCAGGAGCTTCTCCAAATGGAACGTGGAGAAATCCTGCTGGAGCTGCAGTTGTTATGCCTTATGACCCAATTACAATGAACCCAGGAGCTTATGTTTATACGGTAGATTCAAATGGTTGTATTTCTTCTGCAACAATTACTGTTACTGAAATTAATCCGACGGCTGTTGCTGTTGCTACAGCTTCTAATTGTCATGGATTGCCAAATGGTAGTGCTGCAATTACATCTACAAATGCTTCAGAATATTCATTGAATGGCGGAGCTAATACTCCAATAAATGGCTCACCATTCACAATTAATGGGTTAATGGCTGGATCTTATCAAGTCGTGGTTTACAACGTTGGCGGATGTACCGACACGGTTGATTTCGTAATCACAGAACCTGTAGCTCTATCAATTACATCTATTTCCCCAGATTTGGTTGTTTGCTCTGGAGATATTTCAACGATTAATGTTACTGGATCTGGAGGTTCTTCACCCTATACATTTACTTGGTTTACCAATGCGGGTGTGCAAGGAGTTGGAAATCCAATAGCTGTTACAACAACTTTAACAACTCAATATTGCGTAGTTTTAACAGAAGCATGTGGATCAATGCCAGATAGCTCTTGTATGATTATTACCGTTCCTCAACCGTTGAATTTAGTTCTAACACCAGATGACGCTGACGGTTGTTTTCCACATCATGTTATTTTTTCAAATGTAACTGCAGGACCAGGAATACCTGCAACGAGTACGATTGATTTTGGTGATGGTTCTCCTACAATTACCACAAATGCATTGGATACGTGTTCCCATACGTATGAAAGTCCAGGTGTTTATACTGTAAGTATTACGTCCGTTTCTGATAGTGCTTGTACTTATTCGAATACGTTCCCAGACATGATTACAGTATATGGAAATCCAACAGCAAATTTCAATATTACTCCAAATCCAACGACAATCTTTGAAACTCATATAATGCTTTATAATAGCAGTTCTACAGATGTGGTGGATTACAACTGGTCTATTCAGGGTGGTACACCTAATCAATCAAATTTCGAGGATGTATCTGTTGATTTACCTGAAGGAGTGCCTGGAAATTATAACATTACTTTAATCGTAACTAGCATCAATGGTTGTATTGATTCTATTACTAAAATAGCGCAGGTTCTTAGTGATGTCATTGTTTATGCACCGAATACCTTCACACCGGATGGAGATGAGTTTAATCAGACTTGGTTTTTACATATTGACGGAATAGATATTTTCCAGTTTAATTTGAAGTTATTCAATCGTTGGGGAGAAAACATCTGGGAAAGTCATGATCCAAAGGCTTCTTGGGATGGAACTTATCAAGGTAAAATTGTTCCAGCTGGAGGATATACTTGGATTCTAGAAACAAGAGAACTCGTTAGTGATAAAAAGTATACTTTTACAGGTCACATCAATGTGCTTCGTTAACTATGAAAGTTCAAATTTTTACGGGTAATCCCATTCAACAAAATGGTTCAGTTGTTTATAATGACAAAGGCGATGCGGTTATCGTAGATCCAAGTTGCTATGAACGTTTTGAACAGCAGGAATTGGTTAATTTCATTACCGAAAAGAAGCTGAATGTTCATGCTGTGTTGAATACACATTGCCATATTGACCATATTGTAGGTAATGCCTTTTGTGTGGAGAAATTTCAAGTTCCATTGGTTGCTCATCGAGAAGAGTTATTTACCTTGGGTTTTGCCCAGAAATCTGCCGAAATGTATGGCTTAGTTGGATATGTGCATTCCCCTGAACCTACCGTTTTTGTGGAGGACAATGAGGTGCTTCGTTATGGTGATTTGGAATTTCAAGTAATTTTTGGCCCTGGACATTCCGTTGGTCACGTTGCATTTTATAATGTAGCAGCTGGAATTTTGATTGGTGGAGATATCTTGTTCAAAGGAAGCTTTGGGCGAACAGATTTGCCAGGAGGTTCGATGGATGTCTTGAAGAAAACAATTCATGAACGTATTTTTACATTGCCTGATAATACAATGGTTTATCCAGGACATGGACCTACCACAACGATTGGGGAAGAAAAACGAACAAATTATATTTTGCAGTTTTAGACGAATTTCAAAAACGGATATTTACAAAAAAGTCCTGACTTTTTGATTTCTGGGATAAGTGCAAGCTTATCCACCAGTTACCATGGTAATTTTTCTTATGGAAGTAAATTCGAGGAAGAATTTCGTCAAAGCTGTACTTTTTACAATCTCACGATGTCACTATTCTGACTTAAAACTCCTCCTTTTGATTTCATAGTTTAACTTAGATTCTAGTTATTTAACTTATTTCGGATGAATCTTGTGATAAATTCATAAACTTGCCTTATATTTAGTAGAGAGTAGCAACTAAAAAAGGAGATTTTTCAACCAATTGAACAACTCTAAATTTAATCCAATGAATGCATGAAAATTTGGGCACTATTTGCGGGATCAATTGCCCTAGCTTCTTGTACGACGAATCACGTGACTGAAAATCCAATTTCATCACAAAACAGTATCGATTCTGCACAAATAGTCGACTATTACAATCGAGCTACTTTATTTGCGGATTCTAACCAATATTACAGAGAGAAAGCACGTGAAGTTGCGCTTAAAAATGGGTCTACAAACTGCACGGCTACACAACTATTTTTGGAAGGGAAGGCTTTTCTGAATCTGGGAAATTTGGACTCTGCAGATGCTGTTGCAAATAAAGGATTGAGCTTATCCTATCAACCAAATGAGGCAGGATTTCGTGGCAAATTTTACAATCTAAAAGGAAATACAAACGGATATAGACGTAATCTCTATTCCTCGTTAGATAACTATGTGAAAGCTGAGAAGATTTTTAGATCGGTGAATGATTTGAATTCGCTCGCTGGGATTTATAGCAACATTGCAAACAATTATTTCAGTCTGAAAGATTATCATACGGCATTGGAATATGCTTCTAAAGGGTATCAATTACTCAAAAACGTTCAGGAAGATCGCATAAAAGCCAATATCTTGACCACTTATGCAATTGCACTCAATAAAACCAAACAGCCAAATAAGGCGTTATTTATTGAAGCGAAAGCCGATAGCATTGCCAATTTGAACGGTGATCCGATGGCTAAATTGGCAGTAACAATCGGTTATGCAGAAATTTACAAAGCAGACAATCGATTTGACAGCGCGCAGTTGTATTACAATCAATGTATTCAACTAAGTAAAAAGCTTGGAGTTAAGCATTTTGAACTGATGAGTCAAATTGGTTTAATGGGCATTTATGATGAGCAAAATGCTTTTCAGAAAGTGATTGATAAGGGTGATTCCGTTTTAACACTCGCTCAGGAATTAAATAACCGGGATGTCATTCATACTTCAAAACGAATTATTGGAAAAGCCTATGCAGCGAAAGGGGAATATAAAAAAGCATTTATTTTTTTTAATGAATCCTACGAGTTGTACAGTGAAACTGCCGGAGTCGAAAACCAAAGAAACATCAATGAATTGCGTTTAAAATATGAGTCAGAAAAAAAGGCGAAAAAGATTCTAAAGCAACGTTACCAATTGGCCAAGCAGCAAAAGGAAATAGGTGAAAAACAAACATTCATAGCAATGTTACTTCTGCTCTTGCTAATTACAGTTCTAGTACTATTTTTTGTGCGTAGACTAGCACGAAATAAGCAAGCTATTTTAGGGTTACAAGCGAACCAAAAAATAGCAGAATCCATGATTCAAGGCGAAGAGAAGGAACGTGCCCGAATTGCTTTTGAAATTCACGATGGAATTGCGGCAACGGTGGCTGGAATCAGTTATAAATTAGGCGCTGACACCAATAAACAGGAGGTTGTTGAATTATTGAAAGGATTGCAGGAAGATAGCCGGAAAATTGCCCATAATTTGATGCCTGTCGATTTCGATAAGATTGATTTAATAGAGGCAATTGAGCTTTTTTCTCAAAGAATTTCTACCTCGATTACTGAAATTATCGTTCTAAGTCACCCCATGAATTTACAATTTAGCACTGCTAAAAGTCATTTGATTTATAGAGTATTGCAAGAGTTAATAGGAAATGCACTCAAGCATGCTCAGTGTCATTCCATTTTTGTCAAATTTGAATTGATAAACAACGAATTGACTATTCAAGTAGAAGACGACGGTTTAGGAATAACTCCGTCTCAAATTGAATCAGGATTGAAGAGTGTAAAGGAACGAATCTCAGCATTAGAGGGTAGAATCACCATTCAATCTATAGAAAATAGGGGTACAACGGTTAAAATTCAATTAGAAGCATGAAGCAATTGACAATTTTATTGGGAGATGATCATCAGCTCATTACCACTGGTTTGAGAGATGTATTGCTTAAGGAACCAATTGTTTCAAGGGTAGATTGTGCCAATAATAGTACGGATTTGTTGCAAGCTGTAGACAAGTACACTTATGACATCGTTTTTTTAGACATCCATTTTGGTAAGGCTGACGGAAGAGAAATTGCGACACAATTGTTGCAAAAACAGCCGTACCTTATACTTGCGGCATTGACGAGTTTTGATGATTCAGAAACAATTCAAACGACCGTTAATGCAGGATTTAAGGCGTTTTTTTTAAAATCAGATGACATCATAGAATTGGTGGAATGGATCGGAAACAGGTCGTTTGACACCTTTTATCTTAGCAGACAAACAAAAGAATCGTACACGAGCCAGGCTCTTTTTAATGATGCAAAGAAGAAGACCCATATCCAACTCACTACGCGTGAGAAACAGGTGTTGAAGCTTATCATGGATGAATACACTACTAAGAGAATCGCCGAAGAGTTATTCCTGTCAGAGAAAACCATCGAAAATTATCGCTCAAGTTTGATGTTAAAACTAGATGTAACCAATTTAACCGGACTTGTAAAAAAGACCCTTTTACTGGGCTTGTTAAACGAGTAAACAAGGGTATTCCCTAGTTTGAAAAAGGAGGATTCCCCATGTAATCATGTACTTCAATACCCGTAATTTTATTCTATAATTTCAATCTTCAGAATCAGAGCAGATTCTGTGCTTTCTTGTTATAAAAAACAAGTGAGTTGTTGGAGTTTTACAACGAATAAAATTTGAAAAAATGAAGAAAATAATCTTATCACTAACGCTGATTGGTGCATCACAGTCACTTATCGCGCAAATGCCAAACCATCATTGGACCAGAAATGCAGACGGGGGAGCCTCGGCAATTGGAAAATGCATGGCAGTTGATGCCGCAGGAAATGTTTACACTGCTGGAGTATTCGGGTCTACGTCAGACTTTGACAATTCTCCAGCAGTTGGCAACCTCACATCGAATGGCGGAAACGACATTTTTTTGGTAAAAACGAGTCCCCAGGGAAATTTTTTATGGGCGAAAAACTTTGGTGGTTCTGCAGAAGATATTCCATCTGAAATCGTGTTAGACCAAGCAGGAAATATCTATATCACCGGAACTTTTAACGGAACCGCCGATTTCAATCCGGATGGAGGTGTTACTAACTTGACATCGGCAGGAATGGAGGATGTTTTTGTAGTGAAAGTAAATCCAAGCGGTCAGTTGGATTGGGCCAAAAGTATCGGAGGAACAGATATCGATGAAGGAAATGGGATTGATATCGATGATTTTGACGGAGCTGTTTTTGTTTTCGGGTCTTTCAGAACAACCGTGGATTTTGATCCGGGAGCCGGCATTCAAAACGCAACAAGCAATGGAAGTTCCGATATTTTCATGTTAAAATTATCTGCTACGGGTAATTATGTGACGTCAAAAACGATAGGAAGCATTAGCTCGGATCGCGGCAGAGATATTGTCGTTGATGCTTCATCCGGAGATCAATTTATGACAGGAATGTTTGGTGGAAACACTGATTTTAATCCAGGGGTACCTGTCGTAGAGTTAACAGGTACCAATGACATTTTTGTCTTAAAATTGGATTCGTCTAATGACTTTGTATTTGCCAAAAAGATGGGTGGAATTGCTGTGGATGAAGGTAGAAGTATTGATATTGATGACAATGGATTTATTTATGTCCATGGCTCATTTATTTCGACTTGTAATTTTGACACGAATGGCGGAACCACTAATGTGACATCCAACGGAAGTGATGATGTTTTTGTGGTACAATTATCACCAAGTGGATCCCTGAATTGGGTAAGTACGTTTGGTAGTGTGGGAACAGAAGATTTCATGGATATGGACGTGACTAATTCGGGTGCTGTTTATATTACGGGAGAAATGGCCAATAATATGGATGCAAATCCAGATGTTGTGTTGAGCAATACCTTAACAAAGCTTGGAGCGGAAGATGCTTACATCATTGCGTTAAATTCAAATGGAACGTTTAATTGGGCAACAAATTATGGCACTGCTGATGTTGGTGCATATACCAGAGGATATGGAATTTATGCAGACGAGTCAAGCAATGTGTATATCACAGGATCCTTTACAGGTACAGTTGATTTTAACGCTTCAGCAAGCATAAACAATATTATAGCCATTGCGGGTTCAGATAGTTGGTATCAAAAACTTGGAACTGGTACAAATAGTTTGAATGATCATCAATCGCTTTCTCATTTATCTGTAAGTCCAAATCCAAGCACAGGTCTTTTTAGTCTAAACTCAGATATTCAACTAAAAAATGCTCAAATAATCATTACAAATTTGAGAGGTGAAATTATTCAAGAAGTAACCAAAATTGATGGTCTAGGTTTTAATGTCGATTTGGAAAACACAGCAAGTGGAGTTTATTTGATAACGATTGTTTCGAACACATTCCAGGAAGTAATCAAGATTGTGAAAGAATAAGCGAGTCTTTTTGAATTTATTAAATGAACCGATTATGAAAGTTATGGTAAAAAAAATACTTACGCTCACTTGTTTTTTAGCAACAAGTGTTCTTGTCGGAGCGCAAAATCTTCCCCCTAGAACACCAAGCGCCTTTAATGTAAAGCAGCTGCATTGTGGCCATAGTTTAACTTCTCCATTGTTTGGTCCTTGGCCAGGTCAATATACGGAGTTGGTTGCTGATGAAAACGGATTAGCAGGATGGCAAATTTTAGGTTCGATGGTTGGAAAAGCAGATTTGCCAGGAGCTTGGTTAACGATGCACTGGAACTACACCACTTCCCCCTGCTGGCCAAATTGTTACGAACCGAATAGTAATCCAGCATTGGAAATCTCGAATTGGGAGTTATTGGTGGTCACAGAGAATTTTGAAGGTCCTGCAAACAACAGTTTGAACCTTTCAAGAGAGAATTTGCTGAATTTCGTCAATAATTCGTGGCAAAATGGAAATAGCGGAGCAGGTACGCCAACTATGCTTTGGACCAATTGGCCAGGAATAGACGGGTCGGCTTACTTTTTTGATGGATACGGCATTCCTGAATCTACAGATGGAAGTGCTGCTGGATGGAGGCAAATGCTCGATTTTCTAGAAGATGGTGGTATGGGCGGAACAAATGGTTGGCAGGCAATGCAGGACTATGCGAATGACAATAGAACGAGTGGCTGTCCACCTGTTTACATTATTCCAGGGAATCGAATGATGGCGCGTTTTTATGACGATGTACAGGCAAGTTTGGTCCCTACGATTACGCATGTGAACCAAATTTTTACGGATGGTGTTCACACAAATGATATTGGAGCTTACATGATTTCAATGATTCATTATGCGTGTATTTTTGGACAATCACCTGTTGGGCTTTCAAATAATCCGCATGCAAGTGTAACGATTGATACCAATTTGGCGGCTTACATTCAAAATATGGTTTGGGATGTTGTAACCAATTATCCGAGAAGTGGAATTGTTGGAACAGCAAACGTACAAGAAGTTGCTCAATCGCGAATCAAGGTGTTTCCAAATCCGGTTTCAGACATTCTAAATGTGGAGGTAGAAGGTGTTACAGAGAGTAAAGAAATTTTTGATCTATTGGGAAATAAGCTAATGACAACAGACGCAAACACGATTGATTTGACCAATTTGGCGAAAGGGTCTTATCTGTTAGTTATTGGTGATGAGCAGCAGATAATTGCGAAACAGTGATTGTAAGTAAATAACACAAAAAAGTAGAGGCTGGTCGCGACCAGCCTCTACTTTTATAAAAGAATAATTGTTTAAGACTGCACTAATCCCGAAGATTCGGGATCTGTACCGAATCAAAAGCGGTGTTTTTTCTTATTTCTTTCTAAAATAGATTCTCACCGGAACCCCTTCAAATTGTACACTTTATCAAGTCTTTACTTTTACCAATGTGATGGTTTAGCAAAATCTCCTAAAGCTGTTTGAACTAATCCTTTAAACTGAGAATTTTGGTATTTCTGCGGTTTAATTGAATAAGTTTGATCGGTATAGATTTTAAGTTCATCATTAGTTCTTTTATAAGGGAAAAAAACAATGATTTTGATTTTAGGATTAATTTGTTTTGCCAATTCAATTGCAGGAATTAAATCCGTATCTCCTGAAACGATAGCTATCACATCGCACATTGCTTTTGCTGCTAACTCAATAATTTTTGATGCAATCGCAACATCTGTTTTCTTTTCTTCAAAAGTTTCGAATGTTTCATTACATTTTTTGCAGAACACTTCTTTCGGTTTAAATCCACCATAAATTGCTTCAATTCCTTTTGTCTCTAAAGCAGCAATATACCTCTTATGTCGCTCAATGCTGTTGGGTTTTTCCTTCTGAACATGAAGTCTTAGTGCAGTGAAATAAAAAATTTTTTCAAACTTTGCAGTTCCTCCAATAGCACCCATATATGAATGCAATAAAGTTTTGATATCTAGCCATTTGGCTTTAATACCATTGTTTTTTTCAAGATCCTCTATTGAGTGATAAAGGTTGAAACCATCAATTAGAAATGAGACTTTCATTCAGTGCATAAAAAACCCCCTAAACCGGAGAATAGAGGGAGCTTATAAATTTCTTTACAAGTGGAGTTGACACAAAGATAGAAAGAAAATTGATATCAACACCTGTTTTATGAACAATTTACAGAAGTTATTAACATTTCTTAAACCTCTTTTAAAACTTAAGACTTCTATTTTCTATGTATAAGTTGGATTTTCCAGTCAATATTGAGTTGATTTCACATAAATACATAAGTGCATTAAAACGGGATTATTAAAATTAATTCAGATTAAGGACGATCTCTTTTAGAACAATAAAGGTTAAAAGATGTCCATCTTTATTGTTTTGAGTATTACTTCTTACGGAAGTAGATTCTCACCGGAACCCCTTCAAAATTATACATGTCACGTAATCTATTTTCCAAGAAACGTTTGTACGAATCTGGAATATATTGTGGCAAATTACAGAAGAATGCAAACGCTGGAGCATGTGTTGGCAACTGTTGCACGTATTTAATCTTCACGTATTTTCCTTTCAATGATGGCGGTGGATTGCTATCAATAATTGGAAGTAATTTATCATTCAATTCGGATGTAGAGATTTTCCGCGTACGATTTTCAAAAACCTCCATTGCTTTTTCCAACGCTTTATGAATGCGTTGTTTTGTCAATGCAGAAGTAAAGATGATTGGAACATCGTTGTAAGGAGCTAAATCCTCTCTTAGTTTCTTTTCGTATTCGACAGCAGTCATGGTATCTTTTTCAACCAAGTCCCACTTGTTGACCAAAACAACCACACCTTTGTGATTTTTTTCAATCATGTAATAGATTGTCAAATCTTGTTTTTGAATTCCCTCAGTAGCATCGATCATAAAAATACAGATGTCTGAATTTTCAATCGTACGAACGGAACGCAATACCGAATAATACTCAATATCTTCGGTTACTTTTGCTTTTTTTCTAATTCCTGCGGTATCAATTAACATGAAATCGAAACCAAAAGCTTTGTAGCGTGTATCGATAGAATCTCTTGTTGTTCCAGAGATATCTGTTACAATATTTCGTTCTTCACCAGTGAAAGCATTAATCATAGAAGATTTACCTACGTTTGGTTTTCCAACTACAGCAATGTGAGGAAGATTTGCTTCTTCTTCGCCACGTGGATCTTCTTTTTCAAAGTATTTCACTACTTCATCCAAGATTTCTCCTGTACCAGAACCATTTGCTGCGGATAAATCAAAAACTTCTCCAAGTCCAAAGGACCAAAATTCAGCTGACATTCCAACGCGATCATTGTTGTCTACTTTATTTGCGATGACCAATACTTTCTTTTTGGATTTTCGCAAAATTTTCGCAACCGTTTCATCCAAATCAACAATTCCAGTTGTAGCATCCACTACAAATAGAATGACATTTGCTTCATCAATCGCAATTTCAACTTGCTTGCGGATTTCTCCTTCAAAAATATCTTCTGAACCTCTTACGTAACCCCCAGTATCAATGACTGAAAACGGAATTCCGTTCCATTCACCACGACCATAAATGCGATCGCGAGTAACACCGCTTATTTCCTTTACAATTGCATGATTGCTTTCTGTTAAGCGATTGAATAGGGTGGACTTTCCTACATTTGGGCGTCCTACGATGGCAATAATATTTCCCATTTTTTGTTTTTTAGACGTACTTCACAGCACTGCGTTATAGATAATCTCGGGCTTAATACCCGTACTTTTTCAATTTTTGTTCACTGGTTCTCCAGTCTTTGTCCACTTTCACGAAGGTCTCCAAAAATACTTTTTGACCCAAGAAAGCTTCCATATCTAAGCGTGATTCGCGACCAATGCGTTTCAACATGTCACCTTTTTTACCGATCAAAATTCCCTTTTGAGAATCTCTTTCTACAATAATTAAGGCGCGAATATGTGTAATGTTTTCTGCTTCCTGATAGGATTCAATTTCTACCTGACAAGCGTAAGGAACCTCTTTGTCACAATGTAAAAAGATCTTTTCACGGATCATTTCTGCGACGAAGAAACGCACAGGACGATCCGATAATTCATCTTTATCAAAGTATGCAGGACCTTCAGGAGCCAATTGCAAAATGCGGTCCCAAATGACATTGATGTTGAATTTATGCAACGCAGAAGTTGGAATAATTTCCGCATTCGGAACTTTTTCTTTCCAATATTGTACGCGCTCTTCCAATTTTGTTTGATCCGCCAAATCAATCTTATTCAAAATCAATAGAACCGGAATTTTCAATTTCACAATGCGTTCAAGCGTTTCCTTGTGATTCATTTCGTTTTCAGACATGTCTGTGATGAAAAGCAAAATATCGGCATCTTTGAACGAACTTTCCACATAACTCATCATCGCTTCGTGCAACTTATAAGAAGCATTGACTACTCCTGGAGTATCTGAAAAAACGATTTGATGATCATCACCGTTCACTAAACCATGAATACGGTGACGTGTTGTTTGCGCTTTGGATGTAACGATGGAAAGCTTTTCGCCCACCAATCCATTCATAAGGGTTGATTTACCAACATTTGGGCTACCAACAATATTTACGAAAGCTGATTTGTGAGACATATACTTGAAATTTGGTGCAAAGGTACGCTTCTTATTCTAAAAAATGGCTGAAATGCCCGAATTCCTGCGTTAATAAATTGAAATATTTAGACTTTTAATGGCCATTTCGATTAAATATAAAAACCTGTCTATCAAATGACAAACAGGTTTTCTTTTAAGATTGATTAGAAAGGTTTCTCTTTGGAAATAGCGTCACGTGTATTTTTCTGTATAGCAATTACTCCAAATAGAGCTAGTACAAACGAAAAGGCAAAGAATCCTTTTTCACTTCCCCACATATTGGCATTCCACAATCCAATAACCAAGAGAGAAATAGATAAGATGGTGCAGAACCAGCTAATGCCGTAATACAAATCGGTTACTGGAATTCCTTCCAATTTGTCGCGAACACTTTTTTGGACGCTGATTACAGAGAATAAACCAAACATAATTACTGTAAAGTAGTATCCCTTTTCACTGAGTTGCAGATTCTGGTTTCCAAAAATTCCAGTGAAATATCCTATTAATCCTGTTCCAAATGCTATCCAGCTAGCAGCAATAAATGCGAATGAAGGTTTCTGAGTCATCGTTTTAAGTTTTAAAGTTTAGACAAAGATGCGCCTTACTAACAATTTAGTAAAACGGTTTAGTAATACTTCAATAGAGTGAGTTGCGATTTTCCGTACAGGTGATTTTAGAAGGAAAAGTATTGAGCAACCAGAAGATGTGATTCCTGTTTCTAATCAAATCAGCGATATAAAATATTTTTTGGTAACTACTTTAGCTTTTTTATATTATTGAAAGTAACTTGGCTATAATCTGTCTTGCAGATTAGTATAACACATAAACGATATACAATGAATCTTGATAAGTTTCTTTTCTATTTTGTATTCATTCTCTACGCGAGCTCTAACACACTCAACGCTCAAATAAAAAAAATATATTATTCATTGGAAGAGGCCCTGAAAAATAAAGATCAGGTGTATCACTTGTCTTTGAAAGGTCACGTTTTAAATGAATTCCCTTCTTCCATATTTGAAATGAAAAATTTGAGGTCGTTGAATCTTTCCAACAATAACATCAAATATATTCCGGACTCTATACAATTACTTCCGATGATAGAATATCTTGATTTGTCGGGAAACAAAATAGGAACTTTGCCAAACTCTTTTTGGTCACTAACATCATTAAAAGAACTTTCTCTTTCAAAAAACGATTTAAGCTCTTTATCAGGGTTAATTGGAACTTTAAATCAATTAGTATCGCTTGAATTAAGTGGAAATAGACTGAACACATTGCCGAGAGAAATAGGACTTTTAACTCAATTAAAAAAAATAGATCTCACTAACAATAATCTAAGCTCGCTGCCAAAGTCATTTGGTGAGTTGAAGGATTTGGAGGAAATTTTTATCGCACACAACAGGATTTCTAAAGTCTCAAAATCATGGTGCAGACTGCGGCAATTGAAAATCATGGATGCAGGAAATAACAGACTAAAAAAACTACCAAACCAGATCGTACAACTACAATTGCTCAGTGTACTTCTTCTGGATAGTAACCAACTTGTCTGTTTACCGAAGTCTTTTGGTCAGCTGGAGAACTTATCGGGAATTTACTTACAACATAATTCTCTTAAGCTATTGCCAGAATCTTTCACCAAATTGCACCTTATTACTTCGCTGGAAATTTCGGAAAATCGCATAACACGTTTGCTGTCATCCCTCAGCGAAATGCGCAATCTAAGGCAAATTTATGCTAGCAATAACCTCTTGTCTACCCTGCCGGATTCGATCGAAAAAATGAAAACTCTAATGATCGTCAAATTAGATCACAACCAATTTTCGACATTCCCGGAGTCTTTGCTGAAATCAAAAAGTATTATCGTACTTGATTTGCAACAGAATGGGCTGAAGCATGTGCCTGAACTGCATCTGAGTATGACGAATTTAGCAGATCTCTATTTGGATCAATTTCCGATTTCCGAGGCGATAAAAGAAATTAAACTTTACACTTCCATCGACTCAGCTCTCAAATACGCAAATGAGGTTTACAGGTTAGATCTTAGCTATCAAAAATTACAACGTTTGCCTGAAAGCTTCGGATCGTTATCCGAATTGCGCTGGCTCAACCTGAACTACAATCGGCTATCAGAACTCCCGGAATCCTTTAAAGACCTGAACAAGTTAAAATCCCTTTCAATTGTAGCGAATGGGCTGGAAACGATTGATTCAGCAATCTGTTATTTGGATGCGTTGGAAGAACTTCAGTTGAATGGTAATAAACTTTCTTTTGTTCCTGATTGCATAGTTCAACTGAACAACCTGGAAACATTTAATTTGCAGCAGAATTATATTGAGCAATTACCGGATTCTTTTTTCGAACTTAAAAATCTGAAAACACTGATCTTATATGGAAATAACTTAAAGCATTACCGGGCGTTATTTGAAGAAAAAATGCCAAACTGTTCAATTGTTTTTTAACATCCCGAATGGGTCGACAAACAGATATGATGATGAAACTAATTTTATTTATTCTATTGATCTTTTCATTCAGGGCACAAGGATTAGCGCAACCGGACAAAATATTCTTCGACCTCGAAGAAGCCGCACGAAATCCTTCGGATGTTTACAAACTATTTCTGAACAGCCAAAGCATCAAGAACTTCCCTATCAGTATTCTTAGCATGAAAAATTTGGAGGAGTTACACCTAAGCTCTAACCTGATTCCAGTTATTCCGGAGGAAATAGACAAACTTGAAAATCTTAAATTCCTGGACCTAAAAGGAAATAGTTTGGATAATCTCCCTGCTTCCTTTCGAAACCTGAACAAACTTGAACATCTGTCAATTGAAACCAATAAATTTAAAGAGTTGCCCGATGAACTTAGCTTGCTAAAGAAGTTGAGGATCTTGAAAATACGGGAAAATCAAATTCATTCACTTCCTGAATTTCGAGAAGGATTTACGGCATTGAGTATGCTCTATATTGATGATATCAATCTTTCCTCCGATTGGCAGAAATACAAAGTATACACCAATCTGAAAAAAGCAAAAGAGAGTCCTTCAATTGTTTACCATTTGGATTTATCCGTTCAATTCACACTTCCTCGCCCTCTTGATTTTAGTAGTTTTACCGAGCTCAAAACACTCAATCTCTCTTATTGCGACCTTAAAGAATTCCCAATGTCAATAATGACATTAACGCATTTGGAGTACTTGCATCTCGGCAGAAATAACTTTCTCAGTGTTCCGGCTGAAATTGCTCAGTTAAGTCATTTGAAGTATCTGGATTTTAGTGAGAATAACTTAACAACCATTCCACAAGAAATCGGAAGACTCAGCGACCTGAAGGAATTGAACTTGGCCTTTAATCAAATCAAAGAATTGTCGGAGAATTTAGGAGAACTTTCTAAACTCACGAAACTGAATCTCACCAAGAACGCGTTTCAGCAGCTTCCAAATGCTATTGGGCAATTAAAACTTCTGGAAGAGTTGCATATTGGATTCAACGATTTTCTAACAAAAATCCCAGAATCTATTGGAGATTTGTCACATCTTCGGCGGCTGACCGTCCCGAAAAGTGGGCTCATCTCCCTTCCTGAATCCATTGGAAAATTAAATCAACTTGAATTGCTCAGTATGTTTAACAACAGAATTCGTGTTTTACCTGAAAGCTTTGGTGATTTAGAGAGCCTTAAATACTTACGCATTCATAAAAACAAACTGACTCAATTGCCCGATTCTTTTGGTAATCTCCGACTATTAAAGGAGCTTGATCTTAGTGAAAACCGATTGACGACATTACCCGCTTCAATCGAGTACATGGAAAATTTGACAATACTAGTGCTCGACAATAATGAACTAACAACTTTACCTTTTTCCATCGGTCAATTGGAGTGTTTAACTTCATTAAGTGCTTATATAAACACGATTAAAACCCTTCCATCATCTTTGGGGAAACTCAAGAACTTGGAGAACTTAAATTTAAGTTACAACAATATTCAAAAATTACCCCGATCAATTCGACATTTATCCAGTTTGTTCGTTCTTGATATATCGGACAACAAATTTTCTCGTTTTCCAAAAGTGATCTTTCGACTTCATCAGCTGAAGAAATGTAATCTGGAAGAGAATGACAACCTTTTTATGAACGAAAAGAAAATGCAAAAGGTTCAGTCAAAACTCCCGGGTTGTAAATTTCGCTTTCCTGCGAATTGATGAAACATGAATAGCGATTTTCTATAAAACAAAAAAGGTTGCCAAAACCCGCTCTCATTCTCATCCCGATGGCTATCGGGACTCGCTCTGAAAAAAAAGCGTCCACATTTAACTAGTAAGAGCTTCGAAGTCGTAAATGGAATTAATTAACTGATTTATATCATTGTAAACTTGATTTATTCTGGATATCCTTGTTTATTAAATTCCTTTTCCTAATTTAAAACTTCATGTTAGGAATCAGCTAAATATAGCTAAGGAAGATATCGAGTAATCCCATCACTGATGAATTTGTAGAAACTATGAAAAAGAAATCTGAATTACTGACAATTGACAACTATTTGGATAATCACTTTATTCATCGCAGTAATTGGTTAAGAGCAACTGTTTTGGGTGCAAATGATGGGATTATTTCATTATCCAGTCTTGCAATAGGAATTGCAACAGCAAGTGATTCAAGAGAACCTATAGTTTTGGCAACTGTAGCCGGTTTGGTAGCCGGAGCTTTATCTATGGCTGCTGGCGAATATGTTTCTGTAAGTTCTCAAACCGATACCGAAAAGGCAGATATTGAACGGGAAATTGAAGAACTGAAGGAAATGCCGGAACAGGAATTGAATATTTTAGCTCAGATTTATGAAAAGAGAGGGTTGAAAAAGGAAACTGCTATGCAGGTTGCTATGGAGTTGACGGAGCACAATGCGCTGGATGCTCATGTAAGAGATGAATTAGGAATAAATGAGGTAAGTCAAGCCAAACCAATACAGGCAGCCATGGCATCGTGTGGAGCATTTTCAATCGGAGGAGCTTTACCCTTATTGGTTGTTTTGTTTGCTCCAGTTCAAGTGATGGAATATTGGCTATATGGTTTTACCATCTTGTTCCTAGCTATCTTGGGAATAATTTCGGCAAGAACGGGTGGTTCAAAAGTACCAAAAGCTGTCATGAGAATTACTATTTGGGGCACGCTGGCAATGGGCTTATCCGCATTGGTCGGTTATCTCTTTGGAGTGAATGTTTAATAAAATAAAATTGTATTATTATGAATGATGCTCATTTTCATTTGGTGGTAAATCATCTGCCGCTGATTTTTCCGCTGGTCGGAGCAATTGTGTTGGTAACAGGAATCCTTTCCCGTTCCGAACCCATTAAACGCACAGGTTATTTCGTTTTTATTTTAGGTTCTATTGCTACCATTCTGGCTATGTCGAGTGGTGAAGGAGCGGAAGAAGTTGTTGAAGAAATCAAAGGTGTTTCACAAAATTTTATTCATGAGCATGAGGAGAAAGCCGAACTTTTCGCCTTATTATCTTACGGCCTGGGATTGATTTCACTTCTATCCCTGTGGTTCAGCTGGAAACAAAAAAGACTTTCCAAACCTGCAAGTTTGATTGTACTAGCTTTCTCCTTCGTTGTATTATTCTTCGGAAAACAAACTGGAACTTCCGGAGGTGAAATCCGTCATACGGAAATCCGTGAAAATGAAGTAATATCCAGAAACTCAAATGAACATAATGAATAATTAAACGATGATTACAACAGAAAAACAAGGGGGTTGCAACTCGTAAAAATAGTCTCGCCTTATTTGGCATTTTCATTTATTCGTTAATTATTTTTGGTACAGAAGAATATTTAGGAGATCAGATCTATCAAATTCCAACTCAAATTGGTTCAGTTTTCGGATTAGCAATTGCATTTTTTTTAGGATTCAGGATGAACTCCGCATATGATCGGTGGTGGGAAGCAAGAAAAATATTCGGTGAGTTAACAAATAACACCAGAAGTTTTGTCACTAAAATCTATGTCTATTACGGAAATGAGTACAATAGCGCGGGTTTCGGAAGGTGCGACCTTCAAAAATATTAGACATAAAAAAACGGTAACCAAAAATTGATTACCGTTTTACTAGTAGCGGGTAAGCGACCAGTATCGAACAAGGAGTTAATAGAAGATATTCAAAGTTTAAATTCAATCAAACTCCCCATATCGGATTGAAATATTAATCATAAGAAGCTTGTATTTCGAACCATGAGGTTAGATTATAGCGATAACCAGTAAGACATCAAACTATTATTTTGGCCTTAACTTAGTTCCGTGTAAGGTGTAACTTCAGCAAGGATGAGATGTTATACGGACCAACAATTGACTAATGATGACACAAACTCTTTTTTACCGTTTAATTTTAATGCTGTTGCTCAATGGAAGTGTTTTTTCTTCTCGGTCTCAGGTATTGCTACAGAATTATACCCTGCGAAGATGGGATAATGAAAGATTCATTGTGGGGGTTTCCCCAGACACGAACCAGACTGAAATTCTTATTCGACCGGATTCCACTATACAGCATATCCTGAATAAGGCTACGAAACAGGATCGTAGCTCTCGCATACAGTTTAATGCATCAGGATGTAAGAGCAATACTCTTGTCAATCGCTTGGAAGTAACAATCGACCGACAAGGTGTGCTAGAGAAAACTCAGGGGCCTTACACTGTTGGTTTTGATGGACTTTCCTGTAAACGCACCCTGCTATTAGGAAATGTGCCCCTGAAAGCGGCAGAGCGTCGAAAAGTCAGATGGCTGGATCTCTATGACCGGCAAGTCATCCCTGATCTGAATGGCTTTAAAAGGCTCGAGACGGTTTATATCAATCACGACGTCTACAACCCGTCCATATCCGTAAATCATGAATATTTTGACTTTTATTATCCCGGTGACTTATTCCTATGGCGAAAATTCTACAACAAGGTTTCCCTGAAAAGTATTCATGTTGATGTATCTTATGATGGCTACGATTTCTATCGTGCAGGTTATATCAGCTTTTTGGATGCCCCGAATGATAGCCTGGTAGCTCTGCCGCAACTCCATGCGCTGCACTTGGAAAACATCGATTATTTCACTGTAAATTTTGGAGAGCTAAAAAAACTAGATTACCTGGCTCTTTCCGGATTACAGCGTGCAGAAATGATTAATCTGGCAATTGTCATGAAATCATTCGGGAAAAACCCGGACTCAGGAGCCTGGTCGTGGTATTTGGAAAAAGCCGACGTTTCGCGCTTGCCTTCGATTAACCCGAATGGTGTTTTTGAAACTTTTTATGCCAATGGAACAAAGTTGTGTTTCGGTACTTTCCGCAATGGCAAACCTGATGGGATCTGGGGCTTTTGGGACGAAAAAGGAAAGCTGGTACAGGAGCGTATCTATGCCAATGGTAACCGAACAGGAAACTGGATTTTTAAAGCAGAAAACACCGAAGAACCGGAAGCTGACACCTCATTGATGTTAACTTATTCGAATGATCAGCTGGTTATGCGGACCGAATTTACCCAAGGTGAAGCTTACTATTTCGATAGTGGTCATGATAGACAGTTCGGAGAACGCGCACGTGGAATTAATCGTGTCACAATCCGGACAGGCTCCAATCCTTCTGTAAAACGTGAAAATGACGTCATTAATATAGCGAATGGAGATACGATGAAAAGCATCCGTGAATTGTACTCACTTTCCGGTGAGGAATGGAGTTACTCGAAGGCTTTCTATTGTAAAAGCTGTCAAGACGATTTCTCGTATGACTTCAAAGGAAAAATGGGTTTTCCGGCATATTTTAATCGTAAAACGGAAGGAACAAAGAATCCTAAACGAAAACAAGTTATAGAGATCGATTTAAAAGCGTGCACAATCAGACATTCGGAAGAAGAATCCATTGGGAACGAAATCAAACGTACACAATATGAACGTCCGATTGATCCGGAAGAGTGGAAATGTAATTAAAAGCAGAAAATACGGAAAAAGGTTGCCAAAACACACTCTCGTTCTCATCCCGATGGCTATCGGGACTCGCTCTGAGAAAAAAGTGTTGTAGGAATGAGTGTGAGAGCGGGACTAGAGGAAAAGAAAAAAGCATAACCACTTTCGTAATTACGCTTTTTTCTTTGTAGCGGGGACACGACTCGAACGTGCGACCTTCGGGTTATGAGCCCGACGAGCTACCAACTGCTCCACCCCGCAATATATCTTTATAACTATTGCTATTTCTAAATTTCATTTCTAACAGACGTTTCCGTTAGTGGAGTGCAAAGATACGCACTTTTTATTGATATGCAAGGGTTTTAGGAAAAAGTTTTTTAAAAATTCTTCTTCACCCAAAAAACAAAATCAGCAAAATGATCAACAGAATTACTGAAAGCCATATTTCATTCGGATAGCTTTGATAAAAGGATGGTCGCCTTTTTGGAAGCTCTTTAAAATTCGTTTTTTGGGTGATAACAGGCTCTGGTTTTTCCTTCAAGAAAAAGCAATCCTTCGAATAAAATTCGGGATACATGGTATCATTTGCATAATAGAGGTTGTTCTCAATAAAACCAGGCAAGAAATAGTCAATATCAGATCTGCTTAATTCTCCACCAGATGAGCCCCAGCCGATTAAATGATCCAATTCTCCGTTTTTTGAATAGTAAAACCAGTAATATACAATTCCATCATGGAATGATTTGAATAACTCATCTGATTGATTTTTTTCATCAAAACTACCTCTATATATTTCCTCCTGTAGGTGATTGTAAACAAATGAATTTCCTCCAGTATAAACCAGATCTTCTCCTTCATACCAATGATTTATTTCGATGATATAATCCAAATAAGGCTCTCTTTTGACCAGAATAATGGAACCGGTAGGATACTCCGAACGCAGTTTAGATAGTAATTCAGTTACATCATCCAACGTAGAGGTATACCAGTAAATGCTATCAGGAACATGTTTGTAAAAACACTCTTTTTTGAGAATCTGACCATCCACACAAAAAATTCGGCAGTAGGAACCCTCTTCCAATGCTTTCTGCTCAGAAATCGGCTTTTCTAAATGTCTTGATTCGTAGCGAATCTCGAATTTTTCCATGGAAAGGTCTTTTTTTCTTAAGGGTATTCAGCACAAATATAAGTTAGAAAAATGCTTGTTTTGGATTATCCTCATTTCAAAATGGTATCAATCCGATGAAATCTTTTCGAACGAGCTGTTTGGATAAAACCGAAGATGTTCAATCCGATTAAAATTCCATAAAACATCATCCCAAGTTGATAATGAATGGTGAGATCTGCGCCATCGCTGTTGCATTCAACACCATTGATGTATGCTTTTAACCAGAGCGGGAAAAGAGCAAGTAGCAACGATTGAACACTCAAAAATGCAAGAACTACGGCTTTACTTTTAACAAACAATGCTATAAGCGACAAAGCTGAAAAAAGTAGCATAAAGATGAGTTGAAATCCAACTGCGAAACGAATTCCCCAAAAAGCAAAATCTTTGCCAGTTATGGTTCCTCCGTAAATGTAAACATCAGGGATAGTTGGACCATAATTTTTAAAACCCAGTGGACCAATTTCCATCCAAACAAAGGGGATGAAAAGACAAGTTAGCGAAAGAAATGTGGAGATTAAAAGAATTATGCGGTAGCTCATGAGCTATTTAACGCATAGTGGATTGAAATAGTATGAAAAAAGGTTGCCAAACCTGACAACCTTTTATATTCATTGGGTATTCCCTGCCTCGATAAATGCTAATAGTAAGAAGAGTAATACAGCAAGCCCTCGTCGCTTAATAACGCGCTTCATCTTTTCCCTAAAAGCGGGACTGAAAAAATAGTTTAATACATATTCCATTTTGATAAGTTACGAAATCCGAATGACTTATGCTAACGATTGGAGGATAGATTTTAAATTTCGGAAGAATTTAAACCGTAAATCCCTTATGACCTCTATCACTATTTTTGTATTCTAATAATAAGAATCAAAAAAAACCATTAAATTCCCCCAACCTTTAAGCTATTTTCAATGAAAACATTAACCCTTGCCTTTGTTCACGGATACAGTGTTACAAACCTTGACACTTACGGAGAAATGCCTTTGCGCTTGATGCAGGATGCTCCCAATTACGGATTTCAACTCAAGATAGAACACATTTTTCTCGGACGCTACATTAGTTTTAACGACGAAGTGCGTTTGGATGATATTGCTCGAGCTCTGGAACAGGCTGTTCAAAAACAACTCGTTCCAAATCTTGGCTCTGATGATCGATTTGTTTGTATAACTCACTCTACGGGAGGACCTGTTGTGCGAACTTGGTGGAACGATTACTACAAGGATCAGAAGAAAACGTGCCCAATGAGTCATTTGGTGATGTTGGCTCCAGCGAATTTCGGTTCTGCACTGGCACAATTGGGTAAAAGTCGCTTGAGTAGAATTAAATCGTGGTTTGACGGTGTGGAACCAGGGCAACGCGTGTTGAATTGGTTGGAACTCGGAAGTAATGAGGCGTGGAAATTGAACAAAGATTGGATTTTGAATGGGGAAACGCATATTGGTTCAAATGGAATTTTCCCGTTTTCATTGATTGGTCAGGATATCGACCGTAAATTGTATGACCATCTCAATTCTTATACTGGAGAATTAGGAAGCGATGGAGTCGTTCGTGTTGCGGCAGCTAATCAAAATAGTCGCTATGTAAAGCTTACACAAGAAATTCCCCAATTACAGGGAGGAAAGTGGCAAGCCAAAAAACTGGAAGTTTCTGAATTTCACGAAGCTCCTAAAACTCCTTTTCGAGTGGTGACCAATAAATCGCATTCTGGAAAGGAAATGGGGATTATGCGAAGTGTTCGAAAGGATGTAAACATTGCTGAAAGTACTGAAACGGTTGATGCAATTTTCCGCTGTATCGCAGTTGCGACGATTGGGGATTATCAAAAATTGACAGGAGAATTTGCTGATGAAACTACGGTTGTGCAAGAAAAAGGGTTGGTGGAAGAAGATAAAAGACTTTTGGGAAATAAAATCTATGTTCACGATCGTTATTCAATGATTCATTTCAGATTGTCTGATTCCGAAGGACATCCAGTAACCGATTTTGATTTGATTCTTACAGGGGAAAATCACGATCCAAATGGCTTGCCAGCAGGATTTTTCTCGGACAGACAATGTAACGGAATCAATAAATCAACCGTCACTTATTTTTTCAATTACGACGTGCTACATGGAAGAAAACGCATGGTTGCGAATGATTTTGTATTGGATGAATTAAAAGGACTAAACAAACTAGGACTCATTATTCGACCGCGACCAAATGAAGGATTTATTAGCTACCTTCCATGTGAAATCATCGCTTCCAAAGAATTGTTTGATAAAGCTCTGCAGCCTAATTCGACTACTATGATTGATATTTGCTTGCAACGAGTGGTTAGCAGTGAAGTATTCCAATTTGAAAAAGTGAAAAATCTCAACGGTGAACAAGACATCAATTTTAGGAAAGCAGAACCAGGAAATGGAATTGTAAAATAGATTTTAATTTTCCGCGGATTACGCAAATAACGCAAATTGTATGGTTATGATTTAAGCAGGTATAAGTTTCAAATCTGCGCCATCTGCGGGAGAAAAAGATGTTAAGAAAAGGCGATCCCTAAGGATCGCCTTTATAGTTTTCGTTATTTCCTCATCAGTTTCAGCACACGCTGTTCTGCCTTGGATTTGATTGTTTCTGTTTTCTTGAAGGAATTCCCTTGCAAATCAAGCAAATATCCCTGAAAACTGTGACTCAGATAAATCGGAGAAACATTTGAACTCACAGAGAACGATTGAGAACTGTGGCAAGAGAAGCAGTTCGCCAAAGTTCCTGCATTGATTTGGCTAATATTCGTCTCAAAAGTTTGCGTAAAAGTTTCCATCGTTACATTGGCACAGTTCATACTACCGCGTGCAAAGCTTCCCGGAGTTGCATTTCCAATGTTTCCTGCTAAACTATCAATCAATTGTGCTTGCTGCAACGGTGTTTTTCCGTCCGTGTTTAACCAGATCGATCCGTTGTAGAAGTAATTTGCCCAAACGTCATCCAATTGCGATTTCACACATTGATTGATCCCGTCCACATTTTGAAAATCAGCAGGCTCCTGTTGCGATGTATTCATAAATGTACCATCCGAATTGCGTGGAATTCCGTATTGGAATAGATCGAATACTTGGTTCGGAGTTTGTCCTAATTCAGTGGTCGAATTATATAGGATTCCGTTAATTCCGCTGGTATTTCCAGTTTTAAATAAGAGTTGGTCTGAAGCAGAGCTGGCAGAATTTGCATCCCAATCATAATCCGGTGACAAATCGTCGTGTTCAAACGTTGCCCAAATGAATTCCGGGTGATTTTGAACAATTCCAACTACATGCATTCCAATCAAAGCAACTTCTGTATTTGTAAAGGATACACCGTTGTTTGTGGAAAGAGATGCCGTTGCCGTATAATATTCCGATTGCTTCGAAGCTGGAATTGCGGAAACCGGAACCCAAGCTACTTTCAACTCAAATGATCCAACCGGGAAGGATGCTTCATTTGAAGCGGGTAACTGACCGTTCTTAAGTTGGTTTGCGAAACCGAGTCCAGCGGTGTACATGGTCGGATTCATATGAATGGAATAATAAACCATAGCACCGGTTCCATTGTTGTAATTCGGATTTGTTTTCAAAACAGCACTTTCAAATCCGGCTTGTGCAGTGTCTTGAAGCACCACCAATGCCCCGCTTGGTACAGAAACAGCTCCCATGTGAGAGGTTACCTGTTTTACTTTGCTTTGATTCAAAAACAATGGGTTTCCTCCTGCATCTGGTTTTGTGAGCCAAAGGAATTTGTTCCAGGACCATTGATGAAAGATCTGATTAGTGGTGCTGGAAGTATCGAATGGACTTCCTTGTCCTTCTTCAGGAGCTGGAGTTTGACTGTGGGGAAACCAACTTGGATTTACCAAACAAAGGGAATCCGGTGAGCTGCTGGTTTCATAGCCAGTCTTCTCGACTTTTTCATCCGTTCCGGAAGTGCAATTGGTGAGTGCTGTTATACCAATAACAGTTAGTCCCCCAAATAAAAGGGTTAAAGTGTTCTTTTTCATGAATAGTGTTCTTTTAAGTTGGAACTAAGTTAGAATAATTTCCATAGTCCGATCCGCTATATGGTACTAAATAGAAAATAGCATTCATCAAATACCGAAAAACGGGTATGAACCGAATTGAAAACAAAAAAAGAGTATTCGCCTGCAGACAAATACTCTTTTGAATCCTCTTTATGAAACACGAACTGAAAAGTACTAACTGGATTTTAGTGCTTTAAGAAGAGGGTTTTTATTCAATCAGAATTGGAACGAAACAGTAACTGGAATGACCAATTCATCCATCTTTCGCGAAAACGATTCCTTTAAATAGAATTGTTTACTGAAGAATGGAGATAATCCCAGAGAAATTCGTTGATTCAATTGATAATTCAAAGAAAGTCCTGCTCCCGGTTGGAAATAACTAAAATTTTCTGAATTGGGTTGTTGAATATCAAGAACCTTGGTTTCTTTGAGTGTGAGAGATGAGTAGATATTGCAGGAAAATCTCAGATCAGCCGCGGCAGAAAATCTTCCAATTTTAAGAACTTCAAACTGGGTTCCCAAAGAAATGAAAGCGGATTGTATGTTGTAACGAACCAGCACATCTTTTGCTAGAAAGCAGAGGTTTGGTCCTTCATCTTGAATATTTGCCAGAGGTATTTTTTTACCATTTGCAATATAGGTGAAGTAATCGGCTTCAGTAATGGCCAAGTTATATGTGAATTGCGTTTGTTTTTGGTTGAAAGCCAATCCGGCATAAACCCGAAAACGATTTCCGATTTTGAAACGGGCTTGCAATCCAAGTTCAAATCCAGAAGAAGCAAAGGTGCGATTACTCAATTGTCCAGAAGAGAAATAATCTTTAAAAGTAGCAGTACTATATAATGATGGACCTCCGTAAATTCCAAGTGAGAAGAACGAATTGCGTTTTTCTTCTTTCAATTCGTTCGGATTCTCGGGAGAATCTCGTTTGATTAAAGCTAGGATTTCAGAATAGCTTAGACTTTTATTGATTATTGAATCGGATTTTAGGGTGGATTCAGTTTTTGCTTCCACCTCTTGGTTTTCAGGAGTTGAGTGAGTAGTTGTATTCTGATCGGTTATCGGAACATTCAAGTTATTCAGGTCTTTCTGATTTTGCTTTATGGAGGAAGGACGTGGATCTGTTTTTTTAGAAAGCAAATCTTTTGAACTAATGGATAATGTCATTTTGGATTTGGAATGTTTTTTAGAGAAGGATTTGGACGTTTTTTGATGGGTATTGGTATCGTGTTTCTTGCGTACGGGATTTGGACCAAAATCGGAGTGTTTAGTTGTTTCAGTTGCATGTTCGCGATATTGCGAACAGCCCTTTGTTTTAGCGGGATTTATAGTTGTAAATTTCATGTTACGAATCGGATATTTTGTGCTTAATACAGAAGTGTTTAAGGATTCTGAAGCCGAATTCTTTGAAAGAACGGTGTTTTGAGAATGCGCCTTTTGACCAGAGAAAGCAATGCCAAATAAACCACCCATTATCAGTATGCATAATCCGCTAAAAAACCACCAGAAGAAACCCCGTCTTTTCTTTTTTGGGAAAAGTTCTTCTTCAATTTTGTCCCATACGAAATCTGGAACAGGAGTTGTTCCTTCTGATAACTGATCTTTCAGAAGTTGGTCCAACCGTTTGTTTTCGTTCTTTTTCATTCGTGTTCCAGTTTGAGTTTCAATGCAGCTTTCGCCCTAGATAATTGAGAGCGGGAAGTACTTTCCGTGATATTCAGTAATTCACCGATCTCACGGTGAGAATAATCCTCCAGAATAGCGAGATTAATGATGGTTCGGTATCCATCTGGCAGTTCTTTTAATGCACGAAGCAATTTGGCTTCCGTTTCTTCTTTTTGAAGATACTCTTCCTCTTCTGACAGAATCTGCGCTTTATCTAGGTTGTAATCTTCTTGTTCAAATTGTTTTTTGTCAATTCGAAGTTTAGATAAACAAGTATTTACAGCAATTCTGCGAATCCAGCCTTCAAAGCTTCCTTGTCCAAGGAAGGAATCTATTTTTCGATAAGCTGTAACGAAAGTTTCCTGTAAAGCATCTTGTGCATCCGCATCATTTTTCAGGTAGCGGAGACACACGTAGTAGAGTTTAGGTGAAAGCATTTTATAAATAGCATTGAATGCTTCAGGATCACGAGAATCCTGAAACACATCAACGGCTATATGGATAGAACTGAATTTCAATAGGAATGAATGGTAAAAAGAGAAATCCGCCACGACGGATTTTCTCTGTTAAGTATTAAAAAGGTTAGTTATTCATGTGCTACACAAATGCTGCGTAATTCGGATTCAAACAAGTTTGCACCAACTGTTACGGTTTCAAATTCTGGTCCGCGGATGATAATAGAGTCGACTATTCCTGTAAAGCTTTCCCCTGGAACTTGAGACATCCAGACCTGCCCCGGTTGGAAATGGTGTTCCACGGTATACCCGTAAGGATTTAAGAAGTAATTCAAGGAATCCGGAATCGTAGAGATCATTGGTGTTCCGGGAAACTGTACATTCACCAATGCTGGAAAAGGGTTGGAATTGTTTGGAATACGACCATGTACAAAAGTGATTTTGTTGGAAACACAAGCAAGCATATTTGCACTGTTGAATGCTATTGAAACGCCACCTTGGTACCCGTAAAAACCGGTTGGAGTTTTGTTTAAAATGGGACTTGGACCCACTTGTTGACCGTTTATAAGAAAGGGAACCTGTTGTGCGTAAGGAGTTGAAATGATGAGGTTATCCGTTCCCAGTTCCAACATATCCCCAAAGCAGAATGAGCAAGGAGTATCTTCGACACAGTTATTATTGACAGGTGTTGTGGGGTTCTGCTTTTTACAAGCAATAGCTAACAAAAAAATGGCTGATGTAGCAGCAATTGGGATTAAAAGTTTTCTTTTCATAGTGTGTATTTTAATGTGTTCTTTTTAGTAGATAACAAAAACACGTTTTCGCTGCATGAGAAAAGAATTTTTTTTGGAAAAAGTATAAAGTTGTATCATTCATGTGTTACTATGACGAATGAAAGAGACAAGTAGGCGCATGAAGAAATAATCGATGGGCAAAAGATCTCAGTAATTTCTTTGAGAAAAAATTGAAGATTCGTTCTCTTTTAACAGATTTTCACTCGTTTTAATCTCATTTTAATACAAAATCGGGGCATTTTTGCTAATTTTAGGAATCGTCACAAATTGGTTTTTTAGTTAGAACCACAAAATAATTTTCATGGGGCACGTTCCGGAATTAATCTTTGATTTAGCATTAATATTAGGTGCTGCAGCTGTAATGACCATCATTTTCAAAATGTTAAAGCAACCCGTTGTTTTAGGGTACATTATTGCGGGAGTAATTGTCGGACCTTATTTCAATTTTTTTCCAACTGTTGTAGAATCGGACGGAATCAAGACATGGGCAGAGATTGGTGTTATTTTCTTACTCTTTGGTTTGGGACTCGAATTTAGTTTCAAGAAATTATTGAAAGTTGGGAATGTTGCCGTCATTACCTCACTTATGGGGGTTGGAATGACCTTCTTGATTGGATACAATGTAGGTGTCATAATGGGATGGAAACTCATGGACTCCTTATTTATGGGAGGAATTTTGAGTATTGCTTCTACGACGATAATCTTCCGTGCTTTCGATGAATTAGGTGTTAAAAGTCAAAAATTCGCAGGAATTGTATTGGGTGCTTTGATCATTGAGGATTTGGTAGCTGTTGTTTTGATGGTGATTTTATCCACCGTTTCGATTAGTCGCTCTTTTGAAGGAATCGAAATGATTTATTCGATTCTCAAACTTGTTTTCTTCCTAGTTCTCTGGTTCGTATCGGGAATTTTCTTCTTACCTACCATGTTTAAAAAACTCAAGAAGTACTTGAATGATGAAACTTTGCTTGTAGTTTCCTTGGCTCTTTGTTTTCTGATGGTTGTGCTTTCTTCTCAAGCAGGATTTTCACCGGCTTTAGGAGCATTCATCATGGGTTCCATTTTAGCAGAGACTCCGAAAGTGGAAAAAATAGAGCATTTGGTTCAATCTGTAAAAGACCTCTTTGGAGCAATTTTCTTCGTTTCGGTAGGAATGTTGTTAGACCCAAATATGTTGGTGGAGTACGCCCTTCCAATTGGAATTTCAACCTTCGTACTTTTGATGGGGAAACCGATTTTTGCAACTATTGGAGCCTTACTTGCAGGTCAACCTATTAAAGTAGCCGTCCAAACGGGTATGAGTTTATCTCAAATAGGTGAATTCTCCTTTATTATAGCAACATTGGGGGTCACACTGAATGTAACAAGTGATTTTTTATACCCAGTTGCCGTAGCAGTATCAGTTCTTACAACATTTACGACACCTTATATGATTGGGTTTTCAGGAAAAGTGTCCGACTGGGTGACTTTAAAAACTCCTGAAAAATGGAAAAACCGGTTGTATAAATATAGTTTGGGAACACAACAAGTTACAGAAGCAAGTGATTGGAAGAAGTTAATCCGATTTTATTTGATCAATACGGTGATCTTTTCGGTGGTAATTATTAGTATCATTCTATTAGCCAATCAATTTTTGGCCCCACTTTTTGATGCGAGTAAATGGAAAAACTTGTTTATCGTCTCCCTAACCCTGTTGCTCATAGCCCCCTTTTTGTATGCTTTGGCATTTAGACGTGGACCTTCCAAAACCTATGCAAACATCTGGACAAAACCACTGTATCGCGGACCGCTTTTAGCCTTGATTATTTCAAGAATAGCGTTGGCTATTTTCTTTATAGGTTTCGTGTTTGCAACCTATTATTCACCACTTGCGGCATTTATTGGGGTTGTGGTGAGTACATTTATTTTTGTTACTCAACGGCACCGAATAAAGCAATTTTATGGACGTATTGAATCGCGTTTCCTTCTGAATTTGCACGATCGTGAACGCTCCCAACAAAGCGCACAACATGTTTTGGCTCCTTGGGATTCTCACTTAACGAAATTTACGTTAGAAGCTCGTTCTCCAATTATTGGTTTACCCTTGAGTACAATGAAGTTGAGAGAGACCTTTGGAGTAAACATTGTTATTATTCAACGAGGAGATATCACTATAAATATTCCAAGACAGGACAATGTGCTTTACCCAAATGATGTTATTTCTGTAATTGGAACGGATGAACAACTTACTCTTTTCAAGGATTACATTGCGGTGAAAGATGTCAAAGAAGAATCAAAAGTGGATTCCTCACAAGTAGGGTTGCATTCATTTTCTATTCCAGATGATTCGTACCTGGTTGGTCAAACGATGCGCCATTCGAAGATGCGCGAAAGATGTAATGGAATTGTGGTTGGTCTTGAACGGAATGAGGATAGAATGGTAAATCCAGATCCAGATGTGGTTTTCGAAGTCGATGATGTTATTTGGATTGTAGGCTCAAACAAGCGAATTCAGGTTTATTTGAAAGAAATCCTTAATAATGTATAAGTGATTCAAATCGCTTAATGTGTGAATCAGTGGGTATTTCGTAGCCTTCTAGGATATGTTTTACCAATTCATGCATCAAAAGCGGAGCAAGCATGTATCCTTTTGCACCCAATCCATTTGCTATAACCATTTTTGGAAATTTAGGATGTTTGCCTAATAATGGCCTCCTGTCAAGAACTGTTGGTCGAACACCAGCACTGTGTTCCACAATTTGATAGGGTTCAGAGCTAAGTGATTTCAAGTTTTCCGTGATTGTTTTAAGTCCCTCCTCAGTTGGAATTGTATTATCTGTATCCCAAACATAGGTTGAACCCACTTTAAACTGAGAATTTCCGATTGGAAGTAAAAAACACTTGCGATTCAATGATTCTTTTGCGTAAAAAGTGTCAGATTGAATGGTTAACACTTCTCCTTTTGTAAGTTGCAAAGGCAAGTAACCGAAAAGTGGATTGTAGCTCGAATCTTTTCCTTCTGCAAAAAGAATGAAATCGAACGAAACACCTTTGTAGACAGCTGTTTCAGGATCTAATTCGTTGTGATTAAATGACTCATCCAAAAGAATTTTCTGAGTGCGAAAGTAATCTTTGTTAGCAGAGACGAACTCCTTTGCATCGATATAGGAAGCTTGTTTTACACGTGCGGTTCCAAAGGTGTTTTGCGGAATGGGGAAATGTAAATCTTCTTCGGTCAAGGTTTCCATGTAATCCGAATATTCAGGTAAATCCTGCTTCTTTTTCCAAAAATCTAATTCTTGGACAGAAGGAAATAATCGACGAATCACCAATGGATGAAAGAAAGAAGCATTTATTTTTTGCTCGAATTCTTGGTATTTTTTGGTCGCGAATGGAATAAATTCTGAAACACGCCAACTCAAAGTCATGCGTCTAAATACAAGGGGGTTGATTATTCCAGCTGCAACAGTAGAAGAAACATTTTTTCCATTGTCGATGATTTGTACTTCACAGTCAGCTTGAAGTAATTCATGCGTCAGGCAAATTCCAGTAACCCCACATCCTACAACCAATACTTTCATGGCACAAAGGTGTTGAAAAAGATTAAGACTTAAGATGGAAGACCAAAGACTTTAGACAGATTCCTGTCTTTTGTCTTACGTCTCTAGTCTTAAAGTCTTGATTCACCGTCCAAACTTCGTAAATGGAATAAAACGTGGTGTTTTTCGTTGGTAATTGGTGTAATCGGGATATTTTGCTGCGGTAAGTTCTTCTGAAAAATCAGAGCTCCCTTTAAACAAAACGACTAATAACAAGCATCCCGCCATTGACCAGTTGATCCATTCTCCTGTAGCAACCACACTGAAACCATAGAATAATAACCAAACAGTTTGTTCCATCGCATAATTCGGATGGCGAACCAACTTCCATAATCCCGTATCTACAAATCCTTTTGAATATTCACCGAGTGGTTCACCACTATTGATTCTTCGGTATTTCTCCGTTTGAAAATCATATTGTTGTTGATCTGCGATGTATTCAATAACTACCGCAACAATGATTGCACCTGCAAGAACCCAATCCCAAAGTTGAATAGCACTTGGCGCAGAATCACCTAAACCAGTTAATACGGGAAGTGAAAACAAGAAAATAAGCGTGTTTTGGTATGAGCAAATGAAGAATAAATTGAAGAGCATCCAAACAAAGCGGTTGTTGAAACCAGGTCTTTTTCGCAATACTTCCCACCGATAATCTTCTTCTCCCGTCCAAAATTTCCATTGATAAGCACCTCTTCGAGCAAAGTTGTAGGTTAATCGTATTCCCCAAACGCTTACTACCACTGCCATTAGAACTAAACGTGGGGCAAAATCACCTGCATAGGCAACATGCCAAACGTAATAAAGGGGAATAATACTCCAAATTTTATCGATTTGAGAATTGTTTTTGGTGATTTCTCCGAGCAAGAAGCAAACACCAGTCACGATTGCTAGAACGACCCCCATATCCGTAAGTACTTCTATTTGAAGAGCATTTAAAGGAGTTCCAAAGTAGAAAGTCATCAATGGAACGACCACCAAGGTCAAAATCAGAATAAGTATAGTAATCAACATGACCGGAAAATTACGAATTAAACTGCTAAATCCAGTTTAGAAACAATAATTAGTTGACAACTCATTCTGCAACAGCAAGAACTACAACGCTTATTTTGGCGTCTGGGAATTGATTGCGAAGAATTCGCACACAAGTTTCCAATGTGGAACCAGTTGTTGCGACATCATCTACAATAATCAAATGTTGAAGCTTGTTTTCTTTTTTAGCTTGTAGTTTAAACCTGTTTTGCATATTGTCCCAACGAGAAGTTCTGCCTTTTTTAGTTTGACTTTCAGTAAAGGATGTTCGTTTCAATAAATCGGTTCGAATCTCAATTCCACTAGTTTCTGAGATTCCTTTCGAAATAATCTCAGACTGATTATACCCTCTTATAAATTCTTTTTTCGGATGGAGCGGCACAGGGATTAAAGCATCGGCATCTTTAAATTGTTCCATCAAACCAATTTTTAACCCCATTTCCTTCCCGAAATGAATGCCTACTTCCGAATTGTTTTTGTATTTGAGCTCGTGTAATATCCGTTGAGTTGAGTTTTCTTGTTTAAATCGCAACAGAGCATACGTTCCGGCAAGTTGAACCCTTCCCCAAAAAAGTTTATCCAAGTTACTTGCTTCTTGGTAATTTTCGAATTGGGTGTAGGATAATTCACTCAAACAAATGGGACAGATTGCTAGTTTGGATTGATTGAATTCATGTTGACAAATCAAACAGTTTTGAGGATAGATTACATGAAGCAAATCCCGGGTCCATTTGTTAAATTTTGGAGACACAAAAAGTGACATAGCAGTGTTTATTTGGTTTTACGAAACTATGAACATTTGACTGTTAATAGTGTCCTAAAAATAATAAAAAAAACAGTTCCATTTTCCACTAATTTTATAGGAAAGTCGACTGAAAGCCCTAATCCACTTGAAGTTGGACGAATCTAGCTAATTCTTCGATGAATTGCAGATTATGTACTGTGAATATCTTTAAAGGTTGTGTTGATAAACTCGCTAAGTGTTCATGTTAAAGGCTTTCAAAGTAGTGGTGTTGAAAACCTCAAACAATTGTGGATTTCTTTAATTGCGAAAGGAAAGAATTATGACAATTTTTGTATGCCCCTTTGAGTGAAAAACTTGTTGAGCACACACAACAAAATTGAAGGGGAAACTAACTGAAATTTGAATACCAAAACAAAAAATCTGTGATTTTCACGAATCATGGCATAGGAATTATTGACTAAAAAAAACACAAATTAAAATGGCAAACGCAGAACCAATCTTATCGGAAAACAAAAACAGATTCGTGTTGTTCCCAATCCAACATGAAGACATTTGGTCTTTTTATAAGAAAGCAGAAGCAAGTTTTTGGACTGCAGAAGAAATTGATTTATCGCCAGATTTAATCGATTGGGAAACAAAATTGAGTGATGATGAGCGCCATTTTGTAAAACACGTTTTAGCGTTTTTTGCAGCATCTGATGGAATCGTAAACGAGAACCTTGCAGAGCATTTTTTGGCTGAAGTGCAATACACAGAGGCAAAATTCTTTTACGGTTTCCAAGTTGCCATGGAAAACATCCATTCAGAGACTTATTCGTTGTTAATTGATACTTACATCAAGGATCAAAAAGAGAAAAATCATTTATTCAATGCATTGGATACCATCGATTGTGTTCGTAAGAAGGCAGATTGGGCGTTGCGTTGGATAGATAATGGTTCATTTGCAGAGCGTTTAGTTGCATTCGCTGCTGTAGAAGGAATCTTTTTCTCTGGTTCATTCTGTTCGATTTTCTGGTTAAAAAAACGCGGCTTAATGCCAGGATTGTCGTTCTCCAATGAATTGATTTCTCGCGACGAAGGTCTACATTGCGATTTCGCATGTTTATTGTACACCAAACATTTGATTCACCAACTTTCAAAAGAACAAGTTCAAGAAATTATCTTGGATGCTGTTGAAATTGAGAAAGAGTTTGTAACGGATGCATTACCTGTGAAGTTAATAGGTATGAATGCAGATTTAATGGCTCAATACATTGAGTTCGTTGCAGACCGTTTATTGACGGAGCTTGGGAATCCTAAAGTGTTCAATACAACAAATCCGTTCGATTTCATGGATATGATTTCGATACAAGGAAAAACAAATTTCTTCGAAAAACGAGTGGCTGAGTACCAAAAATCGGGCGTTATGTCGAACAAGGAAGACCAAACATTTAGTTTGGACGAAGAATTTTAAATCATTATATTACAAGTAACAACAACCAAAAATAGAGCGCAAAATGTACGTATTAAAAAGAGACGGAAGAAAAGAGGCGGTGAAATTTGACAAAATCACTGCACGCATCATCAAGATGTGTTATGGGCTAGACCCACTAGTTTCCCCAGAGGCTGTTGCCATGAAGGTCATCGAAGGAATTTACGATGGGGTAACAACAACGGTATTAGATAATTTAGCGGCTGAGGTTGCAGCAGCTAAAACAATTGATCATCCAGATTATGCTTTGTTAGCATCAAGAATTGCTGTGTCTAACTTACACAAGGAAACGAAAAAATCGTTCTCTGAAGTAATGGAAGATTTGTATAAATACGTAGATCCTAAAACGGGTCAACGTGCTTCTTTGATTGCTGATGATGTGTATGAAGTGATTCAAAACAACAGTGAATTATTGGATTCAAGTATTATTTATGATCGTGATTTCCGCTACGATTATTTTGGATTCAAAACCTTGACAAGAAGTTACTTGTTGAGAACAAAGGGTGAAATCGCAGAAAGACCACAACAAATGTTGATGCGTGTTGCTGTTGGTATTCACAAAAATGATTTGCCACAAGCAATCAAAACATACAACTTGATGTCTGAGGGATGGTTTACTCATGCTACACCAACGTTGTTTAATGCAGGCACACCAAAACCTCAAATGTCTTCATGTTTCTTGTTAACGATGAAAGATGATAGCATTGAAGGTATCTACGAAACGTTGAAATCTTGCGCTCAGATTTCTCAATCGGCTGGTGGTATCGGTTTAGCTATTCACAATATCCGTGCAACAGGATCATATATCAAAGGAACAAATGGTACATCTAACGGAATCGTTCCAATGTTACGTGTATTCAATGATACAGCTCGTTATGTAGATCAAGGTGGAGGAAAACGTAAAGGTTCTTTCGCAATGTACATTGAGCCTTGGCATGCAGATGTGTTCGATTTCCTAGACTTGAAAAAGAATACAGGAAAAGAAGAAATGCGTGCACGTGATCTGTTCTTCGCTTTATGGATTCCAGATTTGTTCATGAAACGCGTAGAAGAAAACGGAGATTGGACCTTGATGTGTCCACACGAATGTCCAGGTCTTTCTGATACGTTTGGTGCTGAATTCGAAGCATTGTACACGCAATACGAAACTGAAGGAAAAGGTCGTAAAACAATCAAAGCACAAGATTTATGGTTCAAAGTATTGGAATCTCAAATTGAGACTGGTACGCCATATATGTTGTACAAAGATGCAGCTAATGCGAAATCAAATCAACAGAATTTAGGAGTGATTAAATCTTCTAACTTGTGTACTGAGATTATTGAGTATACTGCACCAGATGAAATCGCTGTTTGTAACTTGGCTTCTTTGGCGTTACCAAAATATGTAACAGAAGATGGTAAGTTTGATCACGACAAATTGTTTGAAGTAACATACCAAGCAACTGTAAACTTGAATCGCATTATTGATGGTAACTTCTATCCAGTAGAAGAAGCACGCAAGTCAAATATGCGTCACCGTCCAATCGGATTGGGAGTTCAAGGATTAGCAGATACATTCATCATGTTGCGTTATCCTTTCGAATCTGAAGAGGCAAGAGCATTAAACCGTGAGATTTTTGAAACAATCTATTACGCGGCAATGACAGCTTCTAAAGACTTGGCTATGGCTGAAGGTCCTTACGAAACGTATGCTGGTTCTCCAGTTTCAAAAGGGGTTTTCCAATACGATATGTGGGGTGTTACTCCAACAAGTCGTTGGGAATGGGATTTATTGAAAGAAGAAGTAGCGAAATATGGTGTGCGTAACTCTTTGTTAGTTGCTCCAATGCCAACAGCTTCAACAGCTCAAATTCTTGGAAACAACGAGTGTTTTGAGCCTTATACGTCGAATATCTACACACGTCGTGTATTGTCTGGTGAGTTTATCATCGTAAACAAACACTTGTTGAAGGATTTGGTGAAAGAAGGTTTATGGACGAAGGACATGCGTCAGAAATTGATGGCAGCAAATGGATCTGTTCAAAACATCAACGAGATTCCTCAATACATCAAGGATTTATACAAAACAGCTTGGGAAATTTCTCAAAAAGCAATTATAGAGCAAGCTGCTGATCGTGGAGCATACATTTGTCAATCTCAATCGTTGAACATTTTCATGGAAAATGCAAACTTTGGTAAATTGACTTCCATGCACTTCTACGGTTGGAAAAAAGGATTGAAAACAGGAATGTATTACTTGAGAACGAAAGCTGCAACAGATGCAATTAAGTTCACAGTAGATAAAGCAGTAACGGAAGAACCAGCAGCAATTTCGGCAGCTGAATTGGAAGAACAACAAGCAGCAATCGCATGTTCTTTGGATAATCCAGATAACTGTGAAATGTGTTCAGGCTAGAATTTAATTCTATCTCAATTTCGTAAGAAATTGATTGCTTTGTAAAAGCAAATGGCTAATTCACCGTAGGTAAATGTGTTCAGGATAGAACTTGAAATAAATTGAACAGTAGGGATGCGATTAATCGCATCCCTACGTGTTTTAACCATGTTGTGATGTTAATAATTGTGCCGTTTTTATGATATCACAGTGTAAATCCCATTCGCCTCTGCGGATGGGATTTTTTGATTTTTATAGGAACATAATGCATTCTGTTCCTGCAAAAACAATATATTTAAAGGATGTAAATGAATAAAAACACCCGTAATGAATTACGAAGAACACTTTACTCAATCGGCTCAAATTCGTGAGAAGAACTGGAAATCAATTGGAAATCTTCACACAGATGTAATCACTCATTTGATTAATCCAGCTTTTATGGGTGGTCCCGAATGGCCTTCTACTCGCCAGGCTTTTGTGGTCATCGATACACCTTCAGGAACTATTTTATCTTCTGATGGACTCAGTGATCCATACAATGATTTTGATGAAAATCCGGATAATCAAGCGTATAATGGTATTGGATGCGAATTTTACATTGAATGCAGCGAAAATTTGGGGTCTTTTGATGATATCAAGTCTTCCTGGCAATTCACGGTGGTATATCAAGCGGCTCAACTGGCTGCCGGAAATCCGAATATTGCTTCCATTATCCAGGAACACAAATACGTTTCAACAGAGTTGTATCATTGCACTGTTCCCGAATCATTTCAGAATGAACACGAACGGGTTGGTGTTTTATTGGGCTTAAGTTCGAAACAAGTGCCAGCTGAATTGGAATTGTCATTGGAAAAAATCTGCTTGGTAAATGTGATGCTATTAACCAAAGAAGAATTGGCATATATCACCGAAAATGGAAGCGAAGCTCGCTTAGAAGTTGCAAAGAAACTGGAAGAACTACCAGCATCCGGAAAATCTTTCCTGGAACGGAAGTCGGTTGTGTAACGCATGCTTGGTAATAATAGTAACTAAAACAAAGAATGAACAAATCATATAAAATTCTAGCTCTACTATCTCTATTGATTTTTCTTATTGGGTGTAAAAATCAGCAAGACATTGAGGATGAAATTATTACTTCCAATGATTTCAAAGTAGCACAAGAGGCCTATTTCAATGGTGATTACCAACTATCGATCAAACATTATTCCAGTCTCATTAAAGACTATCCTGATCTAGATTGGTTATACATGAATCGAGGGGATGCTTATTCTGATAATGGAGATGTGGACAGGGCAATTAAGGACTACGATTTTGTTATAAATAAAAATGGAAAAGATAAGGGATAAGCAATGCTCAAATCAGCATTAACGTATTTTTATACCGATGACTTTGAGAAGTCTGAAAGCATATTTTACACGATAACAAAATTGAATCCTTCTGAATATTCAAATGAAATATGGTCAGCATACTACCATCTGGGTCAAACAGCCTATAAATCTAAGCAATTCAAAAAAGCAATCGAACTTTATTGTAGAGCAGATCAGTATAGTAAAACCTTACTGACAAATTATCATAAAGCCAATGCGTTTTATAGTTTGGGCCTTATTGATTCTGCAGATGTGAATTTCAACAAGAGTATAGGATTTGTAAAGCAGGATTTTATTGAAATGTACCCGGAATCAGCAATTGCTCAATGTGAAATTTGTGGTTTTCCTTTTGGATCAAAGGAATATGAATTATTGACAGTTCCAACAAGAGAAGGTCACATGCACACTATGAAAAAGCTGGAAGAGAATAAAATTGTTCAGGACGTGATTCATAATCCTGATAAATACCTTGATTCTACTAATTTGAAGAACAACAAAAACATCTATTTTATTAAATAGAGTTTTGACTGTTTATGTCCCGATTGCGGGATTGAACGAGATAGAACACACAATTACTAGCACAGCTTTAACACGTTAGTACTTTAACATGGCACGCTGTACGTCATGGACTTCTAAACCGTGCTTACTTTTTTATCGAACTCTGGTTAATTAATAACACTAAATAGTTTGTTGACAATTCCTTGGCTCGTAATTAGTCTTACAAAATAGTGACCAGTTGCCAACGATGACACATCAATTATTCCTGTCATTAAATTTACCGGTGTTGCAAGCAGCATTCCGTTAATATCTAAAACAGTTATTCCCAAAATAGGAACAGAGCCTTCAATCGTTAGTTTTCCATCCACACATGGATTCGGATACAATTTGATTTGGTTTGAAAACAGGTCTTCCAGTCCAAGATTTTCAATTTCAACACAATCCGAAGTAGCCGAACAACCCTCCTGATTTGTCACGATAACCGCATATGAGCCATTTTCCAGAGGAACAAAAATTTGCTCATTTGCATTATTAATGAAGGCACTATCAATACAATTGATCCATTGATAAACCTCATTACTGGTGTTGGCCGTAATACTTAAGTCGTTATTCAAGGTCGTTGTTGCATCGACTATAGGCTTTACTATCAAATGAATCGTAATCACACTATCACAACCATAAAAATTAGGAATAGTATCCATATAAGTTCCCGAACTTGTCCAGGTATGATTTCCACTTGGGCTGGTATAGGTTCCACAAACGGCGGTATCAATTGTTGATAGTGTAGTCCTGTTTATCAAATGAATTGTCATCACACTATCGCAACCATAAAAATTGGGAATAGTGTCCATATAGGTTCCTGAACTTGTCCAGTTATGATTTCCACTTGGACTGGTATAGTTTCCACAAATGGCGGTATCAATTGTTGATAGTGTAGCCATGTTTACGGTCAAATTGATTGTAATGAGACTATCGCAACTTATCGTGTTCGGAATAGTGTCCATATAGATTCCTGAACTTGTCCAAATATGATTTCCACTTGGACTGGTATAGGTTCCACAAACGGTGGTGTCAATCGTTGATAATGTAGCCATGTTTACTGTCAGATGAATGGTCATAACACTATCACAACCATAAAAATTGGGAATAGTATCCATGTAGGTTCCCGAACTTGTCCAGGTATCGTTTCCACTTGGGCTGGTATAGGTTTCACAAACAGTGGTATCAATTGTTGATGAACTAGGTGCACCGACGATGAGATAGATCGTAAAAATACTATCTGCTCCATTCATAGTTGGAATCGTATCATTAAAAATCTCAGAAACTGTTTTAGTCAACCCGCTTGGACTGATGTATAGTTGACAAACAATCGTATCAATGCCGATTGAAGTAGCCTCGTAAGCACCAATATCGACTCTTCCGTTCATAATTCTGGTAGCTCCTTGTAAGTCAATAGGCAGTTGTTCGGATGTATTGCCATTATAATTTACATCCAGTGTATCATTCTGCAGGAGATTGTTAGCTCCGCTATTTACTAAAATAGAATTGGGAGCAAGACGAAAATCATTGTTGGAAGTATCTGCGAACCGAAGATCGATGGTTGGATCAGTTCCGTCAAAATTAGCGTTGCTGGCAGATAAATCAATCTTGGAAACGTAGCTATTGTATGCAACTAATACGCTGGGAATGGTTGCGGAACTATTTTGAATGGGAATTTGTGGACGATTACTAGTAGAACCGACAATCGTATTAGATAAAGAGATCTTTCCATCCACCCAAATTGCGTCTGCTGTTGAAGTATTAGAGTGACTGAAATTATCAATGATGGTACAGGAACCTGCCGTTAAAGTATCTACGGCATAAATTGCTCCTGCTCTTGAGCTATTAATAGGTGAAAATGTGGGAGAGGTGGCAGTATTGTTGCTCAGTTCACAATTACTTATCAGTAAAACATTGCCGGTATAAATTCCTCCTCCGGAAGCTGTATTAGCAGAAGAAACACTATTGTTACGGAAAAGACATGTACTCACGGTGAGACCGCCATTATTGTAAATGGCACCTCCGTATGAAGCGTTAGTAGTATAAGTAGAAGTGCTGGAATTATTAGCTAATGTGGAGGCCTTCATTTTAGAACGACCGTTAGCAAAAATGGCACCCCCGCGAGCAGAATAATAAGAAGAGGCAATATTATTAGTTAAAATACAGGAATCCATAGTTAAAATGCTCCCAACGAAAACCGCTCCTCCAGTAGACTTACGTGAAATGCAAGAATTGCCATTTAGAGTACATTTATTCATATTTAAAGAAAAAACAACATAAATGGCGCCTCCATAAGCATTGGCCAGGGCATTCGTAGCGGTAAAGAGCGAATTGATCGAATTGTTATTTAAAACGGAAGCATTCATGACTACATTATTTGCAGCGTAGATCGCACCTCCATAACTATCTGGATTTGCACAATTGAAGGCATTCTTAGCAAGGTTGTTCGTGAAATTACAAGAGTCGATCTCTAATAAACCTGAAGCATAGATCGCACCTCCTTTAGATTTACTAGATGAATTTCCGTTGAATGAGGAGGTAGAAGAATATGAAGAATTCCCGTTGATACTACAGCGTATGAGTGCGATGTTACTTTCGGTATATATCGCACCCCCGGAGGAAGCATTCGCAAAGTAATAATTAGAAGAAGCATAAGAAGAGGACGCAAGGGATGAACTGTTGATTACAGCACATGCCGTCATTGTTAGTGAGGAAACAGCATAAATCGCACCACCCTTGGAATTAGCACCATAGGTAGTTGAGCAGGTGGAAGAATTCCCTTCTAAAATACAGGAATCCATCGTTAAAGCAGCAGCGGCATAAATAGCTCCACCCAAAGATGAAGGGGCATAGCTGGAAAAACTGGAAGAAGTGAGTGAAGTGTTTCCATTTAAGGTACACAAATTCATGGTTAAACTACTTTCCGAATACACTGCACCTCCCTTTGTAGAACCCAAAAAATATGAAGACAAAGTAGAAGCTGAAACAGAGTTGTCATTTAAGGAACAATCATTCATGATTAAACCGTTTACCGAATAAACAGCTCCTCCATTAGAATTGGAATAATAGGAAAACTGAGGAGAACCAGAAATGGCTGTCCATGTACTGGAGCTTATGGAGGAATTGCCATCTAGTGTGCACGAGTTCATTATTAAAAGTCCTTGGGCATAAATCGCCCCTCCTTTAGATATGATATTGGAACCAACAGAAGTAATGGTTGAAGAATTCCCGTTTAGTGCACAAAAACTCAGCGATAGAGTAGAAGATGTGTATATGGCTCCTCCATAAATAAAATTATCACCAACGGTAGTCATGAAAGAAGAATTCCCATTTAAGGTACAATGAGTCATGGTTAGCGGGGACGATGCATGGATGGCACCTCCGTTACCACCTGTAATTCTTCCGTTTACCAGAACCAAACTATCCAGGGTTACCACCTGTAATCCTGCTGATATCAGAAAAAGTCTGTTTGTATTATTACCACTAATGTACAGGGTATCATTTTGATTGTATAAACCAATGATTGTCACATTTTGATCAATGGTAATTTGGCTTTCAAGCACAAGAGTGTCACTTCCAGTATTCAGAAGATTTGTACTAAAACGAATGGTATCTCCACTCGTGGCATCATCCACCAATTGACGAAAAGAACCTAAACCTGAGTCATTCAGATTCATCACTGTATGTACTTGTTGTGCATAACTGAAATGTGTAAACAAGAAGACTAAAGCAAGAATATATAGGATGCGATTCATTAAGTTGATTTTTTTTCGCTAAAATAGTGTTTTTTTTTTGCTAAAACCACAATCTATTGTCTACTTATAGAGTAGCAACTTCACCACATCTTCATTTTATTGGAATTCATACTAGAACATAACTTAAAACGTTAGTACTTTAGCATGATGCACGCTGTACGGGTTGGACTTCTATTGCTAAGCAGTATATTTTGTGGTGTTCATAGCTGGACACAGGAGAACGCGTACCGTCAAAAGACTGTTGCTGCAACGAACAATCCCATTCAATTAGATTCTTTAAGCATTGCTCCAAATTCAATCATAGTGCGCTGTGGAGAGCGAATTATTTTGCCGTATGAATATGTGATTGATTATTCAAAAGGAACTTTTCAGTTATACAATCCATGTTCTGAAGAATTGAAAATATCCTATCGTGTATTGCCATTTTTGTTTTCTAGAAATTATCAATTAAGAGACACGAGTATCATCTACAATGAAAATAAAGGAGATCGTGAAAAATACTTAATCACACCAACATTGGAACCGATCGATTTAATGGGTGTTAATGGTTTAAGAAAATCAGGGAGTATCTCTCGTGGAATTACCTTTGGTAATAGACAAGATTTATCGGTGAATTCTTCTTTAAACTTAGAATTATCAGGATATATTGCTCCTAATCTACAGGTTTTGGCTTCCGTAACAGATGATAATTTGCCCATTCAAGCGGAAGGAAACACCAATAAACTACAGGAATTTGACCAAGTTTTTATTCAACTTTTCAATGATCAGTTCAAACTCACAGCAGGTGATTTTTGGATTAGTAAACCCGATGGGTATTTTTTGACTTACAAGAAGCGCGGACAAGGTTTAACAGGAGAATACTACTGGAAGAAAGACAAAACAGGGTCTATCAAAACGCAAGTGAGTGGAGCACTTTCTAAAGGAAAATTCAACCGACAAATTATTCAAGGTGTGGAAGGAAATCAAGGACCTTATCGCTTGAGAGGAAATGAAAATGAGCCATACATTATTATCCTCTCGGGGACAGAACGGGTATTTATTGACGGTAGATTGATGAGTCGTGGTCAGGAGTTTGATTATGTGATTGATTATAATACTTCTGAGCTCACGTTTACAGCAAAAAATTTGATTACGAAAGACATTCGAATTGTGGTAGAGTTTCAGTATTCCGACCAAAATTACGCCCGCTCCTTATTCCAATTTTCAACGACAGCACAAAGTAAAAATCTAGATTGGTGGATTAATGCGTATTCTGAACAAGATGCTAAAAATCAACCCTTGCAGCAAAATTTGACCAATGATCAAAAGTTTCTTTTATCTAAAATTGGAGACAGTTTGCAGTTAGCTCGTTATTCGGTCATAGATTCTGTGGGGTATTCAGAAAATTTGGTGATGTATCAAATGGTCGATACCTTGGGTTATGATAGCGTTTTAGTTGCTTCTGTGAACCAAAGTTTCGCTTACTATAAAGCTCAATTTTCGTATGTCGGACCAGGAAAAGGCGATTATGTGTTCGAAAAATTCAATGCGATTGGTCGTGTTTACAAATGGGTTGCCCCAGTTGGTGGGATTTCTGTTGGAGATTACGCCCCAGTTTCATTGTTAATTACCCCAAAACGTCAGCAATTATTTACTGCTGGAGCCACTTATCGGTTGAATGACCGATTGAAACTCACCTCTGAACTGGGAATGAGTGGGTATGATCTCAACACCTTTTCAACAGTTGATCGGTTTGATGATCGGGGGTTTTCCATGCGAACCAAAATTGAACACAGCAATCCGTTCGGAAGAAAAGATTCCATTCAAGCTTGGAGTTGGAAGAAGCAAGCAGAAATTGAAATGCTTGATCCCTACTTCAAACCGATTGAGCAGTATCGTGCGGTCGAATTTGATCGTGATTGGAATACACGAAATCAGAATTACACAGGAAACCAAGTGTTAAGTACTCTTGGAACCAGTATCGAAAACAAAAATTACGGACGTATTGGAATCAACGCGCAACAATATAAAATTGGTTCTTCCTTTTCGGGGCTTCGTACGCAATTCCTAACTAATTGGAAACAACGTGGATTCAATGTGAATATAGATGCCAGTTATTTAAGTGCCAAGAATGATAACACCAATCAATTTTTAAGACACAGGGCTGATATTTCCAAACAAATAAAAAAAGTGCGGATTGGTTATAAGGACGATCAAGAATGGAATCGATTTATACAAGGCGATTCTTTGTTGAGTCTACAATCGTATAGTTTCTTTGATTATCAAGGTTATTTGGCTTTTGGAGACACAACTTCTGGCGAATTATTGGTCAGTTATCGGGAACGAATTGACGGTAGATCAGATAGTACACGTTTGCGAAATGCAGCGAAGGCACGTACATTGAGAGCTGAGTGGACTAAGAATAACTGGAAAAATCAACGATTATACATTGTAGCTAATTACCGTGAGTTGAAAATTTTGGATACAACATTAATCATGCAAGCGCCAGAAAACACGACCAACGGACGAATCGATCACGACATTAAATTTTGGAAAGGAGCTGTGAATTTGACCACTTTTTATGAAGTTGGAGCAGGTTTGGAACAAAAAAAGGAGTTCATCTATATCAAAGTAAATGATGGTCAGGGAGTTTATACTTGGAATGATTACAACGGAGATGGAATTAAGGATTTGAATGAATTCGAAATTGCTGCTTATGCCGATCAAGCGAGTTATATACGTGTTTTTACACCTTCAAATGATTACATCAAAACCTATTCGAATGAGTACAACCAATCTTTGACTTTGCGACCAGAGCGTGTTTGGGGAAGTAAAACAGGTGTTCGAAAAGTTGTTTCACGGTTTTCTACCCAAACCCGCTTTCGTTTACAGCGTAAAACAAATATATTCGATGGAGCAAGGGCGTATAATCCATTTGTAGGAAGCATCGATGATCAATCGTTAATTAGCACGGCAAATATTATTAAGAATACCGTTTATTTCAACCGAACCAATAATATCGGAGGAGGAGATTACAGTTATGAAAGCTCCAAAACGAAAACCTTACTAGCAACAGGTTTCGATGGAAAGACAAAAGAATCTCATGAATTCAATGCGCGATTAACACTTTTGAAGAAATTCAGTATTCAGTCGCAATTTGAAACGGGTTTAAAAACTTCTTCAGTGGATTATACTTCTGGTAGAAACTACCGATTGCATTATTGGCAATTAAAACCATCGTTGATTTATCAACCGAATACATCGTTGCGCTTTAGTTTGGATGGTCGGGTAATCAAGAAAAGAAACGATGAAAATCTCGGAGGTGAACAGGCAGATATTTACGATATTGGTTTCACAGGGAAGTTCAATCAAACAGAGAAAGGAAGTTTACAAGGGCAATTCAATCTCATTCGGATAGCATTTCGTGGAGATTCAAACACGCCATTGGGTTTTGAGTTGTTAGAAGCATTGAAACCTGGAGTAAATTATGTTTGGAGTTTAGGCTATCAGCGATCAATCTCAAAAAGTCTTCAAATATCAATCCAGTACAATGGGCGTAAAAGCGAAGGAAACAAAGTGATTCACGCTGGTGGAATGGAAGTGAAAGCGTTTTTTTAAATCTATTTTTTCGGTCATTTCTTATTTTCTTTCTTTTTTTTGTGAAATGATCCAATAGTGTAGGAATAGTGCAATTGTCCAGTGAGCCTAGGTGATAGTGAAAAAGTTTTTTGTTCATAATAATTTCCCATAGTACTTCCAGAACTGATTACCTGATATTTATTTATTCGCGGTGAAAAATTAACTCCAAAGGATAAATGAATCGCCGAGTTTTGGTTTTTACCAAATCTAATCCCTGTTCTTAACATAATTGACACGAAGAATGAGTTGAATTCTGGTTTAGTAATACTATCGCCTAAATCCTGATCCCAGGAGTTCTCCTGTTTGTGTGGAGATGGGTAGTTATAAGATATTGAATGCTTGCCTGACATACTTTTTTGCTGCGAAGCAAACTTTTGTATTATGCTTTGACTGATATTCAGATCAAATCCAAGCTCGAACTTTGTACTTCGTTTTTGACCAAAACTATATAAATAGGAAGAATTCAATCCTAACCGTAAATCGTGAAATTGTGCTTTTTCACGAAAAATTTCTGTATGTGAGTATGCACCTCCCACATCTGCATTTCCATCATGATAGGATGTTACTCGTCTATATCCGTTTGTATAATAAGAAGCTTCCAATCCAAATCGAATTCTATTTTGTGAACGCGATAAACTGGGCTCTACATAAAAGAGTAACTTGGTTGCGGGCATAATTTTGTCTCGAAATTGTGCTTCTGTATTGCGGCTATACATTTCAAAAGAAAGATATTGTGTACTTATTTCAACTCCATAATTCAACTGAGCATTTGCTAAGTAACCTATCATAAGAAGGATAATGGATAATATGGTTTTCATAATCAATTATGACTTTTTAAATGTGTATTAATTGGTTCCTCACATGCCACAACAACCTTATCGTTCCCGCCTACATTAGCGGTATAATTCGATAAATAGGTGACATTTGGTCCGCCGTGAAATTTATATTACTCAGCCTTTTCACCCGTTTTCTTTTCCTTCTTCTTAAACGGCAAGGTATAATTGACACCTAAACCGATATCGTAGAAAAATAAAAATGTTTTCCCTTTTCTTTCTGAAAACCCTGCATTTTCATAATGAAAACGCACCCAATAAGGCATTACAAACGCAGAAATCTTAAAGCGCTTAAATGCATAACCCACATTAACTCGTGTTAAAAAAGCGATAGGCATTTTGGTGACATAGTAATATTTACCTTTAATTGGGTAGTTTGTACCAGGAATAAAATTAGGTGTATTTAATACGTGTTGTTTAGATCCACCATTAATAATAAAATGATTATCAGATTTTTCAGAAAGAATTAAGGAATCTCTCAATTGATTCAGAAAATAGAACCGAGTGCCAACATTAGCGGAAACAAAGACACTGGAATGAAATAGCTTGGTTTCAAAACCTATCCAAGGCTCTAATTTACCTGTAAAACTTGGCTTCATTGCGACACTTGGATTAGTAAGAGTTGATCGATTAATATACCAGCATTCAGCTCCTAATCCCACGCCAGCATTAAATTTATGCAAGTGAATGGTGTACTCACCGGTTAAATTAATCTGTTTTTCCAGGTAATTGAATTGCCTCCACGAGCTAGATAACCCTATGTCATGTTTCATCTGTGCAACTACAAACACAGGAAGTTGTGCTATAATGACAAATAATAAAATAGTTCGTCTCATAATTTTACAAATTTGAGTGGTGCATCTCCCTTTCGTGATACTATTATGTACACACCACTTGCATAGGTGGATACATCCAATGTTTGATATTCTCTGTTTGTGCCAATTACATTTGTTTTTTGCTCTTGTCCCTGCGCATTGTAAATGGTGATTTCTCCAACATCTAAAGCTACATGAAGCAAGTCCGTTGTTGGATTGGGGAATATCAATTCTTCTATTTCATTTGATTCTGCAGTTGTTGTGTTATCCATAAGTAAGCTTTTATTAGCTAATTTGTGCGCCACAAACCAAACCACGGGCCTGTTTTGATTCAAATGTGGAAATTCTACAATTACTTTATCGTTCCCACCTACATTAGCGGTATAGCTCGATAAATAGGTGACATTTGGACCGCCGTAAAATTTATATTACTCAGCCTTTTCTCCTGTTTTCTTTTCCTTCTTCTTAAATGGTAAGGTATAATGGAGGCTTAAACCAAGATCATAGAAAAATAAAAACGTTTTTCCTGTTCTTGTTGGATCTACTGCGTTCTCATAATGGAAACGTACCCAATAAGGCATTACAAAAGCGGAGATCTTTACGTTTTTAAAAGCATACCCAATATTCACCTTAGTTAATAATGCCAATGGCATGGCTGTAATATAAGCAGATCTGCCTTTTTCTGAATCTCCATATATATCCTGTGGAGATGTTGATAAGCTATTAACATACTTTCTTGAACTAACACTTAGATGGTCATCAAATAGACTCAATGAATCTGTTAATTGATTCAGAAAATAGAACCGAGTGCCAATTTGGGTTGAAAGAAAAACACCTGAATGAAACAGCTTGGTTTCAAATCCTATCCAAGGTTCTACCTTACCCGTAAAACTCGGTTTCATTAAAGAATTTGGTTTACTAAAATTGGAAGAATTAATATACCAACATTCCGCACCTAAACTAACGCCAGAAGTAAATTTGCTTAAATGAAAGTTATAATCTACTGTTAAATTAATTGCTTCCTTAGATGTTTCAATTCCACGCCATGAGCTACATATCCCAATATCATGATTCATTTGAGCAACTACAAACACAGGAAGTTGTGCTATAATGACAAATAATAAAATAGTCCGTCTCATAATTTTACAAATTTGATTGGTGCATCACCCTTTCGTGATACTATTATGTACACACCGCTTGCATAGGTGGATACATCCAATGTTTGATATGCTCTGTCTGTGCCAATTACATTTGTTTTTTGTTCTTGTCCCTGCGCATTGTAAATAGTGATTTCTCCAATATCTAAAGCTACATGAAGCAAGTCTGCCGTTGATTTCAGTAATTTCAGTTCCACACCTGAAATACCTTCTCCAGTAACAGGATTTAGCACACGCCCTTTAGCTGTGTCGGTTTTTCCAAACTTGGTGCAGGTGCTTAATAAGAGTAAGCACAAAATTGAAAATAAAGCTCTCTCAATAAAACACATTCAATGTAGCAGTTTGATTCTCACCCACAAAAATGGTATCATAATACGTAGTAGTTATCCCATTTTTAGTTACCTCCCAATGAAAATATTTATATCCCATAGAACTTTTTACGGGAGATCCCGGAATATCAATACACCCATCCAGTGATGTCATCAGTCCAGGATTAAATGTTCTTGAATCATAAGGTCCTCCATTGAAATATAATTTAACATTGTCATTCGAATCGAAACAAGAATTATTTTTAATATAAATAATGATATTACCATACGGCACAGCATAAAAATCGGCATGCAGTGTTTTCCCTTTTTTCAATCCAACATTCCCAGTATTGGTGTTTTTAAGTTCCCCATCAACAAACCAACCCACGGGATAGTAGTCAGCAGGTAAGTTGCAAGACAAAGAGTAGCCTTTTAATCCTGCTTTAGAAATTTCATAAAAACCATCGCCATCAGTAGTGGCCGTTTTTACGGCCTTATTTCCACCTGGCAAACCTGCCGTTGATTTTAGTAATTTCAGTTCCACCCCAGAAATACCTTCTCCGGTAACAGGATTTAGCACACGCCCTTTAGCTGTGTCGGTTTTTCCAAACTTGGTGCAGGAAATTACTAGTGAAAATATAACAATAAGAGTAATAATAAATCTCATATTAATAATCGATATTATATACGGCCTGCCCATTCCCAGATACAGTCAAAATATGTGAATACGAATTACTTATTCCATTTCTTATGACTGTCCACTTAATGGAATAATCTCCACTTGGAACTTTAGCAAAAACACCATTATTATCATAGCAACCAGTTAAAGTAAAAGGTTGAAAGACTAAAACACCATTTAGTGATGCATAATTTCTCACATAAATCAATGTGTCATTTGGTCCTTGGCAATTTACATTATGGATACTAATTTTTATTTCTCCATAAGGCACAGCATAAAAATCGGCATGTAGTGTTTTACCTTTTTTCAATCCAACATTACCAGTATTGGTGTTTTTTAGTTCCCCATCAATAAACCACCCCAAAGGATAGTAGTCAGCAGGTAAGTTGCAAGACAAAGAGTAGCCTTTTAAACCTGCTTTAGAAATTTCATAAAAACCATCACCATCAGTAGTGACCGTTTTTACTGCCTTATTTCCTCCTGGCAAACCTGCCGTTGATTTTAGTAATTTCAGTTCCACACCAGAAATACCTTCTCCGGTAACAGGATTTAGAACACGCCCTTTAGCTGTGTCGGTTTTTCCAAACTTGGTGCATCCTGAAACTAAAATCAAAATCGTGAATAGAAACAATCTCATAGACCTAGTAGTTGATATTCCAAACTTTAGTTTCATCTTTATTCAAATAGATACTATCTCTTTTTGGGGTTACAATACCATTCTTCGTTACTGTCCCGTTGTATTTGTACCATCCCATCGGAGCTTTATTCATATTACCTGTTTGATTTACACATCCATTATAAATGGCTGGATTAGGAACATTGTCATAAAAACTAGGAATAGAATGCGATCTATATATTTTTAATTCGTCATTTGTATCAAAACAAGAAGTGTTATTGATATTTATTTGTAAATTACCATAAGGCACAGCATAAAAATCTGCATGCAGCGTTTTACCTTTTTTCAAGCCAACATTTCCAGTATTGGTGTTTTTTAGTTCCCCATCAATAAACCACCCCACAGGATAGTACTCAGCAGGTAAGTTGCAAGACAAAGAGTAGCCTTTTAAACCTGCTTTAGAAATTTCGTAAAAACCATCACCATCAGTAGTGGCCGTTTTTACTGCCTTATTTCCTCCTGGCAAACCTGCCGTTGATTTCAGTAATTTCAGTTCCACCCCAGAAACACCCTCTCCGGTAACAGGATTTAGCACACGCCCTTTAGCTGTGTCTGTTTTTCCAAATTTGGTACAGGAAATAATTGTAGTTAGCATGAAAAGTGGGAGTAGAAATTTCATTAGTAATTAATCGTATAAGTTTTATACTCCCCTTCCGCTAAATAGACTGTATCATAAAAAATAGTGGTTATTACATTCTTAGTTACTTCCCAACGATAATATCTTGCTCCCATAGGGACTTTAGAATGACCAGAAGTAGTGAACTGATAACATCCCGTTTCATCTATCATAAGACCATATTTACCCATGTCAGCTTGAGTCCCTTCTGCATACAACTTAAAATGATCCGTTGCTCCCTGACAACTAACATTATGTATATCAAGTTGCAAGTGAGCATACGGCACAGCATAAAAATCGGCATGCAGTGTTTTCCCTTTTTTTAATCCAACATTACCAGTATTGGTGTTTTTTAATTCCCCATCAATAAACCACCCCAAAGGATAGTAGTCAGCAGGTAAGTTGCAAGACAAAGAGTAGCCTTTTAATCCTGCTTTAGAAATTTCATAAAAACCATCGCCATCAGTAGTGGCCGTTTTTACGGCCTTATTTCCACCTGGCAAACCTGCCGTTGATTTTAGTAATTTCAGTTCCACCCCAGAAATACCTTCTCCGGTAACAGGATTTAGCACACGCCCTTTAGCTGTGTCGGTTTTTCCAAACTTGGTGCAGGAAACTAAAATGACTAGTAAAATAGATATCGAAACTTTTTTCATAGTTTAATGAGTTGTTTGGAAAACATTCCGTTTTCGGTTCTAATTTTAAGAATGTAGGTACCGCTTTTTAAACTGTCTGTGTCCAAATCCAATCGTGTAGTTTCATTAAATATAAGAAGTAATTGGTTACCAGTCAAATTGAATACATTTACTTCAAGCACCTTCTCTAGGTTGTTACTTTCAATAGTACATTTATTGGATGTGGGGTTTGGAAATAAATTTACATCACTTGTGGTTTGACGCTCAGTGTCATTTATTTCAGTATTACTTGAACCAGAATTGGTTTGATCATCTGTTACCGCTGATGATTTGGAATCGGAACATGCAGCATATTCTGGTATAATATGTACAATAGAGCCGCTTTTAAAATGGACTCCTGCTTTGACGTGAATTTTTTCGCTTTTTAATGTTAGTTTCCCATTGGATTCTACCGTATATTCTCCAGGATCTGTTGTAGGAGTAACAGTATCACCAACTACAATTTGATATTTCGCACGCCGATAGGAATGATACCTATAGTTACTCCGTGCTTGTGCCCCCACGTGATTATTCTGCAACCCTAGGTACCAAGGTTCTACTTCATTCAGAATAAAATTATTGAGCTGTGCTAAGTCTGTTTGATCATCTCCATCGAGTCTGATGTGTGGGTTGATTTTTTTATCCACGTAAATGGCCTCAAAAGGAGTAACCTGGAAATGGTCGTTCGGGCGTCCTAAATTGGGATAACCGAAATGATTACTCTCATCTTGGTTTGGAATCAAGTGATCTCTATCTGTAAACATCAACCCCATTTGTTGTACATTCAAGGTCATGCTCCCATTACTTGGCCACAGATCTTTATTAATTCCCAAAGCTGTTACCACTGGTTTGTGGGTGAAATAATCACGCCCATCAATGATATTCAACAATGTAAAGTAGGTCCAATTTGCAACACTGATTACATTACCCGTTCCTTCCAAATAAGAGCCGGAAGCCATGTCAATTTCTTGCATTTCTGTAACATGTAGGCGATGATCCATTGTGAAACTTGTCCATGAAAGCCCGATTTTTTTTCTCCTAAAAAGCTCGGTATACTCACCTCCACTGATGTATTTAGATGCACGGATTTTAAATTTCCAAAGTCCAAGATCAAAATCTCTCCAATATTGTCCCGGATTATTGAAAGGGATTTTAGCATCTTCATTTACGTTATTTGTTTCAGAAATTTTCCCGAGTGAAATAGCAATGTTTCTGCACGCAATAGGCATTGGAAAGATATGTTGTCCATTGTCAACGGCATCTAATGCATTTAAAACACCCTGTCTTCTCCAATGATGTGTTGGGGTATAGGAAGTTTGATAATTAGGAGCATTGAATAAGTTGTCATCATAGGCAGTAGCATGATACATCAACAATTCTTTCACCGTTTTTTGTTGCATGGTGGCAAACAGATAAGTGCTGAAAAATTGCTTAACTCCGAAAAAAGTAGATAATCCCATAAATGATGGGGCAGGATGATAAAAATAAGAGTATACTTGGTTTTGATATGCTAGTGGCAAGTTTGCACCATAAAAATTAGCATCATAAGCAATGAATAAGCGGGAGTGGTGGTGCGTATAATTATTATCTTCAAAGTGCTTTTTTTCCATTCTAAGAAGTGCCAAGCGTGCAATATCTGCACTCATTGAAGATCCTTGAATGATGTTTTCCTGTCCTGACCCTTGACCGCCTTTTAGTTCATTCAGTAATTCTAAAAATTTCACTAATAATTCAGCAGACTGCTCCATTCCATGGCTGTATGGTTTCGCATGAATGTTGAACTTAACAAGTAGGACATCATAATTATTGTCTCTCAAAGAATTTAATAGACTTTGATGTTCAAAATTATAAATTTTCCAGGTTTTTCTGAATGATTGGCCAAATACAGGAGGTCGATAACCAGTCAATAGGATATATGGTTTAAAGACTCTCTTATCGGATGCACATCTTGGTATCCAGCACCATTTTAGTTTGTTCCCGCTAATTTCAATTTTATCATCTCCATCAAGATGAAGCTTCGTGCAGCCTGGAAATGAAACGGATTTAAGTTCGTTCTTGAGATATAGTTCAGGGGTATTTATGATAAAGTATGTTTCTAGATAAGAATTATCACTGTAAATCACTTTTACTCGAAATTTTTGAATGCTATCTTCCGTGGGAGTAAATTCATAGACTTCATCCCAATTGAGTTCCATTATCTGTCTATTGTGTTCAAGTTCTATATTTACAATGTCATCAGAAGATTTTCGATTGCTGTAAAAATTTTCTTTTTTAAATACAATACCCATCTGTTCGCTATCAAAGTAATCGAATAGAGGAGCAATCATTGATAATCGTTTCGATTCAATAATTAATGAAGGATTTGTAACGAATAGTACTTGATTATCTTCAAATAGATTTCCCTGTTGAATGTTTCGATTGATATCAACGTAATCGTAGCTAAAATCAGCTATTCCAATAGGAAAAAAATAGCTATCTAAATCGAATTCTACTTCACCAATATAAGCAGATACTGAGTCATAAATTTGAATTGATGAAGGAACTAGTGAAGTATCGATAGACATATTTTTAAGTTCATTCAATGCTCCATAAATAAGATCCGCTGTAGCAGGATTATTATTCCACGAGTTTCCAATTGAGCTACTATTCCATGATATTGATTGAATTGTATCATCAAAAAGTAATCGATTAAATAGTTTTTCAGTTGGTAGATAATTATTCAAATGCTTGAACATGGAGTCAGCTATTTGTTTTTTCGTCAAAGGATTAAGTGTATCCACCTGCCCCCACCCATGTAACCCCATGAGCAGAAACATTCCTGTTATGAACTTTCTCATAACTTACGGTTTTACAGGTTTTTGTTGTGCTTGCTGAATTTGTAAAATCAATTCCTGCTGCAAACGAATGGTTTCTTGCTGTTGCTTCAATAATTCTTCTTGCGCTGAAACTTGTTGGTTGATTTGAAGCACGTATAGCGTTAATTCTTCCACCTTTTCCATCAACATCTTGCTGTTTTCTGCCAGATTTAACCCGTTGGTTGTCATTTCCTCGGCACTTGGCACATTGGGTAAATGTTTGTTTTGGTTGATAAACTGCTGCAGTTCGTTCAAAGGCATTAAAGAGTAATCTGTATCAAACACATAATCTGCCCAGTTGTCTAGATTCACTTTTATTTCGCGTGCATACAGCAATCCTGTGTGGTCCAACTGCATCAATTTTCGGGGTAGTACACTTGGGTTACTGCTTAGGGTTTTTTCAATCAATAGGGGGTGTAATTGGGAATTTAGATCTAGCCGCACATGAAATTTAGCATCTGGTCTCACACCAACTCCCAATCGTGGATCAGGAGAACATGGAGTTTTAATCAAAAACATGCGTTGCGGATTGGCTGTAGCTTGCCAAAAAGGAGCGGTTTCAAGGAGATTACCGTGTATATCTGTTGCACAATTCGTTGCTGGTTCAGAACGATAGAGCAGACTCTTCAAATCGCCGCCATTTTTTACTTTGCCCAAAGCATCAATCGTTAAGATCCCATCTTCTGGAAGACTTGTATCTCCCAAGGATTTGATTTGTAAGTTGCCTTCTTCTAAGAAGACGTTTTTAGATGCATGTAGGTCATCTCCCAAGAGGGTTTTTCCATCTACACGTAAGTCGCTTTTAATGTGTGCATCTCGGTCAACGATCATCGAATCGCGAACAGTTAGCGTAGAATCGATTCGTGCTGACCCATTCACGGTAAGTCGTTCAGAGGGAGATGTTGTACCGATACCCACATTTCCAGAAGCTGGAAGGGTGTTTGTTTGAGAAAAGGAAAGGGCTGAAATAGCACTGAAGCCTAAAAACAAGATGCTTTTAAAAAAATAAGGTGGATTGAAGCTGTTGATTTTCATAACTAGTAATGATTTTTTGGATGCCAAACGTACTAATAAATAAATGGTGCAGTTTCAGTATTTATACTGAAACTGCATTGCGGAAAACCACATTTTTTGAATTTAACAGCAGTTAAAACAAATAAAGAGCCTTAGTAGATTCTTGAAAAATAAAAAGGTCTTCGCCATTTGACAAAGACCTCATTTTCGGATTACTGTTCTACTAATTAATGCCCTTTTTCGCTTTTTTCATCTTTCGGGAATCCAGCAATCATTTTATCGTAATCGGCTACTAATGCTTCAGCATCCATTCGTTTTCCACGAGCGATATCGGTAGCATTCGTATTTCCTTCTTTTTTCGCTTTTTCTTCTTCTACTTTGTACTTTTCGATGGAGTTTAGTAGATTGTCTCTCAGGTATCCGATGTATTGAGGAACAAACATCTGAGCATACATTCCGCCAGTTTTGTATTCTTTCTCATAAATTGGCAGTGCGCGTTTTTGAATTCGAGTATCTTGACGTGAAGCAAAGAAGGTCATAGAATTCAATACTCCAATTTTATCAAAACCTTGAACGCTATTGGATTTGAGCACATTTTCAAAATAAGTCATTTGATCGGCATCTCCGTATTTTGCATAAATCATCGCAACACCGGTTTGCATTTTAGCCGAAGGTTCAGATTCCAAACGTTTACAAATTTCTAATGCAGATTTGTAATTCACTTTGGAAAGTTGTGTTAAAGCCGCGCTCATTACCGCATAAGATTGGTCTTTTTGAAGTGCATCGGTGCACAATTGCTCTAATTCAGGTGCAGAGATTATACCAGCCAAGGCAGTAATTGCAGCAACTCGAACAGCCGAAACAGAATCAGAACTTGCCATTTTTTTCAAACGATTGATAGCGGCTGTTTTATTGTCGTTACTCAATTTACCAATTTTATCTATTGAAGTAGCGCGAATATCCCAAAATGGGTCAATCAATCCTTCTAGTGCAATTTTACCTGCATCTGGTGAAGAAGACGGGACTTTTTTCAGTGCATTTTGTCTGTGAATGAAGTGTTTGGAGTTATTCCACTGAAAAGCATACCAAGAAGCATCTTTATGTTCTTCCAATTTACCTAAAAGCATTGCCTCTGAGTCGAAGATTACATTTTTTACAGTTCCTTGAGTAGGAATGCTTACTGTTGTGGATTCATCATTGAACCAATGACGTGTTGTTGTTGCCCCACGATCATCATAAACGGTCACATCAACTGGGAGTTTAAATAATCCAAATTGTGCTTTTTGCTTTTGGTTAACAGTTACTGAAACTGTAGTAGCGTCTGTTTTGTAAGAAACATCTAACGTTGGATGCCCTTTTCCTAAATACCACTGATTGAAGAACCAGTTTAAATCTTGTCCGCTTACGTCTTCAAAAGCCAATCTCAATTGGTGAAATTCTGCTGCTTTGAATTGATTTTGTTTCAAGTAATTTTTAAGACCTAAGAAAAATGCCTCATCACCGATGTATTTTCGCAACATGTGTAAAATGCGACCACCTTTGTTGTAAGAATGTCCGTCAAACATATCCTCTCTAGAGTTGTAATCAAACCACACCAAATTGTGGTAACCACCTTGCTCTGCAGAAGCAAAGTAACCGTCAGCTTCTTGAATGGCCTGATACTCAGCTTCATCTAAGCCATGACGATGCTCATCCCATAAGAATTGAGAATAATTAGCGAAAGATTCGTTCAATGTTAAGTTAGACCATGATTCAGCGGTTACTAAATCTCCAAACCAATGGTGAAATAATTCGTGAGCAATGGTAGAGTTATCGTTATTATCCAATAATTCACGTTGTGTTTTATAGGCATATTCTCCAAAAACAACCGCTCCTGTATTTTCCATCGCACCAGATACATAATCCCGCACAATAATTTGAGAGTATTTATCCCAAGGATATTCTACACCCAATAATTGAGAGAAAAATCCAATCATTGCTGGAGTTTCACCGAAAATAGCTTTCGCATCTTTTTCCCACTCAGGCTCTACGTAGTAGTTTACCTCCATGTTCGTTCCATCTGGTCGTTTGTAAGTATCTTTTACAATTTTAAATTCACCAACGCCCATCATAAATAAGTAAGGAGCATGCGCCAAATCTTGTTTCCAATAGTCTGTTCTTGTTCCATTGGCATTTTTGGTAGAACTTATCAATTTACCGTTAGAAAGTGTGGTGTATTTATCTTCTACAGTGATGTAGATTTCTTCTTTCGTTTTAGAGTTTGGAGAATCAATTGTTGGAAACCATACAGAGTTTGATTGTGTTTCACCCTGTGTCCAAATTTGAGGCATTTTATTTGGTTCCTCGCCTCGTGGATTAATAAAGTAAAGTCCTTTGTCACTAGTAATTGCGGAAGAACCTCCCGTTTTACGCTCATCTGGCTTAGAGATATAGTCAATAACAACAGTGTAGTTCTCGTCTCGCGTATATTTTTTGTCTAACTGAATAGTTAAAACATCTTCTTTATATTCAAAAATACAGGCCTTACCAGCCATAGAAACACTTTTAATTTCCATCCCTTTTGCGTCCAAAATGAGTTCGCTAGATGCATAGTAATGTGGCTTTGCTTGAAGTGTTTCTTTCCCGATTAACCAAGATTTTGCCCAGTCAAATGAGACCTCTAGTTTGGTGTGGATTAAATCAGTTAAAACTGTTCTAGAAGCATGATATACTTTTGGCTCCTCTTGTTTTGGTTCTTCAATAGAAGTTGTTGTCTCAGTATTGCTTTTACCTACAGTGTTTTCTTTATCAGAATGTTTGGGTTGACAAGCTACAAGGACAAGAGCAACCAAATAGTTTATTTTCTTCATTTCGGGGCGAATAAGATTCTAATTTAATTCAATGAGCAAATATAGGAAACTATGTATTTTTTGCAATCTTTTTCTAGATGAATGGACAAATAGTTCGTAATATTGCCACAAAATTCATACAGATGGAAACAGCCAATTGGACAACAGACGGAGAATTACTTCACGCTAATAAAGATGGTGTTCACATTCGCTGGGATGATTCTCATTTTTTCACCATTACCTATAAAGGGAAGAAGTTCCGTGGAGAAGTGATGTCGAACCGAATGGAGGAGGGGTTATTAATTCTAAAATTAAATCACCGTGTTTTTGAAGTGAAAAAGGGTGGTCCTTTGGACGAACTAATTGCTTCTCTTGGAATGGACAAGCCAAAATTGCGTAAGTTGAAGCAATTGAAAGCTCCAATGCCAGGAAGAGTTGTCAGTGTTGCTGTTACGGTGGGTCAATCCATCGAAGTAGGAGATTCTTTATTGACTTTAGAGGCAATGAAAATGGAAAATGTTCTCAAAGCTGAAGGAGTGGGCGTTGTGAAAGCAATTGCAGTCAATCCAAATGACATTGTAGATAAAGGAGGACTATTAATTGAATTTGAGTAATCAGGTTAAAAAATTAGGTTCAATAAAAAATAGACTGAAACTAAAAACGGCTCCAATTGGAGCCGTTAGTCGTATATAAACTTATTTTTTATTTCGCCTTTTGTGTCGAAAATGCTTTTTGTATGATAGATGGATACACTGCTCCAAATTCTTTCATACACCAGTCCCTTAAATGTTGAATCTCCTCTGAGTCAGAGATCCATTTAATTGCCTTAGACAATTCTTTTTGGAATAAAAGCGGGTCAAAACTTACCCGAACTAGGATTTTTTTCGTCAGTTCAAACATGGGGTTTTGTTTAATAATTTCATCTAATATAACGAACCCTTTTCTTATTTGGTATATCGGAAATGTTAAAAGTTGCATATAAAAAAAGCGTGTGCCGATAACCATCAGACACACGCCACTTTACAGGGAATGTTAACTATTAATGCAAGTGTTTTTCGATTACTTGATAAATTTCTTGCGTTGTTTTGTCATAAACATAGATATACAGTTTCATGTTATCTACATTGTATTGATCTGGCAACTTGTAGGAATAACTGACGAAATATTTTGCGTTTGCTCCTAAATCACTTGCCGTCAAAACCTTGCCGAAGGTTCTTCCATCGATACATCCTCTAAGGATATCCCTGTGAACGTAAGATTCATGTCTACCATCTGGTACTCCTGCATTACCCGGGCTTCCATCCGGATCCAGATTCCCCGGCACCAATTGTCGTGCAACCAATGAGTCTTCTACCAGGCATACAACAACTGCTAAATCAGCGGTTAAAGAAGCGTCCACTTTGTCTACTTCCGCATGCAGGAACAATCCGCGGGTAGCAGCAAAGTAATTGGCAACAGCCTGAATGTTGACTTTTACTGGTGTAGCCAAACAAGCATTCGTTTTATTGGCAATCGCAGCTCCAGCATTGGATACAAATTGATTGTTTGCCTGTGTGCGATTCACACAAAATGCAGGGTTTCCTATAAATGCAGAGCCAGGAGCATCTTGTCCAAAGTGTTTCCCAATTTCAAAACCAGCATCACAATAAAAAACAGTTGGATATTCTGTTGAAGTTACTTGAAATCCAGTTAATCCAGTTGGACCGGAGTGGATTGCTAAGCCAAAAATATGATCTGGATTTGTAGCAATCAATTGTTCCATATTGGCTGTTGAAGCTGGACAATTCACACATTGGTGACCTGTAAAGTCTTCAATAAGAACATTGCGTTGAGTGTTGGTATTTGCAGCAAATGTGGGCCATAAACCTTGATTCATATAGTAAGCAGAGTCACCATCCGGATACAAGCTCCAATCTAACGTACTCGATACAGCTCCTGATCCAGCGGGATACGCATTTTTGACCTTGTCACAAGAAGCAATTACAAGTGCTAATACGGTTGTAAGGATTAAAATCTTTTTCATATTCTAAAAGTATTTATTAGAAACTTTGTGTTAACGATACAGTTAAACCGTTAGATGCTGGGACAAAACGGCAAACACCACCCACACAGAATAAACCTGCACGTTGTCTACCGTAATTTAAAGTGATACGAGTAGCATCTTTGATCCAACCAAATGAACCAATTGCATAATGTACGCGTAAATCTTTATTTGGATTTCCATAATTGTATTGATCCATGAATCCGATAAACCAGTTTGGTGAAATATTGTATTCCAACACTACCGTTACCCAGTCTCCTTTATCTTTCGAAGTATGGTAATCGAAACCAAGCATTTTTCTGTTTCCAGTAAATAATGCCTGAACTTCTGCGCGGATACTGTGTTTCTTATTGATTTTCCAGCCTGCCTCAAGAACACCGATGTGAGAACTAATCATCCCATGAGCATCTTCAGTAATTTTGGAAACATCATTGTTGATGATAATATTGAAGTAGGAAGCAATCAAATAAAAGTTTTTATTCAGCTTGAATGTCACATTGAAGTTGATGTCTTGCCAAAGCAAACTATCCGATAAATCATAAGGATTTCCTTTATACATGACGCGTGAAGAATCTCCAGGCATTCCAAATCCTGAACGATGTTTCATCGGTAAATAAGCTGTAGAATAATTCACATTTATTGGAATCCCATATTTTCCACCACCTTTTCCTTTTGGAATGGTGTAAAGAACTTCCGCTTGAAAGGCAACTTCACCCAATGGCTGTGTAGCATAAGGATAAAGCGTTGCCACTAAGTTGTAGGTATGCGTTTTGTTCATCGCAGGTAAATAGTTGATAAACAAATCGGCTAAACCTTTCGTTCTATCTGATCGGTAACTCATATTATCTACCGATTTTGCAGAAAGTGAGATTCCCAATCCTTTGCGTGAATACCCCAAGTTAATCAATGCTGAATGCCCTGGATTATAAATGTATCCATTGTCTTCACTAGGATCATTGTCTTTGTGGGTGTATTCCCCATTTAACGTAAATTTCTTATAGCGCAAACCAATTCGTCCACTGTAAGCAGCTACATTTTCAGGAAGGATATATAATTCGTTATCGTCTTTTTGGTATTTACTGACAAAGGAACCTCCAATTGTTACATCCAATCCGGTTGAATCCAATCGGGGTAAAAATTCGTTGATGTGAAACTGCAAATCAATACCTCTGGTTACTCCACTTGATTTTTCAACACGTCCACCTTGGAAGGAATAACGTTGGTTTCCGTAAACACCTTTTAGTTGAATTCCTTTGTAAGGTCTCAAAATAACTCGAGCGCCATCCATAGCATTATCGTAACCCAAGTTGCGATCTTCATAAGCTCTGAAAATAGTTCCAGCACCAAATTGCTCGTAGAAATTCCCTAAGGTTACATCAATATAATCATTAGACCAACCAACATAACGCATTCCAAGACCAGTTCCATCAAATCGATTCGGATATCCATTAATTCTTGGGAGATAAGATTCAAAACGAGCTCCAGCTTTAAATCTTGAACCAGAATAGAAAACATTCATATAAGAGTTCAACAACCCTCTTTCTACTGGTTGTGCCGCTCCAATTAAAGGATCTGCATTTAAATACTGGAAGGTTGCTTCCATATTTCCAGTGATATTCCCTAAGACATTCGATTGTCCGAGTGTACTAAACGACCCTGACAATGCGCAGATTCCTAAAATCCAGTTTTTCATTGAAGTATAATAAGTAGCTTGTTTATTTGACTATTTTTTTGATTTCTTCGTACAACTTTTCTTCATCACCAGGTGCGTAGTTGTTGTGAGAATAGACAATATTTCCGTTTTGATCTACTAAAAAGGTGTGAGGAACATTATTCACTCCCATAGCACGTTTGAAATCTCCATTTGGATCCATTAGAACCAAGTATTCCCATCCTTTTCCATCTACATAAACAGGGACTTGAGCTTTTGTTTTTTCATCATCAATAGTTACAGCAACTAGATTCACTCCTGTCTCTTCTTGCCAATCAGTGTACAAATCATGAATGGTGTTTAATTCACGTTTACAAGGCGAACACCAAGTTGCCCAAAAAGAAATAACTACTGGGCCTTTGAAACCTAGTTCGGCAGTATTTACAGATTTCCCATTCATATCTACCAACTTTACAGAAGGAAGTTGTTTTACAATAAGTGGCTCATGGTCTTGTGCGAATGTTAAAGCAGAAACAACAAGTCCAAGGAATAAGAACGCGATTTTTTTCATAGTTTAAATTTTAGCATGCACAATTTCAACTTTCGTGCCGAAACCCAAAGATACTTTTTCCTTCACACAATTTTAAACAGTTGTTAATGGATACTCTTGTATTCCTAAAAAATGTTAAGCTGAATCAAAAGATTGTACTCCTAAAAAGTTTCATTGCCATCACTTTTCAACCGTTTAGGTCTAAAAATGAGCACTTCAATCAAAAAACAGAGAATATTGACCTTATTTGTATTGTTTTTTTGATGAAAAAATTGTATTCTTACGAATTGATACGCGAATCAAACAGCTTGTTTGTGATAATTTGCTGTTATATATTTGTGAAAACTAGAAATTCAAACTATGAAAAAAATATACTCTCTATTAAGTCTTTTGTTGCTAACGGTGTCTGCTAATGCTCAGGTAGAGATCAGGGAGTCAAATGCAGGTGCAGTAGCTGTCGGGAATGATATTTCAGGCACAACCTTTACAGCAAATGTAACGGATGATCAGACATATATCTTTTATTTCAATGTCAAGAACGTTTCGGGATCTGATCAATACCTACGTATTAAGGTGTTGGAACTTTCTGCACCAGCAGGATGGTCAGACGGTGTTTGTTGGGGAGCTTATCCAGATGATGAACTGGAAGGACAGTGTTACACTGCTGCTGCGGTGAACACAAATCCCTGGACAACTCCAAATCCTCCGGGAGTGATGCATGCGCAAACAATTCCTGACCAGGGAAACGGATTGTTGTGGCCGGATATTCATGTGTATGGCACGGGTTCAGCCCATTACCGGTATTATGTGATGTCAAACCAAGGAGGGTTTGCTATTGACTCTTTTGATTTAGTCGTTTCTAGAACATTGAGTATTGATGATAATAAAGTTGCAGCAACTGTTTCAGCTTATCCCAATCCTGCAAACAATTTATTGACTATTAATACAACAGGGATTGAGAATGGTAATTCTTCTGTTAAAATTGTTGATGTATTGGGTAAATTGATTTATAATGAGGAGATGAGCGCTAGTAGCAAGAAAATAGATGTTAGCGAATTTAAAAACGGAGTGTATATTTTAACTGTAATGGATAAAGGAGCGATTGTTCAAACACGAAGAATAGTTGTGAAGCATTAGTAAAATATTTAAATTGAAATTTAAAGGGTGCAATTGCACCCTTTTTTTTGGCAGAAATTAATGTCCAAGAATTTGTTTCAAATGACTAACAGACTCTTCTGCAGTACAATTCAAAATGATATAATCAGTAGATATATTTAGTTTTTTTGCAGCAGGATCAACCACTATTTTGCGTGCCTTTTTTGGTGCGTTATGAATTAATCTGGCAGCTGGATATACTTGTAGAGATGTTCCAATAACGATAAAAATATCAGCTTGTTTAATGATCTCAGCCGCATCAGAAAGTAAGGGAACTTCTTCCCCAAACCACACAACATGTGGACGTAATGGAAAACCATCATCGCAAAAATCAGTCATTTTCAATTCGTGTCCTTCTATTAAGTAGTATTTGCTTTCTGGGTTAGGTCCAGAGCTCTTTGCGTACCGAATATTACCATGTAGATGAAGCACATTTGAGTTTCCAGCACGCTCGTGTAAGTCGTCAATATTTTGAGTAATTATCTGAACATGAAAATGTTCCTGAAGTTCTTTGAAATAATGATGTGCTAAATTGGGGTTTGAGCTTATAACCTTAAGCCGTCTTTCGTTGTAAAATCGTTGTAGTAAAGTGGGGTTGTTTTTCCAAGCTTCGGGCGTTGCCACTTCTTCGATCGAGTGATTTTCCCACAATCCATCAGCATCACGGAATGTTTTGATGCCACTTTCAGCACTGATACCTGCTCCCGATAGAATAACAAGATTACATTTCATAGGTCGAATTTAGCTTTCCAATAGTTTTTATTATTATGAAACCAATGTTTTAACGATTTATTGTTGTAATTTAAGCATTTAGATATATTTGTGTTAATCATTAAAACTATAAAATAAAACTCACATGAAGAAAATGTTACTTTCTATTGCTTTGCTTGCAGGTTTGTCGGCAAATGCGCAATTAGCAAACGGAAGCGTAGCTCCGAACTTTACTTTTACGGATCTTAATGGAACCTCTCATACATTGTACGATTATTTGGATGATGGTTACACTGTAATTCTTGATGTTTCTGCTGCTTGGTGTGGACCTTGTTGGACCTACCACAACACACACGCTATTCGTGATGTTTATGAGCAACACGGACCTACTGGAATGCCAAATGTACAGGCTGGTACAACAAATGACGCAATGGTTTTCTATATTGAAGGACAATTAACAAACACTGCTGCACAATTAAATGGTGTAAATGCAGGGAGTACTTATGCAACAGCAAGTCAAGGAAATTGGGTAAATGGAACTACTTATCCAATTTTAGATTTACCAAATAATGCTGCTGGTCAAGCATTCTTATCTGGATACCAAATTGGTTATTTCCCAACAATATATAAAGTATGTCCAAATCGTATCATTACAGAAGTTGGTACGGAAACAGCTGCTAATTTATATGCTGCAGTTGGAGCATGTCCTGCTCCTGCTTCTGCTCCTGCTGATGCAGCTATGCTGGCTTACAACACAGATACGGAAATTTGTCCAGGACAATCTTACACTCCTTCTGTGAAAATTCAAAACAATGGAACAACGTCATTAGCAAACGCTACTGTTTCTATTACATTGAATGGAACACAAGTTTCTACTGGGACATATACAGGAACTCTTGCAACTTATGGAGTAGCTACTGTTACTTGTTCACCGATTGCAGCTCCAGTGTCTGGAGCTTTGGTTGCAACAGTTACAACTACTGGTGATGCTGCTGCGTCAAATGGATCAATTACAACAGCATTGGTAATCGCTCCAATTGCGAATGGTATAACTGCTACAGTGAAGGTTGCTACAGATGCTTTTGGTTCTGAATTCACTTGGAACATCAAAAAATCTGGTGGTGCGATTGTAGCTCAAGGTGGGCCATATACAGATCATGGAAGTGGAGGTCAAGCAACTCCAGGTACTTATCCTGAGCCTGATGTGAATTTCACGTTGTCTCCAAGTGAGTGTTATACAATCACATTGATGGATGAATATGGTGATGGTTTTGATGGTACGCCAGGTAATGGATCATTCAAAATTCAAGTGAATGGTGCTGACTTAGTTGTTGCTCCAAGCTGGTCAACAGACGAATTGGTTAAAAAAATGGCGTCATCTGGAACTGCAAGCCTTGAAGATTTATCAGTAACAGATGTAACAGTTTACCCAAATCCTGCTTCAGGAATCGTAAATGTTGCTTTCGAAGCGAATGGCGGTGAGTACTCAGTTTCAATTTTAGATATCGCTGGACGTGTTGTTGCTACTAAAGCAATCTCAAGTGCTTCAGGATCTACAACAATTGAAATGCCGATTGCTGACTTGCAAGCTGGAAACTACTTTGTTTCAGTTTCTCAAGGAGCATCAACTCACACACAAAAATTGATGGTGAAGTAATTCACAGATAAACAATAGTGAAGCCCCTGACATTTATCGTCAGGGGCTTTCTTTTTCTATAAACATTGCGTCGTCTTGTCTTTAGTTTTATTAACTTTATCGCCCCTTACAATTCTATTTATGGCAAAAGTTCGCAAACAAGACGCATTGGATTATCATGCATCAGGTAGACCTGGTAAAATTGAAGTCATACCAACCAAGCCTTATGCTTCTCAGCGTGATTTATCTTTGGCTTATTCACCAGGAGTGGCAGAACCGTGCTTGAAAATTGCTGAAAACCCAGATGACGTTTATAAATACACAAGCAAGGCCAATCTTGTTGCTGTAATTTCTAATGGAACAGCAGTACTTGGCTTGGGTGATATTGGTCCATTGGCATCAAAACCAGTGATGGAAGGAAAAGGATTGCTGTTCAAAATTTTTGCAGATATCGATGTTTTTGACATTGAAATCGATGCAAAAGATCCCGAATTGTTTATTCAAACGGTAAAGGCAATTGCTCCAACATTTGGAGGAATTAACTTAGAAGATATTAAAGCTCCAGAAGCATTTGAAATAGAACGTCGTTTAAAAGAGGAGTTAGATATCCCTTTGATGCACGATGATCAACATGGTACTGCAATTATTTCCGCTGCTGCCCTTTTGAATTCATTGGAACTTGCTAAAAAGAAAATTGGCAAAGTGAAGATTGTCATTTCGGGAGCGGGAGCCGCTGCCATTTCCTGTGCTAAATTGTACATGGCTTTGGGAGCTTCTGTAAATAACATCTTTATGTTCGACAGCAAAGGATTGATTCATGCTGGAAGAACAGATTTGGATGAAATGAAGCAGATTTTTGCCACACATAAAAAAGAGGCAACTTTGGAAGAATCCTTTAAAGGAGCTGATGTGTTTATTGGCTTGTCAAAGGGAAATATTGTTTCGAAAGAGATGGTTGCTGCAATGGCTAAGAACCCAATTGTTTTCGCTTTGGCAAATCCTGACCCCGAAATTTCGTACCGAGATGCAATGGCAACCCGCGATGATATTATTATGGCAACAGGTCGCTCTGATCATCCTAATCAAGTGAACAATGTGCTTGGATTTCCATTTATTTTTCGAGGAGCGTTGGATGTTCGTGCAACAGGAATTAATGAAGAAATGAAGTTGGCGGCTGTAAAGGCAATTGCAAACTTGGCCAAGGAAACCATTCCAGAAGAAGTGATTGAAGCTTATGGTGAAAAACACATTTCCTTTGGAAGGGATCAAATTATCCCAAAACCATTGGATCCACGCTTGATTTACCATGTGGCACCTGCAGTTGCAAGAGCTGCTATGGAATCTGGAATTGCAAAGAATCCGATTACTGATTGGGATGAATATGAAATGATTCTCAAAAAGAGATTGGGATTAGACAATAAATTGGTTCGGAATCTAACAACAAAAGCACAAGGTAACCCGAAACGAGTAGTCTTTGCTGAAGCGGATAACGTGAAAATATTAAAAGCTGCTCAAAATACCGCAGAAGAAGGAATTTGTATTCCAGTTTTATTAGGAAAAAGACGAGTGATTGAATCTTTGGTGGCTGAATACTCGATTGAGATTCCGGATATGATTATCATTGATCCCAAATCGGATACAGAAAAAATGCGTCGTCAGATTTATGGAAAAGCATTTTTTGAAAAACGTAAGCGCAAAGGTGTCACGGAATATGAAGCTATTCAATTGATGCGTGAACGAAACCATTTCGGCGCTATGATGGTTGAAATGGGTGATGCTGATGCAATGATTTCTGGGTTGACTCGAAATTACAGAGATGTTGTTCGTCCAGCAATTCAAGTAATTGGTTTGCAGAAAGATGTGAAAACAGTATCTGGGGTTTATATCTTAAACACGAAAAGAGGACCTATGTTCTTGGCTGATACAACGATTAATACAAATCCTACTGCCGAACAAATTGCTGAAATCACTTTCAACGTTGCTAAAACACTTAGAAAGTTTAAAGTAACACCGAAGATTGCATTACTGAGTTATTCCAACTTTGGTTCTTCTCCAGGAGATGATTCCATTAAAATGGCTGAAGCGGTGAAAATTTTGCACGAAAACCACCCAACATTGATTGTAGATGGAGAAGTTCAAGCAAATTTCGCATTGAATAATGACCTGATGAATGAAAAATTCTCTTTTTCACAATTAGCAAATAAAGAGGTAAACACCTTAATTTTTCCAAATCTTTCTTCTGGAAATATTGCGTATAAATTGTTGCAAGAAATCACAGAGGGCGATGCAATTGGACCTATTTTGGTTGGGCTTAGAAAGTCCGTTCATGTTTTGCAAATGGGTTCTTCTGTTCGTGAAATTGTAAATATGGTAAAGGTTGCAGTTGTTGATGCACAAACGAAATAATTTATGATTACACACCTTAACGGACGTTTAATAGAGAAAAATCCAACTAATTTAATCATCGAGTGTGGTGGGGTTGGATACTTTGTGAAAATCTCTTTGAATACATTTTCCGCGATTTCTAGCACTGAGTCCGTAAAAGTATTAACACAGCAAATCATTCGTGAAGACGCACATTTGTTGTACGGATTTGCCACTTCAGAAGAAAGAGATATTTTTAATTTCTTATTATCGGTCTCAGGAATTGGACCTAATACTGCAATTTTGATGCTTTCTTCCATGTCACCTTCTGAAATTGCCAATGCAATACAAACGGAAGATGTACGTTCTATACAAGCGATCAAGGGAATTGGGGCAAAAACGGCACAACGGGTTATTATTGATTTGAAAGATAAGATGTTGAAGGTAGAATGGACTGAATCAACAAATATTTTCGCTGGAAACAATACAAACCGATTTGATGCGTTAACTGCTTTGATTTCTTTAGGTTTCGACAAGAAAAATGCAGAAAAAGCAATTGAAAAAATTGCCACTGGAGATGAATCTGTGGAAGATTTAATCAAAGGGGCCTTGAAAATATTATAAATACTTTGGAAAAAATTTTGAACGCTAACTACACGAGAGTGAACCAACTGTTTTTGACGGTTGTTTTCTGTTTTGTATCGCAAGTATTCTGGGCGCAACCTGCGGATACGACGGTTAAATTGCCGTTTCCGATTAATAATCCTTTGGATCCGACTCAAAACAATACGCAAACGTTTGATTTGGGTGATCCAACTGGCGTAAAGAAAAATATCGTCTTTGATCCAATTACGGGAAAGTATATTTTTTCTGAAACGATTGGGAATACAAATCTGAATTATCGAAATCCTTCTATGATGACTTTGGAAGAGTACTTGGAGTATGAGCGCCAAAAATCACTAAAGGAAAATTGGAAAGATAAAATAGATCAACAAACAGAAGAAGATAGAGCGTTAGAATTTCCAATAAAAATACCATCTAAAGTATTTACGAATTTTTTTGGCTCTGATGAGATAACCATTCGTCCACAAGGATCAATAGAGTTGGCTTTTGGTGTCAATTCGTCTCGTTATGATAATCCAATTTTACCCGTAAAACAACGGAAAATTACACGTTTCGATTTCCAACAACAAATCCAAATGAACATAGTTGGTCAGATTGGAACCAAATTAAAATTAAGTGCAAGTTACAATACGCAAGCAGCATTTGATTTTGATAACGTAACAAAGTTGGGATATTCTGGAGATGAAGATCAAATCATTCAGCGTATTGAATTGGGAAATGTAAGTTTTCCATCTTTCGGAGCATTGATTCCAGGATCACAAACTTTATTTGGAGCGTATGCTAAATTGCGATTTGGTGATTTAACTGTAGATGCGATTGGAGCATCTTCCAAAGGAAAAAGAACAGAGATTAATATTACTGGTAAAGCACAAATTCAACCCTTTGAAGTAAGTGCAGATAATTACGAAGCGAACCGTCACTATTTCTTGAATTTATTCTTCCACGATCAGTACAATGCATCGATGGCACAAATGCCAAATGTCGCTTCTGAGACCTATGTCACAAGAATGGAGGTTTGGGTCACTAATAGAATCAATAATACGGAAAACTCCAGAAATATTATTGCATTTTCTGATTTAGGGGAGTCAAAGCCAGCAAATCTCGTTGGTGCGCCAGGCTCTCTTCAAAATTCCCCATTCCCGAATAATAATTCGAATGGTTTGTACAATTATGCTTCCAACAATCCATCGATTAGAGGTTTTAATGGTGCGGTGTCTGAATTATCTTCACAAACTGCTACTCCAGGTCCATTTCAACAAGCTATTCACTACGAAAAAGTAGAAAATGCTCGAAAATTGGCAGAATCTGAATATACCTACAATGCTTTACTCGGTTTTATCTCTTTAAGTCAGCCTTTGAACAATGATGAGGTTCTTGCTGTGTCTTATGAATATACTTACCGCGGACAAACATTTCAAGTAGGAGAATTCTCTACAGATGGTGTTGCTGGTCAAAACACCTTGTTAATGAAGTTGTTGAAACCAACAATCACCAATCCCACCTTGAAAACTTGGGATTTGATGATGAAAAACATCTATTCCATCGGTGCATATCAAGTAGATCAAACAGGTTTCAAATTGAACATTTTCTACAATAATCCTGAAACCTCTGTACTTGCTCCAATTTTGCCATACGATAATCTAAATACCGAGCAGATTATTACATTGGTTGATATGGATCGTATGAACGTGAATAATCAACAATTTTCAGATGGATTATTTGATTTTGTACCAATCGTTTACAACGGACAAAAGGCTGAAACTGGAGGAACAATCAACACGAGAAATGGTCGTGTTATGTTTTCTACTACTGAACCATTTGGTGGAGTTCTAAAAAGTAAATTGATGACTGTAGGCGGACTTCCCGAATCACAAGCCGATAGAATTGCTTTTACGGAACTCTACGATTCCACAAAAACAGCTGCGCAACAAATTCCGGCAAAAAATAGATTTGTATTTAAAGGAGAATACCAATCGTCCGTTACTTCAGATATTTCCTTAAACGCACTGAACGTTCCTGAAGGAGCTGTTAAAGTTACTGCTGGTGGAATTCCAATGGTGGAAGGAGTCGATTATACGGTTGATTATAACTTAGGCCGCGTTAAAATCTTAAATACGGGAGTTTTAGAGTCAAATACACCGATTAAAATTTCCATTGAAAGTAATTCTGTGTTTGGGTTCCAGTCTAAATCGATGATCGGAACTCACTTAAATTACCGATTCAATAAAGACTTTAATATTGGCGCCACTTGGCTTCGAATGATGGAGCGTCCTGTGACACAAAAAGTGGATATAGGAAGTGAACCGTATAAAAATAATGTGATTGGTTTTGATATCAATTACCGAACAGAACTTCCTTTTTTGACCAAGTTTATTGATTTATTGCCCGTCATTTCTACGAAGGAAAAATCCTATTTGACATTTAAAGGTGAATTTGCACATTTGATTCCAGGAACGCCAAAGGCAATTTCAAAGGCTGGAATTTCATACGTGGATGATTTTGAAGGAAGCCAAAGTACTATTGATTTGCGTACGCAAAGTGCTTGGCGTTTAGCTTCAACTCCTCAAGGACAAAATGATCTTTTCCCTGAAGGAAATTTGAAAACATTGGCAAATGGCTACAAACGCTCTCTCATTGCTTGGTATTTGATAGACAATTTATTCTATGCGCGCAATAATTTAACCCCGCAACATATCAAAGATAACGCTGATCAGCTTTCTGATAGCCGTATTCGTCAAGTGAGCCAGATTGATGTTTTCCCCAATCAGCAGTTAACGTATGGTGCTATTCCAACCATTCAAATTTTGGAATTGGGTTATTATCCGAAAGATCGTGGGATGTATAACTACGATACAACAGCTACTGTTAATGCAGATGGAACATTTACCAATCCAGTTGATCGTTGGGGAGGAATTATGCGTTCTCTAACGACCAATGATTTTGAGCAAGCGAATGTTGAATTCATTCAGTTTTGGATTTTAGACCCATTTAATACGGATGCAATGGTGGCTACCCCAAATTTAAGTGGTGGTGATTTATACTTCAATCTCGGAAATATTTCAGAGGATGTGCTTTCCGATTCTCGGAAGAGTTTCGAAAATGGAATACCTCCATATGCAGGTGCAAATTATCCGGTTGTTACTACTCCTTGGGCAAAAGTGTCAACCCAACAAGTGGTTGTAAATGCCTTTGATAATGATCCAAATTCACGTGTTAATCAAGATGTTGGTATTGATGGTTATAAATCGAGTGAAGAGCAAACATCTTATTCCAGTTATGTTTCCTGGGTTCAATCTAATTCAACATTAAGTCCTGAAGCAAAGGCAAAAATGATTGCCGATCCATCGAATGATGATTATAATTTCTACAGAGATGATCAATATGATGAACAAGAATTAAATATTCTTCAGCGTTATAAAAGATATAATGGAATGGAAGGTAACTCTGCTACAACAGAGATGTCAGATACTATGAATCCGAATGGAGGAGGATATCCAACGCAAGCAAGAAATACACCAGATTTAGAGGATATCAACCAAGACAACAACTTATCCGAATCAGAGTCTTATTATCAATATAAAGTGAGCCTTCGCCCTTCAGATATGGTTGTTGGAAAGAATTTCATTACAAGTGTGGTGACTTACAATCCTGTTGGTTCAAATAAATCTGAAAAATGGTATCAGTTCAAAGTTCCAATTCGTGAGCCAGAAAAAGCAATTAATGGAATTCGCGATTTTAGAACGATTCGTTTCTTCCGGATGTTCTTGAAGGGGTTTGATGAGGAAGTAATTCTTCGTTTTGCAAAGTTGGAACTTGTGCGAGGGGAATGGAGAAAGTATTTATTGGATTTAGCTACTCCAGGTGAGATTATCCCAGGAGATCCAAACCTAACAACCTTTGATATTGGGGCATTGAACTTTGAAGAAAACAATGAAAAGCAGCCAATCGGATATCAAATTCCTCCTGGAATTCAGCGCGAAGTAGACCCTTCTCAGCCTGTTCAACGTCAAATGAACGAGCAATCTCTAACATTAGACGTATGTAATTTATTAGATGGAGATGCTCGTGCAGCATATAAAAATGTTCAATTTGATGTTCGTACATACAAAAAATTGAAAATGTTTGTACATGCTGAAGAAGTTGTTAAAAACACATTGAAAGATAAAGATGTGACACTTTTTGTGCGTTTAGGAACCGATTTCGTAGACAATTATTACGAATACGAGCTTCCTTTAAGCTTAACAACTTGGGGAACTAATAACGCAGATTATGTATGGCCAGAAGCTAACAATATGGAAATTGTATTCCAAGATTTGTTGGATTTGAAGAAAAGAAGAAATAATTTATTAGGGTCGGGTAGTTCCGGAGTGGCTTCCAATATTGAGTATGTTATTATTGACCCTCAAAATCCTGACCGTAGAATTAAAGTCAAAGGAAGTCCCAATTTACAAGGTATAAAAACCATTATGATTGGTGTACGTAATCCTGGAATTAATGATCCTAAACCTTGGGCAGATGATGGACTTACAAAATGTGTTCAAGTTTGGATTAACGAGTTACGTTTATCTGATTTCGTGGATGATGGTGGGTCTGCAGCAATTGCTCAAATGCAAGTACAAGCCGCTGATTTTGGTAGTTTCTCTTTATCTGGAAATTACTCAGGAGTAAACTGGGGTGCCGTTGATTCTCGCGTGCAAGAACGTCAGAGAAATCAGAAAATCGGAATGGATTTCCAAACAAACATGCAATTGGGGCAATTCCTTGGTAACAGAATCAAGTTATCGATTCCGTTCTTTTATGGATATTCACTTGGAATTATCAATCCAGAATACGATCCGTTTAATCCAGATATTAAGTTACGTGAATACGAAGCTGGCCAGAGAAAAAGTATAGCGAAAATAGCCCAAGATTATACCCAACGTAAATCGTATAATTTCCAAGGAGTAAGAAAAGAAAGAGCAGCTGGCAAAAAAGCGCATTTCTACGATGTTTCAAACTGGACATTGGGTTATGGATATAGTGAAAATTTCCACCGAGATTTCAACACGAATTATGACCGAACGAAGCAATGGAAGGGAAGCTTAGCATATGCTTATACATTTGACAATAAGCCATTTGAGCCATTCAAGAAGACCAAATTCATGCAAAAGTCGAAGTGGTGGGGCTTAATTCGCGAAACTAGTATTGGGTATTTGCCTAAAACGATTGCATTTACAAACGATTTACAACGTAATTACAACGAAAGACAAATCAGAAACACCATTGATACTTCTGCGAATGCATTTCAATATAGGCCAGTCTATGTGAAAAATTTCCAATGGAATAGAGGATATAGACTTGGATGGGATTTGACCAAAAATTTGAAACTTAGCTTTAACGCCAACAATCGTTCGATTTTCGTTGAAGGTGATGGACAAGTAGATCGTAGAGATAATCCAGAAAGTTATCGAAACTTTAGATCTACTGTTTGGAATCAAATGGGAACATTTGGAACAACAATGGATTATACACACGACTATAATTTCTCATACAATGTTCCATTTAATGTGATTCCGGCATTGGATTGGTTAAACGGAAACGCGAAATATACAGGAACTTATAATTGGCAGCGATCTCCTCTTGGACAAGAAGAATACGGTCACATTGTTCAAAATAGTAGAACAATTAATGGACAACTTCAAGCAAATTTGACCAATCTGTACAACAAAATTCCATTCTTCAAAAAAGTGAATAATGGAGGTAATAGTGCAAATAAACCTGTTGCAAGACAGAGAGCTGGTATGGATCCAGTGGATAGTAAACCAGAAGAAGCGAAAAAACCAGAAGCGTCGCTGGAGTTAAAACCGCCAAAACCTTTGGAGGAAATGACCAAGAAGGAACGTCGTCAATGGGAGCGCAAAAAACGCAAACATGAGCGTAAACAGAAAAAGAAGAAAGAGAATAAGGTGAACCCAATTGTTGGATTTGGTGCACGTTTATTAATGAGTGTTCGAAATGTTTCAGCAACTTATAACCAAACTGACGGAACGTTATTACCAGGATATAATCAAGTTGCTCGACATTTAGGATTTAATCCTTCTTATGGCTCAGCAATGACTGGTTTTATTTTCGGACAACAATCATATACTGTAACAGGAAGAGAAACAGGGTATAATTTTGCCCAAACTGCAGCGGATAACAATTGGATGGTAAGAAACCCAGCGTTGAATCGTCAGCATACATTAACACATAGTAAAACATTTAATGCTCGCGCTACTTTAGAGCCGATTAAGGATTTGACAGTTGACTTGTCATTGAATAGAACGTTTACTGAAAACACCAATGATTTCTTTAGATTCGATTCAGCGGCGAATGTATTTCAATCGCAAAGTCGTTTCCAAACATCGACACTTTCTTATTCAACAATCTCAATCGGAAGTGCTTTTGAAAAGCTTTCTGCAGGTTATGAATCAGGAAACTTCAAGCAAATGAGAGAAACTACGCAAACGGTTTCAGATTTGTTGGGCAGTCAAAATGGAAACTCTTCTGGAAGTTCTGGAGGATACCGAGATGGATATGGAATTTCTCAACAAGAAGTTGTGATTGGTGCCTTCTTATCTTCCTATACGAATGGAAAATTAAATCAACGTTCGGTTAATCCGTTTAAAGCGATGCCATTGCCAAATTGGACAGTGAACTACAATGGTTTGGCCAAATTTGCAATCATGAAGAAATTGGTGAAGAACTTTGTTGTTCGTCATGCATATTCATCAACTGTTACTTTGGGTCAGGTTCAATCGAATTTGAATGCAGCATTTGATCAAAATGGAGCAGCGATGAATCGAGATTTGAACCAAAACTTTATTTCGGAAATGAATATTCAAACGGTTACTATTTCAGAACGTTTTTCTCCGCTAATTGGATTTGATGCAACGTGGAACATCGGAAACAAGAAAACAGGTCAAAGTCAAGGATTAATTACGAAGTTTGAGATTAAGAAAGACCGTTCTGCAACACTTTCCTTGAACAACAATCAGGTCACTGAAGTTCTCGGAAATGAAATTATTGTTGGTGCGGGTTACAAATTCCCGAAAGTGAGATTGCCATTCAAAATTGGAAAAATCCGACCAGATAATCCGTTGAATATCCGTTTTGACTTTACATTCAGAGATAACTTAACGGTTATCCGTAAAATCGTTGAGTCTACTGAACAAGCTACTGCAGGTCAGAAAGTAATTTCTATCAAATCGTCTATTGACTATAACATTGGTGCGAATCTAGTAGTTCAATTCTACTACGATCAGGTGATTACAAATCCTAAGATTGCTACTTCCTATCCCACAGGAAATATGAGTACTGGTATCCGGTTCCGATTTAATTTGGGAGGTTTGTAAAATGACTATTCGGGAAGCGAAATTAGGAGATGAACAGGCAATCCATGGATTGATTTGTGAATTGGCTCTGTATGAAAAAGCTCCTGATGAAGTAACCAACACAGTTGAAAAACTAGCAATCGACTTGTTTACAGATCGCGTTTGTGAAGCTTTGGTAATAGAGAATGAGGATTCAGAAATAGTAGGATTTGCTTTGTACTATTTGTCTTATTCGACTTGGAAAGGAAGGTGTTTGTATTTGGAAGATTTCTATGTGCAACCCGATTTTAGAAGGGGAGGAATTGGTTCCAGTTTATTCTTAAGAGTGGTTGAGATTGCTAAAAGCTGGGATGCAAAACGAATGGACTGGCAAGTATTGGATTGGAATGAACCCGCTATTGAATTCTATAAAAAGCATCAAGCCGTCTTAGATCCTGAATGGGTAAACGGTCGTTTGTTTTTCTAATTTCTAAATTTACGACTAACTTCGTGGTATGATATTGCGTCCATTTTTAGGGAACCGTCCTTTAGTATTGCTTCTCTTGATTCCACTTGTTATAGGGTTTCAACTGCTAAATGCGCATTTTAAATTTCACGCTCTCATTGATATTGTTGACCTTGGATTATGGGGGAAAACAACTGTTTTAAGTCATTGGTGGACATCCATTGTTGCTTCTGTGATTGTTCTGGCAAATGCATTACAACTCAATTTTTTGTTCAATCAACACGAGTTTTTAGATAAGAATAATTACGGACCATCCTTGTTTTATGTGGTCTTGATGAGCTTTTCACATTCCTTTTATCAAGTAGATTCTGTTTTGATTTGTCATGTCTTATTATTGCAGGCTGTTCGATTATTATTCCGCTTGAAATCATCTGAAACAAACCTTCAGTCTTCGTTCAATAGCGTTTTATTTATTGGTCTTTCAGCTTCTTTTCTTCCTCCAAGTGCTGCTTTGATTGTTCCTTTTTGGTTTTCTGCTTGGGCTTTGCATCCGTTTAGTTTCAGACAATGGCTCTTAATGATTATTGGATTCTTGATTCCGGTTGGGAATGGATTGGCTTATTGGTGGATTTCTGGACATTCATTTTCAACCCGTATTTTGAGACACTCTTCAATGATCAAGTATGAAGATGTTTTCTTTTACGGGACAACCGCAACCATTGTGATTCTCTTTCTATTGAGCATCATCGGAATTCAAATTAGACTTCGGGTGAGTAACATCCGTTTTAAGAAGTTAAATCGCTCCTTGGTTTGGATTTTAATTGGAACTTTGCTTTTAGGAGTTGCCGAAATCATTTTTTATCAACAGTCTGAATGGATTAGTTTACTCTTCATTCCGCTGGCATTCTTCTTTACTTTCGCCTTTATTCATAGGATTTGGCAACGAGTAGCAAGCATCTTTTTTTATGTGACACTTATTCTAGCTGTTGCTAAATTTTTCCTCATTTCATACATGGTTGTCTAAGGAGATTGACTAACTTTGTTGCCATTCATGAATTGACGGGCTTCCGTCGCAAAAATAGATCAATGAAATTTGGTGTTGTTACCTTTCCGGGTTCCAATTGTGATGAAGACATGGTATATGTCCTTGAAACAATCATGGGCCAACAAGTAGAACGTTTATGGCATAAAGATACCAGCTTAAAAGGGGTAGATTTTGTAGTCCTTCCAGGCGGATTCTCCTACGGAGATTATTTACGTTCAGGAGCGATTGCAAAACTGTCTCCAATTATGGGTGAAGTAATGAATCATGCGGATAAAGGTGGTTACGTAATGGGTATTTGTAATGGTTTCCAAATCTTGACAGAAAGTGGTTTGTTACAAGGAGCTTTGTTGCATAACAACAATCAGAAGTTCATTTGCAAGAATGTGTATTTGAAACCTGCAACTTCAAACAGTGCAATCACAAAAGGACTAGATGCTGCAAAAGCCTATAAAATTCCGATTGCTCATGGAGAAGGACGTTTCTTTGCACCAGAAGATACCATGAAATCTATTTTGGATAATGATCAAGTATTGTTTCATTATGTGAATGAAGAAGCTCAGGTTTCGGATTTAAGCAATCCAAATGGGTCTATGCACGACATCGCGGGAATTTGTAATCCAGGTAGAAATGTATTTGGAATGATGCCTCATCCAGAAAGAGCTGCTGATGCTGCTTTGGCAAATGAAGATGGAAAACGTTTCTTTGAATCAATTTTGAAATACTGTTAATATGCGCATTTTATTGTTGGGTTCAGGTGGAAGAGAGCATGCAATTGCTTGGAAAATTGCTAAAAGTTCTCACTTGGAAAAATTATTTATCGCTCCAGGAAATGCTGGAACTCGACTTCATGGAACAAATGTGGACATGTCTGCAACGGACTTTTCTGCGATTAAGGCATTTGTTCTTGCAGAGAATGTAAACATGGTTATCGTTGGACCTGAAGATCCATTGGTTTTAGGAATTCACGATTTCTTTTTAGCAGATGCTCAATTGAAAAGTGTTCCCGTTATCGGACCAAATAAAGAAGCCGCCCAACTAGAAGGAAGTAAGGATTTTGCGAAAGCATTTATGATGCGTCACAATATTCCAACTGCCAAATATGCAACTTTCACCAAAGATACTTTAGAACAAGGATACAAATTCTTGGAAGGAATGAAAGCTCCTTACGTCTTGAAAGCAGATGGTTTGGCTGCTGGAAAAGGAGTATTGATTCCTGAGACATTGCCAGAAGCAAAAGCTGAATTGAAAAGCATGCTAGCTGATGCTAAATTTGGAGATGCTTCTTCGCGTGTAGTTATCGAACAATTTTTAAAAGGAATTGAATGCTCTGTGTTTGTTTTAACAGATGGAGATTCGTATAAAATTCTTCCCGAAGCGAAAGATTACAAACGCATTGGTGAAGGGGATACTGGTTTGAACACTGGAGGAATGGGAGCTGTTTCCCCCGTTTCATTCTGTGACAAAACATTTATGGATAAGATTGAAAATCAAATCATTATCCCAACTGTTAAAGGATTGAAATCAGAAGGTATTGTTTACAAAGGATTCATTTTCTTTGGAATCATCAACGTGAAAGGAGAACCTTACGTAATTGAATACAATTGCCGTATGGGAGATCCTGAAACAGAAGTGGTGATGCCTCGCTTAAAATCAGATTTAATCGATTTATTGGAAGGTGTTGCTACAAACACACTTTCTGAATGTGATATTCAGTTCGAAGAAAGAAGCGCTTGTACGATTATGATGGTTTCAGGAGGTTATCCGGATGCTTACCAAAAAGGCAAGGTCATCAATGGAATCAATAGCGTAACGGATAGTTTGGTTTTCCATGCAGGAACTTCAAGCGATGGACCAGTTGTTTTATCCAATGGAGGACGTGTTTTAGCAGTTACTTCTTACGGAAGAAACCTAGAAGCAGCTCTGGAACGTTCATATGCGAGTATTGAGAAAATTTCTTTCGATGACGCTTATTTTAGAACCGATATCGGATTTGATGTTCTTTCTAAGAAAAATTAGTACTTTTCTACTTTAAGTAGTTGAATGGATTCTTCCGTTATAATTATTCTTGCATCATTACTATTTTCTGCTTATTCTTCAGGAATGGAGATAGCCTTTGTTTCATCCAATCGACTGAAAGTTGAGCTTGACCGGGGTAAAAACTCTTGGTACAGTAAGCTTCTCAATGTTTTTTATGGGAATGATGGACATTTCTTAGCAACGCTTCTAATTGCCAATAATGTTGGTATTGTCATCTTCGGAATGTACATGGCGGAAAGTTTGGATCCACTGATTGAACTATGGGGAATCAAGCAAGAATACCTCGTTGTCTTCATTCAAACGATTATCTCAACCCTTATTGTTTTAACGATAGCAGAGTTTTTTCCAAAAGTTGTTTTTCAAATCAATCCCAATGGAATTTTCCGTTTACTATCCGCTCCAATGTGGCTCGTTTATTGGGTTTTGTATATTCCAACCAAACTGATTGTGTGGATGAGTAATGGATTATTGCGCATCTTCGGAATTCGAGTAGAACAATCTGAAAAGGTATTTTCTAAGACTGATTTGCAGCATTTTGTGCAAGATGTCAATGAGCGTATGGAAGACGAAGCCGATTTGGTGAATGAGATCCAAATTCTTCAAAACGCACTCGATTTCTCCAAAATTAGAGCGCGCGACTGCATGGTTCCACGCATGGAAATTCAAGCGATTGATGTGGAAGAAAGCATTGAGAATTTGTTGGCAAAATTTGTAGAAACACGGTTATCAAAGTTGTTGCTTTACAGAGATTCGGTCGATAATATTATCGGTTATGCACATTCCTACGAGTTATTCAAAAAACCAAGTACCATTACACAAATTCTGCGACCAATTTCCTTTGTGCCAGAAGCAATGCCAGGGAAAGAGTTGCTGGAACTATTCACCAAGCAAAGCCAATCTGTTGCGGTAGTTGTGGATGAATATGGAGGAACATCGGGTGTTGTAACGATTGAAGATGTCATCGAACAAATTTTCGGAGAAATTGAAGATGAGCACGACGATGAAACATGGTTGGAAGAACAAATTGACGAAACGACTTACCGTTTTTCTGCAAGAGCCGATATTTCCTACTTGAATAGAACGTATGGGTTGAAATTGCCTGAATCGGATTCGTATGAAACATTGGGTGGATTAGTCATTAATCAGTTGGAATCCATTCCGCAGGGTGGAGAAGAAATAGAAGTTGAAAAATGGATATTGATTGTGGAAGAGGTAACCGATCGACGGATTGAGGTTATTCGGATGGTTTTTGCAGGTTAGTAAAATGGTCAGTTGTTAGTAAATTTACTAACATACTACTATAGAAACCTTGAGATTTCAACTGCACAGATTGCTTGATGATATCCGAATAATTCTTGCAGGCTAGTAAAATTGGGAGTTGTTAGTAATTTTACTAATTTGCTAAATGACTATTTTAGAACCGATGGGATTTCAATAATATAATTGACACTCTTTTTCTCTGCTGCTTTCAGCTCAATAATCCCTTCTTTGTCTTCCAACTTTCCACTCGAATCCACTTTATCTGCCCATCCCCACCATGGTTCTATGCATAAAAACGGAGCATCCTTTTTCGTCCAAAAGCCAATTGCAGTCCACGAGTCACATTTCATGTGTACAAGTGTTTCCCCATCTTGGTTTTTCAAGCACACAGACCTAAATGTTGGGTTTTTCATCACAAAAGCATCGTTTTCAAACAGCTCTTCACTCAGATTCAAATGATGAGAAACGCCATAATAAGTGGATTCTCCCGAAAAATAACTTCCCACGAGTTCTTCTCTTTCCAGCTGAACATCCGAATCAAACTCCAAGTAATAGTTTCCAATCGATTCCTCCAAGTGAAAAGCAGGATGTCCGCCTACCGAATAATACAACGGTTCAGTTCCTGTATTTTGGGTTTCATAAGATAGAGTAATTCCAGCTTCTGAAAGTGAAAAACACACATCAAATACAAACGAAAACGGATAGACATGTATCGATTCAGGATCTGAAATCAAGCGTAATCGAACCGAACTTTCTGTTTGTTCCACGACCTCAAATTCCCTGTCGCGCGCAAATCCGTGTTGACTCATTTGATACGATTTCCCTTGAAACGTGTAGCTGTCATTCACTAATTTTCCCACAATCGGAAACAGGTTTGGTGCAACTCTGTTCCAATGATCCGTTTGTTTGGACCAAAGGATATTTGAGTCTGAATTCTTTCCTAAAAAAAGGAGTTCTGCGCCATGTAGATTGATTTCTGCGCGAATCGAATTGGTTCGAAGTTCAAGTGTTTTCATCTGTTAGGGAAGTTAGGAATTTTTTCAACTGAAAGCACATTTCTTCGTGAATTTTGACTCGTTAAACAAGAAAACAAGTCCATTAACATGCATACTTTACCAATCCTTAAAACGTGAGAGGGAAAGAAGGAACTCCGATAAAAGTGTTTCAACGATGTTTGTTTTTTCTAAAAAATGGCTATAGATGTGGATTTCAAGAAAGAAATAAAAACCTACTAGTTTAGTTGAATTAATCAGCTATTTGTTAAATTTTAATCTTGCGTGTTTTTGATTTAAAAATAATTTTAGATTTGACTCGGATTAAATGACTACTATTCATGAAAAACACACTATTCACACCTACTATGGTTTTTAAAAGCCTTGTATTATTAAATTTTTGTACGATTTCAGCAGCTTCTTTTGCTCAAACAAACACCTTGCCTACAACAGGAAATGTAGGAATTGGAACGACAACTCCTTCCGAACGACTAACGGTTAATGGCTCGGCTCGAATTGATTCAGCCTTAGTTGTAAAGGATTCTGTAAGAATCAATAAAAACTTACGGGTCGATCAAGATGTACGCTTTTTGGGTGAAACAAAGATGAAAGACGTAAAAGTAACAGATGAGTTTGTTGTAAACGGTTTGTCGAAATTGAACGGCGATATTAAATTCCCAAATGTTCCTTTGGCAACCAACTACAGCGAATTGAATTTTTTGATCATGAATCAAAATGGGATGCTAAAAAAAGGTTCAGGAGATGAATTTGTAAATGCATTGAAAATCTTGATGTATTCTGCTCCAAATCCGATAACCCCTATAAATATTTGTCTGGACAATCCGTATACTCCTACTTGGGGGAATGGAATCAATAAATTATTTGTTGAGTGTCCTGATGTGAAAGTAGGAATCGGAACCATAAATCCTAGCCATCAATTAACAGTCACAAAGACCTCTAAATTCGGAGAACACATGTGGGTAGATAAAACCTTGTCAATAGGTGCTGATCTTCAGGGAATAGGAAAAGTTTATCTCTCTAACAAAGATAAAGTTGCCGCAATTCATGTAAATACTACTGGAAATAATGAAGCATATCAGCGCTTATTGTTCCTTGAGTATGACAATCCAAATACAAAAATCTTAGAGGTAATCAATACAGCAACTAACAGAATACCATTTAGTTTAAAATCAGATGGTGCGATGGATATTGATAATGGTATAGGAAACATCTTTCATTTGGGAACGAATGGCATGTTGAGCATTGGAACGGGTACTACTGAAACATTCCGTGTGGAAGCAGATGGACTTACGAGAGCACGTAAAATTAAAGTAGATACGCAAGTATGGCCAGATTACGTTTTTGAAGAAAATTATCAATTAATGCCTTTAGAAGAACTAGAAGCATTTTTACTCAAAAGCAAGCACCTGCCAAAAGTGCCGAGCCAAGATGAAATGGTGAAAAATGGAATTGATGTTGCTGAAATGAACATTGTTTTAATGGAGAAAGTGGAAGAGTTGACCCTTTATTTGATCCAACAAAATAAGGAAATTGAACAATTGAAAACGGATGTAGAACGCTTAAAAATTCAAAAGCCATGAGAAGTTTGAAATTAACAAGTTCCTTGTGGATTCTGATGTTGGTAGTCATTTTTACCCAAGATGTTTATGCACAATATCCAACACCCAATATGCCAGGTTGGCATGCGAAATATTGGTTCTACAGATGGCGTTTGCGCAATGATTTTATGGTGATGGGGGATGGTCCCGGACAAAGCTTAGTTGCAGAATCAAGAAACTTAGGAAGAAATGAATACATGGCTTGGTCCGACTGTATGATTATGCACGGCTATTACTTAACCATGTTAGCTATTGAACATCGCATTTTAGAGGAAAAAGGAAGATGGGCTGATTTAAAGAACAATGAACGAGAATTGTATTATGCCATCAAAGCATTTGAGCGAGTAGATGACATATCCGAAACATTTTATTCAGGCCAAGGGGATAAAGGTGATGAGGAAGCTTTCAGACTTGGTGATTGGACACTAAGCCATGATGTCAACGGATACTTTCACAGAGATGATGTGCCGCCCGATTTTATTAATCGGAACCAGTGGATTGATACCTTTAATTATATCGCCCCAGACTTTACTACAAACTATTACAAACTCAAAAGTGGAAAAACGGGTATCGATTACGGAGCCGATTTAAAATATAATCGCAGTGCGTATAGTGATTTATGGGAAGATAATATTCAAGGTTACCAACATTCACCTCATAAATTAGATGCCAAACAATTTCCAATTGTTAATTTTAAAAAGGGAGAAGAAGAGGAAGGTTATTATGGATACAGCGAAGCCAGTGTGGATCAGATTATTCGTTTACTCCTTGGTTTTTTTACCATTACGAAAAGTATTCCGAATGTATATTATGACATTGACCTGGATAAAGATGGAGACATCGACGTTTCGTTTAATATTAACGAACAGGCGCGAAGACACAGCACCAATATTCTGGGCAGATTAGCTGGTAAATTTAGTGGCACTTTGGATGTTGCCAGTCCCTATTCACCGACAACTTGGGCATATCCATCACTACATCTCCATGCTACTGGTGGCAATGGATATTGGACCGTTATTAACCCAAGAGGCAATCAAGTCTCGGAAGGAGCGGTAATTTTCAATTACATGCCCCCCATGCAAAAAGTTTCCGCACCACTTTTTACATCCAATAATGATTTGGAAATTACGAATGCGACTCATGCTGCGTTTCCAGCATCCTCCCTGTATACCACATGGTGGAATTCTGGATTAAATGGTTACTCGGAACCAGGAAATGTGAAAATGTCGTTAATCTTGAATGCTATTTCTAACAGTGGTTCAGGTGTTTTACCTGTAGGAACCTTTATTTACAACAAAAGTGCTGACCATCATTATCAAGCACTATACACGCCTCTTTACGATTATCTCTGGGGGTGGAATCCCTCCTTACAAGTTAATAAGAATAAAAAAGCTCAAGCTTATCAATACGCTAGTGAAATGCTTAGCATGGCACCTTGCGTTGGGCCGCATAATTTCTGTAAGACTAACACAATTGACTCTCAATGGGGCTTTACTTATCCACCTTTTTCAGATAATCAAGATCCTGACGGAATTCCATATTACTGGAATGTTCCCTTTGTCTTTGATAATAACCATGATCAATGGGATGATGGATTGGATCTTACGGAAGGATGGTTTTCAGGAGTGGATTACATGATGCTTTATAATTTGGTCTATGCAAATAATGATGAAGCCCAACCCTTGTATCACGATTTAATTAACCGCTTAATTGATTATGATATAAATACAGATTCATACACTAATTTGATGAACGTTTCTGGAGTAGGGTTAATGCTTGGAGCTTTTGAAAACATGAAGATTACTGGAAATATTTATGGAAGTACACCAGTTACGGTTAAAGCTTTAGAGTATGTTCAAATTGATAATGGATTAATCGATCCTTTTCCAAACGGTTCTGTAACCATTGAAACAGGGAAGGTTACTTGCGGGAATGATTTCACTTCTCAAAACACTCCCTATTCTATTGATCAATGCCAAACCTGTAATTTAGAAGAGCAGCTAGGAACCCTGTTCATTCCTGAAACATCTGGTAAGAGTGAAAGCAACTACATGGAAATGCCAGAATTGGAAGAAGACAACAGATTAGGAATCAATGAGTCCGATGAATCAACAATTTCAATATTTCCGAATCCTACTTCAGATTTCTTTGTAATTTCCGAATCGTTTCAGGAAATTATTATTTTAGATCAAAACGGTTCTGAAGTAAAACGGTTCGATAACCGTGCGCAAATATGCGACATTCAAAAATTGTCTTCCGGACTGTATACGTTAATTATTAAACTCAATGAATATGAAACCGAACATATTAAACTGGTTAAGATATAGTAGTGTCCTCGTTTTCGTTCTTCTTTCATGTAAGAAAGAGGAAAATCGAATTTTTGACGACTTCCAACCTGGAAGGTTTGACTTTATTTGGATATCAGATCATAACGGAATTAAAGACACCCTGAAAGGCGAAGTCTCTGGACCATATCACCTGGGAGGAGGTTATTTTTTTCGAAAGCATCTCACATTTGGTGAGGATAATATGTCCTTTATGTTCTCTTCCAGAAGCAATGGAGTAACAATTGATAATATCAGTATTTACCAAACTCAATTTGATGCCAAAATCAGTAATTATACAATTTCTGATAATAATTTGAATGTCGATTTTAATAAACAAGACACATTGATTGGCTCTTTTAATTTAACACGTATATAATCTATGAAAGGTACATTATTGTTTTTTATCACCATTTTTATAATTTTTCTTACTTCCTGTAAAAAAGAAATAGGAAAAAAGGAGTATCTGCTTCAATTTGAATTTGAAAATGGCCATAAAACAGAGCTCACTGGTAAAATATTTGAGAAAAATAAAACCAACAAGAAATATAAGGCACAAATAGCTTACGGATATTCTATGCATTATATTGATGGAAAAGGATTATATTTTGATTTTGGTTACTCCAACACCACTATGATTCTAAAAACGGATGACCAAAAATTGATTGGCAACAGTTCCTGGACTTTCGGTAAAATTGAACCTGCCTTAGGGACAACAAGTTTTTCAGGAAACACATTTGGTGATCTCTATTTAGAAGGATCCTACACTCAAAAAGGCCGCGCATATTCAGTAGAAAATGGAACTTTTGAATTCTATTGGAGAAATGCTGAACCCTATGGAATGCAAGACACCATTCTGAAAGGGAAATGGACACTTAAGAGACTCTAGTTATTGAAACCGCTAATTTACTACTATGAAACAACACGCATTAAATTGGTTAAGCTTTAGTCTTGTTTTCTTCTTGATATTCTCCTGCAAAAAAAAGGATGATTTTTTACCCTTAAAAACGGGGAAGTATCAAGTCGATTATCAAGTTGTTCGTTCGAATGGAGATATTGATAATTATCAATTTACGGCTTATGGCCCAAAGTCTTCTGGTTACTATTATAAATTTATTATTAAAGCAACAGATTCTACAAATTTTAGCGGAGCTACATTGTCAACTTCAGAAAAACGTTTAAGGAGTGTGGCTTGGCTTGATTATACTGGAAACGTTATTGAAGGTGTCAAGATTACAGAATATGATTGCTCCGAAAATAATCTTACTATACATTACATATCATATCCATTGTTAGACACTATCTCAGGAACCATCATATTTAATTTAATAGAATAATGAAAAAAATATTTTACATATTCATTTGTTGTTTCCTAGTCTTGGCTTGTACCAAAGAGAATGGGAAGAAACCCTATGATTTTGCATTTGTATTTGAATCAGGAGACGAGTGGCATTTTGAATGGAAAATTTATGAAAAGCCCCGAAAGGATGATTATGATGATGAAGATTTATCACAAGACATTAATCTAAAGGACGGTCGAGGAATTTATTTGGAGAATGACAAGGTATTGATCAAAACAGAATCAAAAAAACTAATGGGTTCCTTTTTCATTGAAAAAACTGAAACCACTATATTTTCGGGAAATCAAACTGGTTCTTTTGAGGGTTATTTAACCGTTGAGGGTTCTTATGAGAAAAAGGGTCGAAAATTCATTGTAGAAGATGGAACATTTGAGTTTTTATGGACAAATGCAGAAGTTTATGGAATGCAAGACACCGTGCTGAAAGGCAAATGGACTTTGAAAAGACTCTAAATTATTGAAACCACATATTTCTGCTATGAAACAACACGTATTAAATTGGTTAAGCTTTAGTTTTATCTTATTGATCCTTTTTTCTTGTAAAAAAAGCGAGAATTTCATTGGGTTAAAGACAGGAAAGTATCAAGTGGAATATACTGTTAGACACCCTAATGGTAATGTAGATTATAAAGAATATACTGCATTCGGTCCAAGAATGTTGGTAGGCAAGTATGCTTTTGATATTAAAGCAACAGATTCAACTGATTTTTGCTTTGCTCAAATCTCATACAACCAAAATAAATTATCTTACTTGTATTTGATAGGTTGTTCCTCAACTAATTTGGATCTTAAAATAACTGACTATGATTATATTAATGATGATTTAACAATTCATTACAAAGCAAATCCATACTCAGACTCGACATCTGGAACTGTCATTTTTAATTTACTAGAAGAATGAAAAAGCTATTATACGTATTCATTTGTTGTCTACTTGTTTTGGGGTGTACCAAAGAGAATGGTAAGAGTATCTACGATTTTGCACTTGTCTTTGAATCTGGAGACGAATGGCATTATTATTGGCAAATTTATGAGAAACACCGAAAGGACCATTACGATCAAGAAGACTTGCCATACACAATAGCTTTGAAATCAGGGAGAGGAATTTATTTGGGTGATCACCGGGCATTATACAAGACCGAATCAAAAAAACTAATGGGTACATTTTTGATTTCCAAACCTGAAGGCACTTTGTTTTCAGGGAATCAAACAGGAATGTTTGAGGGTTTTCTAACCGTTGAAGGTTCTTATCAGAAAAAAGGCAGGAAATTCATTGTAGAAGATGGGAAGTTTGAGTTTTTATGGACCAATGCGGAAGCCTATGGCATGCAAGACACCGTTTTGAAAGGTAAATGGACTATGAAAAGACTCTAAATTATTGAAACCACATATTTACTACTATGAAACAACTCACATTAAATTGGTTAAGCTTTAGTCTTTTTTTCTTCCTGATATTCTCTTGTAAAAAAAAGGAGGATTTTCTGCCTTTAAAAACCGGGAAATATCGGGTAGATTATAAGGTGGTGCATCCAAATGGTACAATCGATACTTACCAATTTACGGCTTATGGACCTAGGACAACAGGCTATTATTATAAGTTTTCAATTAAAGTAACGGATACTACAAATTTTAAAAGAGCAACTTTATCTACAACAGAACGGAGAATTAAGGGCTTGGCTTGGCTTAATTACAATGAAACCTATGGAGAATCTGTTAAAATTACTGAATATGAGTGCTCTGAAGATAATCTTACTATGTATTTCACGTCTTATCAACCCACAGACTCTATTTCTGGAACTATCATCTTTAATTCAATAGAATAATGAAAAAGTTAGTATATCTCCTCATTTGTTGCTTATCAATTTGGGGTTGTTCAAAAGAGAATGGAAAAAAAACTTATGATTTCGCTCTTTTCTTTGAATCCGGAGACGAGTGGCATTATGAAAAGAAAATTTATGAGAAGTACAAAAAGTATTATGACCAGGATGAAAATTTAGATATTGATTTTGGATTAAAATATGGCCGTGCAATTTACCTTGAAGTTGGTCAAATATTTTATAAAACGGATGATAAAAAACTAATGGGTTCCTTTTTGATTGAAAAAACTCAAACCACCTTGTTTTCAGGGAATCAAACTGGTTCTTTCGAGGGTTTTCTAACCGTTGAGGGTTCATATCAGAAAAAAGGCAGGAAATTCATTGTAGAAGATGGGAAGTTTGAGTTTTTATGGACCAATGCGGAAGCTTATGGAATGCAAGATACCGTTTTAAAAGGCAAATGGACTATGAAAAGACTCTAAATTATTGAAACCACATAATTTACTACTATGAAACAATACACATTAAATTGGTTAAGCTTTAGTCTTTTTTTCTTCTTGATATTCTCTTGTAAAAAGAAGGATGATTTTTTACCCTTAAAATCAGGAAAGTATCTAATTGATTATCAAGTTGTTAAATCAAATGGAGATATTGATAATTATCAGTATACGGCTTATGGTCCAAAAACTTCAGGAGCTTATTATAAATTCATGATTAAAGCAACTGATTCAACAAATTTTAGCTTAGCCTCATTGTCAACTAGTGAACGGAAGTTAAAATCCATGGCTTGGATTAATTATTCAGGAAATGTGGATGTTAGTCGCAAAATCACAGAATATGATTGTTCTGAAAATAATCTCATAATTCATTACACTTCATTTCCATTATCTGACACCACCTCTGGAACCATCATCTTTACTTCAATAGAATAATGAAAAAGTTATTATACATATTCACTTTTAGTTTCCTTGTTTTTGGGTGTACCAAAGAGAATGGGAAGAAACCCTATAATTTTGCACTTTTCTTTGATTCAGGAGATGAGTGGCATTTTGAATGGAAAATTTATGAGAAGTACCGAAAGGATCATTACGATGATGAGGATCTGGCTCAAGATGTCACATTAAAACATGGACGAGCAATTTATTTGGAGAATGATAAAGTATTGATCAAAACAGAATCAAAAAAACTAATGGGTTCCTTTTTGATTGAAAAAACTCAAACCACCTTGTTTTCAGGGAATCAAACTGGTTCTTTCGAGGGTTTTCTAACAGTTGAGGGCTCTTATGAGAAAAAAGGCAGAAAATTTATCGTGGAAGATGGGAAGTTTGAGTTTTTATGGACCAATGCCGAAGCTTATGGAATGCAAGACACTGTGCTGAAAGGAAAATGGACTTTGAAACGGTTGTAGTTATAGAACCCACTAATTCAATGAAAATGAAACTACACATATCAAACTGGTTAAGCTTTAGTCTTTTTTTCTTCCTGATATTCTCTTGTAAAAAGAAGGATGATTTTTTACCCTTAAAAACGGGAAAGTATCAAGTCGATTATAAAGTTCTTCGTTCAAATGGAGATATTGATAATTATCAATATACGGCTTATGGTCCAAAAAACTTAGCATTAAAGTATCTGTTTGATATTAAATTAACAGATACTACAAATTTTTGTAATGTTTCAATCTCATATAATCAAAGAAAATTAAATAATTTCTTATGGACTATTTGTCCAAGCGGTACAGGGAAATCTCTTAAAATTACTTACTATGATTGTTCAGAGGAAAATCTTACAATCTATTATACTTCATCATCAGACACTACATCAGGAACAGTTATTTTTAATTTACTAGAAGAATGAAAAAGCTATTATACGTATTCATTTGTTGTCTACTTGTTTTGGGGTGTACCAAAGAGAATGGGAAGAGTATCTACGATTTTGCACTTGTCTTTGAATCTGGAGACGAATGGCATTATTATTGGCAAATTTATGAGAAACACCGAAAGGACGATTACGACCAGGAAGATTTACCTTATACTATTGCTTTGAAAGAAGGAACAGGAATTTATTTGGGTGATCATAGGGCATTATACAAAACAGAATCAAAAAAACTAATGGGCACCTTTTTTGTTACCAAACCTGAAGGCACTTTGTTTTCAGGGAATCAAACAGGAATGTTTGAGGGTTTTCTAACCGTTGAGGGCTCTTATGAGAAAAAAGGCAGGAAATTTATCGTGGAAGATGGGAGGTTTGAGTTTTTATGGACCAATGCCGAAGCTTATGGAATGCAAGACACTGTGCTGAAAGGAAAATGGACTTTGAAACGGTTGTAGTTATAGAACCCACTAATTCAATGAAAATGAAACTACACATATCAAACTGGTTAAGCTTTAGTCTTTTTTTCTTCCTGATATTCTCTTGTAAAAAGAAGGATGATTTTTTACCCTTAAAAACTGGGAAGTATCAGATTGAACAAACCGCAATAGATCAGAATGGTAATATTAATGTGTTTAATTATATAGCTTATGGTCCAAAAAGAATGAAAGGCGATTATAATTTTGATATTAAATTGACAGATTCCACCAATTTTTGTAGAGCGTCATTTTATGCATCAGAGCAGACACTTTTAGGAATAGATTTAATCACTTGTTTATCAGGGCTTTCAACTTCATATAAAATTACTTACTATGATTGTTCAGAGGATAATCTTACAATTTATTACAAAGCAAATCCATACTCAGACTCGACATCTGGAACTGTCATTTTTAATTTACTAGAAGAATGAAAAAGTTATTATACATATTCACTTTTAGTTTCCTTGTTTTTGGGTGTACCAAAGAGAATGGGAAGAAACCCTATAATTTTGCACTTTTCTTTGATTCAGGAGATGAGTGGCATTTTGAATGGAAAATTTATGAGAAGTACCGAAAGGATCATTACGATGATGAGGATCTGGCTCAAGATGTCACATTAAAACATGGACGAGCAATTTATTTGGAGAATGATAAAGTATTGATCAAAACAGAATCAAAAAAACTAATGGGTTCCTTTTTGATTGAAAAAACTCAAACCACCTTGTTTTCAGGGAATCAAACAGGAATGTTTGAGGGTTTTCTAACAGTTGAGGGCTCTTATGAGAAAAAAGGCAGAAAATTTATCGTGGAAGATGGGAAGTTTGAGTTTTTATGGACCAATGCCGAAGCTTATGGAATGCAAGACACCGTTTTAAAAGGCAAATGGACCATGAAGCGACTCTAAATTATTGAAACCACATATTTACTACTATGAAACAACACACATTAAATTGGATAAGCTTTAGTCTTTTTTTCTTCTTGATATTCTCTTGTAAAAAAAGCGAGAATTTCATTGGGTTAAAGACAGGAAAGTATCAAGTGGAATATACTGTTAGACACCCTAATGGTAATGTAGATTATAAAGAATATACTGCATTCGGTCCAAGAATGTTGGTAGGCAAGTATGCTTTTGATATTAAAGCAACAGATTCAACTGATTTTTGCTTTGCTCAAATCTCATACAACCAAAATAAATTATCTTACTTGTATTTGATAGGTTGTTCCTCAACTAATTTGGATCTTAAAATAACTGACTATGATTATATTAATGATGATTTAACAATTCATTACAAAGCAAATCCATACTCAGACTCGACATCTGGAACTGTCATTTTTAATTTACTAGAAGAATGAAAAAGCTATTATACGTATTCATTTGTTGCTTCTTTGTTTTGGGTTGTACCAAAGAGAATGGGAAGAGTATCTACGATTTTGCACTTGTCTTTGAATCTGGAGATGAGTGGCACTATTATTGGCAAATTTATGAGAAACACCGAAAGGACGATTACGACCAGGAAGATTTACCTTATACTATTGCTTTGAAAGAAGGAACAGGAATTTATTTGGGTGATCATAGGGCATTATACAAAACAGAATCAAAAAAACTAATGGGCACATTTTTGATTTCCAAACCTGAAGGCACTTTGTTTTCAGGGAATCAAACAGGAATGTTTGAGGGTTATTTAACCGTTGAGGGTTCATATCAGAAAAAAGGCAGGAAATTCATTGTAGAAGATGGGAAGTTTGAGTTTTTATGGACCAATGCGGAAGCTTATGGAATGCAAGATACCGTTTTAAAAGGCAAATGGACTATGAAAAGACTCTAAATTATTGAAACCAGTTATATACTATTATGAAACAACACATATTAAATTGGATAAGTTGCCTTTTTTTAGCCCTTTTCATCCTTTCATGCAAAAAAAATAAAGGAGCTTTGGCAGACATGAAAAAGGGTAAGTACGAAATGATTAATATTCGGACATTCTCCAATGGACAAAAAGACACCATAAATTGTATTGTATATGGACCACGAATTTTGAAATATCATCATTATTTTTCACCCGAAATAGGAGATGACCTTGTAGACGAAATAGATATTAATATAAATAGACGAGTAATGTTTGCGGGAGGCTCTTTTCCAAAAGGAGTCGAATCTTGGAGTATTCGTTTTTACTCAAATGCTTTTTCCTCACCGGGGTATTTTGGTGGTTCTGTAGATTCGTATGATATGCAGGAGTCTGAATTAGTAATAAACTATTCTGCTACGACTACCAATTATACTAGCTTACAAGAGGAAATAGTGTATACAGGATCTGTTAAATTTAACTGGATTGAATTATGAAAAGAATATTTTCACTAGCTCTCTTAGCTATTTCATTGTTAACCACTATCAGTTCATGCAAGAAGGAAAATGCAAGAAAGCCATATCTATTCCGGTTAGAATTTGATTCTGGAGATGTTTGGGAAGAAGAATGCTACCTTTTTGAAAAACATAAACAAAACAAACGTTACAAGAATAGTGGAGTTGAGAAAGTGGTCGATTTGAAACACTCCAAAGATGCAATTTATACAGATGTACTAAAAGGAGAAACAGTTCTTTATAAAGTCAATGGTAGAACTTTAATTGGAGTAAGTAATGTTATTATGAGTGTTTCTAATTTTGCCATTCTAAACCATCAAAGTGGATTGATGCTAGGAAAAATCGAATTAGAAGGTTCATATAAACAAGAATTCAGAAAATATACAGTGGAGAATGGAAAATTTGAATTTCAATTACAAGGAGGCTTGTTCAGTCTTCCAGACACGATTTTAAAAGGCAAATGGACTATGAAAAGACTCTAAATTATTGAAACCACATATTTACTAATATGAAACAATACACATTAAATTGGTTAAGCTTTAGTCTTTTTGTCTTCTTGATATTCTCTTGTAAAAAGAAGGATGATTTTCTTCCCTTAAAAACGGGGAAGTATAAAGTCGATTATAAAGTTCTTCGTTCAAATGGAGATATTGATGATTATCAATATACGGCTTATGGTCCAAAAACTTCAGGCGCTTATTATAAATTCACAGTTAAAGCAACAGATTCTACAAATTTTAGTGGAGCTACATTGTCAACTAGTGAAAGAAAATTAAAATCCATGGTTTGGATCTATTATTCGGGAGCAGCAGGTAAAAGCCATAAAATTATTTCTTATGATTGTTCAGAGGAAAACCTCACAATTTCCTATACTTCATCATTAGACACCACTTCAGGAACCATCATATTTAATTTAATAGAATAATGAAAAAACTATTATACATATTCATTTGCTGTCTACTTGTTTTGAGGTGTACCAAAGAGAATGGGAAGAAACCCTATGATTTTGCACTTGTATTTGAATCCGGAGATGAATGGCATTATCAATATAAAATGTATGAAAAATACCGAAAGGATCATTACGATGATGAGGATCTGGCTCAAGATGTCACATTAAAACATGGACGAGCAATTTATTTGGAAAATGATAAAGTATTGATCAAAACAGAATCAAAAAAACTAATGGGTTCCTTTTTGATTGAAAAAACTCAAACCACCTTGTTTTCAGCGAATCAAACTGGTTCTTTCGAGGGTTTTCTAACAGTTGGGGGCTCTTATGAGAAAAAAGGCAGGAAATTTATCGTGGAAGATGGGAAGTTTGAGTTTTTATGGACCAATGCGGAAGTTTATGGAATGCAAGACACCGTTTTGAAAGGCAAATGGACTTTAAAACGCAAATAGGATTTGACCAACAGTAAATTAACGCATCTTAATTTTTGCTAGTTAATAAAAAATACCTATATTTGCATCACATTTAAGTAAAACACACAAATGAGGGGACGCAAGTCCCCTCTTTTTATCTCATATGATTTCAAAACAAACAGTAAAAGAATTAGCAGAAGAACGAATCAAAGAGCGCGATGAACGGTTGTTTATTGTGGAATTGACGATTAGCTCAACCAATGTGATTCGTTTGGAATTGGATAAAACGGAAGGAAACGTTTCAATCGAAGATTGTATGTCGGTTTCACGAAACATTGAACACAACTTGGATCGCGAAGATGCCGATTTTGAATTGAGTGTTTCGTCTGCAGGATTAGATAAACCGTTGCGTGTGCATGCCCAATATGTGAAGAACATTGGTCGTGGCTTGGATGTGAAATTGAAATCAAAAGAAAAAGTAACGGGAACGTTGATTTCTGTTGATGAAACTGGAGTTGTTTTGCAGCATGAAGAAAAGCAAGCAATCGAAGGGAAAAAGAAAAAGGAACTGGTGGTGATCGAAAATAAGATCGCATTTTCAGATATAAACGAAGCAAAAATTGTTATTTCATTTAAATAAGAAGCTATGAACAGCTTGGAACTAGTAGAATCGTTTTCCGAGTTCAAAGAACTCAAAAGCATCGACAAACAAACGATGCAACACGTGTTGGAAGACGTATTCCGTGCGATGTTGAAGAAAAAATTCAACACTGATGAGCACATCGATGTGATTGTAAACATTGATAAAGGAGACGTTCAGATTTTCGTGAACAAAGAAATTGTTGCTGATGGTGAAGTAGAGGATCAGAATACGGAGATCGCTTATTCGGATGCAATTAAAATTGAGCCGGATTTCGAAATCGGTGAGGAAGTATCCGAAGAATTCCGTTTCAATGACTTCGGTCGTAGAAATATCTTGTCGCTTCGTCAGAATTTGATTTCTCGTATCCTTGAATTGGAGAAAGACCATTTATACAAGAAATACAAAGAGCGTATTGGTGAAATCATCACCGGTGAGGTGTACCAAGTTTGGAAGAAAGAAATTATGGTATTGGATGATGAAAACAATGAGTTGATTCTTCCAAAATCAGAACAAATTCCTTCAGATTACTTCAAGAAAGGTGAATCTATTCGTGCAGTTGTTTCAAAAGTAGACATGCGCAATAGCTCACCAGTAATTATTCTTTCTCGTATCGCACCAGAATTCTTGGAGCGTTTGTTCGAGTTGGAAGTTCCTGAAGTATTCGACGGATTGATTACAATCAAACGCATCGTTCGTGAACCAGGAGAAAGAGCAAAAGTTGCCGTTGAATCGTACGATGATCGTATTGATCCAGTTGGAGCTTGTGTGGGAATGAAAGGTTCTCGTATTCATGGAATCGTTCGTGAGTTACGCAATGAAAACATCGATGTAATCAATTTCACAAGCAACCCGAAATTGTTTATTCAGCGTGCATTGTCTCCAGCGAAAATTACCAATATTGAAATTGATGAAGAACAAAAACGTGCAAGCGTGTTCTTGAAACCAGATCAAGTTTCTTTGGCAATTGGAAAAGGAGGATACAACATTCGTTTGGCAGGTAAATTAACAGGATTTGAAATAGATGTCTTCAGAGATGGAGAGTCTGACAACGAAGATGTTGATTTAGAAGAATTTGCAGACGAAATCGACAGCTGGATTTTGGACGAATTGAAAGCAGTTGGTTGTGATACAGCGAAATCTGTATTGGAATTAACAGTGGCAGATTTAGTACAACGTACAGATTTAGAAGAAGAAACAGTACAAGAAGTGTTGCGTATTCTTCGCTCAGAATTTGAATGATAGACTGAAGTGAAATCGGTCGGGCAAAAAATACCTGACCGATTTTTAGGTATATCTGACCAACACTAACTATCTTTACAAAGCAAAAACTGTTCATCTTGTTCGTATTGACGGGTGAACATTAATTAAAAAGAAGCAAATAATATATGTCTGGTAAAACACAGCGTTTAGGAAAAGCAGCAGGAGAGTTGAATGTAGGAGTCACTACGATTGTCGAGTTTTTGGCATCGAAGGGGAAAGCTATTGACTCCAATCCAAATACGAAGTTGGATCCGGAGCAGTATGACATGTTGCGCACTCAATTTGCCGCAGACCAAAATTTAAAGGAGCAATCCAAAATGACGGTGGTTAAAAGAGAAAAGCGTGAGACGATTACCCTACGCGACATCAAAGATGACTCTAAGTCTAATGAGGACGATGAGAATTTTGATGACTCCGTGTCTGAACAACCAAAAGCACAGCCTGTTGTTACTCCAAAAGTTGAAACTCCAAAGGTAGAAGAGAAAGTAGAAGTTATTCCTACGCCAACTCCTGAGCCAGTAGTGGAGGTTACACCTGTTGTTGAGAAACCAGTGGAAGAGAAACCAAAAGTAGTGGTGGAAGAGCCCGTAGCTCAACCTACGAATGATGGTGGAATTCAGGTAATTGGTAGAATCGACTTAGATAAGTTGAATACCAAAACAAGACCGGATAAACGCAAGAAAGAAGATGGACCAATTGATAAAAGCGATTATCCAAAACCAGTTGTTGCGCCAGTCGTTCCTGTAAAAGAGGAAGTAAAAGCGAAGGAAACACCAGCTGCTCCTGAAGCTCCAAAAGAAATAGAAACAATTCGTGTTGATCGCACAAAATTATCTGGACCAACGGTTCTTGGTAAAATTGAATTACCTGTTGAAAAACCAAAATCTGTTGGTTCTTCTCGCCCAGGTGACGACCGTAAGAAAAGAAAACGCATTAAGAAGGATGGTCCTGCAACTCCAGGACAAGCAGGTGGAAACAACCAAAACCGTCCAGGTGGAGGTCCAGGTCAAGGCGGTGGAAATCGTCCTGGCGGACAAGGTGGTTTCAACCGTGGACCAGGAAATAACTTCAGAAAAGGGCCAGTTACGGATAAGCCGGCAGCTTCTGAACAAGATATCCAAAAAGAAGTAAAAGATACATTGGCTCGTTTATCTTCTCAAGGAGGTAAGTCGAAAGCTTCTAAGAATCGTCGTGCAAAACGAGATGATCGTGCGCAACGTCGTGAAATAGAACAACTAGAGGCTGAAATGCAAGAGAAAATCTTGAAATTAACCGAATTCGTAACTGTTTCCGAGTTAGCGTCAATGATGAATGTTTCCCCAACACAAGTTATTTCGGCTTGTATGTCATTGGGAATTTTTGCTTCAATCAACCAACGTTTGGATGCTGAAACGATTCAAATCGTTGCGGAAGAATTTGGATTTGAAACAGAATTCGTTTCTGCAGATGTTCAGGAAGCAATTCCAGAAGTAGAAGATAAAGAGGAAGACTTAATTGATCGTCCACCAATCATTACGGTGATGGGTCACGTCGATCATGGTAAAACATCCTTGTTAGATAAAATCCGTAATGCAAACGTAACCGCGGGTGAAGCTGGTGGAATTACACAGCATATCGGTGCATATTCAGTTACTTTGAAAGACAATCGCAAGATGACTTTCTTAGATACTCCGGGTCACGAAGCCTTTACAGCGATGCGTGCTCGTGGTGCTCAAGTAACGGATGTTGCTATTATTATCGTTGCTGCAGATGATGACGTGATGCCTCAAACAAAAGAAGCAATCTCGCATGCTCAAGCTGCAAACGTACCAATGGTATTTGCAATCAATAAAATTGATAAACCGGGTGCAAACCCAGATAAAATACGCGAACAACTTTCTGCTATGAATATCTTAGTAGAAGAATGGGGTGGAAAATACCAATGTCAAGAGATTTCTGCAAAACAGAATTTGAATATTGACGACTTGTTGGATAAAGTATTGTTAGAAGCAGAAATTTTGCACCTACGTGCTAATCCAAACAAGAATGCAGTTGGTACTGTAATTGAATCTTCTTTGGATAAAGGAAAAGGATATGTTACAAACATGTTGGTTCATGCTGGAACAATGAAAATTGGTGATATTGTATTGGTGGGACGTAACTACGGTCGTGTTCGTGCAATGCATGATGAACATGGAGTTGCTTTGAAAGAAGCAGGACCATCTCAACCAGTTTCTGTTTTAGGAATCAATGGTGCGCCATCTGCAGGAGATACATTCCACATTATGGATGACGAACGCGAAGCGAAAACAATTGCTACCAAACGTGAGCAGTTATACCGTGAGCAAGGTCTTCGTACAAACAAACACATTACTTTGGATGAGATCGGTCGTCGTTTGGCTATCGGAGATTTCAAAGAGTTGAACTTGATTGTGAAAGGTGACGTGGATGGATCTATTGAAGCATTATCAGATTCCTTGTTGAGACTTTCTACGGAAGAAATTCAAGTGAATATCGTTCACAAAGGAGTTGGAGCAATTACCGAAGCCGATGTAAACTTAGCTTCTGCATCTGATGCAATCGTGATTGGATTCCAGGTTAGACCTTCAGTTGCTGCACGTAAATTGGCAGAACAAGAACAAATCGATATCCGATTGTATTCTGTAATCTACAAAGCAATCGATGAGTTGAAAGCTGCAATGGAAGGAATGTTATCTCCAGATATCGAAGAGAAGGTATTGGGTACGGCAGAAATTCGCGAAACGTTCGACATTACGAAAGTGGGTACGATTGCAGGATGTTATGTAACAGATGGTCTCATCAAACGGACGTCTAAAATCCGTGTTATTCGTGATGGAATTGTCATTCACACAGGTGTTCTTGGATCATTGAAACGATTCAAAGACGATGTGAAAGAAGTGAAAAACAATTACGAATGTGGTTTGAACATCGATAAATTCAACGATATCAAAATTGGCGATTTAGTTGAAGCATACGAAGAAGTAGAAGTTGCTAGAAAATTAGCATAATTACGTATAAATAATTGATAACCCTGGCTTCTGAAAAGATGTCAGGGTTTTTTTATAAAAGAATGTTTATGAAGCCAAAAAAGAGTGTTGTTCTAAGTGTTTTACTCGCTTTTTTGATTGCATTGGTGGTTCCGTTTTTGGTGTACAATCAAATTGCAAAAGACATTCCCATTTCAAACTGGAGACCTGGAATCTATGTGCAGATACTTTTCCCTACACTCTTTTTATTTCCAGCAACTTATGTTCTTTTTCTTCTGAAAACAATTGAGATTAATCAGGATGTTTGGACAGTTCGCTATCTTTTTCCTCGCAGAGAACTCCATTTTAGTAAGTGTGAAATCGTGGAGATTAAAAAGCATCAGTACAAGACTTACAAGTACCGAATTGAAGTAACCACATTTACGATTCAATTAAGAAATTCCAAATCACTTAAGATTTCTTCTAATGAGATAAATGATTTTGATTATCTGGAAAGAATTCTAAACAAATCTGACTATAAAGCATTGACAGTTAAAAATAAAAAGACCGTGTAATCCTAAAATTGCACGGTCTTTTTGTTGACAATAACTTTGTTTGAAAGATTATACCAATCGAAAACGGGTAAGTTGTTGGTAAAGTATACACCCAACACAAATCCCAAATCCTCCTTCTAAAGTGGCAAAAAGCAGTAATAATCCTCCAATAATAGTTGCCAAAACGGAAAGTTTTAGAAACAATAAAATTGAAAAAATGCTCATTACCACGAAGCCAATTGTTGCCGCAAATTTTTTCGGAGCTTCGTTTGTTGCTTTATATCCCAACTTGAAATGAGTGACTAATTTTTGAGCACTGTATCGCAAAGCAGACCATTGACCAAATCCAAATGCGCGGAGCCCAAAATCAATGGCTAACAAAACAGCGATGATTGGATTTTGAAAAAATAAGGCAGCCGAACCAATAAAGATGACTTGCATGGCAATCGTACGAATCACAATTTCATTGACTTGCTTGTCGTTGATAGGACAACTGATTCCTACTTCTTCTTTCATCATAGATTTGGTTGAGGAGTTAAACGCAAATATGGTTTCACCTCCGTAAATCCTTTCGGAAATTTTGCAGGAATATCTTCCGTTTTGATTGCTGGAACCACAACGACATCTTCTCCTTGCTTCCAATCTGCTGGAGTTGCGACACTATAATTTGCCGTTAACTGTAATGAATCCAATACGCGCAAAATCTCTTGAAAATTCCGCCCAGTTGATGCTGGATAGGTTATGATTAGTTTGACTGTTTTATCAGGTGCAATGATAAACAAGGAACGAACGGTTAATGTCGCTGAAGCATTCGGGTGAATCATGTCATACAGTTCAGCAATTTTGCGATCTTCATCTGCAACAATGGGAAAATTCACCTGCGTATTTTGTGTTTCATTGATATCCTTAATCCATTCGTGATGCGAAGCAACGCCATCTACCGATAATGCAAGAACTTTTGTGTTTCGAGCAATAAACTCATTGGTTAATTTTGCAGTGGTTCCTAATTCGGTGGTGCAAACAGGTGTAAAATCTGCCGGATGAGAAAACAAAACTCCCCAAGAATTTCCTAAAAATTCATGTAAGCTTAATTTTCCAATGCTTGTTTCTGCGGTAAAGTCGGGTGCTGTGTCGCCAAGTCTTAATGCCATAATGTGTAAATTTAATCTATATAATACGCTTAATCTATCGAATAAGTAGACAAATATAATTTATCAATAATGAATATCAACCGAATTCGATATTTTTAACAACTAATCAATAGAATATTAAGAAAAACAAAAAAGGGCTCAAAATCATTTTTGAGCCCTTGAAAAGTAAAGTGAATCCTATTTTTTCACAATCTGACGAACAAAATTTTCTCCGTTGATTTTTCCTTTTAACAGATAAGTTCCATTTGAAATTTTGGATAGATTAATCGTTAGTTCTTTTGTTGAGCAATCATGGATTGATTCTAGAACTTGACCAGCAAGTGTAACAATCGTTAATTCATTTAATGTAATTTGCTCATTAAATTGAAGTGTAACTTCGTTTTCAGTAGGATTTGGAAATAGTTCAAAAGAATAAGATGTTTCTTCTAAACCTACGGTTGAAGCTGTAAAAGTTTTACAAGCAGTTCGGCTAACACAACCATTGTTATTAATCCAAACACGATAACTACCATTCGAACTTGGATTGAATGTTGATGCTGTAGCGCCCTGAATGGTTGTACCGTCGCATGTTTGCCAAATATATTCACCTCCAGAAATAGAAGGAGTGATACTTAAACTATTTCCAGTTTGAACAATTTGAGCATTCTGATTGGTGCACATTTTTAACTTAAAAACGGTCAAATCTTTATACCCACCCGCAAACGGATCAAGGATTACATCCCAATCTCCCCATTCATCGGAAAATTCACCAGCCGCAAATACTTCTCCACTAGCGTTCGCATATACACCTTTGGCGGCATCATCATATTGACCACCAAATTGGTAAGCCCATTGAGGCATCCCTGCAGAATTTGTTTTTACAATCATTGCATCCATCCAACCATAAGTAGGATAACCAACACCATTAATCTGAATGGTATTTCGGTATTCAAGCGCTAGATAAACATTTCCTGTTGCATCGGCAAAAATACCATGGGCCATATCACTACTTCCATTACTTGAAAGATGTTTAGCCCAAGTTACCGTTCCAGACGAATTTGTTTTCATATAGAAAATATTTTCTGCTCCACCACTGACGTAAGTAGCTGCCTCAAAGTTCGCAGTGCCTTGAAAATTACCACATAAATAAACATTCCCACTTGCATCTAAGGTCATATCACCTAAGAAGTCCGAATCTGATCCTCCCCACTGCTTTACCCATTGTTGAACACCGGAAGCGTTTAATTTAGTCAGAAAAATATCCGAGGAACCACTATAAGATGAAAGACCTGCAAAAGCAGAATTTCCCGAAAACGATCCAGCAACATAAACTTCACTAGTGCTGTTAACATCAATTTTTATAGCATAACCACCTATTGCACTTGCCCAAATGAGAGTCCCACTTGGATTAAATTTACATATATATTGACCAGCAGAAAGCGGAGTACCGTCAATAGTTACATTGCTTCCAAAAATGGTACTCAGATAAATATTGCCAGATGCATCAGCTTTAATTGCTCGACCATCACTAGACTGGGTGGTATTAAATACTTTAGCCCAAAGAAAATTCCCATTTGGATCAATTTTTCCTATGAAGCTAAATGATTCATTACTACTGATATTCATCGTTGTGCTTCCAAAATTATATGTGTAGAATCCATTATGATGAAGGGTTCCTGTAATGTAAATATTACCACTTGCATCAGTAGAAACACTTGGAAGAGCAACTGTGATCGGAATTTCTTTAGCCCAAAGGATTTGCCCGTTAGGGCTTGTTTTTGATACATAAAATAGATTTCCAGTCATTAGGGTTGTAGAGCCAAAAATGGCAGTTCCAGTAATATAACCAGCTGTGATAATATTGCCACTCGCATCTGCGGTCATATCAGTTGTGTAATCATCAGGAGTATTTGAAGCACCGCAATGCGTAGCCCATTCCATTGCCGCAGGAGCTGAGTATTGTGAATAAATAGAATAGGATGAGATGCAACCTAATAAAAGAAGTAAAATTTTTGTTTTCATATTTAAGTAAAAAATTGGTTAATCCGTTCAAAATTAATAAATAGTGTAATAACCTGAATTAGTTTATTAAAACAAAGTCAAAATTAATTAAATGACTTGTGGACAAGGCAGATTTTATAAGAGATAACGAGTTATCGCGTTAAAACCTAAGGCAGTAAACGAGTTCTTTAATGAACTAAAATAAGATTATTTCGTCTATAAACAGGAATCCACTTCCCCTTTTCAATTCGAAATATCTCGATATTCCGAATTGAAAAATTTCGTATCTCACTATTTATAACCGTTTTGACAAAGTTTGAATAATTGAACTCAGGTTAATAATTCGATAGTCAAAATGGATAATTAAAATCGGACATTATAATTGCTTAACTTTATCCCATGATTGCTCCAGGTTCGAAAGGATGGATTGCTAAGTACTTACAGCTGATAGAATCAGGTGAATTATCTATTGACTTGAAGAAGCCAACGGATTTAACACGAGCAGAATTCAATCATTACACCCTTTCACTTACTGGAATTATCTTTGGCTATCCGTCTAAATTATTGTTTGGAAAAGAGTGGGATACTTCCAAATGGACACACGATGAGCAACTGACCGTTTTGTTATTTGAATCACTTTTGTTTACGCATTATAATATTCAAGGAAAAGCAAAACTCGATTCAACTGAATTTTTGAATGATTTGAATGTTTTTTACAAGAAACACCGCGTTCAATCTCTGTCTTCTGTACTTACTTTTTTCTTGAAAGAGAGTGCTTCTGAAAGAATTGAGCGAATTCTAGAAAAGCGTACAGATGTTCCGAAAAACCTCACCAGCACAAAGTCATGGATGAGTTATTTCAATAATTCGTTCATTTATTTGGATGTTATTCTATTTGAAGATTTCCTAAGAAATAAAAAAGTGCAAACGCTCGATTATCAGAAGTTAGCGCTTTTGGCACTTGGAATAATTACAATTTCTGCCAATTCGGATGGTCAGATTCAAGAGCATGAAAAGAATTTATTCACCACTTTTTTACTTTCAGCGGATTTAGATTCTGATGAAAAAGAATTGGCAAAATTGCGTTTTAAGCAAGGAATAAGTTTGAATGAGCTGAGTTCAGATATGGTTGATTCCTGGAATTTTAAGCGTTATTTATTGGATCTTTCTGTTCTGACAATGCACATGAATCAAAGCTCTAGTGAATCGGATCATGAGACTTTATTGGCTTTAAAAGAATGGATGCATTCTTCGGAACGTGACTTGGACGAAGCAATTTATTGTACGGATCAGTTCTTATTGGAAAATAACCAGCGAGTTTCTTACCTGAATGATACAAACTCTATGGAATTGATGCTTGATTCAGTTTCGAAACGCTGGATTAAGATCTTAGGAAGAAATAAAGATAAATTGGCGCAAGAAATTAAGCAGAGTAAAGAGTTGGTTTTCTTGATTCGCAAATCTGCTTCCGAAGAACTTTCCAAAGAAGAAAAGGAAAAAGTGAAAACACAATTTATGGACATTGTGAAATCGATGCCAGCTTTAGCTATTTTTCTATTACCTGGTGGAGCGTTACTTTTACTGATTGTTTTGAAGATTATCCCCAATTTGGTGCCATCTGCATTTAAAGATAATGAGTTAGAAGAGTGAGAGATTTCAAAGCAATTTCTCATTTCAAAGGCTTGAATACCCTGCGATTTTTTGCTGCTTTTTTAGTAGTAATTCATCATGCTGAATCTTTGCGAAAAGACCATGAATTGGGACATTTGAAAGGAATTGGAATTTTCGAAAACGGGCAACACGCCGTGAGTTTTTTCTTCGTTTTAAGTGGTTTTTTAATCACTTATTTGTTGTTGAAAGAACGAGAAGTGAAGAAGGATATTTCGATTAAGCAATTCTATATCAAACGTGTTTTTCGTATTTGGCCTTTGTATTTTTTAATGGTGATTATCGGTGCAATCATCCAGCCTTATTTCATCGAATGGTTCAATATTCCCTATAAAATGCCCTATACTTTTGGCGAAACATGGTATTATTTCGTATTTTTTGTACCAGGATTGGTCAATTTATTTTTTGGAAGCAACTTGTTAGAGCCATTGTGGTCTATTGGAGTAGAAGAGGTTTTCTATTTGATTTGGGCGCCCTTATTCAAATGGTTGAAGAAGCACGTTTTGAAATTAATTCTTGGTGTAATTGCTTTTAAATTGATTTTAATCTGTCTCAATACATTTGTAATCAATCAGTATACCAATGATCTTGTTCCCAAAGTTTTGAGTTATCTGATTCGCATTCACCAATTTGAAGCGATGGCAATTGGAGGATTGGGTGCTTATCTGGTTTTCAATCATGGAAGTAAAATCAATAAATCTGTTCTTTACAGCATTCCAACACAACTTTTTTTCTATTCCTTGATTTTGGTTTTTATCTTTTTTGGAGCGAATATTCATTCGAATATTTGGTATTTCTTCTTTGAGAATCCAATTGTTTCAGCCATTATTCCAAATGCGTTATTCTTGTATTTAATCATCGGAGTATCGGTCGTAGATCGCAATTTATTCACACTTGAAAACCGGGTATTTTCTTACCTCGGAGAAATTTCTTACGGTATTTATATGTTCCACTTATTGATTCTTTCTCAGATTATTGAATTATTGAAAGGCTTTGTTGCAGGTTCTGGAATGGTTTGGGAAACCCTTTTCTATTATGGAGTTTCGCTTCCATTGATTATTGGAATTTGTGCGCTTTCAAAACGGACTTTGGAGGCTTACTTTGAAAAGAAGAAACAAAAAGTACTTCGACGAATGAAAGAATCGAATCATTCAATTTGATATCTTTAATTCAAAAATCTAGCTTGGACTCAAAACTACGTTATTTCTTAAGTGAATTTCAGCTCTCGGAAGAAGAGGTGAATTTGGTCTGTGGACTAGCTGCAGGGAAAGAATATAAAGCCCATGAAGTTTTTTTTCAGGCAGATCGGGTGTTCGATTATTTCTTATTTATAGAAGAAGGAATGATTCGATCCTATCGAATCGTGGATGGAAATGATTTCACCTATTCCTTTTTTCTTCCAGGTGAAATTTGTGTTGATTTTCAAAGTTACCTCCAAGGGATTCAAAGTAATCATTATTTTGAAACTTTGGTTTCGACTCGTGTATTTCGGATTGAAAAGAAAAAGATAGAAGCTTTGTTTAATGAGTATCCCAGAATTGAACGGATTGCTCGGGAAATGGCTGAAAAAGCCTATATCAAGGCAGTTGAGCGATTGAAAGAATTTCAGACAGAGAGTTTGGAAACCCGTTATTTGCGTTTGATTGAAAATCAGGAAGAATTGTTCAAAGCTGCTCCTTTGCAGCACATTGCTTCCTATTTGGGAGTAAAACCTCAGAGTTTGAGCCGTATTCGGGCAAAAATCGTCAATAAGTTTTATTAGCTGGATTCTCTAAATATCAGAGAGGATTAGGTGATTAATAAGTTTTTTCCGCAACTACAATTTTCAGGTAAAAGTGCATTACTTCACATAGGTGAATTTTTACCCGTTTTGTCTGATCTACATTTGTTTCATCAATTCATAGAAGATGAAACAGAATATATGGAAAGTGGGACTGATTGTGATGCAGGTATTAATTTTGCCTCAAGCTTTTTCTCAAACACCTCCCACATTAAAAGAAATACTCGACAGCGCTTTGGTCATTGATCACACAATTCAAAATAGCGAATTAAGCGTTGAATTGTCGAAGATTGATCAGGAGAGAATCAAAGATGCTTACATGCCGAGATTGGAGATAGATGCGAAAGGTGGTTATTTGTATTCGGCGTTTAATCTAACATCCCCTGCATTCGCACTCCCCAGTTTGGGATTGGCTTTACCTGAGCACACCAATAATTATCAGCTGAGCTCATTTGTGGTAACAACCAATGCAAAAGCCTCTATTTTGCTTTATGGCGGTGGCGAAGTTTCCAACATGAAAAAAGCGAACCAAGCAAAGATTAATGCTCAAACGGTTTTACTGGAAAAAGACAAACAGGAAGTTCTGAGTCAGACTTTAACAGCTTATGATCAGCTGGGAATGCTGAAAGAAGTTAAAAAGGTATTGGATGGTGCTGAAAAACGCCTTCAGGAGAACAAAAATACTGCTGAAAAAGCTTATTCCTATGGAATTATTACGGCTTATGAGCTAAAAAAAATAGAATTGGCTCAATCCCAACTTCAGTCAAAACAAAGGGAATATGAAGGTAAAAGACGTTTGGTTCTGCTTCAATTGCACGTTTTGACTCATATTGAAATGAGTCGTCTGGAGCTACTGGATGTGAATCTGGCAACCATCGCGGCGGAAAAACAACAATCCGTAACCAACAAACCAGAATTACAAGCTTTGACTTATTCCATCGAAGCATATCAATACAAATTGAAAGCAGCAAAAACCTGGTGGGTTCCTAAAGTAGGAGCTTCTGCTTCCTTGGGTTATGCAGGTTTGCTGAATGGAAACATTCAAAGTAAAGATCCGATGATGATGACAGGAGAGCCGTTAGATTATCGGTTCAATAACCTCAATGTTTTTCCTTTGGTAAATGCGGGAATCGGTTTGAAATGGAATGTGTTTGATGGCCGAGAAGGAATTTCTTCCGTCAAAAAAGCAAAAATCGATTTGAAAATTGCTCAAAATAATCAGCAGGATGCTCAGGAGAAACTAGATCTCAATCTGCAAAAAAACGAAATTGAAATGCAAATTTCAGAGGATCAGCTGGCCGAAAAAGACAAATCCAGAGAAATTGCTAGAAATGCCATGAATCAGGCAAGCGAAGAATTCAAGACAGGATTAATCAAATCCACCCAATTAATAGAAGCAGAGAATGACTTGCAGCAGGCAGAAATGGAGTATGCCCAGGCCATTTTCAACCAACGCAGAACTTCAGTAACTTACCTGAAAGCAGCAGGAAATTTGACACTAGAAAAAATCGGAAAATAAGACGAATATGAAAACACAAATCAATATAGCAATTGCAGCATCCCTTATCGTTGGATTAACAGGATGTTCTGAAAATACAAGCCGACCAGTCGAAGGCAAAATCAAGCGAAAAATCATCTCGTTTACACCAAAAGTAACTGGACGGGTTCTGAAAATTTACGTCGAAGAAGGAGATATCGTACAGCCTGGAGATACACTAGCAATGCTTGACGTTCCAGAAGTAGATGCAAAATTGAAACAAGTTTCCGGAGTGGTAAAAGCTGCGACAGCTCAAAATACAATGGCAAACAATGGAGCAACAAGCAATCAGCGTAAACAACTGAAAGCGAAGTATGCCGCTGCAAGCGAACAATTTCAATTTGCGGAGAAGTCGTATAATCGTGCAAAAGCAATGTTTGATGATGGCTTGATGGCACCACAAAATTATGATGAGGTATTTGTGAAATATCAAGCATCAAAAGCACAACTGGATGCCGTTACCGCTGAGTTGAATGAAGTGGAAAAAGGAGTTCGTTTCGAAACCAAAGATGCAACTTTTGGACAAAAAGAACAAGCTTTGGGAGCTTTGGAAGAAGTAGAGATTGCTTATTCCGAAAAGTACATTATTGCAACAAATACCATGCAGATAGAAACGATTAGTCTGAATGAAGGAGAGTTGGCAACTGCTGGATATGCGTTGTTTAACGGATATATTCCTGCATCCACTTATTTCCGAATGACCATTCCAGAAAGTGAAATCGGGCAATACAAGATCGGTCAGGAACTTACTTTAATGATTCCTTACAACAAGCAATCAGTGAAAGGAAAAATCCGCATCATTAAACAATTGAGTCGTTATGCAGATATTACTGCAGCATACCCTGATTATCAGTTGGAAGATGCAATTTACGAATTGAAGATTATTCCAAATCAAACAAATCAATTGACTGATTTATTGGTTAATGCAACCGTAATCCTTGAAAAATAAGCGATATGAAAGTAATTCAAAATTGGTTTGGTTTATTGAAACGCGAATTTGGACGGTTTTTAAGAAATAAAACATTGTTATCCGTCTTTTTCTTAGCTCCAATTATTTATGCTGTTTTGCTGGCATTTGTTTATCAGGAAGGAAAGGTCACGGAAATTCCAATTATTGTGGTTGATAAAGATGCCACTCCTTTAAGCGCCCAAGTAATCGAAATGCTTCAGGATAATGAAGGTATTCAGGTTGAAAAACAAGTATTTGAGCTCAAAGACATTAAGAAAGAAATGATTCGAAACTCTGCTGCTGCAGTGATTGTTATTCCAGATCGTTTTGAAGCAGATATTTTACAGACACGATATCCTGAAATTCAGATTTTTTGTAATACGTCTAATATTTTGACAGCCAATTTTGCTAGTAAATCCATTCAGCAGTCGTTAGGAACTTTTGCAGTGGGGACAGAAGTCAAAGCTTTGCAGAAAAGAGGAATGTCGTATTCACAGGCGATGACGAAATACGAACCTTTCAAACAGAATTACCAGAAAGTGTTCAATAAAACAGGCAATTATTTCACTTTTATGTGGCCAGCAATGTTGGCAGTGGTATTGCAGCAGGTTATTTTGCTGGCAATGGCAGTGAGTTTTTCAACGGAATTTGAAGAGAAAACGTTCAACTCTGAATTGATGGACGGAAGACGATTTGCAATTGGTGCAATCCTGATTAAGAATATTCCGATTTGGTTCTTTTCAGTAATAATTATCGGATTTTTCTACCTGTTTCATTTGCTTTTCAACGCACCAGTTCCTAGTCAGGTTTCAAGCTTTGTTGTTATCACAGGTTTTTTCGTAGTTGCTGTTTCATTGTTGGGAACCGTGGTGAGTATGTTGATTCCAAATGCATTGAAAGCAACTCAGATTCTAATGATTATTGCATCTCCTAGTTTTATTATAGGCGGTTATACCTGGCCGCTCGAAGCAATGCCCCAGGGAATTCAATTTTTTGCCTCCATTATTCCGCTAACACCCTTTTTAAATTCATTCAAAATTCTATTGATTGAAGGAGGTGAATTAGCAGATTGTGTGAAAGATCTTTCAACAATGGGAATTCAAATACTGGTGTATGGAATTTTAAGCCTCCTTCTAATCAAATGGAGAATGTATAAATCCAAATCTCTAGTTGCGAAAGAAGAAAAGTAGCAAAAAATGGGGTTAGTCTTTGTGGTAAAGAAAGTAAAACCCTTCTACGTTATCCAAATACGCCCCATCAAATCCTGCATCCAACAATTTCTGAGTGTACGAATCCGATTTTCCATAAATGATTTCTTGCCAGTCTTTCTTCCAAAATTTCACCCAAATTTCATCTTTGTAGCCGTCGTATTTTTTCTTCAGCCATAGCGGATGATGCAGCCCCCAAGTTTTCTTCCAGTAATAGCGGTATTTTTCTGCTGAACCAATATTCATGTATGAAATCACTAATCGCTGTCCACCATTTAATTTGGTTTTCAGGCTTGCTACCTCTGTTGAAGTCAATAATTCATCCCCAAAAAAAGCGTCAATAATCACCACATCAAAGTTCGTTTGCTGAATAGCTGAGAGAAAACTCGCTTTGTCGGAATAATTGTCTGTACTAATCAAATAGAGGTAATTCTGAGCCTGAGTAAGCGTTTGAATGTTATTTGCATTTTCGTGATAGACGGTTGAAGGAATATACTTGTAATCGTAATTGGAACTAGCTCTTGGAAAAGCGATGAATTGTTTGTCATCTGCAGACTGAAAAGCATTGGAAGTATTGGAGTCATCGCTCAAATAATCCGCTACCATGATTTTTAATTCTGGACTTACTTGTCGAAGTATATTCAGACGGTAATCATCGGGGGAATAAGATGATCCGTTGTAGAATAATTCCTCCACTCCATAGCCATCAATTGCTTGGACCAATCTAGGGTTTACAGAATTTTCGGGATCAATATCATCAAACAGAATTTCCTCTCCGTTTTGAGGAATCAGAATAAAATCTGGATCTTGAGCACGTGCATAATCACTGATTGCAATAATGAAATCCTGCATGTTAACACCTGCTTTTCGCGTTTTCTTCTCTTTGCAGGAGAAAAGGAATAGTATTGCAATCAGGAAAAAAGTTAGTTTCGATATCATTTCACGCATTATTTTCGGTATTCATAGATAAACTCAAATTCCTGAATAGACTGATCTCTTTTGTTTTGCAGAAGAACTTTGCTGAGTAATCCATTTTCCAAATAGTAAAATTCATCCGTTTCATACTGCTCACATTTTTCATCAAACCAATTTTCAGTCTTGGAGATTAAAGTTCCATTTTTGTCATAATGATAGCTTGTTTTTACGGGATGTTCATAAATGCCAGGCTTGAATGCCAGTTCAATTCGTTCGGAAGTTTCAACCCTTCCCTTGGAATCAAAATTGATTTCTTCATAGTATGTTGTTTTTCCCCAACTGCGATATGGAACTTTTGCATGAACTTTTGTAATCCAAATAGTGTCCTGGTTGAAGTGCGAAGTATCCACTGTTTTTGCAGAGGTGAAGGAATCGAGTGTATATTCACCTTCTGAATATGAATGAAAGTTCATATGTGAGGTGATTTTTGAAATCGTGTCGTCACTGCGAAGAAATACATTCTTAATAGGATTTTCTGAGTTTGGAATGTAATTTATCTGAGCTGCCATTTTTCCATTTTCATCGTAATACCGATAAATAATCTCTTCTACTTCTTCATAAATACCTAAAAGCTGATTGTATTGAAAATCGTATTTTTTTGAAATGATTGTTTGTCCTTTTTCATTAAAAACAACATAAGAGCTATCGGTATTTGATGCAGTTGTATCCGTTTTGATTACTTGAATGACTTTGCGTACGTGATTCTTCACCAACGCTTTTTTGTCTAAATAGTGAAATACAACTTGGGAGTGACAAATTGAAATAAACCCAAAATACATCAGAAAAAACAACCCTTTTTGCATAAAGAATGAATTTGAGTCCTATTTTAAATAGTGTTGCCTTGGTTTGGCGTACCGACATCAGCTATAACGTTCCAAGTGGCTTCTGCAGTATGGTCCCATGAAAATAATTCGGCGCGTTCTAGACTTTTTACTTTCAATTCTTGGTATTTCTGTTCGTCAACAACCAACTCTGTCATTGCTTTTGAAACCTCTTCTGTGTCGAATGGATTTACATAAATGGCCGCTTCACCTGCCACTTCAGGCAAACAAGTCAGATTTCCAGAGATAATTGGAATACCACAGCGCATAGCTTCAACTAATGGAATTCCAAATCCTTCAAAGTATGGAATGTACGTGAGGGCAAAGGCTGCACCCATGAATTTGTTCAATTCTTCCAAAGAAACATGTCCTGTAAAACGAATCCGTTTTTTCAAATTTCCAGAAACTTCAGGAATAGAAGACGCATTATTGCCCCACAAACTTTCGCCAACAATTAATAAATCAATGTCGTTATTTACTTCAGCAAATTTTCCAAAAGCTTCTATTAATCGTCCCACATTTTTGCGAGGATGAATTGCTCCTACAAAAATAAAGTATGGCCGACCTTCTGTTTTTTGTGTTCGTACAGCTTGAATTTCGTCGTCACTTAATGGAACAAAAGATTCCGAAGCTCCGTTCCAAGCAACCGTTATTTTAGAAGGTGAAATGTTGTAAGATTGAATGATATCCTGTTTCGAATACTCAGAAACAGTGAGGACATGCGCTGCCTTTTTCGCAAATTTCGGAAAGTATTTGCGTAAATACCTCAAAGGGCTTGCTGGAATATCTTCTGGGTGATGTTCGAAATTCAAATCGTGGATTACACCAATTTGTGGAACATCGGATTTTAAAGACAAGTATCCATCAGGCGAATAAAAGACATCTATTTCGTATTTCTTGAGTGCTCGTTTGATGGAATGTTCAAACCACCATACAAAAAGAATTGGATGACGAGCAGGCGGAAACAAAACAACGGGTGTCACATTTTTCGCAAAAACAAATTTCTCATCAAACTTTCGATCGAAGAAGAACACAAATTCGTGTTCTGGATGTGCTTCCACCATACGTTTCACCACTTCAAAAGTGTACCATCCGAAACCTTCCATTTTGGAAGACAACAAGAATCGAGTATTTATTCCAATGCGCATTGGAATCGAAGGTACAAACTACTTTGCGTTCTTTGCATCTCTGCGGTAAAAAAATAAATAGGAAGCATTTCTTTTGCTTGAAGTAAACTCATTTATGTTTCCTCCGCTTTGCCTCAAAATTTTCGTAATCCTTGTAAGTTTTCACAGACTTAGGATTCAAACCTTCCACAATTTCACCGTGAAAGAATACGTGTTTTTTATCTTTACCTAAGCCAAACTCAATAACCTGAAAGGTTTCAAGATCGGCTTTCACCAATTTAATGAATGTTCCATCTGTTGTTCCATACTCCCAATAGATGCAATTTTTGTCTTTCTTATAGTCAGAATTCGCATTCAATTCTTGGTAAGTTGATACGTCAATATCTGGCACTTGCCGGTAGAATCTGGGCCCATAATTTTCTGGTGGATTGATTAATTGTTCTGTTTGGATGTACAATTTCCCGTCATCTCCGCGAAAAAATTGATGGTCAAGAGCTGTATAAGTCCGCAGATCATTGTAAACAACACGAAATTCACCGCCGTCAGCCATGGATTCAAAATAGTATTTGTTAGAATAATCTTTGTAATAGCCATCACCTAATTCTTGAAATGTTGCTAGATCGATGGTTTGTTTCAAATCATAAATTGAATCGGATGCAAATTCTCCTTCATCGCAATTACTTCTGAATCGTTTAATGAAAATGGGTCTTTTTACTTTCCCAGTTTCATCAGATTTGTCAAAACATAAATAGTAAAGATTCTTTTCTTTGTCCTGGTATAGATCATTTCCAACTGATTTGAATGAAACCGTTTCTCTTATTGTGCATCCCCACCATAATTAACAAGATATTCTCCAGAGGGATACGTTTTCATACTTTCCTGAGCTGAAATTGAAGTGTAGTTAAGAACACCTAAAACAAATAAAAAAGGAATCAATTTCATGTTATGAAGATTCGTGTGGATGATACTAAGTTATAAAAAGGGAAGTATTTGACAAGAGAGTTTTTTGTTTTAAAGTTGGTTCTGAACTTCTTTTCCAAGAATGAACGACACATTTATCCAAAATATCTAAAATAATAAGACGCCTTCTTTCCAACTTTTCATAACTTCGCGACATCTTAGTGAAAATGAAGAATAGCGTTAAATATATTTTACAGAAATTGTTAGGTTTACATACCTATCTGTATGTCTTTGCGCTTTACAAAATTAGAACCCTACGCTCCGACAAAAAAGAGAATGATTTCTTTACTTTTTTATCCTTATTGAAAGATGGTAAAGGAGATGTTTTAGATATTGGAGCGAATTTGGGAGTTATGACTGTTCATTTGGCCAATACCCTTCCAAATACAACTATTCATGCTTTTGAACCAATGCCTGCAAATGTAAGTGTTCTCAAAAAGATCATTGCAAAATTTAAGTTGTCGAAAGCTAAAATTCACGAGATTGCCCTTGGAGATGAGTCTGGAACTGCAAAAATGGTTTTGCCTGTAAATGGAAGTACAATCATGCAGGGTTTAAGTCATGTGAAGCACGAAACAATCACGGAGTGGAATGAAGGCCAGGAAGTAGATGTGAAGTTGGACAAGTTGGATAATATTTTAAATGGTCAACCAGTTCAAGCTATTAAAATTGATATTGAGAATTTCGAATATTTTGCGCTTAAAGGTGCTAATAGAATTATTACATCAAACAAACCAATCATTTATGCAGAACTTTGGGACAATGAAAACAGGTCCAAATGTTTTGATTATTTGAAATCGTTCAATTATTCGGTTTATGTTGGCGAGAATAAATCGATTGTTTTGTTTGATTCATCTAAACATCACACACAAAACTTTATTTTCATCGCAGAATAACATCGGCTAATGCAGAAACTGTTTTTAAAGGGATTAGGCATTACGCTATTGTTGAATTTACTTGTTAAACCAGCTACTATTTTCTTGGTTGATATCAAGATGCAAAATGAGCTAGGTTCTGCAACGTATGGAATTTTCCAGACGATGTTGAGCTTCACTTTTTTGTTTTCCATGTTTTTGGATATGGGAATTACCAATTTCATGACTCGGATGATTGCTCAGCACCCACACATGATTTACAAATACAGCAATCGCCTCTTTACTTTTCGTCTGATTTTAGTGGTGATTTATGTTCTTTGGACAGTTTCACTCTTTTTCATCTTGCAATTTCCAATGCAATGGTTTTGGGTCTTGAGCGCATTGATTGCACACCAAATCAGTATCATCACAGTGAATTATGTCCGCGCATATACGGGCGGATTGCTAAAGTTTAGCTTAGATGCAGCACTTTCTGTGGCGGAAAGAAGTGTGTACTTTATTTTCGGTGGAATTTTGATGTATACCACTTTTATTGAGCCTATTAACTTAGGGTGGTTTGTTACTGCTTTTGTAGGTTCTTCTGCAATTTCATTAGTCATTGCAACTTTTATTTACTTGAAAATTGTTGCCTTTCCAAAATTTCATTGGGACACAGATTTTTTCAAAGCCATTTTTAGACAGTCCTATCCTTATGCAATTTTAGTTATACTCATGATGTTGACGGCGCGTTTAGACGCGGTGTTTATCGAAAAACTTCATCCTGATGGTACGAATCAAGTTTCGTATTACACACAAAGCTTTCGCTTACTAGATGCCTGTTGGATGTTTGCTGTTTTATTCGGAAGTATTCTTTTGCCTGTATTCTCTAGACTTTTGAAAGAAAATGGTTCCACAACTGGAATTATGACAACAGCATTAAATATTCTATTTTCAGGTGGTTTACTGATGGTAGTATTTACAATTGGAATCAAAGAAACGATGTTTGATATGTTGTATGAAGACGCGAACGCGTATTCCTATTACACTTGGGTTTTCCATTCAATCGCCTTTATTCCAATGTGTTTCACTGTTGTTTTTGGAACGCTTTTAACTGCAAATGGATCTTTGAGAATCTTGAATCAAATTGCTCTATTATCCTTAATTGTTGTGTGTATTTTGAATCTTGTTTTAGTTCCATTTTTTGGCGCAATTGGCGCGGCAATAGCATTTTTAGTTGCGCAATCTATTTTAGGAGTTCTTCAATATTTCGTGGTGAGATATAGAATGAAACATCTATTAGCAAAAAACACGTGGTTAAAATTATTTATACTAAGTCTCTGTTTAATTGCGTTTATGTTTGCTGAGATTGTTTTTCAGTGGAGTATTCTCTATTACATTGTTGGTTTAGGCTTGTTGTGGGTTGTTTTGGTTTTTGGTCTAAAAATCATTGATTTGGTTCAAATATTAAGCTTGCTCAGTAAGAAGGAGAATTAAATGGAGTTATCTTTATCTCAGATGATTGAAAGCAAAGAAATTCTTGTAACAGGTGGAACTGGTTTTATTGGTTCTCATACGGTTGTTGAGTTAATTGAGTTGGGGTATGAGCCCATTATTTTGGATAATTGGTCCAATTCTAGTCAGGCAATTCTAAAACAAATTAGCGCAATTACAGGTAAAGACTGTGTTTTTTACCACGGAGATATGCGCGATTTAGAATTTTTGAGATCTGTTTTCAAAAAACATTCAATTTCTGGAGTGATTCATTTTGCAGCTTTTAAAGCAGTTGCCGAATCGGTTGAAAAGCCATTGCATTACTACGACAATAATTTGGGTGCTCTTCTAAATTTATTGAAATGTTTGGAAGAATTTGAAGTAAATAAAATCGTTTTTTCGTCTTCCTGTACCGTTTATGGAGTTGCAAATAGTTTGGATCCCTTAACGGAGGAAATGCCAGTTGGGAAACCAAATTCACCCTATGGCTGGACAAAATGGATGGCGGAACAAATACTGATGGATATTGCTAAAGGAACATCTCTACGGCCTATTTTTTTAAGATATTTCAATCCAATGGGAGCACATGTTAGTGGAAAATTAGGAGAACTGCCTCTTGGACCACCAAATAACGTACTTCCATATATTACCCAAACTGCAGCTGGAATAAGAAAAGAATTAACGATTTTCGGGAATGATTATGACACTCCAGATGGAACGTGTGTGAGAGATTATATCCACGTGATGGATGTGGCAAAAGCTCACGTAAAATCGCTAATGCACTCGTTTGAATCTGCTTTTGAAGTGTTTAATCTTGGAACAGGTAAAGGAACATCCGTTCTCGAATTGGTTCAACTATTCGAACAAGTGACGAGCAAGAAATTGAATTATCACTTTGGTGCCAGAAGACCTGGAGATGTAGATGCATTGTATGCAGATGTATCCAAAGCAAAGAAATTTTTAAACTGGAATACAGAAAGAACCATTGAAGATGCTATTTTAGATGCATGGAAATGGGAACAATATCGCTTGGAGCATGAGATTTCTTAAACTACTTATTTGTTTGCTTATTGCTTGCCAAGGATTTGCGCAGTCGGATAGCATCTATTCAAAACGTGCTACCCGCTATCGTCCTGGAATATTTTGGTTTTTCACTGGGATGAGACCTGGAAAAACAGGAAAATATGACCGTTTAGTAATCGATGTGACTTACAATCAATTACAGAAAACAGGTGGAGTAAGCCAAAATCCAGCACGCTCTTTTGGTTGCAATCTGAACTTGATGTGGGATACGCCACTGACAAAAGCGAAAACGGTTTCTTTCGGAATAGGATTGGCTTATAAATATCAAAAAACGGGTCCAAAAGGATTGTTTTTTGCCGATGGTTCAAATTCCTATACCCACTATTATGCTGATTCCAGTTACATGGATTATCGAAAAAACACCTTTGGAAACCATATTCTTGCAATTCCTATTGAATTTCGTTTTAGAACACATGGATGGCAACACTTCAAAGTGCATATAGGAGGGTCGGTAGGTTATCGCTTACAAACATTTCAGAAAATGTGGCCTGAAAAAAAACATGCGATAAAAGATAAGTCTTTGCCCGATGTGAACAGGTTGGTTTATGGAGTTCATATGAGAATTGGAATTCGTAATTGGGCCTTATTTGCCGATTATACCTTAGCACCCCAATTTAAGAGTAATAAGAGTGACAAAATCAGCGCATTAGCTTTTGGTGTTTCACTTTCACTTTTTTAAATTACATTGTCAAAAAAAATGAAATCCTTCTTTAGATAATCGTTTATCTAACTAATTTTGTGGTATGCGCAATTTGATTGCTTTTTTCAAACGATTTCAGATCTTTTTGGTCTTTGTGTTTCTTCAAGTAGTAGCACTTTCGGCTTATGTTCAATATTCTGATTTTGCGCGCCTACAAGTTTTTTCGAGTGCTTCTATGATCAATGGAAGAATTTACACCGTTCGCAATTCAGTTACCAAGCATTTCAATCTAGAAGGAACCAATCGAAAACTAGAATGGGAAAACGCACGATTGCGTGCGAAATTGAAAGACTCGAATTACAAAATAGACCGAGAACTTGTTCAAATTGAAGATACGAGTTATCATCAGCAGTATTTGTATTTAGCGGCAACCGTTATCAACAATACTTATGATAAGCGAAACAACTATATGACCATTGATATTGGTAAAAATCACGGAATCAAAAAAGGTTGGGGAGTTATTTCTTCCAAAGGAGTTGTAGGAATTGTTCATCTGGTTGGAGAATCGTATGCTGTTGTAAAGACGATTCTTTCTAAAAACATCAATGTGGATGTTAGTATGCGTGATGGCGGTGCATTTGGCTTGTTAAAATGGGATGCCATCAATTCGAAAATTTGTCAAGTAAGTGGTATTTCAAATGATATTACGATTAAAAAATTCACCAAAGTAGTTACACGAGGTGGTTCGGGAATTTTTCCAAGAGGAATTCCTGTTGGTGTGATTACCAAACGAAAATCAATTGAAGGAAAACCTTTGTGGGATTTACAAGTTCGAATTGCAGAAGATTTTAGAACCATTCAGCATGTGTATGTCATTCAGAATGTGATGTTAGATGAATTAAGAGAGTTGGAAGGTAAAATTCCACCAGATAAAGAAGAGGAGGATTTGTAAGTGAATAGTGTTGTACTAAATAGCATTCGGTTTGTTTTGTTTGTACTTTTTCAAGTACTGATCTTAAATAATATTGAACCAGGATTTGGGATTTATCCGATGATTTATCCTTTGTTTATCTTTATGCTCCCATTTCAATTGGGAACGGTTCCATTAATGCTTTTGAGCTTTATTTTTGGATTAGTTATCGATTCATTTTCAAACACATTTGGACTTCACGCTTCAAGCGCTGTAATCATGGCTTTTTTCAGACCACTCATTTTTAAATGGCTTTCTCCTCGTGATGGATACGAAAGTGTTGAGTCTGTCAATGTTTACTCGATGGGTGGACGTTGGTTTTTATACGCATACGGAACCCTTCTTTTAATTCATAATACTTGGTTTTTCTTCATCGAATCGTTTAAACTAAATGAATTTCTTTGGGTCCTTTTAAAAATAGGATTAAGTGTTCCTACTTCTTTTATTTTAAGTTTATTAGTGCAGTTTATTTTTGTCTCCAATAAAAAGGAAATCCGATGAATTTAGATGGCAGAAAATATGTGATACTGGTGTTTTTCATCCTCGTTGGATCAATCTACTTGATTCGTCTTTTCTTCATGCAGGTTGTTGATGATTCATGGAAGTTAAGGGCGCAGGAAATTGCTGAAAAAAGAATCGAAATTACTCCTCCAAGAGGAATTGTTTTCGACCGCCGAAACAAGAAAGTTGTAACCAATAGAAGTTACTACAACTTGATGATGAAACAAGAGAATATTCGTGATTTTGACACACTTGAATTCGCTAAATTAGTTGGTTGGACGAAGCAGGAAGTAAAGGATCGATTCTACCAAATCAAAAAAGGGGAAGGAAAGTATAGAAATCCAAATACGGGCAAATTACAAGATAATTATCAGCCTCAACGTGCTTATCCCTTTATCAAAGAATTAACAATTGATGAAATTACTCGAATTGCTCCTCATTTAGAAAAATTTCCTGGATTTTATGAAGATTTGACTTCTATGCGAAGTTATCCTTTCTCAGGAGGAGCTAATATTTTTGGGTATTTGAATGAGGTTTCTAAAGAAGAAGTTGATGAAGATCGTTTCTACAGAGGAGGAGATCAGGTTGGACGAGCTGGTATAGAACGTTTTTATGAAAAGGAATTAAGAGGACAAAAAGGAATCAAGTACATAGTAACTTCAGCACTCAACAATGCAATTGAATCCTATGCTGGTGGAAAATACGATACTTTGGCAGAGCAAGGACCAGCTTTACATCTTGGTTTGGATATTCAGTTGCAAGTGTATGGTGAAAAGCTCATGCAAAACAAACGCGGTTGTATCGTTGCCATTGAACCAAAAACGGGTGAAATATTGGCTTTGGTTTCAGCACCGAGTTTCGACCCAAATATCTTGGTTGGAAGAAGAAATATTGGTAGAAATTACCCCAAGTTATTGTTGGATGAAGGAAAACCATTGTATCCAAGACCTCTAGCGGCAGAGTATCCTCCGGGATCCATTTTTAAGCTTCTGCAATCCCTGATTGGTTTGCAAGAAGGTGTCATTACTCCAGAATCGGGTTTTCCATGCACCAAATCTATGGTTGGTTGTCACAATCACCCCAATGCCACCAATCTTCCTGATGGAATTAAACACTCTTGTAATCCATATTTCTATTATGTGATGAGACGAATCATTCAACAGGGAAAGAAGCGTTCTGTTTTTGCTGATGCCGAATTAGGATTGAATGAATGGTATGATTATGTGATGAGTTTTGGATTGGGAAGCCAATTTGAAACAGATGTTACTGGAATGCGCTCTGGATTAATTCCAAATTCTGCTTATTACGATAAATGGTACGGACACAATACATGGGCATTTTCAACGATTCGCTCTATTTCCATCGGACAAGGAGAGGTGAAAGTAACACCGCTTCAAATGGCCAATATTGCTGCAATTATAGCAAATAAAGGTTGGTATTACACCCCGCATTTTGTCCGTTCGATTGGAAATAAAGGACCACTTCCGCAGTTCAAAAAAATCCACAGAACCAAGGTAGACGCTGTCAATTTTGACCCGATTATTGAAGGAATGCGAAGAGCGGTATACGAACCGGGCGGAACCGCGAAAAAAGCACAGGTAGAAGGAATGACGGTTTGCGGAAAAACGGGAACGGCACAAAACCCGCATGGGGAAGATCACTCGGTTTTCATTGCATTTGCACCGATGGAAAACCCAAAAATCGCAATCGCTGTGTTTATAGAAAATGCCGGTTTCGGAGGTGTTTGGGCTGCTCCAACTGCAAGTTTGATGATGGAAAAGTACATTCACCGGAAAGTGAAAGATAAAGCAAAGGAACAAATGATCGTCAATGCGAACCTTTTGAACATTAAGGCGCGGCCCAAAAAGAAGAAGGGGTGAAACCCCTGAAAAATGAACAAGCGTTAGTGCAGTTCAACAAAGAGCGGATGATTATTTGAAAGAGTTCGCTTTTGAAAAATGAACAAGCGTTAGTGCGGTTCAACAAAGAAGAATTAATTACGAAGAAAAGTAAATGAGAAGAGAAGATTCCTTGACACAACATGTGGATTGGTGGCTACTTTCAATAGTGGTCATTATGTTGGGTATGGGAATTGCCAACGTTTACTCAGCAGCATACGATCCCGACCATCCCAATATTTTTGATTTTTCTCAAAAGTATGGAAAGCAGATTATGTGGGTTGGAATTTCTATTTTCCTCGGCTTTTTGGTGTTTTTGATTGATTCAGACATTTATCGAAAATTTGCCATTCCTATTTATTTGTTTTGTTTTTCATTATTGATAGTTGTTTTATTTACACCGCCAATTAATGGAGCAAGAGCTTGGTTGGGAATTGGTACAATGGGAATTCAACCTGCGGAATTCATGAAAATTGGAACCGCAATTGTTCTTTCGCGCTATATTTCAACGGTAAACGTGAAGAACCAAAATGTGCAAACAGTATTGATTGCACTAGCGATTGTAATGGTTCCGATGGTAATGATTTTACTACAACCAGATGCTGGAACATTTGTTGTTTTCACTTCGTTCTTTTTTGTATTATATCGGGAAGGAATCACTTTCGATCCATTGGTATTGAAATTGGTAAATATTATTCCGGGAGTTCGTTTTAAAGAAACATGGGTTGGAAGTCACTTTATTCCGATTCTTTTCTACGTCGTTTTTCTTTCCATTGTAACCTTGCTGATGAGCAGCAACAAGTATGAATTTACGTTCTTACCAGGTGTATTAATTCCTGGATTTTATGGAGTAATTACAGTGATTACGGTCATTGCGCTCATTGCTTATTTAGTTTTGAGATGGATTTCTTCCAAAAGAGATCTTCGACGGGTTTTACTAATCATCATTACGGGTTGGTTTTTATCCGTTGCCGTTTCTACAACTGTGAATTTTTCCTTTTCAAGCTTAGCCCCTCACCAAAAGGATCGTATTGAATTGGTACTTGGTCTTCGCAAAGACGATGATGGAAAGGATTACAACCGCAACAGAGCAATGGCAGCCGTTGGCTCTGGAGGAATGTTTGGAAAGGGCTATCGCAAAGCAAGTGTTGCAAGTGTGCGTTCAAATCACGTTCCTGAAAGTGAAACCGATTTTATCTTTTGCCCACTTGCGGAAGAATGGGGTTTTATGGGAAGCCTCGCTATTGTAGGACTTTTTATGGGAATGTTGTTCCGAATAATTGTCATTGCTGAACGCCAACGGTCTACATTTAATCGCGTTTACGCCTATTGTGTAGCAATGATTGTTTTCTACCACTTTGCGGTCAACATCGGAATGAACATTGGATTGGCTCCTGTAATCGGAATTCCTTTACCGTTCTTTAGCTACGGAGGATCCTCTTTAATGTCCTTCTCGATGTTGTTGTTTATCTTGTTAAAATTAGATAGTCAACGAAGGGATGTATTATTCTAAATACTGAACATGTGATTCAGATTGTTTCGAGTGCGGAGTGGTTCGTGAATGACCACGTTGTTCTTTGAATTGAAAGACTATTCCTCAATAATTTCTTCCTCCTTTTTCTTTTTCTTCTTAGCCTTTTTCCATTCGTAAGTGTACTCCAAAGAAAGAATATGTTCGCTGTAATTATTTTTTGAACTGAATTTCTGTCCGTAATAGTAAGTCAAACTAATTTTGTTCGATTTCGGAAGATCAAAATCAAGTGTTAATCCATAACGAACCCGATTAAATCGATTTCCATAAGGTCCAAAATTTGGGTTATAGAAAAATTCCACAGAGGCTTCTGGAGTAATTTTAGATTTTGGTCTATCCCAAGCAACATGAGGTTTTATTCGGAAAGCAGGATCTAAATCACTTCCAGTGGAAACAAACCCTCCAATGTACATTTGATACCTCAAACGAGCCCCAAATTTGATTTGTTCAATTTTGTGTCTAAAATCAGCATTGAAATTTAAGCGGTGACTATTGTCGTAATTTCTGCGCTCATCATAGTTGGTTATGATTCGGTATTCAATAGAAGGTCTAAACCAATCTAATTTGGTGTATTTAACACTTGCTTCTTGATACAAGGTAGCCAACTCCCCAAAGTTGTTGAGACGAAGGTTGGTATTCAAATTGACTTCTAAATCGTATTTTATTTCGCGCTTTATTCCTGCACTAAACCAAAATTGCCCTCTGGTGCTTTGTTGTCCCCAAGATATGGAATAAATGCACAGAACGAGTGTTATTGAAATAAGTGATTTCATCACCAATTTTTTAGGAGTGTAATGGTTCCCAAATCACCTTGTTCCTTCTTACTTATTGTAATCGTTTTACTAACAACTTCTAAGGTTTTGTAGTCATCGTCGTTATTGGGAATGTTATTTCCTTTATGTAAAATCTCACTGTAGCCAAAAATAGTATATGTTCCAGGTTGTAAAAATTCGAATTTGAAAGAACCGTCGTACGAGGCTTCAATCTTGTCGTTATACATGGTATTTCCCTCGCCGTAAACAATGTAAATATCTTCTTTTGCACCACTATAAGTAACGGTGTCGACCTCTTGACCATTGATATAAAGTGTTTCGCTAACAAGAACATTTCCAGTGATTGATGCCCTTCCGCCATCACCTTCTACTTTTTTGCAAGAAGAAATTGCAGCGATAATTGCAATTCCAAAAAATATTTTTTTCATTAGTCGAGTTTAAATAGAGTCACAATATTAAGAGAATTTTAATCAAATAATACTTTTGAAATAAGTAATTGTAAAATAAAAATGAACTTTTTAGCTACTTTTCGTGAAATAATACGTCTAGTGTTTGGATTATAACATAAAAGATTCGTAAAATTATACACTCTTAAATGGAAACTACCCATGAAACTACACACTCTCTCTAAAACACTATTCTTCTTCTTGTTACTTCTTTTATCTAAGGTAGCAAGCTCTCAAGTTTTTATCAATGAATATTCTTGTTCGAATATTGCCGGTCCAACAGATGCCTTTGGTGAACGAGAAGATTGGGTCGAATTATACAATGCTGGTGCGAGTGCGGTTGATTTAACTGGATATTACCTTTCTGATAATGACAACAATCCCACAAAATGGCAAATCCCTTCTGGATCAATTGCTGCTGGTGGTTACAAAATGATTTATTGTAGCGGAAGAGGAATTGTTAGTGGAAATGAAATCCATCCAAATTTTAACTTGGCACAAACTTCCAATGAGTGGTTTATTTTGACAAGTCCCGCGAATGTTACTGTTGATTTCATTGAGTTTACACAAATGACCAAGCAAAATCATTCAATTGGTCGCCAAACGAATGGTGCGGCTACTTGGCGATTGTTTTTAACACCGACTCCACTGGCTTCAAATACTGGAGGGATTAATTTTTACACATCAACACCCGTATTTAGCGTAGCTGCAGGGTTTTATACAACAACCCAGAATGTAACAATTACTTGTCCAGATGCTGGTTCAACGATTCGGTATACAACAGATGGTTCTGAACCTACAGCAACTTCTACTTTGTATTCTACACCAGTTGCGATTACTTCTACGAAGGTTTTACGTGCGAAAGCATTTTCGACGAATCAAGTAAGTTTTACGATGTCAGGGACTTATTTCATCAATGTCAATCACACAGTTCCTGTTGTGTCAATTGCTGGTGCTGGACCTAATTCGGTGGCAACTCTTTTGAATGGAACTCAAATAGAGCCTCAGGGATTTTTTGAATTGTGGGAGGCTGATAAATCATTTGCTGGTAAAGGGGAAGGGCAGTTTAACAAACACGGTAATGACTCTTGGGCTTATCCACAAAGAGGTTTCGATTTTATTATGAGAGATCAATACGGATACGATCATGAAATTGAGCACCAAATCTTTCCAACTGAAAATCGGGATAAATTTCAGCGTTTAATTTTAAAACCTGCAGCAAGTGACAATTATCCGTTCGAAACAGGAGGAGCACATATCCGCGATGCTTTTGTGCATACACTTTCTCAGCGTGCTGACCTGAAGCTGGACGAGCGTACCTGGAGACCATGCGTTGTTTATTTGAACGGACAATACTGGGGAGTCTACGAATTGCGTGAAAAAGCAGATGATGCAGATTTCACCAAACACTATTATAATCAGGATAAATTTAACTTACAATATTTGAAAACCTGGGGGACTACCTGGGAAGAATATGGAGCTCCGAATGCACTTCCAGATTGGAACGCATTGAGAAATTATATCAACACCAATAATATGGGTGTTGCTGCCAATTTCACGTATGTGGATAGCCAATTGAACTGGGAATCTTTGGTTGACTATTTTGTCATCAACTCCTATATCGTTAGCCAAGACTGGTTGAATTGGAATACTGGCTGGTGGCGTGGAATGGATCCGAACGGCGACAAGAAGAAATGGCGTTATATTCTTTGGGATATGGATGCTTGTTTCGGACATTATATCAACTTTACAAACATTCCTGATCCAAGTGCCAACGCTAATCCATGTCAAGCAGAAAACCTTCCAAATCCAGGAGGACAAGGACACACAAATATTATTCAGAAATTAATTGATGAAAATCCGGTAGTTGAACAGTATTATATTTCCCGATATATTGATTTGGTAAATACTCATTTCTCGTGTGCGTACATGAATAATTTGCTAGACAGCATGGTCAATCAGATAGCTCCAGAAATGGCTCAACATTGCACTAGATGGGGAGGAACAGTGGCAGGGTGGCAAGCTAACGTTCAGGCAATGCGGAATTTTATCAATTTGCGTTGTACAGCATTAAACCAAGGTTTGGTGGATTGTTATCAAGTTACAGGTCCAAGTGCAATCGTAGTGACGGTTAGTCCTGCACTTTCTGGAGAGGTTAAAGTAAACTCTGTTTGGGCTCCTACTTATCCTTGGAATGCAAACTATTTTGGAGGTATTCAAACCAATTTAATAGCCAAGCCATTAACTGGTTATGTATTCTCTCATTGGGAACACACTGCAAATACGCTTACAGCACCAATAGCTCAAGATACAAATTCGATGGATATTGTTGCTCCAGTAACAATCACGGCAGTTTTCATTGTTGATAATCCGGATATTGATGGAGATGGTTGTTTGAATACTGACGAGGTTATTGCAGGAACAGATCCGAATGTGGCTGATACAGATGGAGATGGTGAAAATGATTGTGCCGAAATTGGTTCAAATCCTTCAACACCATTAGATTCAGATGGTGACGGAATCATTGACGCATTGGAGCCTAGTACTACAGATACGGATGGTGATGGGGTGAATGACGAATCAGATCCTGCAAATACAGATCCATGTATTCCAAATCCAAATGCAGGTCCATGTGATCAAGATGGTGATGGATTGACGAATGCGGAAGAAACCACTGCTGGTACAAATACGACCAATCCTGATACAGATGGGGATGGAATTAATGATGGCGATGAGGTTACCAATGGGACAAATCCTTTAGATCCTTGTTCTCCTCCAAATGCTACCCCAGCTTGTAATGTAGATACAGATGGAGATGGAATTTTAGATGGAAGTGAGGTTGTGTATGGCACCGATCCAAACAATCCAGATACAGATGGAGATGGAATCAATGATGGAGATGAAGTAACAAATGGAACAGATCCGCTAGACTCTTGTGATCCGAATCCTGTTGGAGAAATGTGTTTCTTAGGATTCCATATGCCAACAGCATTTTCACCGAATAATGATGGTTTAAATGACTTTTTAGCTCCTCGAATTGGACGCGATGTTGCATCCTTTACTTGGTATGTTTATGACCGTTGGGGGAATAGAATGGTTGTTAGCTCTGATCCAAATTTCAAATGGGATGGAGTTTTCAATGGAGAGAAATTAAACACAGGCGTTTATGCTTTCCAGGCAAATGTTGTTTTTACGAATGGTAAGAAGGAAACATATTCAGGTAATATCACTGTAACAAGGTAATCATGAAGAGAAGGATATTTACGGCACTTGTAGTTTTGACTGGCTTGTCAGCAAGTGCCCAAGATTTTCATGTAACGCAAATTCTTCAAGCGCCAAATTTACTCAATCCTGGAGCGGTTGGTGTTTACGATGGTTGGGAAAGAATAGCGATTCAACATCGGAATCAGTGGCTGGCAGGAGGTGCAACTTATATGACATCTGGGATTACTGCCGATGCAAATTTTTTCAAAAGTGATCGAAAACCCAAAGCTCATTTAGGAGTTGGACTTCAGTTTTACAACGATATTGCGGGTAAATCAGGCTATGGAATGCAAAATGGGTCATTAACGGTTTCAGGAATTCTACCCGTGGGAGCAGGAAGCCAATTGTCACTTGGAATTCAAGCAGGAATGGGAAATCGAACGGGTGATATGTCTCGGTTGATTTATGATTCCCAATGGAATGGAAATGGGGCTTACGACCCTACAATTGCTAGTGGTGAAACAGGAACTCTTAGTTCGTTTGCATACATCGATGCTTCAGCTGGAGTCTTTTACCAATTTGATGGAGGGCAAACAACATTCGCGCGTAATAATGATGTCAAGTTTCAAATTGGATTTGCTGGATATCATTTGAATGGGCCTATGATGAGATATCGTACAGGTTCCCAAGAGCAATTGGCGCGTAAGTATGTTGGAATGGTTAAATATTCGATGGATATTCCCAATTCAAAATTGGCTTTTGATGCGCAATTTGCTCAGTTCATTCAAGGTGGACATTACGAATCTATTTTAGGATTGATTTTAAGAAGACGTTTTCAAGATGGCGGTAAAATTACAGGATTCAGTCAGGATGCCTTTTTCGGATTGGGTGTTTACACACGTTTAAAAGATGCAATTGCTCCAACAATGCAAATTGATTGGAGAGGATTTCATTTTGGAGTTTCTTATGATTTTACTCTTTCTGCTTTGCGTTATGGTTATAAAGGTGGAAGCTTAGAATTTTCTTTGAGTTACACGAATATGAATAATGCGCTGTTTAAAACCAGAAGAAAAGGATTTAGGTAGCTGGCTTTTCCTATTTTATCCTTTAGTGGGATAAGTGCACGATTATCCACCATTTACCAAGGTAAGTAATTTTAATGTGTTTATTTCCTTCTAAAGTGATGGTAATTAATTATCTAAAAACTACAACGATTTTCCATTTAAAATCGGTACTTTTGCGCCCTCGAATCAGATTGATTGGAAGGAACAAGTTATGGATATGGAAAACACTAAAAAAATTACAGGGGCCTTAATTTCAGTTTATTACAAAGACGGCTTAGAGCCAATTGTACGTAAATTGAACGAAGAAAAGGTAACGATTTATTCTACAGGAGGAACGCAAACGTTCATTGAAGGATTGGGTATTCCGGTTGTACCAGTTGAATCAATGACATCGTATCCTGAAATTTTTGGTGGACGTGTGAAAACATTACATCCCGCAATTTTTGGCGGGATCTTGCACCGAAGAAATCTTCAAGCTGATTTAGACCAAGCAAAACAATTCAATATTCCTACAATCGATTTAGTAATTGTAGATTTATATCCGTTCGAAGAAACGGTTGCTTCTGGAGCAGATCATCAATCCATTATTGAGAAAATCGATATTGGTGGAATTTCATTGATTCGTGCTGCAGCTAAAAACTACAACGATGTGGTTATTATTCCTTCAGTAAATCAATACGCAGCATTTTTGGAAATTTTAAATGGACAAGGAGCTTCTTCAACAATTGATCAAAGAAAGCAGTTTGCTAAAATGGCATTCATGGTTTCTTCTCATTACGATACGCACATCTTTAATTATTTCAATGCAGATAATGAAACTCCTGTTTTCAAGCAAAGTATTTTAGAGAGTCAATCACTTCGTTATGGAGAAAATCCACATCAAAAAGGGTGGTTTCACGGAGATTTTTCCGCTATGTTTGATCAACTTCATGGAAAAGAGCTTTCGTACAACAACTTGTTAGACGTAGATGCAGCAGTGCAATTGATGGCTGAATTTGAGAAAAATGATCCAACTTTTGCAATTTTAAAACACAACAATGCGTGTGGTTTAGCGACTCGTCCTACTTTGGCTCAAGCTTATGCAGATGCGTTAGCTGGTGATCCAACTTCTGCTTTTGGAGGAATTTTAATTGCAAATCGCAAAATTGACTTAGCAACGGCTAATCAAATCAACGATTTGTTTTGTGAAGTAGTGATTGCACCAGGTTTTGATGCAGATGCGGAAGAGGTTTTGAAAAGCAAGAAGAATCGCATTCTTTTAGTTCAAAAACAAGTCAAATTGCCAAACCGTCAATTTAGAACCTTATTGAATGGAGTTTTGGAGCAAGAAAAAGATCTATTGTCTGAATCTGCAACGAATTTTGAGCCTAAAACAAAAACGGTTCCTACTGCTCAGGAAGTAGAAGATTTAATCTTTGCGAATAAATTGGTGAAGCACACAAAGTCGAATACAATCGTTTTCGCTAAAAACGGGCAGTTAATTGCAAGTGGAACAGGTCAAACCTCCCGCGTAGACGCATTGAAACAAGCCATTGAAAAAGCACGAAATTTCGGGTTCGACTTAAACGGAGCGGTAATGGCATCTGATGCATTTTTCCCTTTCCCAGATTGCGTTGAAATTGCCCAAAATGCTGGAATTACAGCTGTTGTTCAACCGGGTGGTTCTATCAAAGATGAATTGTCGATTGATTACTGCAATGCGAACGGGTTGGCGATGGTTTTCACAGGAAATAGACATTTTAAGCATTAATTCTAAAAATAGTTGGAAGCTCAGTCGGTAATGACTGGGCTTTTTTGTTTTATGAGGTTCGCAATTCTTGAGTAAAACCAACACTTTTTGAATGATTTAGCGTAGTTGCTAAAACAATTTATTGAATTTCAAAATTCTTTCTGCAAATTGATGAAAGATTTAGACTTTTTTCAATTTATTTAGTCTAATTTTGTAACACTTTCCAAGAATTTACGAATAAGGGAAAGAAACGCAAAAAGGAGCGCGCTAGGATGGGATTGTTTAATTTTCTGACACAAGAAATTGCTATTGACTTAGGAACTGCAAACACACTGATCATTATGAATGACAAAGTGGTGGTTGATGAACCTTCAATTGTAGCAAAAGATATACAAACGGGTAAAGTTGTGGCCATCGGTAAGAAGGCACAACAGATGCACGGAAAAACACACAAATTGATTGAAACAGTTAGACCGTTGAAAGATGGCGTAATTGCAGATTTTCAAAGTGCTGAACAAATGATTCGTGGATTTATCAAAATGATTAATCCAGGGAAACGATTATTTAACCCAACACTTCGTATGGTTATCTGTATTCCTTCTGGAATTACAGAGGTTGAGAAACGTGCTGTGCGTGACTCTGCTGAACATGCGGGAGCAAAAGAAGTTTATTTGATTCACGAGCCGATGGCTGCTGCAATCGGTATTGGTATCGATGTGGAAGAACCAATGGGAAATATGATTATCGATATCGGTGGTGGTACTTCTGAAATTGCTGTCATTGCTTTGGGTGGAATAGTTTGTGATAAGTCTATTCGTATTGCGGGTGATGATTTTACTTCCGATATTGAAGAATACATGCGTCGTCAACACAACATCTTGGTTGGTGAGCGTACTGCAGAGCAAATCAAAATTGAAGTTGGTGCTGCCCTTCCTGAATTAGACAATCCGCCAGCTGATTATGCAGTTCGTGGTCGCGATTTAATGACAGGGATTCCAAAAGAAATTATCATTACATATTCAGAAGTTGCTCACGCTTTAGATAAAACCATTTCTAAAATCGAAGAAGCAATTTTAAGTGCTCTTGAACAAACGCCACCAGAACTTTCTGCTGATATCTACAAAACAGGTATTTACTTAGCAGGAGGTGGTTCTATGTTGCGTGGTTTGGATCGTCGTATCAATGAGAAAACAAAATTACCTGTCCATATAGCTGAAGATCCATTGAGAGCTGTAGCACGTGGAACAAGTATCGCATTGAAAAACTTGGATAGATTCCAGTTCTTGATTAAAGACTAAGATAAAAACACATAAAGTAAAAGCCCAGATTCCTTACATACAGGATCTGGGCTTTTTTGGAATTTTCAATTTTATGAATCACTTAAATCAAATTGGAGCCAAACTGACTGTTTTAAGAGAAAACGGGTTGGGATATCAATTGATTTTCCCGCAAAATAACTGACAAATAAGCACCCTACTGGTTCAGTGTTGAATCCTTTTGCTCACTTGGTGTATTTGGTTTATCCTGTTGAGGAGCATGTACAATTTCCACCTTTTGAACTTTCTTTTCTGTTTCTATATTCAAAATAATCTTAGCGATATTGGTAGTGAATAGTTTCACTGCAATTGCAAGCAAAATAATTCCAAACACTTTTTTCATAATGGCAATTCCTCCAGGACCAAGAATGCGCTCGATACGTTTAGTTAAACGCAAAACGGTGTAAACCAATAAGACATTTAAAAGAATCGCCAAAACGATATTAATATTTTGAAACTCTGCTCTAAGAGAAACTAACGTTGTCATTGTTCCGGCCCCTGCAATAATAGGGAAAGCCAATGGAACAACACTTGCAGTTTTTCCAGAAACAGAATCGCGAAACAAACGGACTCCAAGAATCATTTCTAAACTCATTGCAAATAAGATTAAGGAACCCGCAACGGCGAATGAACCAACATCAACTCCAAATAATTTCAGGATAGATTCTCCCAAAATGAGAAATCCAATCATGATTCCAAGTGATACAAAACTGGTTCGTGCTGGATGAATATCTCCGCTTTGTTCTTGAATTTTGATAATTAAAGGAACTGACCCAATGACATCAATAACCGCAAATAGGACCATCGAAGCTTTGAAAAGTTCGCCAAAGTTAAAAGCAGTGAAATAATTAAGCATACACTCAGTTGTTTAAAATCGTTTGTTCCACAATAATAGGAAAATGTTTGTGTTCAAGTAGTTGAATTTTCTCTGCAAGGTTTTCTGGGGTATCTTTTTCTTCAATTAGTGTGTCAAATTGCGCCAACACTTTTCCTTTGTCAAATTCCTCATCTACTAAATGAATAGAAATACCGCTTTTAGACTCTTTTGCGTCGATTACAGCTTCATGCACAAACTTTCCATACATTCCTTGTCCGCCAAACTTCGGGAGCAGTGAGGGGTGAATATTAACAATGCGATTATGATATCCACGAATAATATTTACAGGGATTTTTCGCAAAAATCCAGCTAGAATAATCCAATCAATAGCTCGGTAATCTAACTCTTGAAGAACCGTTAATCCGCTTTCAAACTCTTCGTTGGAAAATAGGAGTACTTCTATTCCTAAAGATTTGGCTTTTTCCACAATCGGAGCATTTTCTCTGTTGCAGAGGAGTGTTTTCACCTCAATTTTGGGGTGATTTTGAAAGAAATGAATCAAATTTATTGCATTTGAGCCATTACCAGATGCGAATAGCGCTATGGATTTCTTGTTCATGGCACAAAGTTACATAATCCAAATGACACAGCACAGGCGGATTACAAGCTGAAAACAAGATTTTTCAAAGACTTATTATGCAATTAAGTCACTTTATATTTTGTTTTTATCGCATTTCCTATTTTCTTTGCAAGCTGAAAAACCTTATAAAAGAATTGAGATGTCTGATATCAAATCAAGAGTAATATCTATTATCGTAGATAAGTTAGGAGTTGAAGAGAGCGAAGTAACAAACGAAGCAAGCTTCACAAATGATCTAGGTGCTGATTCACTAGATACTGTAGAATTGATCATGGAATTCGAGAAAGAATTCAACATCGCTATTCCAGATGATCAAGCTGAGAACATTCAAACAGTTGGTGACGCAGTTTCTTATATCGAGCAAAACGCTAACTAAGAGATCTTAGTTTTCCGAGCATTTAAAACGAATTAAACATTTATGGAGCTAAAGAAGGTTGTTGTAACTGGGTTGGGCGCTATTACGCCAATTGGTAATACTGTTGCAGAATTTTGGGATGGATTACTTAATGGGAAGAGTGGTGCAGCTCCAATTCAACAATTCGATGCTTCTAAGTTTAAGACGCAATTTGCTTGTGAAATTAAAAATTTTAATGTCGAAGATCACATCGACAAAAAAGAAGCACGGAAATTAGATCAATTTTCACAATACGCCATGGTCTCTGCTACAGAGGCCATGGTTGATTCTAAATTGATGGAATCTAACCCAAATGTAGACCGAATTGGTGTTATTTGGGGTTCTGGAATTGGTGGACTAAAAACCTTTCAGGATGAGTCTCAAAATTTCTTTGCAGGAGATGGAACTCCAAAGTTCAATCCATTCTTTATCCCTAAAATGATTGCAGATATTGCTGCAGGTCATATTTCCATTAAATATGGCTTACGTGGACCAAACTACGTAACTGTTTCTGCTTGCGCTTCGGCTACAAATGCAATCATTGACTCGTTCAATTTGATTCGTTTGGGTAAAGCAGATGCAATTGTTACAGGTGGATCTGAAGCTGCAGTCAATGAAATGGGAATGGGTGGATTTAATGCTTTAAGAGCTTTGTCTACTCGAAATGATTCACCAGAAACAGCTTCTCGTCCATTCGATTTAGATCGAGATGGATTTGTGTTGGGTGAAGGTGGTGGTGCACTTATTTTGGAAGAGTACGAACACGCTATTAAACGTGGAGCAACTATTTATGCTGAAATACTTGGTGGTGGAATGTCTGGCGATGCTTATCACATGACCGCTCCGCATCCAGATGGAATTGGCGCACGAAACACAATGATTGCTGCATTGGAAGATGCAGAGTTGGAACCAACAGCAATTGATTATGTGAATGTTCATGGTACATCTACACCCCTTGGTGATTTGGCTGAAACAAAAGCAATCATGCAAGTGTTTGGTGAACATGCTTACAAACTAAATATCAGCTCCACAAAGTCAATGACTGGGCATTTATTGGGTGCTGCAGGCGCTATCGAGGCAATTGCATGTATTCTAGCTGTTCAAAATGATGTTGTTCCCCCAACGATCAATCATTTTACAGATGATCCAGAAATTGATAACAAATTGAATTTTACATTTAATAAAGCTCAGCACCGTACTGTGGATGTTGCCTTATCAAACACCTTTGGTTTCGGTGGTCACAACACTTCTGTGATTGTGCGAAAGTATAAAGGGTAAAATCTAGGTGAAATTTAGATTACCATTTCTCAAGCAAAAAAGGTCTCCTGAAGACGTTGCATTCATTCGATTTTTTATAAATCGCTTTGGATATAGACCAAAGAATATCGAACTGTTTTATCAAGCGGTAACTCATCGTTCCATTGCCTATCATGGACAAAAAGATTTTTCCAACGAGCGTTTGGAATTCCTCGGAGATGCCATTTTGGATTCCATCATTGCTGAATTCTTGTTTCAACGATTTCCAGAAGAAGACGAGGGGTATTTGACCAAAGTAAAATCAAAAGTCGTTTCGCGTAAAACACTCTCTGAAATTGGAGAAGAACTCGAATTGCGCTCTATTCTTCGCTACAACAAAGGTCGATCAATTAATTTATCTTCTTTGGAAGGAAATGCCTTCGAAGCCATCATTGGAGCTATTTATTTGGATAGTTCTTACGAGGAAACCAAGAAAATTATTTACAACCACATCTTCCGCAAGTATGTTGATCTGAACAAAATCTTGGAAGAAGAAATTGACTTTAAATCCAAATTGTTTATTTGGAGTCAGAAACGAAGATTGGCTTTGGAATTTGTTGTATTGAGAGAAGAGAACAATCACGGGACTTGGTTCTACGAGGTTATTGTTCAGGTAAATTCTGTAAACTACGGAAAAGGTAGTGGAAATTCCAAAAAACTAGCTGAGCAAGCGGCAGCAAAAGAGACCTTGATTTTGATGGGGGAATTGTAAACTCTTTTCTCTTTCACAACAAAAAATGTGGTTTCCCGCAATGGCTTTTCGGTATTTATACTGATGCTTGGTAATTGAATAAGTTGTAGATTTAATCGCAACTAATTTATTACTACTCATGAAAACCACAAATTTTACCCCCCCCCCATTTTTTTAAAAGGCTTACTAATGCTCGGCTTTAGCTGCATTTCTGCACTATCATTTGCTCAATCCAACACACTTCCGACAACTGGAAATGTAGGTATTGGAACAACATCACCCTCTGAACGACTTACCGTGAATGGGTCAGCACGAATCGATTCTACGCTAACTGTTCGCGATTCGATGATCGTTGACCGAGATGCACACATTAAAAGCGACTTACGTGTAGATGGAAAAACCCTCTTGGGAGATGACCTACATGCATCTAAAAACGTCTTCTTAGAAGAAGGCAACTTACAAATCAAATCCTTGGGAGATACAAGTCTTCCAGAAGATGGGATCTTAACGATTGATGCTTTGGGCAAAGTAAAAAATGGCGGCGATTTGAAGAGTCTGCTCTATCGTTCTGAACCAGCAACGAATTGTGCAACAGATATACACGGTAATCTCCTTGAAACCGCTCCTTTTTGGCAAGCTACAGCCAATCCGCAACGCATGTTTTTGATTAAAACTCCATGTTCTCCTGATCCACGATTGGGAGTTGGTGTGAGACCAGATGCTAAATTTCATGTGCGGCTAGATCTAAATTCCCAATTACACCCCCTATTGATTGAAAAAACCCTAAGCAGTAACCCAAGTGTACTACCCCGAAAATTGATGCAGTTGGACCACACAGGATTGCTGTATGCACGCGAAATAAAAGTGAATCTAGACAACTGGGCAGATTATGTGTTTGATAAAAATTACTCTTTAATGCCTTTGAACGAACTGCAGCAGTTTATCAACCAAAACAAGCATTTACCCAATGTGCCAAGTGCAACCGAAATGACAACTAATGGTTTGAATATAGCTGAAAACAGTAAAATGCTGATGGAAAAGGTGGAAGAATTAACGCTATACGTGCTTCAGATCAATGAGCGGGTAAAAACTCAAGAAGAATTGGTGAAACAACAGCAAGAAACCATTCGTTTGCAGCAGGAATTGATTTTACAAATTCAACAAGCACAACAGAAACCTGTAAAACTGTAAGTTATGAGAAAGTTCTTAGTAGCTTTCCTCTTGCTTGTGGGTTCACAGGCTTGGGGACAAACGGATACCCTTCAATTTACAACAAGAAGGCAAGTTGCTGATACAGTATTAGGTCTTTTAGATCCAACTATTTACGGTCCAGCTTTGATTGAACGTTCAATGACAGAAGACTCACTTTTGATTAATCAACTACAATATAGTGATTATTCAGGTGTATCTCAGGGATGGAGCTGGCTTCAGGCGTATTCTGATATAGCTTTAAGCTATGTTGATTCTACCTATATGTATTCTGACACAGCATTGTTACATCGTTTGGAGAATTTTCAATTGGACATGCGAGACACCTCCGGATTGGATCAGCTGAAACAACCTTTTGGACTGTTATTGCATCAGGTAAGTCGCATTGATACAACTCTACTCAATACTCTTGGAGTGTTCTCAAACGATCAAAGCCAATTGAAATTGAACGAAAGTATTGATGAAAGTACAATCTATCAGAAAGTAATGTTGAAAAGTGCAGCAATTTTGGAACTGGATGGTGAACATGGCTACGATCAAGGAACCATTTATTACACAGAAGACTTCATTTCTACCAGTCCGGATATTACAATTAATTCTATTCATCTGAATATGGGAACTGGTTTTCAGCCCTTTTCAGCAACAGCTAATCAAATCACCTATTCCATTCTGAAAGATTTTCAACTTGGACAAGCTGCCATCGAATACATGCTCAACGGGGTAAGTATATCCGATACACTTTCTTTTTATGTCTCTACAAGGACATATAAGTATAAGAACACCGAAAAATCTGCAAGTCAATGGGATTCACCTGTTCGGTATTTCGGGAATGATTTACAGTATTGTATTTTATATGGTTGTGGGAATGTGAATGAGAAAATAAGACGTCCTGTCATTTTTGCTCCGCCTTACAGGCCTATTTCGCAATTTCTTTTATCTTTTAATAAGTATTACGATCAATTTGATTTTAAGTCATTGCTGACCTCTTTAGCAGAAATGGGATATGATGTCATTTTTGTCAAAGAAACTCCAGGAAATAGAGGTATTAATCATGCTGGGAGTATTTTGGGGGATTTCATCAAATTTATTAACGAAAAGAAAAAGGAACACTTTCCAAATGAAGACTGGGAAAATGTGGTCATTGGTTTTAGTGCTGGCGGACAACATTGGCGCTATGCATTGAAGAAACTGGAAAAAGAGCACATGGAAACTGGAACGCCACATCACCACACACGTCTCTATATTCCTTTTGATTCTCCACATTGGGGAGCAAATGTACCCATGTTTGCTCAGGCTGTTTATCGAGATATGTATGCATTCAGTATGCCTGCCTTATTTGCATACGAAAGTTTAACGGATGCTGCATCTAAAGATATGTTGATGAATCACATTATTGGTAGCAATCTAACAGAAGATAATCATGTATATACGATTACTCCTGCTCCTGCATCTGAAAAGTTGAATATTTCCAATCAATTGGATAATTGGTTCAATCATCAATTCACCCCAATGAATGATTTGCGCAAAACTTTTCCAACCTTCACCAGAAATGTCGCTATATCAACTGGAAATAATTCTGCCAACTACGATTCACAATATGGGTTATTCCCTGGAATGAAATTATTTTCACAAAACGTTTTTGCCCCTGCTTGGTATGGTGGAAAAGCATTCAACAGAAGTATCTACAGTTCACAATCTGGCACAGCAAGACAAGTATTTAAACGAGAAGACTTGTATTTGTTCTTAGGTTTTCCCCTATGGTTTAAACGATTCTACAAAACAAATAATGCCTATGAGTGGGATTTAGCACAAGGTGGATACAAGGATGAATTTTATGACGAAGGTGCTATGAATTGGAATGCAGCTCCTTTGTCTGGCATTCCCGTTGGGGCTATCAATATTTTGGTTGCTTCAGCTCAAAACATTCTACTTCCTTTTGGTCCATTATGGGGGACACAGCACTATAAAGGACATATTTCTTTTCTACCAATGGTTTCTGCATTGGGAATAAACCCTTCCATTTGGCAGAATAATAACCTGTATTATAATCTAAAAGATGAAGGATTGATGTTTAATCAATTTGATATTCAAAACAATCCAGCATCTAATCTATATGGTTATCCAAATTTAGCTCATCCAACCAATCATTTCAACATTACTCCTTTTGAGGCGGTGTATTGTGATCCGCAAACCTACGAGCACATTAAAATGCAGGCTTCCATAGATGAAAATGATGGAATGGACGATGTTTACCTAGTACATACCCGCAATTTTATTCTAGATGAAGTAGAAGCAGATGTCGTTTATCTGCAGAATAAAATAATTGGTAAGAACCACCTGCAATGGGATCCAAATTACCGCTACAAAGCTTGGTACAAAGCATACGATCGTATCATTTTTGGCGCATCGGTGACTCCAAAGACAGATACTGGAGCCTACATCATTGAATCGAGCGGAGAAATAACAGCCTATGCCTGTAATGGTATTCATATAACCCCTGGGTTTCATACACAAAGTGGCAGCAGATTCCACGCTTATGAGTATTGTGATGGCTGTTCGCGGCCAAGGGAAGGAGGAAAAAGCGCAAGCAATACAGAATCTGACCAAGAATCAAACGAACTACAAATTTCGCTCTTGGATAACGACAATAAAGAAGCTAATCTTGCCATCGATCTTCAAATCTTCCCAAACCCTGCAACAGAAGGATTTACCGTTTTGTTTCCGCTTGCTGCAGGAAACTATTCCATTTTTGATTCAAACGGTAGAATATTTAAGCAAGGACCCATTGCCGAAAACAACAAAAAGCTGTACATTGAATTACCCAAAGGGGTCTATTTCCTGAAATGGAACGAAAACGAACAAGTAATCACTAAAAAAATAATCGTATTATGAGGGTGTTATTGATTGTATTATTGGGGATTCTGTTCGTTTCATGTGGTAAGAAACGATCCATCCATATTACGGCTACAAATGCTGCTACTGGTGAGCGTTATGCAGGATTGCAATATTATATAGTTTCATCTACTACCAGTGGAAACGGTGAAAAATACAAAACCGAAAAATCTGGATTTTTAAACGAGAATGGAGAAGCCACTGAGATTATTCGAGAGAAACAATACCGAACATACGCTGTGCGTGTTGTTGAACCTGAAAGCAGCTGTTACAATAAAGAAATTACCATGTATTTTGGCGGAGCGAATGACAAAAATGGACATTTTGATTTTGAATTTGCGGAGTGTGCTTATTTGAAATTCAGATATTATAACTCCTCCTGTCAGGGGGGGGGGGATCATATAGAAGTTACAAGAATTACAAACTTAGCAGGTTATGTGGGATTTTATAATCCAGCTACTTACGATGGTTGCGCGGATTACACCATGCCAAACTTTGTTCAAGTTCCAATGGGTAATTGGTATTTCACATGGGATGTAACCAAAAATGGAGTAACAACTTCATATTCTGACACTATCTTTTTAGCCGCTGGAGAATATAAGTATTACGAATTCAATTATTAGTTTTCAATAAAGGGTATAACCAATATATGGAAAATCGCAACTACTATTTCCTCAATTTTGTAAAAAAATGAAATGAAAAAACTGTTCACATTCATCCTTTTCTTGTTTCTACTTGTTTCATGTGGTAAAAAACGAACTATCGTTATTACCGCAACAAACGGTGCTACTGGAGAACGTTATGCAGGACTGCAATACTTTGTTGTTTCCTCTACTACCAGTGGAAATGGAGAAAAGTACAAAACCGAAAAATCTGGGTTTTTAAACGAGAATGGAGAAGCTTCAGAAATCATTCGAGAGAAGCAATACCGAACATACGCTGTGCGTGTTGTTGAACCTGAAAACAGCTGTTACAACAAAGAAATTACCATGTATTTTGACGGTGCGAATGACAAAAATGGACATTTTGATTTTGTATTTGCAGAATGTGCTTATTTGAAACAAAATATTGTAAATGTTAATTGTGAAAGATCAACAGATATTTTTAATATAAGAGATCGCTTCACTTATTCTGAATGGTCAGGTTGGTCTTATGATATTATGGGATGTTTCTCAAACACTGGAGGAGATTATTCTAAAGTTCCTGCAGGGAAAAGATACTTTCAGTGGAGAGCTATTAGGCAGTCTGGCGTTATAGAAGGTTTAGACAGTATCGAATTAGCTCCCGGAGAGTATGGGACAATATCAATACATTATTAAAATAAGTTTTACTTAAAAACAATGTGGTTTTTCAATTACCCAAAGGGGTCTATTTCCTGAAATGGAACGAAAACGAACAAGTAATCACTAAAAAAATAATCGTATTATGAGGGTGTTATTGATTGTATTATTGGGGATTCTGTTCGTTTCATGTGGTAAGAAACGATCCATCCATATTACGGCTACAAATGCTGCTACTGGTGAGCGTTATGCAGGATTGCAATATTATATAGTTTCATCTACTACCAGTGGAAACGGTGAAAAGTACAAAACCGAAAAATCTGGATTTTTAAACGAGAATGGAGAAGCTTCGGAAATCATTCGAGAGAAGCAATACAGAACATACGCTGTGCGTGTTGTTGAACCTGAAAACAGCTGTTACAATAAAGAAATTACCATGTATTTTGACGGGGCGAATGACAAAAATGGGCATTTTGATTTTGAATTTGCGGAGTGTGCTTATTTGAAGCTGAATATTAATAATGTGAATTGTCAGGGGGGGGGGGATTATTTTAAACTATATCATTATGGAAGTGATGTAGGATTTTTGAATGTTTCTCAAGGTAGCCCTATTCGAGAGGGGGGGGGCTGTTATTCATACACAGGGAGCGATTTTTCGGACGTTCCAATGGGGAGACGCTTCTATAAATGGGAAGTAATAAGAAATGGAATTACGAATATTTATTATGACACACTTTATTTAAGTCCTGGAGAGTATAAGACGTATGATATAAACTACTAAATAATCAAGTACTGAAAATCGCAACAAGTCTTTCAAATCATTGACCTACATTTGATTAAAATTGTACTTATGAGAAACCTGCTATTCATTTTATTTGGAACTCTATTTCTCGTTTCTTGTGGTAAGAAACGATCCATCCATATTACGGCTACAAATGCTGCTACTGGTGAGCGTTATGCAGGATTGCAATATTATATAGTTTCATCTACTACCAGTGGAAACGGTGAAAAATACAAAACCGAAAAATCTGGATTTTTAAACGAGAATGGAGAAGCCACTGAGATTATTCGAGAGAAACAATACCGAACATACGCTGTGCGTGTTGTTGAACCTGAAAACAGCTGTTACAACAAAGAAATCACTCAGTACTTTGATAGCCCTTATGATGTCGACGGTACCTTTACATTTGAGTTTGCGGGATGTGCGAATTTGAAATTGAATATCAATAATATAAATTGCCAAGGAGCAAGTGATTATTTTAAACTATATTATATGGGGAGACAAGTAGGAGGACAAGGTTCAAATATCGTAGGAGCACTTTCCCTTCAAGGAGGGGGGTGTTATTCTTATACTGGAAATGATTTCTCTTCTGTTCCTATGGGAAATATGTATTGGAAATGGGAGGTAACAAGAAATAATGTGACCACAACATATTATGACACGATTAATTTCTCAGCAGGAGAATACAAAATATATGATATAAACTACTAAATAATCACGTACTGAAAATCGCAACAAACCTTTCAAATCATTGACCTACATTTGATTAAAATTGTACTTATGAGAAACCTGCTATTTACATTATTTGTTGTTTTAATTGCTTCTTGCAAAAAACTGGATAAGGACAACCCCATTGAGTTCAAAATCAAAGCTCACATTCCTTATAGCGATGAACCCATTTCAGGGGTTAAATACACCATCTTCCTATGAAGCTACTATTTCTATTATTGACCAGTTCTATGCTCTTTGCTTGTACAATTACAAAGCGGAACTTTAATTCAGGGTATCATATTGAATGGAGAAAATCTCAACAAATGATTGAAAAAAACGAGAATTATGAAAGTAAAAATTTGAGTATTGAAATTAATCCAACAGAATCTTTATGTAATATTTGTGAAACACAAAAAGTAATTGCCAAAAATAATCACCCTACTGATTCAGTACAAATACTTGAATTGTCGCATCAAGAAAATAGGCTAACCGAAAATATATTTCAAAATCTCATCTCCAAGACCCAAAAAATTTCAAATCTCCAAAGTTGGGATAAAAAAATCGCGAAAAAACAAGAACCCATTAATCATAAAATTGCCGTTGAACAGGCTCCAAAAAAAGTAGATAAATTCACTTGGTTTGCTCTTGGATCTTTCATTTTAATGATCCTGACTTTAATGTGGATTTCTATAAATCCTTTTAGTGTAGTATTCCTCGTTCTTGGGTTACTATTGATCACATTTTCAATAATCTCAATAGTTAGAATCCGAAAAAATCCAATGAGGTATAAATCTAAATGGTTGACTTGGACTCTTTTTGCATTGGGAACTGTTGTATTTGGAGCATTGTTATTTCTGCTGGTCTATTATCTTCTAATTGTGACTAATAACGTTGATTTGTTTTGAAATTAAATATCATAAAATAGTTATTTCTTTCGCTCCGAAAAAAAGCATGAAACACTGTTTGAAAGCTGGCCAACTTTATTACTGAATCATTAAATGATTGTTTTCAGTATACGCTCCCTATTGCCATTTCCGCTAAAATGTGTACCTTCACGTGAACAAAATTTAAGTGGATGAGCAAACAAAAGCGTCATGTACTTTCTTTAGAAACAGCAATCGACTTTGAACTAATTGGAATCTGTTCTCACCACAGTGACTACCGATTGGCTTGGGGAATCAATAAAATTTTGGGTTTGGAGCTTACTAAAAGCGAAGAGCCATTTGTGATTCAATCAAAGAAAGGTTCTATTGTTTCGCAACACAGTTTCCATGTGTTTATCGATGAGGTAGACCACATGGAATGGTATTTAATTAAGAATAAATCGGAAGGTAAATTCTTGATTCCTGAAAAAAATCAAATCGATTATTTTTTAATTCTACGGGAAAATATCCTCCATGAATTAGATGATTTGCTTGATAAACTTCGTGAATCAAACAGTGTAATGGCAGCCTATATATTTGAAGCAACCGCCATTCCTTCCGCAGAACTAATAATTTTCGAATGAAAAAAACAAAAATTGTAGCAACATTAGGTCCTGCTACCGCAAAAAAAGAAGTTTTAAAACAAATGATATTAGATGGTTTGAACGTGTGTCGTTTGAATTGTTCGCACGGTTCTCACGAAGATCACAAGAAAAGTATCGATATGATTCGTGAAATCAATAAAGAAACAGGTTTGAATGTTTCGATTTTGGCAGATTTACAAGGTCCAAAAATTAGAACGTACGAAATGGAGAACAATGGAGTGATGATGGAAGAAGGTTCTATCGTTACCATTGTAACAGAACGCATTACCGGTACAGCCGAAAGATTTGGGATTAGTTATTCCTTAATGCCGAGAGATGTTTTACCTGGAGAACGCATTCTATTGGATGACGGGAAATTACAAATGGAAATTGTATCCACCAATGGGGAATCTGAAATCAAAGCGAAAGTCATTCATGGTGGAATTCTTTCCTCTAAAAAAGGAGTAAACCTTCCAAATACCAAAATTTCATTGCCTTCATTGACTGAAAAAGACCGCGAAGATTTAGAGTTTGCTCTCAATAATGATGTAGATTGGATTGGATTGTCGTTTGTGCGTTCTGCAAGAGATATTATTGAATTGAAACATATTATTTCCAATCGTCAGGCAAAAGCTTTGGTTGTTGCTAAAATTGAGAAACCAGAAGCGATTGATGATATTGATGAAATCATTAAAGTAACAGATGCATTGATGGTTGCACGTGGCGACTTGGGTGTTGAAATTCCTTACCAAAATGTTCCTTTGATTCAGAAAATGTTGATTCGAAAAGGACACCAGCATGCGAAGCCAGTTATTGTGGCAACTCAAATGATGGAAAGCATGATTACGAATATTACGCCTACTCGCGCAGAGGTAAATGACGTTGCCAATGCGGTTTTGGATGGTGCAGATGCAGTGATGCTTTCAGGAGAAACATCCGTTGGTAAATTTCCAAATGAAGTCATTCGAACAATGGTAAACATTGTAGATGAAATGGAGAAATTTGATGGGATTTATCACAAGGATCAACTTCCAGATAAGTCTCAGTCGCGTTTTATTTCCGATTCAATTTGTTTTAATGCGTGTCGTTTGGCTCAACGTGTTGAAGCAGATGCAATCATTACGATGTCTTATTCAGGATATACGTCCTATAAAATTGCTTCTCAGCGACCAAATGCGCCCATTTTCGTCTTCACAGGAAACAAACAAATCATTACGCAGTTGAGTTTGGTTTGGGGCGTGCGCGCGTTTTATTACGACAAGAAAGTAAGTACCGATCATACCATCGCAGATATTAAGTATTTGTTGGCAAAAGAAGGATTATTGAAACAAGGCGATTTAGTGATTAATATAGCATCAATTCCAATCGAAGAAAATGGAAAATCGAATATGTTGAAGTTGAGTTATGTGGATTGACTAGTTAGTTTAAAATCAGTCTTTTATCTAAAAATCTGTTCACATCTTTGTGAACAAGTAAATTCTCGAATTCAAAAAATTCTGGATTCGAGAATTTACATTCTCAATTTAATTTGCCAGCCAAAGTAAACCCAACTCGTTTCGCAAATTGCTTTCCACCATTTGTTGAGAAGGCTTCGATTACAGCGATGTAAATTCCAACAGGTGCTTTCTGATTGTTTGAGTAGACACCATCCCAACTAAAAGCTCCTTGTTGTGCCAATAATTCACTTGAAAAGAGTGTGTGAACTTCTCTCCCTTGACTATCGAAAATTTTCAGGGTGGCAGTCATTCCTGATTCAAAGTTGTATTGAAATAGAATCACATCTTGAAAACCATCATTGTCGGGAGAAAAAATGGGTTCTGTAGTTCCAAAAGTAGAAGATATAGTTCCTGTCATGTATTGAGAGTTGATTTTCCCTGGAGTTCCAAAGCCAATAGCCTCTGCTGCTGTATGCCAATTGGAAGCACTAGATGAGGCCCCTTCCGGATGAATACGTTCCAATGTTTTATTCTCCGTATCATCAATGAGTGAAAGGTGCCAATCTTCGGAATAACTTACTTGATCGATAATTAAGTTGTTGTACAAAAGCATTATTGTTGATGAATCATTATTCAAAGCAGGAAGTGAAGTATTGTAAAAAGTTCCTAAAACGGCTTCTGGGAAAATCGCTTTTTGATAGTTGCTATCTGGAGTTAATACTGCATACGAACCAGGGCGCATGAAATAATTTTGAGTCAGTTGAATTGTATCGTCTTTATAGTTTGCAATGAATAAATCTTTTAGATTAATGACCTTGGAAGAGCGATTATAAATTTCCACAAAATCGGAACCACCAGTAGCTGGATCAAATAGAATTTCATTGATAATCAAATCGCCAACTTGAGGAACATCTGCTAAAGCAAAAGAACCTGTAACGGTTGTATTATTTAACCAACAATCACTAATCGACCCATAAGAAAGTGTATAATATTGGCTGAGTGCTAAATTTTCGTTGAAAGTGATAACTGCTTGGTTGCTGAAAGCGGATTGTACAAAGATGGATTGTACAGTTAAGTTCGGAGAAGTTGTTAGTGTGGCATTCACTAAACTACTTGAATCCATTCCTTCTGAAAAATGGATTTCTACGTAATTTGGACTCAAAGCAATCAAACTCGTAATAGATGGAATTTGAGTATCAGGAGTAATCGAATAAACGGAATTTTGCGAGCCAGGAGTTCCACCTGTTCCACTGGTGGAAGCAATCCAATTGGAAGCATCTGAGCATGGATCATTCGGATTAATTAATTCCAACGTGTAGCCGCCAGCTTTTTTTATTGGGTCTTGGTACCACGAATCAGAATAAGAGATTTTATCGATGATTACTCCTGAATTATTCTTCAAAACTACATCATCACTTGAATTGTTGTAGCTCGGAAAACTACTTACGCCAGATGAACCTGGGAAATCGGTCATGCTAGCTGTTGCGCAAAGGATTTTGTACTGGCCAGGATTAATGAATCCAGAACTAATGGTTCCATCACCACTTTGATCCCCAATTTTCCAACCTGTAAGATCAATGAACTTATTGCTTTTATTGTAGATTTCGATGAATTCTAATTCTGGCAAACCAATTACAGGTGATGGGTCTATCATGATTTCTGAGATCAATAGATCACCTTTTACTGCTATTTCACCCACTAAATACGTAAAATTTCCAGTAAGATTTGTAGCTACATTTCCAAAAATATCTTCAACGGCAGTAACTGTCAATGTGTAGCTTTGACCATTGGTAAGTGGTGTGGAAAGGATTAAATGAATCAATGCTTGATTTGTTCCGTCAATGGAAGCGCTTGAAACCGTCGTTGATGGATTAAAACTATAATTGCTCGTTTGAAGTAAAGTTGTACCACCAACGGGCTCGTTAAACAGTACATCAACTTGGGTATTTGTTATCGGAGTTGCATTGACCAAATTCGGTGCTTGAGTATCCACAATCTCTGCTCCAATGTAAATGTCGTCGTAGAAAAATTTAGTAGCATTTGAAGCAGTGTAGGTTTGAAGTACTCCAAAATGAGTTCCAAGGAGAGCAGTTGCATCTGTTCCAGTATATGGAGTTCCAAAATTAGTACCACCAGTTGCATCGACATATAATTCCCAAAGACCAGCATTGTCTCTGATTACTTTTACCCGAGTTGCAAATGACGCTGCAATTTGTCCATCTGGGGAAGCGCATATCTGGGTAGAAACCCCTGAAACAATTTTGAAAAGTCGAACAGCATCTGTTGCAGCAGCTTCTCCAAATTGCAAATAGAACCCATCTGGATTGGTAGATAAATCTGCCGAACTGGAAGTCAAATAAACGCGTCCAAAATTACTGGAACTTGGTGCAAATGTTTGTCGAACCAAAATTTCCCATTGCATATTGTCTAAAGAAGACAAGGAATGTGGAGTAGTTAAATAGGAAGTAGCTGCAACGGTATTACTTAACTGCAATTCCTGACTTGCATTGACAATGTAGTTTGCAGAAGTACCAGTCCAAACAGGATTTGCAGTAAAATCTCCGTCTGAAAAGTCATCAACCACCTGATTCCAAGCAATCAGAGGGGAAAGTAGTGTAATTACAATGAAAAGTGTCTTCATATCATTAAGTCGGACTAAATATACAAAAGTCCGACTTTCTGAAGAAGTAAATGAATGTGTTTTATTGAAATTCTTTTTGAATCGTTATGCTTTTTTCAACGTTCGTTCTGGAATTTGTTGATTAATCAATTTTTGAATGGCTTTTAGATAAGCTTTTTCTTCACTTGAACAAAGGGTGTAAGCAATACCACTTGCACCAGCTCTACCAGTTCGTCCAATACGGTGAACATAGGTTTCTGCTACTTCAGGAATTTCAAAATTAATGACATATTCTAGTAAATCAATATCAATTCCGCGAGAAGCAATGTCTGTTGCAATCAGGAAACTAACTGTTCGATTTTTGAATCCTGCCAATGCTCTTTCACGTGCATTTTGAGACTTATCCCCATGAATTGCTTCAGCTTTCAATCCTGACTTCGTTAATTCCCGAGCTACACGGTCTGCACCATGTTTTGTTCGAGTAAAAACAATTGCATGGGAGATATTCTCCGTTTTGATCAATTGTTTCAGGAAATTACGTTTATCTGCTTTTTCAACATAATAAACAAATTGCTCTACGATTTCTGCTGTTGAAGAAACGGGTGTTACGCGTACATTTACTGGATCAAATAAAATAGTTCCTGCAAGTTCCATAATCGTTGGAGAAATGGTTGCAGAGAAAAAGATATTTTGTTTATTTTTCGGTAATCGAGGAAGTATTTTTTTTATATCGTGAATAAATCCCATATCCAACATACGATCCGCCTCATCTAAAACAAAATGAGTGATTTTCGATAATTGAATATGTCCTTGATTCATCAAATCCAATAAACGTCCTGGTGTGGCTACTAAAATGTCAATACCAGCGTTTAATTGATTAACTTGTTTATTTTGATTCACTCCACCAAAAATAACCATGGATCTCAATTTGGAGTGTTTTCCATAGGATTTAAAGCTATCATTAATTTGATTCGCTAATTCTCTTGTTGGTGCAAGTACCAAACAACGGATTGGTCTTTTACCCTTTACTTGACCATCTGGATCTAAATGTTGTAAAATAGGCAATGCGAAAGCAGCCGTTTTTCCAGTACCAGTTTGGGCACAGCCAAATAAGTCTTTTCCTTGTAATAAACTGGGGATGGATTGTTCTTGAATAGGTGTAGGAGTAGTGTATTCTAATTCTTTTAGTGCATCCAATAAATGTGGAAGCAAGTTTAATTCATCAAATTGCATGAAATTGTTCTGTAAAATTGTCCGAACTGAATGTCACGTGTGGTGAACTTTTCCTCACTTCAAATCGGCAGAAAATGATTTTTTCCACTGCGAAAGTACGAAAATCAATTGGTTTCTTTGCTTGCTTGTTAAAACTATAAAATGAAGTAATGATTTTTTGAAAATTTAGTTCAATAGTCTCAGCCAGAATTGATTCAATACGGTTTAGTTAAATACCTTTGAACCGAAAGCACACTGAGTGCAGTTGAAGTGAACTTTTTACACTTTTTTATCTCTTTTAAAGTTGGATTTCAGTTATTTTTGTCAAAAATTTATTGGTTATGAGAGTAGCAGTTGTTGGAGCAACAGGAATGGTTGGAAATGTCATGATGGAGGTGTTGAAAGAACGCTCCTTTCCGATTACAGAATTAATTCCCGTAGCATCTGAAAAATCAGTAGGTAAGATGATTGAATTTGGAGGATTAGAATTTCCAGTTGTTGATTTAGCTACTGCTGTTACCATGAAACCAGATGTTGCAATTTTTTCTGCTGGTGGCGAAACGTCTTTAGAGTGGGCTCCGCAGTTTGAAGCTGTTGGAACAACTGTAATCGATAACAGTTCGGCGTGGAGAATGCATCCCGACAAAAAATTGATTGTTCCTGAAATTAATGGGGATAGTTTGACAGCTGCAGATAAGATTATTGCTAATCCAAATTGCAGCACGATTCAATTGGTGATGGCTTTGGCTCCTTTGCACAAAGCGTATGGAGTGAAGCGTGTGGTTGTTTCAACATACCAATCTATTACTGGGACAGGTGTAAAAGCTGTTCAGCAATTAGAGAATGAGCGAGCAGGAATTTCTGGTGAAATGGCTTATAATTACCCAATCGATAAAAATTGTATTCCTCATTGTGATTCATTTTTAGATAATGGATACACGAAAGAGGAAATGAAATTGACTCAAGAAACGAAGAAAATATTAGATCCTGCAATTTCTGTAACTGCAACAGCAGTGCGTGTTCCAGTTGTTGGTGGACATTCAGAGGCAGTTAATGTGGAATTCGAGAAGGATTTTGACTTAGCAGACGTACGTAAATTGCTACATGAAACGGAAGGAATTACCTTAAAAGATGACCCAACAACGAATTCTTATCCAATGCCTCGTTTTGCAGAATCGAAAGACGATGTATTCGTTGGTCGAATTCGCAGAGATGAAAGTCAGCCAAACACTCTCAATATGTGGGTAGTAGCCGATAACTTGCGGAAAGGAGCAGCTACAAATGCTATTCAGATTGCTGAGTTGTTAATCAAGAAAGGTATTTTGGTTCCGATGACCACAGGAGCGCACAATTAATTACTCGAGTTAGCGTTATTATAGGATGCAGAAAGGATTTCTGGTTTTAATTATTGGTATTTTGTCTTCTTATTCTTGGGGACAGAAATCACATCGTCACAATGCGTTGTCACTTTCCGAATTTGGATTCATGGCTGGTGGAAGTTATTACATTGGCGATTTAAATCAAGCGCATTTCAAGAATACAAATATAGCTGGTCAATTACTTTATCGCTACAATATCAATGCACGTTTGGCTTATCGAGCAAATTTCACTTATGGTAAGATCGAAGGTTATGACAGTCAACAAAGAGGTGATTTTTTTCAGAATCGAAATCTTTCTTTTCAATCAGATTTGTTTGAGTTTGGAACAGGAATAGAGGTGACTTATTTTCCATTCGAAATCGGAAATAAAAAATACAAGGGAACGGCTTATTTATTAGCTGAATTGTCATTGACACGGATTAATCCGAAAGCAGATTATAATGGAGGTTTAGTTGAATTGCAACCACTCGGAACGGAAGGGCAAGGAACTGAATTAGCAGATCGAAAAAAGTATTCTCGGATTCAACTGGGAGTACCGATGGCAGTTGGCGTACGCCTTTCACTTTCTCAAAATATTGCTTTAAACATAGAATATGGAATTCGTTTTCTATTCACCGATTATTTGGATGACGTTGGTGGTTATCGCTATGCCGATCCATTGCTTTTAGCAGCTTCTAACGGTCCTACATCTGCCGCATTAGGCAATAGAAGTTTGGATGCTAATCGCTTTGCACAAAGAGGAAATAGAGCTACGAGAGATTGGTATACCTTTTTCGGAATTGGATTGATGTTTCGATTGGGAGGAAAAGGAAGTTGCCCTCAGCCAAGATAGGAAAACCTTTCACAGTATTACCTTCCGATATTCTGTATCTTGAAAATTCAAGGTCTCTTTTAAGGTTTGAATTGATTACTGAATGCCCGAATGCCCGCGAAGTATAAAGGTATAAAGTACAATTCTGCTGCTTTAAACGCTCAGATTTAATTTGTAATTAGGTATTCGCAATTACGAATGAGCATAATAAGGCGAAATCATGATATAAACAATGACACCTGTTGCAGCAACGTAAAACCAAATTGGCCACGTAAATTTCGTCAGCTTTCGGTGTTTATCGTATTTTCCTTCCCAAGCGTATAAGTAGGAGAAAAGTACCAAAGGAACTACTGCAACACTTAAAATAATGTGCGAAATTAAGATGAGGTAATATGTTATTTTGCTTGCAGCTGAAATACTCGCTAATTCAAACATTTCCAACTCACCATTTCCATTCGAATCTCCATAAAGTGTGGGGTCTGAGGTCATGTGATAAGCAATATAACACACCAAGAATAAGGCTGAAAGAACCATACAAATCTTGATGATTCCTTCATGAAGACTGATTTTCTTTTTCTTAATTGCGACTAAAGCTAAAATCAAAAGAATCGCAGTGATTCCATTGATACAAGCGTAGATTGCGGGTAAGAAGGATAAATCAACTCCTCCAATTTTAATTTTAAACAATGCAGCAACTGCAAGTGGAATGATGATTGAAAGCGCAATAATCAGCTTGCGAATTCCATGTTTAGTGCTTTGTGTTGATTCCATACTCAATATCTAATAATTTGCGTAAATCGTTGTTTAATTGATCTACATCTTTGGTTTGTGTTCCTCTATAAATCCCTCTAACGTATCCTTCTCTGTCTACTAGAACCATTCCATCACTATGTGCAAATCCCCCAGCAGCCATTGGATCTTTATCTGCATGAACCATGAAGTGCATCACGCCCAAACGATGGGTTTTAGCTTCATTTCCAGTAAAAAAATACCAGTTTTTAGTTTGGATTCCGTTGTTCTTGATGTAAGCTCTCAGCACCGATGGTTGATCTGTATTTGGGTCAATACTAAATGACATGAATTGAACCTCTGAAACCAAATCTTGGGTCAAAATATTCAAGCGTTTCATTTGTGAAATCATGGGTGGGCAAATACTTGGACAACTTGTAAAGAAAAAGTTGGCAATCCAAACTTTACCCTTCATCGATTTTGAAGTAATTACTAGGGAATCTTGATTGAGGTAAGAAAAATCTGGAATTTTGGGATAGATAGTATCAACAGCTTGAACACCATCTGTTTCAGAAAACTCAATGTCGTAGTTCCCAAAATAAGGAAGTGCTTGAAGTTTCGTTTGTTTTTCTGTTTTACAGCTAACTAGTAGGATTAGGATGAATGCAAGACCAATAATCTGTTTCATTTCTCCTTTGATTTCTTCAATTTATATGCTTTGATATCGTATTCTTTTTCCAACAAGGCCATGTGATCGCGCATGGTACGAATGGTGCCTTCCGTTTTACCAGGTAAGACCATTCTTAGATGATTCTTTTTATCCGATAAAAGCATCAATTCTTGAAAACCATTGCCACCAAAATATTTTTTATCTTCTTGAAGCAAAGATTGTCCATTGTGCTTCATGTTGAAGATTGATTTTGCATCTCCAGCAAGAATAATCCAAATAGATGGATCAAATCCTTCAACACGGTCCTTCAACATGAATTGAACATCTTTTATGCGTTGATCTGGATTTCCGTTTCCATCTGTTAAAATGGATACCAACTTCACATGGTGTAATTTCTTTTTGTTTTCGCGAAGAGTTTGATAAATCAACTGATCTAAATGCCAAATGGTAATTCCACAAGAATCTGGACAAGAAGGTTGGATTGTTGTATAAAGTACAATTTCATTGTCGAATGATTTATTGGTATAAACCTTTCCATTCGCATCTTTCAATGAATATGTTGGAATTACACCATAGTCATCCAACTGTTTGAATTTGTGTTCACAACCACGAGTGGAAATGAATATTAAAATAAGAGCCGGTCCGAATAGAAGCAGTAATGGAAATACTGCTCTTAACGAACCGGCCTTAGTATTTGACTTAGCCATTGGCTACAATAAATTATTTTTATACTATCCTCCGTATGTTTCCCAAGCTGCGTGAACAGCATTTGCCTCAGTTAAAGCAATGAAAATAAGGTAGGAAATAAAGATGAAATATGGAATTAAAATACAATATTTCAACACTTTTCGTTCGTCACCTAAGTGCATGAATACAAGTACAATGTAACCTGCTTTCAACAACGTTAATCCGATGAAAAGCAATTTTACAATCCACCACATGGAATTATCTTGGTGAACTAAAGCTCCAACAGCAACTTCAAATGCAGTAATTACTGTTAAAATAGCAGTTACTAACCAAATCTTACGACGAATCTTTTTACCAGCTTCTTCGCTATGGTGAGCATCTAATGAGTATTCAATAATATCGTCTCTTTCCATGATATATCGTTCTAAAAAATTAAACTAAGTAGAAGAATGTAAATACAAACACCCAAACTAAATCGACAAAGTGCCAGTACAATCCTGTTTTTTCAACCATCTCGTAGTGTCCACGTTTGTGGTAAGTACCACGAGAAACACCTAAGAAGATTAAGATATTGATCATAACTCCAGAGAATACGTGGAATCCGTGAAATCCAGTAATAAAGAAGAAGAACTGACCATATTGAGAAGGACCATATTCGTTGCTTGTTAAATCAGCACCATAAATAATAGCTCCTTTTTTTCCAGAGTTAACAGATTCCCAATATTTCACTTCCGCATCTTTTCCTTTAACAACCGTAACTTTTGCTAAAGAATGCTCATTTCCATCTGTTTTGATGATTAATTTCATCTCGTGGTCATGTTGTTTTTTCCAAGTTGCAACAGAACCATCGTGAAGGGTGATTTTTCCGTCTTTTACATCTCCATTCATAACCGCTGTGCGGAAATGGTGGAATAATTCGTCAGGAGTTTCTTTAATCACATCACCTACTTTGTGGTGTTTTCCAGCTTGAACAACAGTAAAGCTTTCTAAATCTCCGAAGTGCCCTTTTACAATTGCACGAGATCCAGTGTGCTCACCAGACATAATTTCAACGCTTCCAAAATGAGAACCGTGAATAAAGTGAGACCATTCCCAAGCTTGAGAACCCAAGAAGAAGAAACCACCAATGATTGTAGCAATCATCCATTTCATCACCCCTTTTTTGTCCATTCTATGACCAGCTTCAACTGCTAAAACCATCGTTACAGATGATACAATCAAGATGAACGTCATTAATGCGACATAAATTAATGGATAACCATGACCTAAGAAAGGCAAGGAGTCAAAAGTCTCTTCACCAATCGGCCAAGCGCTCTGAGTGGTGTGGCGCGTATAACCATAAGCAACTAACAATCCTCCGAATGTCAATGCATCAGATACCAAGAAAAACCACATCATAAGCTTCCCGTAACTTACGTTAAACGGAGAAACTTTCCCGTTCCAAGCGGTAGAAGCGTCGACATGTGTTGTAGCGTGTCCAGCCATTTTATAATTTTTTGTGCAAGTTTAATGAATAAAAAGCAAAAAAAGCAACAAATAGATCCATAAAACACCTAAAAAATGCCAGAAAATAGCAAGGGTGCGTACTGGGAGGAAATTATCTGCTACCAATGATCCTGAAAATGAGCGAATTGAAGCTCGGAGCATAAATATCAAAGTAACTAAAATGTGTAGTAAGTGTAAGAAAGTTAGAATATATAGATAGGAAGTTGCTGTATCCGAAGATGAATCCATTTTTAATTGTAAAGGAGCATTTAATGGAATGTTATTGTAATAGAGTGTACGATCTTTGTAGTCCAGCTCCTTGTTTTTATAATATATTTTAAAATCCTTACCATATTTTCCCTTGTGAAAAAAATCACCACGGCCATCTCGAATATGCCAAGAAAACTCTTCTAAACGGATTAAATCTACAGGTGATAATTGAATGGTATCTTGAATAAAAAGCTTTCCAGCTTTATAGCTTACTGGTTGGTGTTTGTATAGTATGGTATACTTCCCATAATTTGTAATTTTAGATTCTTTTTCTCTTGAAATCGCTTCAAATTGTTTGGCAAATAAACCAATATCTTTCTTTTGCGAATCTGAAACTAGTTTTCCTTTTAGAAAGTAATCATTTCCATCAACCTCCATATAGTTCCCATCTACCTGCAATTCGTAGTAATCTCCGTAACGACCATCAGAAACAGTGATTTTAGAAGTTAAAAAAGCACCGTTTTCATTGAGTTCACGATACCCCTTCAACTGAAAGTAAGCAAAACCAACCCCGAGAATGAACGTTAATGGAACAATTGTTTTAAGAATATTTGGTTTTCCCTTTTGTGCGAGTTTGATTCCAATAGCAAGAACAATACTGCTAAGAATGATTAGTGCAGTAGAAATATAGAATGCAGGCGGGAAGTTATACTTTACCCAAAAAGTATCACCAGCGCTTACAATGTAACCAGAAGATAAGCCTGCAAATAACATCATGATACTGAAAATCCCCACGTAAATGAGATTTTTACGCATCTTCTCCCGAACTTCTGGGGTTAATTCTTGATTGTAATCGTTTTGTGACATATTTTAATTAAAAAAGGGTTCCGTGTTATAACAAGGCAGCTTTAATTGCTGGAAGATTTCTATCGAATACATATAAAAATTGAACAATTGGCAACCAAATGAAAGATGCAAACATTAGTTTTCGTGCATCAGCAACAGTAAGGCTTAAGAACAATTTATAGGATTGTAGGAAGAACAAAATCGAACAAGCACCAGCAATTGCAAGGGTTATGCTTGAAGTCCAATTCATTAACCAAGGCAATAACGAAAAGGGAATAAGTGCCAACGAATAAATCATTATTTGAAATGCAGATCCTTTTGTTCGTCCATCTTTAGAGGGCAATAAGGAAAAACCACCTTGTTTATAATCATCGTGAGAAACCCACGCAATGGCCCAAAAGTGTGGAAATTGCCAGATAAATTGTACAAAGAATAATACTCCTGCTACCAAACCTAATTCTCCAGATTCTGTTCCTGCAACCACACCAATCATGGGGGGAATTGCTCCTGGAAATGCTCCAACAAAAACAGCCCATGTAGAAATACGTTTCATGGGTGTGTAAATAAAAACGTATGACACGAATGCGGTTAAACCAAGAAGCATGGATGCTAAGTTTAACTCATGCAACATCCAAAGGCCAGGCAATAAACAAGCAGCGATAACAATCAAACCTTCGTTCACAGTCATTTCTCCCATTGGAAGTGGTCTTTTTCCAGTGCGTTTCATGAGTATATCTAATTCTCGTTCCCAAATTTGATTGGAACCATTAGAAGCAGCAGTAACCAGCAACCCGCCAATCAATAAATAGGTGATTTCCAGACCATCATGACCTCCCACAAACAAATAACCAGAAAGTGCTGAGAGAATTACAAGTGATGCGAGCCTGAATTTGGTGAAATTCATGTACATCTTCACTTTTTTGCCGATACCCATAATTACTCTTTATTAAGACAGCGACAAATGTACGCATCGAAGTTGGAAATTGCACCTACCTCAATTCAAAATTTCAAAAGCGCTTAAAAATTTGTGTATTTGTCAGGGTAGATATGTTCACTTATTCTTAAAAATACACCAAATGTTACTTCATTCCCACCTATTGTTAATTTGCCTATTCCTGATTTAACTTTAAAGATATCTTTGTATTGTATCAGGTTAAAAGAGATTCTTTCTTGAATTCTCTCAAAATCGGGTCATAGGTGTGTTAGTTTGAGGGAGGAAGTGGTAAGCCTCCCTCTTTTTTTGCACTAATTTTTCATTTTGAAAACTTTAATTTCATATTGAGAATCATTCAAGCATCTTTCCTAACGCATTCCTTCCTTCAACTTTAATATATTTCTTTATTTGTTAAGGAATTAGCGTTCATTTGAATGTGCAATAGAGATTTTGGCATATTGTTCGCTTTTACTTCGTACGGATTTGTTTCGATTGACAATGATATTGGTTGAAACAAATTGGAAATAGGATTTAAGTGAGGGTGATTTGTGGGGTAAAAAGAAGAGAGGCTTAGGTCTCTCTTTTTTGTTATCTGATTTTCCGTTCGTTGAATAAGTTGCTTCGCATCCCGACACAGATAAGTGGATTAGCACTAGAACCCATTTCTCCCCAAGAATATTGAAAGCCACTTTGGAGATACAATTCTAATTGTATTTTATTTAAAGTAGTTGAGGCATTTGCTTGCACAGAAACAGTCCTTTGGGTAATGCCTTGACCAATTGTATTCCCATATTCTTTTGGATGAGAAGTATAACTTTTATAAATATCCCCACCATAACTAATCGCCGAATTATCGTATCCCTTTAAATAGAAGGAAGAGAAAAGAGTCAATTGGAAATTTTTGAATGGAATTTGCGCCGTTGCTAGAAGTTCAGCAAAATTACTTCCTAAATAATGTCCCAAGGGTAATCCTAATGACCCATTGTTTTGCCCAGATGAAATGTGTGAGAAAGTATAAGGTCTTACTAAATTCCCTTCCAATAAATACGACCACTTTTTGAATTGACCTTTAATTCCTAGTTGCAAACCGTATTTATTCGCCCACCATTTTGAGCGGTTTTTAATTTCTTTTAATACAAATTCATCCAATGGGACTTGGATATAGACACAATGCTTTTTTGACCCAAAATAATAAGAAGTTTGTAAGGCGAGGAGGACATTATCTGTAGAGCCTAAACTGTATTCCTGAGGGCGAAAGAATACAAATGGATTTAAATATTCGACTTCATACCCACGCTTGTATGTGCTATCTCTAGATTGAAAAATCACCGATTCCATAATCATTACATTGAAGTTGGATCCGATATTCATACTTAGATAATGTGTGGTATTGTATTTCCAATCGCGTGTTTTTGTAGTTAAATTATTATCATGCAAGAATTGATAAATAAGTCCATATTCTAAATTTAAAAAGTTTACTCGAAACTGAACAAATGGATTTGGAGCTACTTGGTCTCCTTGAATTAAAGAACGGTATCCTTCCCCAAAAAACTGATTGTCTATTCCAGCACTCACATGTAGGTATTTATTGGGTGTGTACCCCAGTCGAGTTCGAATATCTGTGAACCAGAATGAGGCACGATCCTGAAGTGGAGAAAAAGCGACATGAGTTTGGGTATAATCTTCTCGCAAACTCCACCCGGATGTAAGAATGGTCCGATTATACCATTTTCCCCACGTTTTTTCGAAGTTAAACCCAATAGCTGCTCGATAACTAATAACGGTATCGTATTGAAAATAGCTATCTGTTGCTGGAAGAATAGCAAAGCTTCTGTTTCGAGTTCCTTTTGGACTAAAATGAGTATTAAATATACTTGTGTCTCCATCGAAAATGAGTGTGTCAGTTTTCGAATCAACTCTCGTTGGGGTATATCGTATTAGAGGTTGAATTGAATGATGAATGCTTTTATTATCTGGTTTTAGATTGAAATGACGAATCCGATCAATACCTCCTTGAGAATACCCCAAGACAGCCATAAATAAAAATGCTATGAGAAGTTTGATTTGCATCAGAAGTCGAAATAATGATTATTAAGAGCAGTTCGTATTCCCACATTGATCCAATAAGATTGACCATCTTGAACAGGATTTTTGAGCATTCGCAAACGAGCTGATCCGAAGATTTCCAATCCATAACTGTGATTGAAACTGTACCCGATCTCAACATTTTCAATCAATACTTGCTGATTAACTCCGGAATTTACTTCGTAAACAGGAAGTAATTGTCGGTAATTACTAGATTGAGCTAAGTAATAATTGGTAGAAGAACTTACGAAGAGATGATTCCATTCTCCTCTTAGTCGAAATACAATTTCATCCACACTTGCTCCCATTGGATGCCCAATTGGAAGATTGAAATTGGTGTAATTAATTCTTGGATTAGGCGATTTATAGGCGTTTGAAGAGGTATGATTGTATTCAATATGAACCAAATAATTGTGTGATTTGAATGGCCAATAACGAACCCCAATTTGTGCCACATCACTTGATTTTGTGTAAGGATTTCGACCATATTGCCCGTATAAGAGCACTTTCCATACTCTCCAATTCAAGTCCAATCCTAAGTAGGAGTAGCTTTTTTCATTGATTCCTTCTTGAAGTGTTGCTGCTCCTGGAAGTGGAATGTAGAATGCTCCTTCAACGGCTTGTTTCTGAATGGAATCCCCTCTTGTCCAGATTCCTCCTTCAATCAGTCCAATTCGCAGATGCTTTGTAGGCTGATAATAAATGGAACCAAGACTAAATGCTTTTCTTTCGTACAATGCTTCCCCGTTTGTAGCATAAGGAATTCGAAGCATGTTCAATCCTTGCATGCGAATCAATTGAAAATTCCACTTTTTTCCGATTGAATAATTGATTCTAAAATTCATCGTTGGTAGAGAATTGTCAGAATAAAGAACCGACCGGTAACCACTACCAATAAATAAGGGGTTATTTCCTCCTGATACGGAAAGATTTTTAAAAATTTGCCATTGAACCATTCCAGTTGCATACGCATAATCGAAACCAGTTGCTTTAAATGGTTTTGTACGAGCGCCTCCAGGAATAACAGCATTTATCTGAGAATAACTGGAATCAGCACTGTTTGGATAAAATTCACCTCGGTTGATTACATACTGCTCTGCATAATAAGGCAAAATCGTTTGATTTTCATAAAACGAACCAGAAAAAAAGACTTTATTTTTGATACTTCCCTCCAAGCGAACTCCACGTACATTTAAAAACTGACGCATGCTTGTATCACCACGCTCTCTTCCAATTTGCATATCTAAAATAGGACTAATCCACAAAGCTCCATCTTCTCGAACTACCTGAATGAGTTCTCTTTGATAGATGTAATGGCCAATTGTGGCATACCGCAATTTTTGTTCTTTAGCCGTGTTATAATAATTGACCACATGATTAGCAATTGGAAAAACTGGAGCAAAAGAAGAATCTGTAAAAAAAGCAACGTCTCTGAAATAAGATTCAATGGGTAAAACACGGTATTGTTGTCCAAAAACGCTGGAAGTAAGTAGGATTGAAAAAAATAGTTTTAGAAGTAGCTTCATTTTTTCAATCGATCAATAACAGCTTTCGTTTTTACCACGAAAAATGGATTCAATAAATTTTCTTTGTTGTAGGTCAAAGGTAGATCTGTTTCTACATGATTCACACTTCCGCCTAATGATTCGATAATTGCTTGTCCAGCAGCGATATCCCACTCCATGGTTGGCGCGAATCGAGGATAAACATCAGCTGTTCCCAATGCTAAATCAAAAAATTTTAATGCACTTCCCTTTTGAATAAATTCAATTTCACCAAAAGTATCCCGCATCTTTTGATTGAATGATTCCTCATTTTTTGAATGATGGGATCTGCTTCCAGCAATTTGAAGAGGATTGTTTACGGTATCTTTTGCTTGAATTGGAATCCATGTTTCTTGTTGATTCACTTCGTTGAATGAAATACATGTAGCCGAGATGCCTTTTCCACCAAAAAGAATTTTCTTTTTCACGGGTGAAGCAATGACGCCAAAAATAGATTGGTTTTTATGAACGAGTGCAATACAAACAACAAATTCACCATTTTTACGAATGAATTCTTTTGTTCCATCCAAAGGATCTACAATCCATACAGTATCCCACTTTTTTCGTGTTTCAAAAGGCTCATTTTTTATTTCTTCCATTATTACAGGAAGTTTGGTTTGTTCCAATGCTTTTTGAATAAGTGCATTTGATTCTAAATCGGCCTTTGTAACTGGACTTCCATCCAATTTTCGAGTTAAGTCGAAATCTGTTTCATATACTTTCATGATTGCTTCTGAAGCATCAACACATGCTTGGAGAACAATTGGAATAAAAGATTGAATATCTGGAAGATTCATAGGATAAAAGTAAGGAGAAAAGAGGAATGTTGAGAAAAATTGCAGGGAAATTGAATGATAATTGATTTGAAAGTGATGCAAAAGTGGATAAGCGTGCACTTATCCACCATTTACCAGGGTAAATAAATTGACTAATTCCTTTTAGTACCATTTCTTACCTAAAATTTAAACGTTAGTTAATTTCCTATCTGTATCTTTGGGTAAATCACATTCATAATAGATGAATAGAAATAAATTAGTAAAAAACATTCCCGACTTCAAACTTTCGCCCACTGTGGATAAAGTAGGAGTGGAGGAGCGTGTGGCCCGGTTTCAAACCAGAAGCATTAAGAACGAATCAAAAGTTCAGGGCTTGAAAATGGTGTTGAATATGATTGATTTAACAACTCTAGAAGGAAAAGACACTCCTGGAAAAGTACGTCAATTGTGTTATAAAGCACAGCATTTACATGATTTGCAAGATGGATTACCAACTGTAGCTGCAATTTGCGTTTATCCAACAATGGTTGCCGAAGCAAAAAAAGCATTGGGAAATTCGGGAGTTAAAGTGGCTTCCGTTTCTACAGCATTTCCCAGCGGACAATCTACGATGGAAATTAAATTACTCGACACGAAATTTGCAGTAGAAAATGGGGCTGATGAAATTGACATGGTGATTTCTCGTGGAAAATTTTTGGCAGGAGATTACAATTTTGTTTTCGATGAAATAGCAGCAATTAAGGAAGCTTGTGGAAAGGCACGATTGAAAGTGATTTTTGAAACTGGAGAGTTGGCTTCTTTAGATCAAGTGCGAAGAGCGAGTGATATTGCGATGTATGCAGGAGCAGATTTTATCAAAACATCAACAGGTAAAATACAACCTGCCGCAACGATGCAAGTAACCTATACGATGCTTTGTGCAATCAAGGATTTTTATAGAAAAACTGGAGTAAAAGTAGGAATGAAACCAGCAGGTGGAATTTCTTCTTCGAAACTAGCATTGCACAATTTGGTCATGGTGAAAGAAACGTTGGGAAGCGAATGGTTGACCAATGACTGGTTCCGATTTGGGGCAAGCTCATTGGCAAATGATGTCTTGATGCAATTAGTAAAACAAGAAACAGGGCATTATCAAAGTGCTGATTATTTTTCGATAGATTAATTTTGTTTCCACCTTTATGCTTGCGCTGAAGCTACAGCGTAGGAGCAGAGGGGGAGCGAGGGGTATGGCCAAATGATATAAAATGACAAAAAAAAATAAGAAAACCGAAATAGAAGAGCAGTCAAAAAATGATTTCGATTTCAATGGCGTATGGGATTACAGCCCAAGCCCAGAAAGTACAAGTCACATAAAACTGAAAGAGCGATACAATTTATACATCGATGGGGAATTCGTTGCTCCAAGTTCTGGTAAATACTTTCAAACGACGAATCCGTCAACGGAAAAAGTGTTGGCAGAGGTAGCTTATGGAAATGATGCAGATATTGATAAAGCAGTAAAATCCGCTCGTTTGGCTTACGAAAACGTTTGGTCGAAGCTGTCTGCAAAGGAACGTGGGAAATACATTTATCGTATTGCTCGATTAATGCAGGAAAAAGCACGCGAATTGGCGGTTGTTGAAACATTGGATGCAGGAAAAACCATTCGTGAGTCGCGCGATGTAGATGTTCCTTTAGCGTGTAATCATTTTTTCTACTATGCAGGTTGGGCCGATAAATTGGAGTATGCTTTTCCAAATCGGAAAGTGAGTGCATTGGGTGTTGTGGGGCAAATCATTCCTTGGAATTTTCCGCTTTTAATGGCTGCATGGAAAATTGCACCTGCTTTAGCGGCTGGAAATACAGTAGTACTGAAACCTGCAGAAACAACCCCGTTAACTGCTATGCTTTTGGCAGAAATTATTCATGAAAGTGGTTTGCCGGCAGGTGTAGTAAATATTGTGACGGGTTATGGAGATACTGGAGCAGCATTGGTGAATCATACGGATGTCAATAAAATTGCTTTTACAGGCTCAACGAATGTTGGAAAAATTATCCAGAAAGCAGTTGCCGGAACAGGAAAGAAATTAACGTTGGAATTGGGTGGAAAATCAGCAAATATTGTGTTGGAAGATGCACCGATTGATCAAGCTGTAGAAGGAATTGTAAACGGAATTTTCTTTAATCAAGGACATGTGTGTTGTGCTGGTTCGCGTTTATTTGTTCAAGAATCAGTGGCAGAAGAAGTGATTCAAAAATTGAAAGACAGATTGGACACTTTGTATGTTGGAGATCCGTTGGATAAGAACACTGATATAGGAGCAATCAACTCGAAAGAGCAATTGGAAACGATTCAGAAATATATCAAAATTGGAAAAGACGAAGGAGCAAGCATGTATGAAAGTTCGTGTGCACTTCCGAAAAAAGGATATTTTGTTCGACCTACTTTATTTACAGATGTAGCACAATCGAGTAGAATTTCCCAAGAAGAAATTTTTGGACCTGTTCTCACGATTCAAACTTTCAGAACAATTGATGAGGTGATTCAAAAAGCAAATAATTCTCCTTACGGATTAGCAGCTGGAGTTTGGACAGATAAAGGATCGAGAATCTTCAATCTAACATCCAAATTGCGAGCAGGAGTAATTTGGGCAAATACCTACAATAAATTCGACCCAACTTCACCTTTTGGAGGTTACAAAGAGAGCGGATTTGGGCGAGAAGGAGGATTGCAAGGATTGGGAGCTTATTTGAAAATGGAAAAATAAGTATAGAATTCTGCCACCCTCCTCAGTCCTCCCTCAAGGGAGGAGGCAGATTGAAACTTCCCCCTTTGAAGGGGGAGCGAGGGAGATGGCTTGAAAGTGATACTATTAATCCATTTAATAAATGATAATTATAACATTGATAATTTCAAATGGAACGATTGGAAATACTAAAAACATATAAAATCTTCATCGGCGGACAATTCCCGAGAACGGAATCAGGAAGATATTACACACCATTGGATAAGAAAGGTCAGCCTTTGGCGAATATATGTTTGTCGTCCCGAAAAGACTTTAGAAATGCAGTAGTTTCTGCACGAAAAGGATTAGGTTCGTGGTCCGAAAAAACGGCTTTCAATCGCGGACAAATCTTGTACCGAATTGCTGAAATGCTGGAAGGTCGTAAGGGGCAATTTGTAGAAGAATTGATAAAGCAAGGAAGTACGGAAGCAAAAGCCAAACAAGAAGTAGAATTGGCCATTGATCGCTGTGTGTATTATGCAGGTTGGTGTGATAAGTATCAGCAGGTTTTCTCTTCGGTGAATCCGGTTGCGAGCAGTCATTTCAATTTCTCGGCTTTGGAACCAATGGGAGTTGTGGGAATTATTGCCCCACAAACAAACGGATTGATTGGTCTCGTTTCGACGATTTTGCCTGTAATTGCTGGTGGAAATACCTGTATTGTTTTGGCTTCAGAGAATTTGCCTTTATGTGCAATTACTTTCGCGGAAGTTTTAGCAACATCTGATTTAACAGGTGGTGCTGTCAATATTCTCACAGGAACAGAAAAAGAGTTGGTAGAACAATTTCACAGTCACATGGATGTGAATGCGGTTGTTTATGCAGGCGGTAACAAAGAACAGGCACTAGCTATTGAAGCTGGCGCTGATTGTAATGTGAAGCGCGTGTTTGTTTACGAAAATGACTTCACCAAAGCAACGGATGAGAATCCGTATTACATTACCGATCTACAGGAATTAAAAACGACCTGGCATCCGATCGAGAATGTGGGTGGAGCAACGAGTACGTATTAGTAAATCTTAATAAATGTACATTACGCCTCAAATACTAGATGGAATAATGGGTTTCAATACTATTTGGGTGTTCATTCATTTGATTTATTTTGGCGTTTATTACAGTAAATACAGCAGTTTGTTCCATAAATTTATCCGTTTAAACACCTTCGAAAAACACCATCTTTACGAAAAGGAATTTTTAGATTTGCTGAGAGATAAAAATTGGAAAAAAATCCAAAAACTAAGAGCAAAATCTTATTACCCTGTGATTTGTCTCACATTCTTCCATTTAATAACCTTCTATTTTTATTGGAAACGGGAAATTTTTGAGTTATATTATTTAAGTGTAATTTACATAGCCATTGGGTCTTTCATATTTGTTTTTTTGGCAAATGTTACACAAGGTTCTAGGGTCCTTCGAGGTGGATTTGGTTCAAGATCATCTGGAGGAATCTGACTTTAAAACCAAATTAATTATTGAAAATTTCTAACTGTTTGATTCCATCTTTTCAAGATTAGAAACGTCATTTTTTGCCATTTCGACCTCCAGTTTTTCATTTTGAAAAATTTTCACATTTTTTTTCATTTTGAATAAATCGCTTTAATCTCTTGCAGTATAAGTATTTGAACTGTTTTCTTCATTCATGGCACATCCATTGCCTGTGGTTAATCGAACCATAAAAATAAGAAATCATGGAAAAGATGAAATTAAGAAACTTGTTTGCGATCGGGACGATGGTAGCAGGATTATTAGCATCAACACCTTCTTTTGCCGGAAACACGGAAGGTTCAATTGAAGGAAATCGATTCTTACATCGAAAAGAGTACAAAGACATGAAAGCAACAATGTCGCGTATTGAAAAAGACCGTGATCGTATTGCATTTCACAAAGCTGAATACAAGAAAAATAAAGAAGCAGGCTTGGTCATTGAGTCACACATGAGTAAAAAAGAAATCCGAAAAGCGAAAGCTGATTTAAAAAGAGATAAAAAGTATTTACGCATTGATAAGTGTGATTTACAATCCGATCAAGCAGTAGCAGTTCGTCAATCAAATAGTGATAGAAGAGCAGCAAAGAAAGAATTGCAGGTAGCGGAAAAAGAATTGCGTAAAGATACTCGTCAAGGAAACACTGCAGATTTGAAAGCAGATCAGGCTTTGGTACAGAAATTAACGCTTAAAAAAGAGTTGAAAGAAAAACAATCTGAGGCATTGAAAGATGATGTATATGCATTTTTTATCTACCTAGATGATGAGATTAGTGAAGTTGTTTAATTCGTAGCAGATTAAACACATAAATGGGGCTGTAGGATAGGGACAGCCCCTTTTTTATTATCTAAAATCCATTGAACGGTCAAGCAAAAATCTTCCAGGATATACTGATCATCGGACAAGTACAACATGCCCCTGATGCTGGGCTGAAGCAATTCCATTAACACTCGTGGTAATTAACCAGGTATATATTCCAGGTTCTGCATCCGTCCCATGAAATGTTCCGTCCCATCCTTCCTTAGTTGAAGGTTGTTTCCAAACCTCTTCTCCCCAACGGTTATAAATCGCAAAATGGGTAACGCATCCAAAGAAATCAACAGCATTAAAGGAATCATTTATTCCGTCACTTTCGGGTGTAAATGCATTGGGTACAAAAAACAATTCTTGTGGCAGGTAAGATATTGTCTGTGAAATGGTATCAGCACAACCATTCGTATCTGTAACAACCAACGTGATTTCGGATGAAAGTAATTGAGATGGAATCAAACTGAATTCGGAGAAGGACGACAGGTGATTGTGTGCATTCAACCACAACCAGCTATTTATCTCACCCATGGAATGATCTGTAAGTGTCACAGGTTGGTTGGGATCAGCAAGAGCCGGTGTGAAACTGAAACGTGCAACCGGCTTTGGGAAAACGGTTATTTCAGCTACGACGCTATCCCAAAGCAAGCAATTCGATGAGCTGGTTGCAGAAAGCAGGATGGAATAAGTTCCCGCAGTATTATAGGTGAAGTTCCCATCAGGAGTATGGAGAAAACTCCCGTTTCCAAAATCCCAGTGCCATTCGCTTATATTGCCTGTTGCGTCTGCATCCAGCGAAACAGTAAGCGGAGCACAACCTGAAATTTCCGTAACCGAACCGGATATTGATGTAGTATCCATAATTACAGACAGTGTATCTCTTCTCTCCGTGCAGCTCCCAACCTGATAAGAGACCCAATAGATGCCTGATTGTTGAGTGGTTAGCGTGGGATTTGTACTTCCGTCCGACCACAGGAAAGTTGCGTTTCCTGCAGGAACCTGAGGATTTAATTCCATTGCTGAACCGGCACACAGAACGGTATCTGGTCCAAGATCGGGCGTGTCAGGGTTCTGGGTAACAGGATTGTAATGCCAGGGAAGACCATTTATAGTAATCGGGCCGAATGAAACTGCATTTTGAACAAATCCACATCCGGTTCCTGCTATTTCCGGGTTGTTAATAGCTCCGATAAAATTGGCTCCGGCTGGAAATACGTTATAGTTGACATAAATTTTGTCGTTCGGCGCAATTTGTAACTGTCCGGCTTCTCCCGGAACGGAGAGATCTCCAATTTCGGTTCGGCTTGCAGCAATATTAGCTGCTGTCATGTCGTATTGGAAAAGTTTACCAATGCTAAATTCACCAACATACAATTTATTCCCGGATCTGGAGAACTCCAGGCCATAGGACATGTTACCTGCATTTGTGTGTAAATTGGAGGATCCTGTAGCTATTCCCGTTGCGGGATCAAATGTAATCAGATCGATTGCACCCTCCATAAATGGTCTGGTCATAGCAATCAAAGTTCCTGTCCCATTTGGTTTCATGATACCGACTGTTGCATTGGAAACTACAGTATATCCCAAATTTGTGGTAACGGGAGTAGGACTAATTCCGGCAGAGCTAACATGAAAAGCCATAAACACACTGTTGGGAGAGTTTCCGTGTGTAATAATCCAGGTATCGGTGCAATTGGCATGAGGAACTGCGGTTAGCCATTCTCCACCTGATGCAGAAAGAGAAATGTTTTTAAGAGAAGTTACATCACCATTCCCATTATCTAATGACAGGTCTACTTCCGAATAAGTGAGTCCGTTGGAAGGATCTGAAAACATAGCATCCGTTGCAACTACGTAGTATTTACCGGGATTCCCTGGACGAGGAATGGCAATGCACTGGGCACTGATGTTACCAAGAAGTCCAGATCCGTTGGGCATTGGAGAGTTATTTTTGTTCCAAATCACATTGCCGTTGGTATAGAATAATACATTGCCGTTGTTGTCGCTCACAGAGGCGCATGCTTCTTGAGTATTTAACATACTCCCCGAAAAGGGCACAGGATTTCCTGTGGTGAAATTTAATCCTACACCATCGCCAAAATGCCAGTTCATGTGCGCGTTCTGCCCGAAGGCTGCAGAAGTAACTCCGAGGAGGAGAAAAAGGAGAATCTTCATAAATCTAATATATACAGTCAGATGTATGACGAAAAGGGATTTCTGACCGTTGCCTGGGATATTATACCATTGATTGTACTGTCTGGCAGGGTATTTTAAGGGTTACTAATCCTGTTTAAACGGAATTAGTCGAAAACTATGTTTTTATATTACTCTCAGAATCTGATTATTTAAACGCTAAAAGGAAACATGCTCAGGATCTTCATTTCACTCGCTTCAAAGTAAACGGCTCCACGTGAATAATGTCACTTTTATAATAGCTGTCAATCTTTTTATCATCAATCTTAACCGTATAAGAATCAGTAATTTCACCTGTTTCTTCATCTAAATCAGATGTTGTGGTAACTTCTGAGAAAAATGGTCTCAATTGGTCGGCAGTAACACCTTCTTTTGCATTCATGGAATGAAACTCAAAATCTTTGTCCTTTTTCACTACTTTGAAAACATTTAAAACAGGAGATCTTCCCATACATAAATAATATTGTTTCCCTAATTTATTGATGGAAATAGAATCATTGATTTTCATGTGCGAATCGCCCTCACCACTGTTCATAATCAATTCATCAGATTTAATTTCTATAGTGGTTTTCATTTCTGCTCCTTCCATCATTCCTTGAAAACTTTCAGGATAAATTAATTCGTAAGAACCAATCATCGATTTAGGAAATGCCTTTTCCGGTTTTCCAGGTGCATTTGTTGAAGTAACAATGGTGCAAGAATTTAGAAGCAAAATTATTCCAGCAATGTATGAAGCTATTTTCATGTGATTTTTTTTGAAAGGTAACGATTTTTAATTCTGTAGTGGAGTGACCATAAAAAAAGCCCTGACATTTACCGTCAGAGCTTTCATATAAATGGGTATTCTAAATTATCCTACTAAAGCTTGATATCCAGCAGCATCTAACAAACCGTCAACTTCACTTGGATTACTCAATTTTACTTTAATCATCCATCCGTCTCCATAAGGATCTTTGTTTACTGCCTCCGGATTTGCTTCCAAACCTTCGTTAAATTCAATGATTTCTCCTGAAATTGGCATAAACAAATCAGAAACAGTTTTAACCGCTTCAACAGAACCAAATACTTCTTCCTGATCCATTGTTTCACCTACTGTTTCAATTTCAACATAAACAATGTCACCTAATTCACCTTGAGCGAAATCAGTAATACCGATTGTTGCAATATCACCTTCAACACTAATCCACTCGTGGTCTTTTGTGTATTTTAAATTTGCTGGAATATTCATCTTGTTTTTCGTTTAAAGTCTTTTTCTCGGTGCAAATGTAATTTATTTCAATTAAGAATGCAGAATTCAGAATGAAGAGGTGAAAAAAATCTTGGAATATCTTCTCTGGATTCTTCATTCAGAATTCTTAATTTTGGAACATGGTAAACAGTGACCAACTCAAAGAAATTAATCAACGCATTGATGCGATTGCAAGCTATTTAAAAATTCCTGAAAAGGAAATGCAATTGCGTGAAAGCGAATTGAAAACACAAGACCCTAATTTTTGGGATGATCCCAAAAAGGCCGAAGCAGAAATGAAAGACATTCGTGGACTGAAGTTTTGGATAGAATCGTATACACGTTTAAAATCTCAATCGGATGATTTGGAAGTGTTGATTGAGTTTGTGAAAGAAGGTGCCGCAGAAGAGTCTGAATGTGACGAGGCGTACCAATCGATGCTTACTACGATTGAAGAAGTGGAGTTGAAAAACATGCTTTCTGGAGAAGAAGATGCATTGAGTGCAGTTATTCAAATTACTGCCGGTGCTGGTGGTACGGAAGCGTGTGATTGGGCTGGAATGCTGATGCGCATGTATATTATGTGGGCTGAAAAAAGCGGTTACAAAGTAAAAGAGCTCAATTTTCAAGAAGGTGATGTGGCTGGAATTAAAACGGTAACACTTGAAATCGAAGGAGAATTTGCTTTTGGTTACTTGAAAGGAGAAAATGGTATTCATCGTTTGGTACGTGTGAGTCCTTATAATTCACAAGGAAAACGAATGACTTCTTTTGCATCAGTATACGTTTACCCTTCTGTAGATGATACAATTGAAATTTATGTCAATCCTGCTGATATTACCTTTGAAACCTTTCGTTCGGGTGGTGCTGGTGGACAAAACGTAAATAAGGTTGAAACAGCAGTTCGCTTACGACATGCAGCTTCAGGAATTATCATTGAAAACTCGGAATCTCGATCACAACTTGCCAATAAGGAAAAAGCCATGCAGTTATTGCGTTCTCAATTATACGAAATAGAGCTACGTAAGCGCGCTGAATCCAGAGATCAAATTGAAGCAGGAAAGAAAAAAATTGAGTGGGGCTCTCAAATTAGAAGTTACGTTTTGGATGACCGTCGTGTGAAAGATCACCGAACAGATTATTCTGTAAACGACCCAGATAAAGTTTTAGATGGTGATTTGCTGCCTTTCTTGAAATCTTTCTTGATGATGTATGGCAGTTAATAGACTTTAGGACTAAAGGATTTTAAGATGTCAGGACTTGAATTTTTCTCTTCCTGCAAATTGAAGTCATAATATCCTGAAGTCCTAAAATCTTAATATCTCTAAATGAAAACAATCATATACCACAATCCACGTTGCTCTAAAAGTAGAGAAGCGCTTTGCATGCTTGAAGAAGAGGGTGCTGATATTCACATTATTGAATATTTAAAGGAAACTCCGAACGAGGAAGAACTAGCTGATTTAATCAAGATGCTTGGAATTAAGCCTTTCGACCTGATTCGAAAAAGCGAGGATTTGTATAAATTGAAATACAAAGACAAGAAAAAATCGCCCAAAGAATGGATTAAAGTGATGGTCAAAAATCCAGTTTTGATTGAACGACCAATTGTTGTCAAAGAAAATCAAGCAATAATAGGCAGACCTCCAATTTTGGTAAAAGATTTACTGTAATTCATTGAATCTGAAACCTCAAAAGTTTCTTTTTAATAGACAATAAGTTTTCAGTTATCCATCAAATTTCTTTTCATTGATTTTTGTATCTTTAAAAGAATAAAATGACGGAGGTATGATTAGAGATTACGAAACAGTGAGTGAAGCTGTTAACGACTTAAAGAAGCGCGGATATACAGCAGATTTATCCATGGAAGCCGATAAAGAATGCTTAGTTTGTAAATCTACCGCAATCCAATTGTCTCCAGAAGATTTTAGCATTGATGAGGTATATCGGTTTGAAGGGATCACAGATCCTGGTGATGAAATGATTGTTTATGCGATCTCTTCGTCTTCCAATGAAATCAAGGGAATTGTTGTGAATGCATTTGGAATGTATTCAAGTTATCGCGCATCGAAACTGGTCGAACATTTGTCCAAACATCATTCATAGATTCGAATGCAATAGTTGCAGGCTTAGCTTTCATTGTTCATACTATCTATCTAAGTGAACCACGTAAAATCTCGAAAATTTTTGTTCTAAAAAGTGTGAGGCCAAAAGGATTTATACAGTAATAGAACTCCTTGATAATTAATTGGATACCAAAAGCGTTGTAATTTTTGATTTTTTACCTGTCACATCCCAATCTTTCCTCTAAATTTGCACTAAATTATTCAAGAAATAATTTAGTTGATTTTAGAACTTTTAAGAAAGATTTCCGTAACGCTAAAGCTTCAGCGAAGGCGCAGAGGAGTGCAACGTGTAGCCAATGAGAACTAAGTACATTGACCTTATCGAACAAACATTTGATTTCCCTCAAGATGAATTTCATTTGAGAGAAGATCGTTTGATGTTTCATGGAATTGATTTGATGCGATTAATTGAAGAGTATGGTACTCCATTGAAGTTCAATTACTTACCTCAAATTACACATAACATTCAACGAGCCAAAGGTTGGTTCCGAGAGGCAATGAATAACTTGGGTTACTCTGGAAATTACTATTATTCTTATTGCACGAAGAGTTCACATTTCTCCTTTGTTTTGGATGAGGTTTTGAAGAATGATGTTCACATTGAAACTTCTTCTGCATTTGATATTGATATCGTAAAGAATATTCTAAATGCAGGAAAGCTCAAAGAAGGAAGCTACGTTATTTGCAACGGATTTAAGCCTCCCAAGTACATTCAGAATATTGCAGATTTAATTGAGGATAAACGCTTAAATATTATTCCAGTTGTGGATAATACAGCTGAAATACACGATTTAATTGCTGCAACGGGCGAAAATGAATTGAAAATCGGAATTCGAATAGCTTCGGAAGAAGAACCGAAATTTGAGTTTTACACTTCTCGTTTAGGGATTCGTTACCGCGAAATTGTTCCGTTTTACAAGGCATTTATTCAAGATAATCCGCGCGTTCAAATCAAAATGCTTCACTTTTTCATCAATACAGGAATCAACGATACTTCATATTACTGGAATGAGTTGACAAAGTGTTTGAGAATCTATTCCGATTTGAAGAAAGTTTGTCCAACACTGGATTCTTTGAATATTGGTGGTGGATTTCCTATCAAAAAATCTCTCGCATTTGAGTTCGATTATGCATATATGGTACGCGAAATTTTGATGCAGGTGAAACGTGTTTGTTCAGATAACGATATTCCAGAACCCAATATTTATACCGAATTCGGATCATTTACAGTTGGTGAAAGTGGAGGTGCTATTTTTAATGTACTACATCAGAAACAACAAAATGACCGTGAAAAGTGGAATATGATTGATAGTTCGTTCATGACGAATCTTCCAGATACATGGGCAATCAACCAACGCTTTATCATGCTGGCAATTAACCGTTGGAATGATGATTACGAACGCGTCTTGTTAGGTGGATTGACCTGTGATTCTGATGATTACTACAATTCGGAGCAACATTCCAATGCCATTTACCTTCCAAAGTTTGATAAAAACAAACCTTTGTATATTGGGTATTTTAATACGGGAGCTTATCAAGAAACAATTGGTGGATTCGGTGGGCTCAAGCATTGCTTAATTCCCGAACCAAAACACGTGCTTATTCAGCGCGATGAACATGGAAAGATAGTCACAGAACTATTTTCAGAAGAACAAACGGCTGAAGATTTTATGCGAATATTAGGTTATCGTTAAATAGCCAACTAAATCGAATTAGTGTTTTTTCTGCTAGGTTTTTAGTTGAAATTGTTGTAATTTTCTAAAATTCTGAGGCTTGGAGTTAAATATTTCAAAATCAATTGTTTTCTCAATAGTTGAAATGCTAAAAGAACTTAAAAGAATAATTAATTCAATTTTAACAGGAGTTTACTAAAAGTTTAGAGTATTTTTGCACTCTCTTTTGAGAAACGTAAACAAAATATAACAAATTTAAGGGAAGAATGACAACACATATTCAGACCATTTACACCGAAGACAAAACACCGTTTGCCGATACAGTTAACTCATGGTTAGAAGGGTTAGGCTTTCATGTTTTGCCATTTCAGGAGAATGATGAATTGACTGAAAAAATTGATGCTGTCGTTATCTTTCACGATAATCACAATTTTGACAAACGAACTGCTGAATTGCGCGATTTGTTTGAAATTCATCAAGCACCAATTCACAAGATTGATTTGAGTGGTACGATGAATGTTGCATTATCTCATTTGTCGTTGTTTTTCGACCGTACAAAATGTAAAGACGTTTTATTCATCGGAAGCGAAGGAATCAAAGATCATCCAAAAATGGACTTCTTTAAGGAGAAGTGGAATCTTTAATTAATTATCAATTCCATAATTAATCAATTGTCAAGTAAGCACTTCTTGATAATTATCCCATTCATAATTGATAATTACTTCACGTAGTCTTGTTTCAACACTAAAACATATTGATTTCCTTCTATTTTCGAATACCCTTGTTCGTAACAGAAAAAATAGGTGTTCCCTTTTTGCGTTTGATACGTGTTGGTGTAATAGTGAAAGTTAAAACCTTCTTCCGCCAATGTAATGGCATCAACGGTCCGTTTTCCTGAGGGATTTAAAGCTGCTAAGATTCGCCGATTTTTTCGTAATATGTTATTGATTCGACGCACGTACTTTGTTGCATCTTCGTTCAAACGGTTATTAAATGTATTTCTACAATAATCGGAGCAAAATTTCTGATCCTTTCGGCCACTTAGTTTTTGTCCGCATTCTAGGCATTTTCTCTCTAACATTCTATTTAATCATTTCTTCAATTGAAGTAGAAAAATAGTCGATTTATACAAAAGGGGTGCAATAATCTCAAAAATTATTGATTATTAATTCTTTATGAGATATGTTTGTCTACAAAACACTCCTGATTATGAATAAAATTTACTTTTTGCTGTTTTCGATTTGTCCTTTTCTATCCTTTGGTCAAACAAAAGAAATTACATTTTCTGAACTCACCGTTGGAAGTGGAATGTATTTTGGGGCGGTGATGACGACAACAGATATTACGGTTACCGTTCAAGGACCATCCGATCGTTTTTTAGCCTTTGGATTCGGAACGGGTATGGCAACTGGAAACGATGCGATTATTTGGTCAACTTTGGGCTCTGGCGCTGCACCGCTTCAATTACGAGATCACCGAATGATTGGACAAGGAAATGAACCTACTGTTGATTCACAGCAAGATTGGACTGTTGTTTCCAATACGATTTCCGGGGGAAACAGAACGATTGTAGCGACAAGAGCGTTGAATACAGGAGATGCGAATGATGTAGCATTTACTTTTGCGTCAACCACCCAAAATTTGTTCTGGGCCAAGGGAGCCAGTGCTTCGAATCAATTGGTTTACCATGGTGCAGGTAATCGTGCAAGTGGAATTGTTCGCAATTGGATTGTTCCAGATGTTACTCCACCAACAATTTCAAATACAATACCAGCGGATAATGCAATTGGCGCAAGTATCACAACAAACTTGACGATCAATTTTTCAGAGAATATTTCATGGGGAACAGGATCATTAACACTTTATGATGGAAATGACAATGTAATTCAAACTGTTTCCAGTGGAAACCCGAATGTGACCATTACAGGGACGAATTTTTCCTATAATCCACCAAGCAATTTAATTCTGAATACGTCTTATTACATTAAAATTGATGCAACCGCATTTAAAGATGCAGCAAATAACTTTTTTGCGGGAATTGCAGATAATGTTACATGGAGCTTCAATACGAATGATTTGGTTGCACCATTGGTAGTTGCTCCATTTTCACCAGCAGATGATGCTGTAAATGTACCAAGTAATGGTGTTTGCAGTATTTCATTCAATGAAAATGTGCAAATTTCTTCAACAGGTGTCATTGAGATTTTTACATCAGCAGGAACTTTGTTGGAGTCATTCAATTCAGGATCAGCTCAACTTAGTGTAACAGGTTCTACAGTCAACTTTTCCACTACGAATCCATTAGGAGAAAATACCGCTTACTATATTCATATTACACCAGGATTCATTCAAGATTTGGCAGGAAATAATTTTGCTGGAATCACAACGAATACGTTTTGGAACTTTGCTGTGGGAGATTTCTCCACGCCCACAATTGCAGGTTTGAATCCTTTGGATAATAGTATCGGTGTCCTACTAACGACAAATCCAGCAATTACATTTAATGAACCAGTTGCTCTCAGTACAGGAAGTTTCTTTTTAGTAAATGAACTTGCCGGAACTTCAGAAGAATTTAGTAATTCAAATGGAAACACAGTAATTAGCGGAAATACTGTAACACTTAATCCAGCGCTTGATCTTGAATCGACGACTAATTATCACATTTTAATTGATAATAATGCACTGATGGATTTAGCAGGAAATCCCTTTGCTGGAATTTCAGATACCACTGATTGGTCCTTTAGATCAACATCCGAATTGGGCTTACAAGAATTATCGATGAATGAGTATTCTTGGAATGGAAAAGAATTGATTATTCAATTGGATTATTCAGCAGGTCAGATAATTGATGCAAGTGGAAAGTTGGTTCGAAAAATTGATTCACAAAAAACCGTATTGGACAATCTTCCAATTGGAATTTACACCGTAAGAATTCACCAGAATAATGTACCATCATTCTTTAGGATATATATGGAATAAGACACGACTTTTTCTTATGTGTTCAATATTTGCGGGATTTTCAGCTCATTCTCAAGATGTTTTTGAATCGGCACGAACAGGAAATATCAAGCAGTTAAAAAAACTGATTTCGTTAAATAAAGACACTATTTTGAAAGTGAATCAAATGGGTTTTGATCCTTTGATGATTGCTTGTTATCGTGGTCAAACAAAGTGTGCAGTATTTTTGATCCAACATGGAGCAGATGTTAATCGCCCTTCAGCTGAAGGGAGTGCTTTACAAGCGGCATGTTATCAAAATAATACAGATCTCGCAAGGTTGTTGATTTCGAAAGGAGCGCAATTGAATACTCAAGGTCCAGATGGCAATACAGCGTTGATGTATGCCGTTTTGAATCAAAATCTGAAATTGGTGGATTTGCTTAAGAAAGGAGGTGCAGATTTGAAGTTGACAAACAAGGATGGACAAACAGCCCATTCACTTGCAATGACCTTGAGTAATTCCAAAATTCAAAAGCTAGTTCAATGACCTAATTAGAGTCGTTGGAAGCCACGATTAACAACTTACTTAACATAAATTAACAGCAATTGCAAAGCCTTAAGAACATTCTTTCACATATTTGCGACCTTAGGCTAAAACAATGATAGACAACCCTCATTTATCTCCTTCGGAACAGCTGCAAGTGATTGCTAGCGAAATTAAAACCGAAGGATTGAAATATGATTTATTGCGAAAAGAAATCGGTAAAGTAATTGTTGGACAAGAGAACATGGTTCGAAGTTTACTTATTGCCTTACTTGCTGATGGACACGTTTTGCTAGAAGGAGTTCCAGGATTGGCAAAAACATTAGCTATTCGAACACTTTCAAGTGCTGTTTCAGGTGACTTTTCGCGCATACAATTCACTCCCGATTTACTTCCTGCCGATGTGACGGGAACCTTGATTTATCAGCAAAAATCGGAGCAATTCGCCGTGAAAAAAGGCCCGATATTCGCCAATTTTGTCTTGGCCGATGAGATAAATCGTGCCCCAGCGAAGGTACAAGCAGCATTATTGGAAGCCATGCAAGAAAGGCAAGTAACGATTGGTGATTCAACATATCCATTGCCAAGGCCATTTTTAGTGCTAGCAACACAAAATCCGATTGAACAAGAAGGAACGTATCCTTTGCCAGAAGCGCAAGTAGATCGTTTCATGCTAAAAGTATTTATGGGCTATCCTTCCAAGTCGGAAGAGCAATTGATTTTGCGCTCCAATGTAAGACCTGAAGGGTTGGAGAAGATTTCTCACGTCATGAATCCAGAGGATTTAATAAAAGGAAAGCACTTAACACGTTCGATTTATTTGGACGAGAAAGTAGAACGATACATCGTTGACATTGTGGATGCGACGAGAAATCCAGCTAATGCTGGAATTTCCGAGATTTCGAAGTATTTACTCTATGGAGCTTCTCCGAGAGCATCCATCAATTTGGCTTTAGCCGCTAAGGCAAATGCATTTCTAGAACAACGTGCATTCGTTATTCCAGATGATGTGAGAACTGTTGCCATGGATGTTCTTCGCCATAGAATTGGCTTAAATTACGAAGCTGAAGCTGATGGAGTTAAACCTGAGCAAATCATCGAACGTTTATTGCAGCGTGTAGAAGTTCCATAAATTATCATGGATAAAGAAGCTTTACTGAAACGCATTCGTACCATCGAACTTCAAACTCGTGGGATGACCGAACAAGTATTCGCTGGACAATATCAGTCTGCGTTTAAAGGTCGTGGTATGTCTTTTAGTGAAGTCAGATCTTATCAGTTTGGGGATGATGTCCGAACTATTGATTGGAATGTAACTGCTCGTTTTCGTGAACCTTATATCAAGATTTTTGAAGAAGAGCGCGAATTGACGGTTTTGCTCATTATTGATGTTTCAGGATCGATGTATTTTGGTCAAGGAAAAGATTCGAAGATTTCATTGGCCGTTGAACTTGCAGCAACATTGGCTTTTTCAGCAGCTAAAAAGAACGATAAAGTAGGAGCAATCCTCATTTCAGATGAAGTAGAATATTATGTTCCACCAAAAAAAGGATTTGGTCATGTTCATTTTTTGCTTCGAAAATTGATTAATCTGAACCCAAAATCAACAGGTACAAGTCTTGACATGGGTTTGAGATATGCTCGAAATATTTTCAAACAACGAAGTATTTGTTTTGTAATTAGTGACTTTTCACAATCAGAAATCTCCAAAGAAGGATTTGCAAATACTGCCCGCAAACACGATTTGGTGGCACTTGGAGTAAGTGATCCAGGAGAAGGAAAACTTCCCGATGTAGGTTTTGTACGTTGGGTAAATGCCGAAACGAAGGCTACCAATTGGATTGATAGTTCTTCTGTGAATGTTCGAAAAGAATATGAGAACAACTTCCAACTTCGAAAAGAAAAAACAGAAATCTTTTTCCAGCAATTGGGAATTGATGCTGCATTTTTTGAGGTTGGTGATCATGTTTATTTGCCTTTACTCCAATTATTCAAACGCCGCAAATGAGGATTTGCTTATCCATATTGACAATTTGCTGTTTCGGAATGGTTGGCGCGCAAACCAAACATGTTTTTTGGGAGCATGATTCTGTACGTGTTGGGGATAAAGCTAAATTGACCATTTTGGTTAAATACAAGCCAAGTAAGTTTGATTACAATCCAATTTCAGGAGTGTTTATTTGTGATGTCATTCATAAAGGTGAAACGCTTTGGAAACCAGGAGGTGAACTAGAAATCACTTCTTTCAAAGACACCACATATACCCAAAAAGGAGTTTCTTATTGGAAAGGCGTTTATGAACTAACAGCTTGGGATTCTGCAAAATACCGCCTGCCTGATTTATGGATGACCTGGAAGGATTCCACATTTTCTTTTAGAGCACCGTCTTTACATGTTGGATTCGTGAAGAAAAAAGTAAAAGAAGGTATTGATGAAATTGTGATTGAACCAGAAACCGATTCTTGGAGATTTTTGAAAGATTATTGGTGGTTGATTCTGATTGTTCTTGTGGGAATCACTTTGGCCATTTTATGGAATCGACGTCGAAAAATTCAAAAAACAGAAGAGTTGAGTTTGAGAGATCGAACGCTGTTAGCTATTAAACAGTTGAAAAAGAAGGAAGAATGGCTTCATGGGAAAACCAAATCTCACTATGTTTCTTTTTCTTCTATTTTGAAGATGTATTTGAGCTCTAGATTTGAATTGAACCTAATGGAACGCACTACACAAGAAACAATTGCTTTACTGAGGTTGAAACAATTGGATTTTGTAATGGTAAAACGCATTGAAATTCTCTTGAAAGAATCAGATATGGTAAAGTTTGCGAAGACCGAGTTGGATGACATCCACATTCGATCTAGTTTGATGCGCCTAGAAGAAATAATCACCGAATTAAGTCCACTAGAAATTCCAGAATGAGTCGCTATTTCAACATCTTTTTTTGGGAATATGATTTCTACAAACCACAGCTATTGTGGCTCTTATTGGTGATTCCAGTTTTGTTGTTTTTTTGGGAGTTTTTGCAAAAAAATCGTACTGGTCAATTAAAATATGCGAATTCGGAAAAAGAACAACTGGCTTATTCCGTAAAATGGGTTCGTTACATTCGCTGGGGAATTACGTCGTTTTATGCGTTCTCAATGGCTTGTCTTGTTTTTGTTTTTGCTGAACCCTACAATAATTCAATCGATCCGCCTAAGATTGATTACAAAAATGGAATTGATATTATTTTGTCGATTGATGCTTCGGGTTCCATGTTGGCACAAGATTTTGATCCAAATAGATTAGAGGTTGCTAAGCGAGTTGCAAAGAAATTTGTGGATTCAAGAAAAGGCGATCGGGTTGGTTTGGTTGTTTATGAAGGAGAGGCCTACACCGCTTGTCCAGCAACCTTGGATTATAAATTATTGAAGGAACAAATTTCAGCCATTGAGCCAGGTCATTTAGAACCCGGAACTGCAATTGGAAGTGGTTTGGGGGTTGCGGTAACCCGACTTAGAAGTGATAGCTTGATTTCCAAAGTGATTATTCTTTTAACAGATGGAAGTAGCAATACAGGTCCAGAACCCTTGGAAGTTGCTGAACTTGCCAAAGCAAAGAAATGTAGAGTTTATACGATTGGAGTAGGAGCAGATGGAATGGCTCCAACTCCTGTAAATACTCCATTTGGAGTCGTTTATCAAAATTTACCAGTAGAAATTGACGAAGGAGTTTTGAAAGAGATTGCTTCAGCTACAAATGGCAAGTATTTTAGAGCACAAGACGAAAAATCACTCGAAAAGATTTACGCAGAAATAGACAAATTGGAAAAACGTAAAATGGAAGATCAGCATTTAGCTGCTGAACCGCCGCTTACCTTGTTTCCGTTCTTTATTTGGAGTATGATATTCTCTTTAATCGCTTGGGGAGTTCAACGATTGAAATTCAAATTGGATGACTAAAAAAACAACGACATATCAGCGTTTGATGAGCTTATTGCTTATTTCTGAAGGTGGTTGGTGGCTTTTGGTGTTGATGGCGTATCTTTTTATTCCATTTAATAGCTGGAATGTAAAGTTACTTTTCCCCGAAATGCTTTCACTTTGGATGCTCATTCCTGTTTTCGCAGGTTTGTCTTGGATTCATTGGAATTGGAAGGCGAAAATTTATGAGAACTATTCGGGTTATGGAAATACACGAATGCTTTGGGTAACTTTTGAGCCCTTAAAGGCCTTTTTGCATTATTTTTTGCTTCGTTCAACCTATTTCTTTATCATTTTGGCGATGGCTCAGCCTGTTGCTGGAAGCCGAAAAGTAAATGGCTCCAAACGGGTGTTGGATTTGGTTATTTGTTTAGATATTTCAAATTCCATGAACACCCAAGACATGGGAGGAAATGATGTGAGTCGATTAACAGCTGCAAAACAAGCAATTGGGGAATTACTAAATCAATTGAAAGGTGAGCGAATTGCAGTGGTCATTTTTGCAAACGATGCGTATACTCAGCTTCCTTTAACAATGGATTATGGCGCTGCAAAATTGTTTATTCCAGATATTGAAACATCCATGATTTCAGATCAAGGAACCAATGTTGGAAGAGCTTTGGAAATCGCACAAGAGCAATTTAAAGACACCGAATCTGGAAAAGCGATATTAGTGATTACCGATGGCGAAGATCATGAAGCTCTTTGGAAAGAACAAATTGCAGAATTGAAAAAGAAAAATGTAGAATTGACCTATTTGGGATTAGGTTCTAGTAAAGGTGGCTTGATTCCAAATAATCCGTACGATATCTCTGAAGGTTATAAAAGAGAAAGTGGACAGGCTGTTGTCTCAAGAATCGACAAAAGTGGTTTAGAAAGAATGGCAAGTGAATCAGGAAGTATCTTGGTTACATCGGATTCGCCCTTTCCGAATATTTATGATATTGCTACAAATTATAAAAACACCAAAAACAAACAGGTGATGAAAGTGGAATTTAATGTAGATAAAAACTATTTTTACGTCCCTACAATTTTGGCACTTCTATGCATGATATGCTACTTCTTTTTACCAATTCTAATACGCTCAAATAAGTCATGAAATCAGCTTTGCTACTTCTTTTGTGCACTTTGTGTTTCAACTTGTTTGGTCAAGACTGGAAAGAGACTGTTAACCAAGCTCGGCGGCTCTACAAAAAAGGAGATTACAAAGAAGCGTTAAAGTATTATAAAAGAGCTGAACAGTTAGCCCCAAATGATGTAGATTTGTCACAGGAGATAGGTCAAACAGCTTATAAAGCAAATGATTTTAAAACTGCTTCAGAACATTTTGAGCACTTAGCAAAGACTGCTAAAACGAAACAAAAAGAGATTCAGGCTAAAACAAATTTGGGAGAATCTCGTATGAAGCAGCAAGATTATCAAGGTGCAATTGATACATACAAAGATGTACTAAGGTTGGATCAGGATAATGAAAAAGCCAGACAGCGACTGATGGAAGCAAAACGTTTGTTGGAGCAACAAAAGAAACAACAGGACAAAAAAGACAAAGAGAATAAAAATCAAAATAAAGACAATCAAGATCAGGATCAGCAAAATAAAAGCGATCAGGATAAAAAAGAACAACAAAATAAAAAGCAACAAGATCAACAGTCTCAAGGAAATAAGAGCGAAAAACAAAAGTTAGAAGACAAAGAAACGGAGCGAAAACTAGATGAGTTTAGCAAACAAGAACAACATACAAAGAAAAGATTGGATGGTTCAAAAGGGACAACAGGTGGAAGCAAAGCACGTAAAGACTGGTAGTCAATGGCAGTTTTTAGTTGTATTGTTCACATTAGTGAGCCAGATTTCCCTTGCCCAAAAAACGATTGTCGCTCTTACTTCCGATAAAAAAGAAATCGGTAAAGATGAGCACCTTACTTTTACCATTACTTCGAATGTAGAAGGATCTATGAAAATCGACTATCCAGTTGAGTTCGAAGTTGATTTAGGAGTTATGCATGGAATGGAACAGAAGATGGATCCAAGTGGAAAAATCAAAACCTACTATTACATGCAGCAATCTGGGGCATTTAAAAAAGAAGGAACCTATTCATTTTACGCTTACACCACTTATCGGAATAAAACATATCGCTCAAATAAGATTACAATTAAGGTCAATGAGGCTTCTGAGGAAGATAAGATTAATTCCAATGATCCCGTTTTTGGTGTAATTCAATGTAAAAAATTATGTGTTTATGAAGGAGAGCCCATTTTGCTGAAGGCGAAAGTGTTTTCTTACATGAACATCGAATACTTGGAAGGATATTCCGATTTTAAAGCAGATGTTTCCATGGAGGAGCACACTTTTCCAAACAGCCGGGTTGAAGTAGAACAGACTCGAATTAATGGAAAAGATGCCTTAATGTTTGAATACGGAAAGCAACTTTTAATTCCAATTTCCACTGGAAAATGTCATGTCAAACCTTTTGAAATGGCTTTGCGCTGCCACGGATCAATTTTCTCCAAGACTATTCGTATCCGTTCTTCTGGGCTTGTAATTAATATAAAACCACTTCCTGCAAATGCCCCAACTGATTTTATTGGTGCCGTTGGGGAATACCGATTCTCACAAAAGAATCCAACCAAAGAAGTGAAAGAAGGAGAAGTTTTCACCTTGGAATTAGTTGTTTCAGGGGTAGGAAATATACACAATTCCAATGCTCCAAAATTAAAATTACCTAAAGGCTGTTCGATTTATGGAGATCCTGAAAAATTGGATGATATTGACTTTACAGAAAATGGCTCCGAGGGAATGATTACCTATCGATTCAATATACAAGTATTGAATGACCATGATTTGAATTTTCAAGCGCCTTCGATTAGTTATTTTGATCCCGAAAAGGAAAAATACATCACTATTAGAGGAAATCCCTTTAAAGTTGAGGTTGTCCCAGATAAAACATTCAATGCTGTTATTGTTACAAACCCAACTGATGGAACACATACTGATGTGACGGATTTGAAAAATGGTACCGTAAGAACAAAAGTGACGAAATCTGAATCAAGTTCAATCAATACAAGATTGATACTTGGAATCGTTGCGCCAACAAGTTTATTAGGAGCCTTATTTGTTTTTCTGATGATTCGAAAACGCAAGAAAAAAGATTTAGCAGTTATAGAGGCGAATGATTCCATTGAATTACCAAAAGGACCTGTTTTCTTGGCTGAATCAAAAGAACCTGTTGTTGCAGAAGCAATAGATTATTGGACAGAGGCAGAAAAGCATATAGAGGATCCAAGTGTGTTTGCAATTCTTTTACCAAAAGCAATCATTCAACGTATTGAGAAATGTGAAAAATGCAATTTTCAATCCCGTGAAAAAGCATTTGATCGTTTGCTGGATACTCACCCAGAAATTGCTAAAAGTTTAAGAGAGATTATCGATCTTTGTGATCAGTATCGATACGGATTCGGTGGTGGACACTTGGAAACGAAGGAAATATTCGCTCATACAGAAAAATTATTCAGTCAATTACCATCATAAAGGCTGTTTTTAGTAGAATTTTGTTCTAAAAAATGGTGACTTTTGATTTTTTTACTACTTTTATCCCACAAAACACAAATTAGTACATCATGAGCGTTTTCGGAATAGTATTGTTTCTTTTAATTGGAGGTATGGCATTTTGGATGTTATTATTCTTAATGGGATTTGTTCTTCCTTTTTGGATTTCTTTGGGAATCAGTCAACAAATGCGCCCAAAACGTGTGTTTGAAAAAGAAGATGATTCAGAAGCTAAGTAATTAGCGCTAAACTATATTAGTAAAAACCTAGACATTTTGTCTGGGTTTTTTTGTGCCTCAAAAATCCAAAAAATCACTTGTTTCGTATGTAAATCATAACCTTAAAAGAACAAGTATGAAAAAGTCAATTTTATCGATTACAATTGCTGCTTCAATGACAGCATTTGGAGTATCAAGTTGTGGAGGAAGCGAAGAAAAAATGAACGAAGAAACCAAAACGGAAGAATCTGCTGAAATGCCTGCCGAAGAGCCTGCTGAAGAAGAATCTTTTGTCTTAGTTGGTGGAGCGAAAATGGTTCCTTCGAAAGACATCGTTGACAATGCTGCTGGTTCTGCAGATCACACGACGCTAGTTGCGGCAGTAAAAGCTGCTGGGTTAGTTGAAACATTAAAAGGAGAAGGTCCGTTTACAGTGTTTGCACCAACAAATGAAGCATTCAACAAATTGCCAAAAGGGACAGTTGAAAGCTTATTAAAAGCTGAAAACAAAGGGAAATTAACTTCGGTATTAACGTACCATGTTGTTGCTGGATCTTTAAAAGCAGGTGACTTGAAAGCAGGTCAAACATTGAAAACCGTTCAAGGTGAAAACTTAATGGTAACAGAAAAGGATGGGAAATGGTATGTGAATGGTGCTCAAATCACGATTGCAGATGTTGTTTCATCAAATGGTGTCACGCATGTAATTGATGCGGTTGTACTACCTAAAAAAATGTAATTGAAATCCTAGAATATAACTTTTGCGTGAAAACCGATTTGTCTTTGGCAGATCGGTTTTTTTGTTTATAAGTGAAGCACAATCACTAAAAATGATGAATTTCTGTAAGTTTAGTTAGAAAATCAGGTGTTTCCTAGAGTATTTTAAAATACTAATTTCTCCCTAGTTACTCAGTTTTCAAAAGCGTAGCTTTTTCTTATCTTTAGCAAACTTACTACTCGTTAAATACTATGAAAGGAATTCTTTTGTTCGTTGCATCACTCACATTGTCTAGTGGTTTTGCACAATCCTTGCTTCATTGTGGAAGTGATGAAATGGAAAGCAAATTGTTTCAGGAACATCCTGAATACCAACAAGCTTTTTTACGGTCCAAGAAAAAATTGGAATCGTTTACCAAACAATTTCAGGAAAATCCCACAAAATCTGGAGCCACTTACATTATTCCAGTGGTATTTCATATCATTCACAACAATGGGACTGAAAACATCGATGATTCACAAATTTTTGATGCCGTCAAGCAAGTAAATTTGCAATACCGAAAATTGAATCCAGATACAAATCAAATCGTTGCTGCTTTTCAATCGATTGCTGCTGATGCTCAAATCGAAATTCGCTTGGCACAAATTGACCCTGATGGAAATTGCACTTCCGGAATTACCCGAACAGTTTCTTCTTTGACTTATCCTGGCGATCATCAAGTGAAAAGTTTGATTCATTGGCCTCCTGAAAAATACCTGAATATTTATGTGTGTCTCGATGCTGCTGGCTTAGCTGGGCATGCATTGATGCCTGCAGCTGCAGATACAATTCCTCAATGGGATGGAATTGTTATGCGTCATGATTATGTAGGAACTATTGGCACCTCGGATTATTTCAGAAGAACGGTTCTTTCTCATGAAATAGGCCATTACTTGAATCTATACCACATTTGGGGCGGAAATAACGTTCCTAATTTTTATTACTTACCTGTTGGAAGTGCAGGTAACTGCGCTTATGATGATGAGGTGATGGACACACCGAATACAATTGGTTGGTCTTCCTGCAACTTAAATGCAAATTCCTGTAGTACCTTAGATAATGTTCAGAATTACATGGATTATGCGTATTGTGCATTGATGTTTACAGAAGGACAAAAGGTACGTATGCACGCAGCATTGAATTCCCCCGTAGCTCAAAGAAATAATTTGTGGTCGACTACAAATCTGGCCGCAACAGGAACTAATGATTTAGTGAATCAATTGTGTGAGGTGAAATTCGAATCAAGTAAACAAATAGTTTGTCAGGGAGAAACAGTTTTGTTTAATGACGTTTCGTCTCATGGAGTAACAAGCCGAATTTGGAGTTTTGAATCTGGAACTGTGGCTGGTTCTTCTTCCAATGATACAGCATTTGTCCTATTTAATCAAGTTGGTAGCTTTGATGTTGTTTTGAAAGTTAGCAATGGAGTAGACACCTTAGAACGTGTATTCACTGATTATATAAAAGTAATTCCAGCCCAAGGTTTTGCTCACGGAATAACTGAAGGATTTGAAGATGATTTAACGACATTTTCAGATAAGTGGAATGTGATAGATGTCGGTCAGGCAAGCAATTGGGAAATAACTAACACAGGCTTCCAAAGTAATCAATGTGCTAAGATCAATAATTTTGACGGAGGTTCAAACATGGGGTATGAGTTCTTCTCTGATCCAATGGATCTATCTGGATTTACCAGTTTAGCTGTTGCTTTTGATTGGGCTTTTGCACAACGAACAGTAAATAATGCGGATTTGCTTCAGATTTTCCTCTCAAATGATTGTGGTGTTACATGGCAGGTCAAAAAAACGTATTCGGGTTTAAACTCTCTGAAATCCGTTAATCAGTTATGGACTTTACCATTTACTCCTGCTTCATTGAGTGAGTGGGCTAGTGATACAGCAATCATTAATAATGCTGCCAACTTCACAAATCACACTCAATTGAAATTTCGTTTTGAATCGAAAGGAGGAAATAATTTCTTTTTGGATAACATTCGAATTGGCAAATTAAATGAATTGGGACTACACGAAGTGGGCTCTGAAAACATGCTGGAGGTTTATCCAAATCCAGTTGAAAAAGCAGGATTTGCAACGGTAAAATGGAATGAACAATTGTCTCCAAATGCAATTGAATTGGTAGATGCGCAAGGAAGGGTTGTCTACGAAACGAGCGATGTTGGAGAATCTAATTCCAATCAAATTCCTTTGAAAGAATTAGATTCCGGGTATTATTTTGTGAGGGTAAATGGAATCCAAGGCATTCATTCAGTACCTTTGATATTGAAATAAGTTAAAGGAATAATTGAGTTGTCAGAGCAGTTTTCACTAATATTTTTCTCTTACACAGTGGATTGTTGAAAAACTTTATTATCTTTGCCCTCCAAATTAAAATTTAAAAAATACTGTTATGTACGCAATTGTAGAAATAGCAGGGCAGCAATTTAAAGTGCAAAAAGACCAAAAAATCTTTGTACACCGTTTAGACGCTGAGGCAGGATCAAAAATCGAATTTGATCGTGTTTTATTGGTAGACAATGGTGGGAAAGTTAGTATTGGCGCCCCAGCTATAGCAGGAGCCTTGGTTACTGCTCAAGTAAATGATCACGTTAAAGGTGATACGGTTATCATTTTCCGCAAAAAACGCAGAAAAGGATATGTGAAAAGAAACGGACACCGTCAATCTTTTACACAAATTACAATTACAGGTATTAAAGGGTAATTCATTCAGTTCATCAGCTGATGAACGGATAAAAAATTAGAAAAGATGGCACATAAAAAAGGAGTCGGTAGTTCCAAAAACGGTCGCGAATCACATAGCAAACGTCTAGGAGTGAAAATTTTTGGTGGACAAGCTGCAATCGCTGGGAACATTATCGTTCGTCAACGCGGAACTGCGCACCACCCAGGAGTTAATGTTGGAATTGGAAAAGACCACACATTATACGCAATGACTGACGGAACAGTTGAGTTCCGTAAGAAAAGAGATAATCGTTCGTTTGTATCGGTAGTTCCATTTGAAACTACGGAAGCTTAATCGAATAAAATACATTTTTGATAAAGGCGAATTCCGATAGTTTCGGAATTCGCCTTTTTACGTTTTAATTTACCATCCCGATAACTATTGGGGCCATAAATTCAACTTGTTTATGTTAGAAATGACCAAAATCCGCGCTGAACGTGATGAAATTATCACTGCTTTGAAAAAGCGCAACATCGATGTTACGGAAACAATTGATGCAATTATTGAAAAAGATCAACAATGGCGCGCTGCGAAAACGTCCATGGAATCTATTGCTTCTGAATTGAATAAGATAGCAAAGGAAATAGGTGAATTCTTTAAAACTGGTAAAACTGCAGAAGCTGAAGCGGCAAAAGCAAAAACTGCAGATTTAAAGCAAGATGAGCAGCAGTTGAAAACACAGGTAGATACGCTTGAAAATGACATCACGCAGTTACTTTATCAAATTCCAAACGTTCCGAACACTTTGGTTGTTGCTGGAAAAAATGAAGAAGATAACGAAACAATTGAAGTAGTTGGCGAGCCAGCAGTATTGCACAACAAGGCAGTTCCTCATTGGGAATTAACTAAGAAGTTTGATTTGATTGATTTCGAATTAGGAGTTAAAATTACAGGTGCAGGTTTCCCTGTTTACAGAGGGAAAGGTGCAAAATTGCAACGCGCATTGATTCAGTTTTTCTTGGACGAAGCAGAGAAAGCAGGTTACGAAGAATTCATCGTTCCTCACGTTGTGAATGAAGCAAGTGCTTATGGTACAGGTCAACTTCCAGATAAAGAAGGTCAGATGTATTACATGCCTGTTGATGAATTGTATATGATCCCAACATCAGAAGTTCCATTAACAAATGTGTACCGCGATGTAGTGCTTCCTGATGAGAATTTCTCTATTAAAATGACGAGTTATACTCCTTGTTTCCGACGTGAAGCAGGAAGTTATGGAGCACATGTTCGTGGATTGAATCGATTGCATCAATTTGATAAGGTGGAAATAGTTCGAATTGAGCATCCAAAAAATACAGATCGTGCGTTAACAGAAATGGTGAATCATGTGAAAGGATTATTGGAGAAATTAGGCTTGCATTATCGTATTTTGCGCTTGTGTGGTGGAGATACGGGCTTTGCATCTGCAATGACGTATGATTTTGAAGTGTTTTCTGCTGCACAAGAAAAATGGTTGGAAGTGAGTTCTTGCTCTCGTTTTGACACATTTCAAGCAAATCGCTTGAAATTGCGTTTCAAAGGAAGTGATAAGAAAAATCATTTGGCGCATACATTAAATGGTTCAGCTTTGGCTTTGCCACGAATTATGGCTTCTATTATGGAAAATTATCAAACACTGGATGGAATTGAAATTCCGGAGGTATTGCATAAGTATACCGGATTTACAAGAATCGATTAAGATAAACTCACAAATAATGAAATCCTTTTCGCTTAGGTGGAAAGGATTTTTTGTTTTCCGGACGTTTGCTCTCTCCTTAAACCGCAAAGGAGCTGAGGACTCAAAGTTTAAGACAATTCTTTGCGCTCTTCCATTCTTTGCGGTGAAATAAAATCATTTTATGTAATTTAGTCTCATGCTCAGAATTACATCCCTTCTGGTACTGCTTACATTCTTTTCCTCTTGCGAAAGCAAATTGGGAAAGTTTGAAGAGGATCTACTATTCTCAGTAGCTACGAATGATTCTGTTCAGAAATTACTCCAAGAATTAGATACCAATCAACTCTTAAAATTACGCGGAAAGTCTAAAATGATGCTTTTGAATTTCAATATTGAACTCGGAAATGACACGCTAGATATCGAAACTGCTCATGAAATAGATGGATTTATTCAAAGCTATCGAGCTACCGACTTTTTCACAACAGAAATCCGTCAGCTCAGAATAGCGCAGCAAGAGCAGCGTAAACGACTCCAGAAATTACAAGCAGACATTGAAAATGATGCAGGAGATCGGTCTGCTTATTTTGAGAATGTCCAATTGGAACGAAAAGAAGTGGAGGTAATTCGCAAACATAGTTTGATCTTAGAGAAACAATTTATAGATTTTAAACAATCTTACGAGCAATTTAAACCTACATTTGAGCGTTTTAAAGTCGTACACTAAATAAATCATGAAACACGCATTAATTTTTTGTTGCATTCTTTTCTCCTTTGTCATTTCAGCTCAAACGAGTACGGATCAGCAATTGGCGAATTTGTATTACAACAATGGCGAGTTTGAAAAGGCACTTCCTTATTTTGAGAAAATTCTGACCAAACAAAGTACAAAGTTTGATCAGTTGCGCTATGTGGATTGTTTGGAAAAAACGAATCAAGCAAAAGATGCAGAAAAATTTTTGAAAAAATTGGTTTCGTCCAATTCCAATGATTTTGATTATACGATTGCTCTTGGAGATTTATACGAGCGAACTGAACGCACTTCCCAAACTGAAAAGTTGTATAATGAGAAGATAAAAAACACTACTCAAAATGGCTACGAAGTCATCGAATTGTATAATTCCTTTATCAAAAAAGGGAAAGTTGATTGGGGCTTGAAAACTTTGGAGGCAGGAAGAAAATCACTGAAGAAAAATTATCCCCTACAAATTCAATTTGCTGAAGTCTATTCACTTTTGGGAAGAACTGATGAAATGATTGATGAGTATTTCGATATTTTGGATCAGTATCCAAATTACACAAGCAATATTCAAAATGCCTTAACGAAACAGATTGACTTTTCTGAAGATAAAACAGGTGTTTATCAAAAATTGAAAGAGAAGCTATTGGTGCGGATTCAGAAAAAACCAAACGATTTTGTATATTCTGAGATGCTTATTTGGTTGTTCATTCAAAAGAAAGAATTCAAATCGGCTCTAACGCAAACACAGGCATTAGATCGAAGAGAAAAAGGAAATGGAAACCGTGTTTTGGATTTAGCAGAAACGTGTGTCGAAAACAGCGATTACGCTACGGCGCGTTTGGCTTACAATTACGTAATTGATCAAGGAGCTCAGAATCCAAATTATTATTCAGCCTACAGCGCATTACTTAATATTCGTTACCGTGAAATCACTATCGAAAAAAAGTTTCAAGCTCAAGATATTGTCGACGCTGAAAAAGAGTATAGAAAAGGACTGAAATTACTTGGGTGGAGTAGAAATGCGGTTTATACAGCTAAAGAATTGGCTGAAATAAAAGCCTATTACGGAAATGATGCCAAAGGTGCTGTAGATTTGTTAGATAGTTGTTTGGCCGTTCCTGGATTGTCTGATTTTGAGAAGTCTCAGGTGAAAATGGCTTTAGCAGATGTATTGGTTCTTCAGGATGATATTTGGCAAGCTTCCTTGTACTACATGCAAATCGATAAAGAGTTTAAGTTTGAAGCAATTGGCTCGGAAGCAAAATTCAAGAATGCGCGTATTTTCTACTACGATGGCGATTTCAAGTTTGCACAATCACAACTAGACATCTTGAAGGAATCAACGAGTAAACTAATTGCGAATGATGCGATGAAGCTATCTGTTTTGATTACTGATAATTTGGGCTTAGATAGCAATTATACAGCCATGTATCAATTTGCACAAGCAGATTTATTATTGGAGCAACATCAATTCGATCGCGCATTCAAACTCTACGATTCGATAAACGCAGCTTTCCCTGCACACGGTTTAGCCGATGAAATCCTTTTCCGCAAAGCACAAGCCATGCAATATCAAGGTAAATGGCAAGAAGCGTTGGATTATCTTAACAAAATTGTAATGTTTCACATGGATGATATTTTATCAGATGATGCCATTTTTACAATCGCTGAAATCTACGAGAACAACCTTCAAGACAAAGAGAAAGCAACCGAATATTACAAGAAAATCCTTTTCGAATGTAAAGGAAGTTTATTGACTGTTGAAGCAAGAAAACGGTATCGTGCACTTCGTGGAGATGCTTCTGCTTCAGAAGATTTGTGACTTTCCACTAGGGATTCTATTAGCTTATTTCATTAAATTTTAATCTAAAAACTAAAATATCAGGTAAAATTACCACCCTGATTTAATGGTTTTCTTAAAACCAGATTAAAAACAACCTCACCAATCAACCTTTATCATCGCTATACAAATACTTTTCTTCGACCAACATTTTTACTGGGTTTCAAACCTATTTCACCTGTAATTTAGATTAAATCTAAATAGGTTTTTTCGCCTTTTGTTGTTGTTAAAATGTATTAAATTCGCATGTCTTAAAAAACTAGAGATTATGTCTTCTTCAGAAGATTACTTACCGATATTACTCCAAGCAGGTGTTGCTTTGGGTTTTGTTATACTTGTTTTAGTGGTAGCTCCCATGTTGGGCCCTAGACTAAAAGGTAAAAAGAAAGATGCCAACTGGGAATGTGGTATTGAAGAGGTTGGAAACGCTCGTTTCCCCATCTCCATTCGTTATTTGTTAACAGCAATTTTGTTCGTATTGTTCGATGTAGAAGTTATTTTCTTCTACCCGTACGCAGTAAACTTTAAGTTTTTGCAAATGGATGGACTGGTTGCAGTAATCATTTTCGTGGCATTCTTCCTAACAGGATTTTTCTACGTACTTAAAAAAGGTGCTTTAGAATGGGAAAAGTAGAAATTATAAATGGTGTAGAAACCATTAATGGAGAAGGCTTCCAATTGACATTACTTGATAAAGTGATTGGAGCTGCTCGTGCAAATTCCGTTTGGCCTTTGCCTTTTGCTACTTCGTGTTGTGGTATCGAATACATGGGTACAATGGGAAGTAACTACGACGTTGCACGTTTCGGAATGGAACGTATGTCGTTTTCTCCACGTCAGGCAGATTTATTAATCGTTGCTGGCACAATCTCCAAGAAATTAGCTCCAATCTTGAAACAAGTGTATGAACAAATGGCTGAACCGAAATGGGTTTTGTCTGTTGGTGCATGTGCTTCTTCAGGGGGGATTTTTGATACATACTCCGTTTTGCAGGGAATTGACCGTGTAATTCCTGTGGACGTTTACGTTCCAGGATGTCCGCCAAGACCGGAGCAAATCATCGAAGGATGTATGAATATTCACCGGTTGGTGAAAAGCGAATCACTACGTCGCCGTTATTCAGACGAATACAAACATTTGTTGAAGAAATACGATTTGAACGATGAGTAATTTAACAAACGAAACCGTTTTAGCTCGTCTACAAGAAAAATTCGGTGATGCTATTCGTAATCATGAAGAGCCTTACGGATTATTGACGATTGAAATTCAAGCTGAGAAAGCGCATGATTTAATTGCTTGGTTGAAAGCAGATGATGTGTTGAAAATGTCTTTTTTGACTCTAATTGGAGCAGTGAATTTTCCCAATGATAAAGACCGTGAATTGTGTGTGAATTATCATATTCATTCATTAAGTCACAATGTTCGTTTACGTATTCGAGCTTTTCTTCCAATTGAAAATCCGACGATTAAATCCATTCGTGATATTTACATTGGTGCAGATTGGCAAGAACGTGAAACATACGATTTCTTCGGAGTGATCTTCGAAGGACATCCAAACCTGACAAGAATCTTGAACGAAGATTCAATGGATTATTTCCCGATGAGAAAAGAGTACCATTTGGAAGATGCAACAAGAGAAGATAAAGATGATCGCTACTTCGGTAGGTAAGACGAAAGATTTATGAGCGATACTTCCAATAAAAATAAAAGCTTGTTTGCCGATGAAACCATCGACGGACAAATAGCAACATTAAACCTCGGGCCAACTCACCCTGCAACACATGGTATTTTCCAAAACGTGTTAACGGTCGATGGAGAGAAAATCTTGGGTTCGGTTCAGACAGTAGGTTACATTCACCGTGCTTTTGAAAAGCTGGCTGAAAGAAGACCATACAATCAAATTACTCCAATTACAGACCGATTAAACTATTGTTCTTCCCCGATCAACAACATGGGTTGGGAAATGACGATGGAGAAACTAATCGGAGTGACTGTTCCAAAGAAAGTAGATTACATGCGTGTGATCATTATGGAATTGGCGCGTGTTGCAGACCACTTGGTTTGTAATTCCGTAATTGGTGTGGATACTGGAGCATTGACGGGTTTTACCTACATGTTCCAACAACGTGAGTTGATCTATGAATTGTATGAAGAAGTGTGTGGTGCACGTTTGACTACAAACATCGGTCGTATTGGGGGGTTCGAGCGCGATTTCTCTCCGACATTCCACGTGAAATTGAAAAAATTCCTCAAAGAATTCAATAAGCACTTCCAAGAGTTCGACGATTTATTATTGCGTAACCGCATTTTCATGGATCGTACGATTGGTGCTGGTCCTATTTCTGGTGAACGGGCATTGGATTACGGATTCACTGGTCCAAACTTGCGCGCAGCAGGTGTGGATTACGATGTTCGTGTAATGACTCCGTATTCTTCTTATGAAGATTTCGATTTCATTATTCCAGTTGGAACACAAGGTGATACCTATGATCGTTTTTGTGTGCGTCAAGAAGAGATCCGTCAGAGTATGAAGATTATAGAGCAGGCATACAACAACATGCCAGAAGGAAGTTACTTCTCTCCAGATGTACCAGAATTCTATTTGCCAACAAAAGCAGATGTTTACACGAAAATGGAAGCATTGATTTACCACTTCAAAATTGTAATGGGTGAAACACCAGTTCCAGTTGGAGAAGTTTATCACGCAGTAGAAGGAGGAAACGGAGAGCTAGGATTCCATTTGATTTCAGACGGCGGAAGAACGCCATACAGACTTCAATTTAGAAGACCTTGTTTTATTTATTATCAAGCATATCCAGAAATGATTACTGGTCAAACCATCTCAGATGCCGTATTGACATTAAGTAGTTTGAACGTGATTGCAGGAGAATTGGACGCATAAGATGAGTATATCAGTTACACATAATAGTACAGATCAGGCTGAACCACAATTCAGTGCTGAGAAAATGGTTGAAGTACAACGTTTCATTGCGATGTTTCCAGAAGGAAAACAGAAAAGTGCATTGATGCGTATCCTTCACTTGGCAGAAGAAGAATTCGGAGGCTGGTTAAGTGTTCCAACCATGAATTACGTTGCCGGTTTGTTGAATATTCAACCGATCGAAGTGTATGAAGTAGCAACTTTCTATACCATGTTTAATATCGAAAAACCTGGGAAAGTTGTTTTGGAAGTTTGTAGAACAGGACCATGTATGTTAGTTGGTTCGGATCAGATTATCGAACACATTGAAAACAAATTAGATATCAAAGTTGGTCAAACATCGGCAGATGGAATGTTTACATTGAAAACTGCAGAGTGTTTGGGAGCTTGTGGTTATGGCCCCATGTTACAATGCGGAAAACATTACCACGAACATTTAACTCCTGCGAAAGTGGATGAGTTATTGGATACCTTGCGTAAAGAACATTCAGAGAAATAGGAATGGGAAGAAAATTATTATTGGAACACATAGACGTTCCTGGAATCGAATCGTTTGAAGTCTACCGCAAAAATGGTGGTTACCGTTCTGTGGAAAAAGCTTTGAAAACGATGTCTCCACAAAATGTGGTAGAAGAAGTTCAAGCATCTGGATTGAGAGGTCGAGGAGGAGCAGGATTCCCTACAGGAATGAAATGGTCTTTCTTGGCAAAACCGGAAGGAGTTCCACGTTACTTATTGTGTAACGCAGATGAGTCTGAACCTGGAACGTTCAAGGATCGTTACTTGATGGAGAAAATCCCACATCTTTTGGTAGAAGGAATGATTGTTTCTTCGTACGCTTTGGGGTGTAATCAATCATACATTTATATCCGTGGAGAATACATGTGGGTGTTGGAAATTGTGGAAAAAGCAATTGCCGAAGCATACGCAAATGGTTTTCTTGGAAAAAATATCTTAGGATCAGGATACGACTTAGATTTAGCTATTGCGCCAGGTGGTGGAGCTTATATCTGTGGTGAAGAAACTGCATTGATTGAATCATTGGAGGGGAAACGTGGAAATCCGCGTATCAAGCCACCATTCCCGGCTGTAAAAGGTTTGTGGGGATGTCCAACTGTAGTGAACAATGTAGAATCCATTGCAGCAGTTGTTCCAATCGTAAATGACGGAGGGGCTGAATACGCAAAAATAGGTATTGGAAAAAGTACAGGAACAAAGTTGATTTCAGCTTGTGGAAACTTGGTAAAACCGGGTGTTTACGAAATTGAATTGGGAATGACTGTCGAAGAATTCATCTACTCAGACGAGTGGTGTGGAGGAATCGCTAACGGAAAAAAGATCAAGGCTTGTGTACCAGGTGGATCTTCCGTTCCAATTTTACCAGCAAACCTGATTACAAAAACAGCGGAAGGAGTGGATCGCTTAATGTCATACGAAGGTTTGGCAGAAGGTGGTTTTGCAACTGGTTCCATGTTGGGTTCAGGAGGTTTCATTGTATTTGATGAAGACCAATGTATTGTTAGAAATACTTGGAATTTTGCACGTTTCTATGCACACGAATCTTGCGGACAATGTTCACCTTGTCGTGAAGGAACTGGATGGATGGAGAAAGTACTTCGTCGTTTGGAAAACGGACAAGGTCACATGCACGACATCGATTTGTTGGCAGAGATCAACAAGAAAATAGAAGGAAACACGATTTGTCCACTAGGTGATGCAGCAGCATGGCCAGTAGCGGCGGCAATTCGTCATTTTAGAGAAGAATTTGAATGGCATGTAACTCATCCAGATGAAGCGGTAAAACGCAACTTTGGGATTGCGTCTAATCACATGCCTTTAGTATAAAAGAGATCCCATTATGGTAAAAGTTATCATTGACGATATCGAAGTTGAAGTAGAACCGGGAACAACCATCCTGAATGCTGCTCGTAAGATCGGTGGAGATGTAGTTCCTCCTGCAATGTGCTATTACAGCAAGTTGCAAGGAAGTGGAGGTAAATGTAGAACGTGTTTGGTTGAAGTAGCCGCTGGTTCTACAGCAGATCCGCGCCCGATGCCGAAATTGGTTGCATCTTGTTCTACTCCAGTAATGGATGGAATGATTGTGAAGAACAAAACATCAGAACGCGTTTACGATAATCGTGCAGCTGTAACGGAGTTTTTGTTGATCAATCACCCATTGGATTGCCCGATTTGTGATCAGGCTGGTGAGTGTCATTTGCAAGACCTTGGTTTCGAACACGGAAAAGAAGGAACGCGCTACGAAGAGAAACGCAGAACCTTTGATCCGATTGATATCGGTGACAAAATCAAATTGCACATGAATCGTTGCATTTTGTGCTACCGTTGTGTTTATGTGGCAAATCAATTGACTGATAAACGCGTTCATGGAATCATGCATCGTGGAGATCATGCAGAAATTTCAACTTATATCGAGCAGGCAATTGATAACGATTTCTCCGGAAACGTCATCGATGTATGTCCAGTAGGAGCATTGACAGATAAAACATTCCGATTCAAAAGTCGTGTGTGGTTTTTGAAACCAATGGAAGCTTCTTGCGAGTGTACAAAGTGTGCTGGAAAAGCGGTTGTTTGGATGTTCGGAGATGAAATTTACCGTGTTACTGGTCGCAAAGATAAGTATGGTGAAATCGAAGACATCGATGGAAAAACAGCTTGGATTTGTAACGAATGTCGTTTCGATAAGAAAGATAAAAGTCAATGGAATATTGAAGGTCCAAGAGTAATCAATCGTCATTCAGTGATCGCACAAAATCAATACTTGGTTGACGAGCGCCTCGAATCCAAAAAACTAACAGGAAAATAAGATGATCATAAAATTAATCATAGTTGTTGCGTTATTCGCAATCACATTGGGGATCGCAGCTTATTTGACTCTGATGGAGCGAAAAGTTGCAGCCTGGATGCAGGATCGTATCGGGCCAGACAGAGCAGGACCGTTTGGTTTGCTTCAGCCGCTCGCAGATGGTGGAAAAATGTTCTTCAAAGAAGATTTCAGACCAACCAATGCAGATAAATGGTTGTTTATCATTGGGCCGGGAATTGCCATGTTTACTTCACTCATTACAGGTGCAGTAATTCCTTGGGGACCAGATTTGAAAATCGCCGGTGAATCAATTGCTTTGCAGGTTGCAGACGTAAATATTGGAATTCTCTTCATTATGGGAGCAGTTTCCATTGGAGTTTACGGGATCATGATCGGAGGTTGGGCTTCCAATAATAAATTTGCCTTGTTCGGAGCAATTCGTGCAAGTTCTCAAATGATCTCCTACGAGTTAGCGATGGGAGTTTCCGTAATTACCATCGTTTTGATGACGGGTTCTTTGAGTATCCGTGAAATCGTTGATCAGCAACATGGTTTCTGGGATAACGGATGGTTCTCTTGGAATGTGTTCAAACAACCGATTTGTTTCGTCGTATTCTTAATTACGGCTTTGGCAGAATGTAACCGTGCTCCGTTCGATTTAGCGGAATGTGAATCCGAGTTGATTGGTGGTTACCACACAGAATACGGTGCTATGAAATTAGGATTCTTCCTATTCGCAGAATATGTAAACATGTTCATTTCTTGTGCAGTTATTTCGGCATTGTTCTTCGGAGGATACAACTTCCCAGGAATGGACAACTTCTCAGGAAATACGTTAGCAATTCTTGGAACCTTGGTTTTCTTCGCAAAAACATTCTTCTTCATCTTCGTATTCATGTGGATTCGTTGGACATTGCCGCGTTTTCGTTACGATCAGTTGATGCACATTGGTTGGAAAAAAATGATTCCTATCGCATTAATCAACTTGTTGATTACAGGAGTTGTGATTGCTTATACGGAAGGTTGGTTCTCTAAAAGTAAGGAAAACGAATCTGCAAGTAATGCAAAAATGGAGGAGCCTTTGGGTGTGAATACATCCATTGAAAAGACTAAAACTGGAAATAGCTTATAAGAATGGAAAGTTTATCAAATCGTAAAAAAGTCGTTTCGAACAAGAAGATGACCTTCATGGAGAAAATGTACTTCCCTGCAATTTTGGGAGGTATGTGGATTACTTTGAAGCATGTTTTCAAGAAACATAATACTGTTAAATATCCGGAAGTTAAACGCGAGTTTGCACCTGTTTATAGAGGACAACACGTATTAAAGCGTGACGAAGAAGGAAGAGAAAATTGCACAGCATGCGGATTATGCGCAGTGGCTTGTCCAGCAGAAGCAATCACAATGACTTCGGAAGAACGTAAAAAAGGCGAAGAGCATTTATACCGCGAGGAGAAATATGCAACGACCTATGAAATCAATATGTTGCGTTGTATTTTTTGTGGTTTGTGCGAAGAAGCATGTCCAAAAGAAGCAATTTTCTTAACAGATCGTATCGTTCCTACTTATTTTGAACGCAATGATTTTATCTACGGAAAAGATAAATTGGTTGAACCAGTTGATCAGCGTGTAGACATTAGTAAAAGACAATTAACCGGAAAAAGACCTGCGTAATGAGTTTAGATAGTATATTTTATATTCTTGGTGGATTGACTATTGGAACAGCCTTGATGGTTGTTTTGAGTAAACACCCTGTGAGAAGTGTATTGTACTTAGTACTTACATTCTTCTTAATCTCTGCGAACTACGTTTTGATGAATGCTCAGTTCATCGCCATTGTAAACATTATCGTTTATGCAGGAGCAATCATGGTCCTTTTCTTATTCGTATTGATGTTATTGAACCTCAATAAGGAAAACGAACCAAAACATTCTCCTATGATGACCATCGGAGCTGCTGTTGCTGGAGGAAGTCTATTCCTAGTAGTGGTTGCAGCAATGCGCGATGCAATTCTGGCAACTCCAATGATTGATGCGAATTCTGAAAAAGTAGGATTGGTTGAGAACTTGGGGCAAATTCTATTTACAAAATACGTACTTCCTTTTGAAGTTTCTTCAGTATTGTTCTTGGCAGCAATGGTTGGGGCAGTTCTTTTAGCGAAGAAAGAAAAACAAACTATAGATTGATATGTTATTAGCGACATTATTTGAATCAGGGGTAAAGATTGAACACTACATGGTACTTGCTACGGCATTGTTTGTCATAGGTGTGTTTGGTGTGCTTTACCGTAAGAATGCAATCATTTTATTGATGTGTATTGAATTAATGCTCAATGCAGTGAATTTGTTACTGGTAGCGTTTTCAACATATTTCGGGCAGGCAGACGGACAACTTTTTGTGTTCTTCGTCATGGTTGTGGCTGCTGCTGAAGCAACGGTAGGTCTTTCGATTTTAGTGCTTCTTTTCCGCAATACCCGTTCAGTGGATATTCGATTGTTTAACAAATTAAAAAACTAAAACATGTCGGTATCACAAATACTTCCTTTGATTTTATTGCTTCCGTTAATGGGGGCATTTATCAATGGTACAATAGGGAAATCTCTTTCAAAAGTGATGGTGGGAACGATTGCAACAGGTGTAATGGCCGTTTCGTTTGTTCTTGCAGTGATGGCTTTTATGAGCGTACAGCATGGTGAATCGGTAACGGTTCATTTGTTTACAATGATTAAAACAAGTTCATTCTCTTTAAATGCAAGATTGTTCGCAGATAATTTATCCATGTGGATGACCTTAATTGTAACAGGTGTTGGAACATTGATTCATTTGTTCTCCATGGGTTACATGAAGCATGATGCTGGATATTACAAGTTCTTCACCTATTTGAATCTCTTCATTTTTGCGATGTTGGTTCTGGTTTTGGGAAGCAATTATTTCATGTTGTTCTTCGGATGGGAAGGTGTAGGAATTTGTTCATATTTGTTGATTGGATTCTGGTACCAAGACTTCAAAAACACATTGGCTGCTCGCAAGGCATTCATCATGAATCGTATTGGAGACTTAGGTTTATTGATAGGTTTATTCTTGATTCTTGGAAAATTCGGAACATTGGAATACGGAGAAGTTGCGAATGCAGTAATGACAGAAGGATTCGAAATCTCTGAAATGCTCATCTTCGGTATTACAATCTGTTTGTTTATCGGTGCAACTGGTAAATCGGCTCAAATTCCTTTGTTTACATGGTTACCTGATGCGATGGCTGGACCAACTCCAGTTTCTGCATTGATTCACGCTGCAACGATGGTAACAGCTGGTATTTTCTTAACGGTTCGTTCTAATTTCTTATTCGAATTGGATGGTGCGCATCTAACAAAAGATATCATGTTGTACGTTGGTTTGGCAACTTCGATTGTTGCAGCATTCATTGCGATGCGTCAAAACGACATCAAAAAAGTATTGGCTTATTCAACGGTTTCTCAATTGGGGATGTTATTTGTAGCATTGGGAATGGGAGCTTACACAGCGGCTATGTTCCACGTTACAACACACGCATTCTTCAAAGCATTGTTATTCTTAGGATCTGGAAGTGTGATTCATGCTATGTCTGACGAACAAGATATTCGTAAAATGGGAGGACTTCGCAAGAAAATTCCAATTACACACATTACCTTCTTAATTGGAACTTTAGCAATTTCAGGTATTCCATTGCTTTCTGGTTTCTATTCGAAAGATGAAATTATCGGTCATGCATTCGAATCACACAAATTCGTGTATTTCGCATTGATGTTTAGTTCAGCTTTGACTGCGATTTATATGTTCCGTTTGTATTTCGTGACTTTCTTCGGAACATTCCGTGGCACGCACGAACAAGAGCATCATTTACATGAAGGTCCTGCTTCTATGACTTTGCCTTTGGTAATTCTTGCGATTCTTTCCATCTTTGGTGGATTGTTGAATTTACCAGGTGTTTTCCTCCACAATGGAACACATTGGTTGTCTCATTACTATGCTCATAATGTTTCTGGTTCTGGAATTCAAATGGGTGAGCATGCAGATCCAAATACAACATTGATGTTGATGGTTGCTGCGGGAGCGATGGCTGTTATTATTGCAATTGTAACATACATTGTTTATGTGAAGAAAAATAGTCTTCCAGCTGCAGATGAGGATGTGAAAGGTTTAGCAAAAGCGTCTGCCATGAAATTGTACTTTGATGAGATTTACGACTTCTTGTTTGTGAGACCTGTTCTTTGGATTTCTGAAAAAGGAGCACATTATTTTGAAGGTGTATTTTTACACCGTAGTGTGGTTGGAATTGGAAAAGTGATTGGAAAATCAGGAGATTTAGTCCGTAAAATTCAAACGGGAAGAACAGACAATTACATTCTTTGGATGGTTTTCGGAATCATTGGGTTAATTGTTTATTACATTATCTATTATAAAAACTAAGACGTGGAAATTCTTTTATTTATTTTACCAGTTTTCTTTGCGTTATCGGTATTGATCGTCCCTAAAAGTGGCGTTCGTGCATACGGAATTATCGGTTCGCTTGCCGTTTTAGGTGTTGTAATAGCATGTATGACGCAGTACAACAATGATGGAACAGTTCAATTATTTGCAAATAAACAATGGTTGTTTGGAATTACCCTTAGCTTTGGCTACGATGGAATTTCTTTACTCATGCTGTTATTGACAGCAGTATTGGTTCCATTGGTTTTGGTATCTAATTTCAAAAATGAATTGGCAGAAAATCGCTTGTTTACAAGTATGGTTTTCTTCATGCAATTGGGTCTAATTGGCGTGTTCATTTCAATGGATGGATTGTGGTTCTACGTTTTCTGGGAAATTACCTTAATTCCGATCTTCTTAATCTCTTGGTGGTTTGGTGCCCCGGAAAGAAAGGCAGCATTGATGAAATTCTTCATTTACACATTTGTAGGATCTCTTGCTATGTTGGCAGCTTTAATCGGAATCAAAGTAAACGCAGCATCTTTCCAGATCGAAGATTTGAAAGCAGTTGTCTTTACTTCTAAAACCGCTTGTTGGTTGGCGCTTGGATTCTTCTTGGCATTTGCCATTAAAATTCCAATTTTTCCTTTCCATACGTGGCAGCCTGATACCTATACGAAGTCTCCAATGGCTGGTACTATGTTACTTTCTGGTATTATGCTGAAAATGGCTCTATACGGAATGATTCGCTGGATGATTCCATTATTTCCAGAAGCAATGCCTTGTTTACAGTATTTTGTTATCGTTTTAGCTACAATTGGTGTTGTTTATGCAGCGGTTATTGCCATTAAACAAAAAGATATCAAGCGTGTATTCGCATTTGCTTCGATGTCTCACGTTGGATTAATTGCTGCAGCAATCATGGTTTGGGATTTTGATGCTTTATCAGGAAGTATGGTTCAAATTGTCAATCACGGATTGGTTGCAGTTGGATTGTTCCTTGCTGTAGAGATTATTGAACGCAGAACGGGAACAAGAAACTTGGCTGATTTGGGTGGATTTGCAAAACAAGCTCCGAAATTTGCATTTTGGTTTGCAGCTTTGGCGTTCGCTTCGGTTTCGGTTCCATTAACAAGCGGCTTCATTGGTGAATTTTTGATGTTAAAAGGACTTGTTGAGTTTGACATGATTATTGGAATTATTGCAGGAACAACATTGATTTTAGGAGCAGTTTATACCTTTAGAGCTTATCAATTGAGTATGTACGGTCCAGTAACAAGAGATCAATTTGCAGATTTGCATTGGTCTGAACTCTTTGTTTTGGCATTCATTGTTATCGCAGTAGTGATTTTGGGAGTTTACCCAGCAGTGATTACGGATTTTGTAAATCCAAGTTTAAAAATAGTTTTAGAAACACTTTCAACACCTTCAGGTTTATAATATGGATGCATTATTAGTTGTTTTTGCCAGTGGATTGATTTCCCTATTTGCTGCTTTTGCTAAGAAGCCTTGGTTAGTTGTAAGCTCAGCAATGATTGGTTTGTTAGCTGCCATTATCATTATTATCACTCAACTTCAAACAGGAAAAGCATTTTTTGACTTTTTGACTTATGAGGGATTGCTTTTTGATCAGTTTGCGTTGATTTTTAGCCTTGCAATCTGTGTATTATCGCTCTTAATTATTGGAATTGGTTACGAACGATTTAAAGAAAATCCAACGCATACAGGCGAGTATATTGGATTGCTTATGTTCTCTGCCACTGGTGCCATGATTATGACAGCATATACAGATATGTTTATGTTCTTTCTTGGTTTAGAAATCCTTTCCTTACCAATCTATGTCATGGCAGGGAGTAATAAGTCAGATGTGCGCTCTTCAGAAGCATCTTTGAAGTATTTCTTAACTGGATCATTCGCAACAGGAATCTTCTTATTCGGATTGGCTTGGGTTTACGGAGCAACAGGGACGTTTAAACTTGCTGAAATTCAGATGAAAGTTGGAGAAATGGATACATTGAGTCCTATTTTAATGATTGGTGTGCTTCTAATTATGGCTTCTTTCGTCTTTAAAATTGGAGCTGCACCTTTCCATTTTTGGAGTCCAGATGTATACGATGGGTCACCCCATGCTGTAACTGGATTTATGGCATCTGTAGTTAAAATAGCTGCGTTTTATGCTTTCCTTAAAATGTTTGCGATTTGTTTTGGTCAAGGAGAATTATTCTTATTCTGGAAAGATGCTTTGGTAGTGATGCTTATAATCACGCTGTTTGTAGGAAATTTATCAGCAATTCGCCAAACGAAATTTAAGCGCTTATTGGCTTATTCATCCATTACACATGTTGGATATACTTTATTGCTTTTTGTTTCAGGAATTTCGTATAATATTTCTGCAGAGATCTTGTGGTTCTATATGTTTGCTTATGGATTCTCAATCGTAGGAATTATAGCTGTGGGGATTGCGGTAAATGATTCGGAAGATCGCATTTCTTCTTTGAAAGGTTTAGGTAAACGAAATCCATTCTTGGCAATTGTAGGAATTGTTTCCTTGTTATCACTTGCTGGAATTCCTCCAACATCTGGTTTCTTTGCAAAATACATTTTATTCTCATCTGCTTGGGAAAATGCTTCTTGGTTGGTAATCATTGCTCTAATTAATTCCGGGATCAGTATTTATTATTACTTAAAAGTCATCGGAACAATTGTTTCGCCTGCAGAGGAAGAACAAGAAAAAATTAAATTATCACCATTGACAATTGCCGTTTTAACAATTGCTCTAATCGGAATGTTAGGATTTAGCTTTATCCTTTCTTGGTTATAATCAAGAGTTCTCCAATTTTTCATAAAATACTAGCTATGCTTCGAAATTCAACCCATTTTTGTGTGATGATTTCGAAGTATAGCTTTTTTTTAGCAGCCATTTTTTTTGCGTTCGAGGGCTCAGCTCAACTTTTGGACAACTCCAAAGGATTGGCTTTTACGGATGCTCCATTTTTTAACACTCGATTTGTAAAAGCAAGTAAAATTAAGGAAATTCGCGGGACGTATACTTTCAAAAAGCAAGGTGATATTATGCGCGAATCGAATTACATATATGTGTTTAATTTTGACACATTGGGTAATTTAACACGCCATTATCAAACAGCGAAAGGTGATTTAGTTACAGACACCACTGTTCGATTTTATGATTACACACATGATGGAAGAATGGTTCGGAGACGCATTTCGCAGAAAAAGGGTTTTCTTTCAACCTATTACACCTATAATTCGGAAGGTCAAGTTGTAAAGGAAGAAGTTTATCGGGATATTGATACGATGAATAGTTTATTAACTCCATCGATTGAAAGAAGTATTCTTTGGAATACGGAAACAATGAGCTATCAGGTTTATGAAGGACAATTCAAGAAGAAAATTTTCAATAGTTATGGAAATCAATACTTAGAATTAACTAAATACAATGACAGTTTAGGCTTTTTATCTCAGGAAGAAGAATTATTTACAATTACGAGGAATAAGCTTACAACCAAGTATAAGTATTCCGATAAAGGTTTGATAGAGCGAATTTCAGTGTATAAAAACACGGAACCAGTTCCTGTAAGTGAATCACATTTTACCTATGATGCATTTGGAAATTTACAATCTAAATTGGTGTATAAAGACGGTGTATTCATTACAGAATATCAGATTATTTATAGCGGATTAACAGGTTTGCTTTATTCTATTATTACACGTGAAGTGAGTTCTAATTTCATTTCTATTATTCGGTTTACAGAACCAACCTTTTGGGATAAACCTTAAATATAGTGAAGAGTCAATTTCTCTTAAAATATATTTTGCGTAACCCAATTTTTTGGGTGGGTTGTGTGATGCTTCTTTTAGGAATAGCAATAATGAGTTTTCATGGTCCTCATTGGAGAAATAGTATCATTAATTCCGATGGAAGAGGTTACTACTATTTTTTACCAGCAGTCAGCACCAGCGATAATACATTTGAAAAAACACTTCAATCTGAGCAAAAAATCGTTGGTAAAGACGCTCCTCAATTGTATATTCTTAAAACAGAGGAGGGTTTAGCTGTAAACAAATGCTATCCAGGGGTTGCAATTCTTCAAAGTCCATTTTATGCAACCGCCACCTTAGTGGATTGGATAGGTGGAAAAAATTTTGATGGATATTCTGATAATCATTTGATTTTCTTTTTTTTCGGATCATTGTTGTATGTCTTTTTGAGTATTCTGTTCTTCCAAAAAGTACTGGCAATTTATTTTGAATCCTCTAAGTATACATGGCTTGTTAGTATAGCACTCATTTTTGCTACTAATGTATGGTACCATGGGTTTTTCTATGGAGGCTTATCTCACCACTATAGTTTGTTTTTGTTTTCATTGTTCTGTTGGAATATACTCCGTTATAAGAGAGATTATAAAATGAAGTTTCTCATTTATCTTGGAATTATTTTAGGCTTACTGTTTTTAGTTCGTCCTACTAACATGATGATTTTGGCGATTCTTCCCTTTTTATTTAAAACGAGGGATTCCTTTTTAGGAGCACTGAAGAAAATTCTACAAGTAAGAAATGGACAGTTGGCAGGATTTATCTCTGCTTTTTTAACCATTTTGATGCTATTGCCATTGATTACCTACTGGCAGACGGGGCACTTTTTTTACTGGTCTTATCAAGGTGAAGGATTTGATTTTAGTGGGAAACACTTACTTGAAACATGGATTAGTTACCGTATTGGAATTTTTGTTCACGCGCCAATTGCCTTACTTTCAATTATAGGATTGGTTTATTGGCTTCGAACCAATCGGTACTTATTTGTTTCATGGATATTACCATTTATTACGATTACTTATGTTCTTTCATCTTGGTGGTGCTGGGATTATCAATCATTTTTTGGCCACCGTGGATTTATAGAGTTTCAATTTCTTTTTACGTTCCCACTCATTGTTACATTGCAGATTATTAGAAATTCTGTTGTGAAATATGGATTGCTCACACTCGTTTTTGGATACATGGGAATTCGTTCATACCAATGTGTTTCAGGAGTTTATCCGAAACAGCGATTCACAGCGTATACGTATTGGAAAAGCATATTGGATTTTAATTACAAGATTCCTAATAAATATTCCATTCTGTATAACTGCCAACCTTTTGGCACCGTTGTATCTACGAAAGAGTTGGTTCCAACTGAATTGAAAAACCAGAAATACGATGGTTCTATAGAATTTGGACAAGGTTTAACTTATCATCTGAAGGATAGAAGACGAAACATTCGCTATTTTTTCGAGTTTCATCTAACAAAGCAATTATTGGAGGATTCTGATTGGAAAGATATAGAAATTATTTTTGCGGCTCAGAATAAGAAGGAAGAACAAGTTTATTATTATGCTTTTCCGCTCTATTCATTCTATAAAGAAGGCAAAGAGAAAGCTATTGATTTTGAAATTCAGGAGGAAGTATATCCGTATGCTAATTCAAGTGAAAAAATCGGTTTTTACATTTGGAACAGAGCAAAAAAACAGTTTAAAATTAATGATTTTAGTGTTGTTGTGAAGAAGATAGCAATCAAATGAAGAACTAGTTTCCAAACCGATAACGAACCACGCACCAAATCACTTTCATACCATCTTTCCAGGATATTTTTTTTCCTTCCTCTTTGTTTCTAGCAATATAGGTGATCGGAACTTCGTGAATCTTTAATGACTTGATTTTAGATAGTTTCATGGTTACTTCTGGTTCGAATCCAAAACGCTTTTCTTTTAGTTTAAGAGATTTTAAGGTTGCTGCTGGAATCATTTTGTAACAGGTCATCATGTCTGTTAATCGATATCCTGAAAATAGATTGGAAAGCTTGGTCAAAAAACCATTTCCCATGATGTGCCAGATGAAATTGGTTTTTGAATGTTTATCTTCCAGAAAACGGGATCCGTATACAATCTGATTCGGTGATTTTAGATACAGGCTTAACAAAGAGTTTATTTCTTCTGGAACCAACTCCAAATCTGCATCTTGAATTACAATGATATTTCCAGAAGCGAGTTCTATTCCTTTATGAATTGCTGCACCTTTACCTTGATTCATTACTTGTGAAAAGAAAATCAGTGGTGAATCTGTGTTTTTGGCAATGTAATCAGAAACCAGTTGGGCGGTTTTATCTTTTGAATGATCGTCGATAATAATAATTTCTTTTTCAATATCGTTGACCAATTTTATTTTTTCTAAAAGTGTAATGACTTCTAGAATGGTTTTTTCCTCATTGTAGGCTGGAACGATAATAGAAAGTTTATTGATCTCATTGAACATGAAACGAAATTAGCTAATTTCAAGAAGAAAGAAGGATAATAGAAATAAAAAATCCTCATCTTCTGATGAGGATTTAATTTTTTTAGAGCTGTCCGTCAGAATGATATACACCATTCTTGTATACTTTAACCTTCAATAGAATTCCGTCATTGTCGTAAACATACACCTTACCATCCCAAAGTGCTCCGTTTTTAAATTCTCCGTCTTGAGAGATTTCACCGTCGCTGTTATATACTTTGTTATACCCATTTGGTGCCCATTTCACTCCTTGTGTTTTAGGAGCTCCAACAATAGCTGGTGCCTTTTCTTTGGAATCATTTGGGTCTTTTACTTTAATCATTGGGTGAACAGGCTCTTTTTCTACAGTATTAGTAACAGTTCCTGTCCCATCAAAATAAGTAATTTTCTTTACATCTCCATTTTCATAATAATCAGTAGATTTTCCTGTAACCACACCATTATTAGAGTTGTATTCTTTTTCTAATTGTCCATTCGGATAATAGTAACTGATTTTTCCATTTTCTTTACCTGTAGCAGTATAGAATCCTGCGAATGCCACAGTTCCATTTTCATAGTAACGAATCAAAGAATCTTTGTAACCTGCTTTATCAATACTTCCCTTTTCTTTTACTTGACCATTTGGCCAAAATCGAGTATATTCTCCCTTTGGGCGGTGATGTTCATAAGTTCCTTTGAGTGCGGGAGTAGTTCCATCTAGATGATATTTAATCCAAATACCTTCTTTGCGGTCATCAATGAATTTTCCTTCTTCAACTTTGCCACTTGCGGGTACGCCAGAATCAGGACGGTCTTTACCGTAGTAAATCCACTTACCTTGCTTTTTACCGTTTGCATCCGTAACATTTAACTTACCATCTTGATCCGTAATAGGGGATGCTTCGACAACCGTAAATAGTAACAGGAAAAAAACAATGAGTCCGACTTGTTTATATTTCCACATGTTTTGAATAAGTTTTGTAGCGCATTCTAAAGATAGAATTATTTTGTTATAGTTGCCTGAATACTATCAAAATTTCGCTGAAGTCCTTTTTTTTTTCGATTAATATTGAATGGAATAGATTTTTTTACCTGAATCACAGGTTATTTAACATTTCCATTGTTGTTTTGTCCAAATCATAACTTTCTTTCCATCCCCAATTTTCTCGCGCATACGAGTCATCAATAGATGCTGGCCATGAATCTGCAATTGCTTGCCGAAAATCTGGCTGGTATTCAATTGAAAATGAAGGAATTATTTTTTTTATTGTCTCAAAAATTTGCTTTGGCGTAAAGCTTAAAGCGGATAGATTATAACTAGAACGAATTTTAACTTGTTCTTTTGGAGCTTCCATCAATTCAATCGTTGCACGAATTGCGTCGTCCATAAACATCATTGGAAGTGCGGTATCCTCTTTTAAGAAACAAGTGAAGTGCTCTCCAGCTTTTGCTTTGTAATAAATGTCAACTGCATAATCGGTTGTTCCTCCTCCAGGTAAACTTTTGTAAGAGATTAATCCAGGGTAGCGAATACTGCGAACGTCAACCCCAAATTTATTGAAGTAATATTCACACCATCTTTCTCCAGCTTGCTTCGAAATCCCGTAAACAGTGCTTGGTTCCATTACGGTATATTGCGGCGTTTTAATCCTTGGAGTTGTTGGCCCAAAAACAGCAATCGATGATGGCCAGAAAATTTTAGAAATATGTCCTTCTTTTGCAAGATCCAAAATAATAAACAAACTTTCCATGTTTAGTTTCCAAGCAAAATCTGGATTTTTCTCTGCAGTTGCAGAAAGTAGAGCTGCTAAAAGATAAACATCTGAAAATTTTTGATCAATGATATATGAGCGAACACTTTCTTTATTTAAAGCATCTAGTTGAATATATGGTCCATTAGAAAGATTTTCCGGACAAGCGTCTTTCAAATCAGCTGCAACAACATTTTCAGAGCCAAATTTTTCACGAAGTGTAAGAACTAACTCGGTTCCAATTTGTCCACAAGAACCTAAAACTAGGATTTTTTTCATGGGGTGTTATTTGTGCGCAAATGTAGTATTTTTTCCTTCCGATAAACGATTTAGTTATTAACGAAAAACTGACAATTCTCATTTTTTATGCTTTATGGTATGGTTAATTTTGTGTATCTTTCAGATACTGTATGATTGTGATTTGCAGTGAAACCTTACTGTTTCAGGTTTTAAAATTTTGAGCAAGGTAATTTGTTCTTTTGTTAATATTTAAAGTAAATTGTTTAAAAAATGCCTTTTTATTCTAGTTTAGGGAGAATACCTCCTAAAAGACATACGCAATTCCGAAAGGAATCAGGAGAACTGTACTACGAACAGTTATTTGGTACGGAAGGATTTCACGGATTTTCGTCCTTGTTATATCACGTTCACCGTCCAACAATGGTGAAATCTGTAAAGGAATTGAAAGATTTGACACCTGTTCCCGCTGTTAATAAAAATATCACTTCACGCATGTTGAAGGGATTCAATGTGACTCCCAAAGACGATTTTTTAGAATCTCGTGAAATTGTTCTATTTAATAACGACTTAAACATTGCACTTGCAGCTCCTAAAAAATCAATGACTACGTACTTCTATAAAAATGCAGATGCAGATGAAGTCATTTTCATTCATGAAGGAACTGGAACCTTGAGAACAATGTTGGGAAATATCCCGTTTAGTTATGGCGATTATTTGGTTGTTCCTCGTGGAATGATTTACCAAATGGAGTTTGAAACGGAAAAAAATAGGTTATTTATCGTCGAATCTTTTTCACCGATTTACACACCCAAAAATTACCGCAACAAATTTGGACAGTTATTGGAACACTCTCCGTTTTGTGAAAGAGACTTTAGAGGACCTTCTGAATTGGAGACACACGATGAATTGGGAACTTTCACTATTCTAATTAAAAAGGAAAACATGTTGCATGAATTGCAGTATGCTTCACATCCATTTGATGTTGTGGGCTGGGATGGATACAATTTTCCGTATGCCTTTTCAATTCATGATTTTGAGCCGATCACTGGTCGTGTACACCAACCGCCGCCAGTACACCAAACGTTCGAAGCGCACAATTTTGTAATCTGTTCATTTGTACCAAGAATGTATGATTACCATCCGCTTTCTATTCCGGCACCTTATAATCACAGTAATATTGACTCGGATGAGTTATTGTACTATGTAGATGGTGACTTTATGAGTAGAAATCATGTGGAGAGAGGATATATTTCCTTGCATCCAGGTGGAATACCTCATGGACCGCATCCAGGTGCGTATGAAAGAAGTATTGGACAAAAAGAAACGGGTGAGTTAGCTGTAATGGTTGACACATTCAGACCGTTGAAATTAACACAAGCTGCGATTGATATGGAAGATGATTCCTATGCAATGAGTTGGCTGGATAAGTAATATTGTTTCCCCCTTTGAAGGGGGACTAAGGGGGATGGCAGCCACCCCTCTTAATCTCTCCTCAAGGGGAGAGGCTAAGAATATATAAAAATTGATAATTAAAGAAACATGAGTAACGAGATTAAAAACGTAGAATACGGTTTAGAGAAAATTTTTGAAGGCGCACAAGACTTTTTGCCTTTGTTGGGAACAGATTACGTAGAATTCTATGTAGGAAATGCGAAACAAGCTGCGCACTATTATAAGACAGCATTTGGGTTTCAGGATTTAGCTTACGCTGGTTTAGAAACAGGTGTGAAAGATCGTGCATCGTACGTACTGAAGCAAGACAAAATCAGAATTGTATTAACAACGGCATTGAATAGTGATTCACCAATTGGTGAGCACGTAAAAAAGCATGGTGACGGAGTAAAAGTAATTGCACTTTGGGTAGAGGATGCTAGAAAATCTTACGAAGAAACAACCACAAGAGGAGCGAAGTCATTTTTTGAACCAATGGTTGAATCGGATGAACATGGAGAAGTTGTTCGTTCCGGAATTTATGGAGCTTATGGTGAGACCGTTTTTGTATTCGTTGAACGCAAAAATTACAAAGGAATTTTTATGCCAGGTTATGTAGCACATCAATCAGCTTACAATCCGGCTCCAGTTGGGTTGAAGTTCATCGATCACATGGTAGGAAATGTGGATTGGAATAGAATGAATGATGCTGTAAAATGGTTCGAAGATATCATGGGATTTGTCAATTTCTTATCGTTTGATGATAAACAGATCACAACAGAATATTCAGCTTTGATGTCGAAAGTAATGTCGAACGGAAATGGCCGAATCAAGTTCCCGATCAACGAACCTGCTGAAGGTAAAAAGCGTTCTCAAATCGAGGAGTACATTAATTTTTATGAAGGTGAAGGTGTTCAACATCTTGCCGTTGCAACAGACGACATCATCAAGACGGTTGCTGATATGAAATCACGAGGTGTTGAGTTCTTATCAACTCCTCCACAAGAATATTACGATGCAATTCCTGAGCGTTTGAAAGATCACATGTCTAAATTCAAAGAGGATATCAATGAATTGCAGAAATTGGGAATCATGATTGATGCGGATGAGGAAGGATATTTGTTGCAAATCTTTACCAAACCGATTGAAGACAGACCAACTTTATTCTTTGAAGTAATTCAGCGAATGGGTGCAAAAGGATTTGGAGCAGGAAACTTCAAAGCTTTGTTTGAGTCGATTGAAAGAGAACAAGAGAAGAGAGGAACTCTTTAAGAGACAATAAGACTTTAGATACAAGACTAGAGATGTAAGACAAATTATAAATAAAAGGAAAAACCTCAGTAATCCAATATCAATGGAGCTGAGGTTTTTTTATTTGATGAATCTGTCTTAAGTCTTTTGTCTATAGTCTTGTATCTTGACTCTAAAAAATTATCCAACCATAATTCCTTTACGACCCAACTTTGGAATTTCTGTGTAATTTTTTTCGCTGATAGTTTCTGGTAGGAAGATAAAACGTTTGTCATACATCACTTCATCCGCCCAAAAGGAAACCCAATACTCGTTTGTAAGCCCAAAAACTTCTTCCATGATTGGTTCTAATTTTGCTGCTTCATCGGGTAAGAGTACTTCCAAAGAATGTCTCAAGGTGGAAGTTTTTATTTTCTCCCCCGTATTCACATCTTCTCCGTAACCACGACTTGTAATGATAATTCCTTCCATGATATCATCGCGCAGATTGAGCAAATACACGTAGTGTTGAATTCCCCCTTCTTCATTGATTTCAGGTACGATAACAATTCTTACATTTTCTACAACAGGTCCTTTTAACTCTTCTCGCATTGTTTATACAATTTTGGGTTACAAAGTTAATGATTTGCAGTTGCTACACTTCTTCCCATTCGGATATATTCAAATAAATCGGAAGGATGACCAATTTTTTCTTGGTTTGCTTTTGTGTTTGATTTTTTGAGAAGGTCTTTTTCAACATCTGGAGCTCTTTTATGACCTGTCCGCACGATAATTAACTGTTCATCTGGGATAGCAATGATGTATTGGCCTTTTATTCCGCGGCAGTAATAAACAGGATGCCCGTTGCTCACGTAAGTCCAAATGTGTAATCCGTATCGTGTGTTTGGAACACCTTCTTCTGTTGACATGGTCGGGTTTTTTACCATTTCATCGAAAAAAGCTGCTGGAATAATTTGTTTGTCGTTCCATTTTCCATGATTTGCCAATGTTTTTCCAATTCGGGCAAAATCACGAGTAGTGCTATATAAACAACAGAATGCTTTTTCTGCACCATTTTCTTTATCCAAACTCCAAAATGCATCTGATTCTGCACCAATGGGTCTCCACAACTTCTCAGAAGCATATTGTGCCAAATCTTTACCAGTTGCTTTTTCAAGTATAAAACCAAGCAGTTGCGAATTTCCACTTTGGTAAATGAATTCTTTACCAGGAGCGCGTTCCACATTTTGTCGAGTGACCAACCCACGTAAATCGGATCCATAATAAGATTCTGCATTTTCAGACAATGGATTTTTTCCGCTTTCACCCCAATCCAATCCAGATGCCATCATCAACAAGTGCCGAATGGTGATTTTCTCTTTTCCTTTTCCAGAAAATTCAGGAATGTATTTAACAACGGGTTCGTCTAAACTTTTGATAGCTCCTTCTTCGTGCGCAATTCCAATGAGCATGCTCACTACTGTTTTCGCTGCTGAAAAAGAATTGGAAACTGTTTCCGGATGGTGTTCATCCCAATAACGTTCATAGATAACTTGATCATTCTTTACGATTAAGAAAGAAGATGTTTTCCAAGTATCCATGTATTTCAAGTCATTACTGTTGAGTAATTCGGCTTTTGACAATTCGAATTTCCACGGTTCACTCTTTTTAGGAGCTTTCACAGTAGCATTGTAGAATTTATTCAAATCATAAATGGTCGGTGAGGTTTCTCCTTGTAAATACGTGTAATAAACTCCTTTGTAAAGGTAAAATCGGCCACTTAGAAGAATTAAAACATTCAGCGATAAAAATAGAATCAGAACAAACCAACCGATTCGTTTAGACCATTTGAGTAGGGTACGTTTCATGACTATTGTGCGTATGTAAATCCGAATTGGGAAGCTAGTTTTTCTTTCAAGAGGTCTTTCACTTCTTGCATATCAACTGCTCTACCAAGTTCCTGTTGCAAGGAAGTTACAGATTTATCTTCAATTCCGCAAGGTACGATGTGAGAAAAATAAGAAAGATTCGAATTAATGTTAAATCCAATCCCATGCATGGTTACCCAGCGTGATGATTTGACGCCCATGGCACAGATTTTTCGAGCATTTGGTGTTTCTACGTCAATCCAAACTCCAGTAAATCCAGAAGAACGTTCTCCTTTGACTCCGTAATGTGCCAAAACATGAATGACTGCTTCTTCCAAATAACGCATGTATTTGTGGATGTCCGTGAAGAAATAATCCAAATCTAATAAAGGATAAGCGACCAATTGACCGGGGCCGTGATACGTGATATCACCACCGCGATTGGTTTGGTAAAACTTTGCTTGGTGTTCATCCAATCCGGCTTCATTCAGTAAAAGATGATCGGTAGTTCCACTCTTTCCAAGTGTATAAACGTGTGGGTGCTCACAAAACAATAGGTGATTTTTTGTCTCTTCCGTGCTTGTTTCATTCCTACGTTCAATTTTTAATGCAATGGTTTCCCCAAAGATTTTTTCTTGGTAATTCCAAGCTTCTTGATAATCAATCAACCCCAAATCTTGAAAATGAACTTCTGGTAACATATGCCTAGACCTTTTTTAAAGTAATGATTAACTGTTTCAAATGTTCAAATGTTCAAATGTTCAAATGTTCAAATGTTCAAATGTTCAAATGTTCAAATGTTCAAATGTTCAAATGTTCAAATGTTCAAATTTGAGATTAAACACATTGAACTCTTTCAACCTTTTGATATCCTCTATTTTAGAACTCCAAATATACGAAAGGATGGAATGAATCAGAAGCTGCTTGATACAAGATTACTATGAATACAGCAATTATTAACATCTGAACCACCATGTGTGTTTTCACAAAGCTCGAAACCATAAAATCTTTCCATTTTTGAGGAATCCAATGAATGAAAAATCCTAATAACATGATTAAAAGGGCAGGAGCATAAGTAGATAAAATAACTGTGAATTTCTCCCATTCGAAATCGAAATGATTGAAAATGCGATCCAACATTTTATTTGGCGCCCCTTCTGTTTTTAGTCGGAACCAAATACGTGTGAATGTAATGAAGTTGAAAGTGAAGAGAATTTTCCAGAAATGGACAATCCACCAAGAACTTTTTTCATAAGGAGAAACCTTTTTCCAATGGTTATAAATCACCAAAGCCAATCCATTCATTGCTCCCCAAATCACGAAATTTTGCGAAGCTCCGTGCCACAATCCACCTAAAATCATCGTGATTAACAAGTTCAAATCGCGGTACATGAATGTTTTTACTTTTGGACTAATCAAAATCGCAATTCCATACAAACTCATTAAACCTACGTAGACAAAAATCAGCTCATACCAACCTGTAATGAAGATGAGAAAAACGAAGATAATAATGATTGCAACGAAGGTTCCAATCGTTCCTTTTTTGTTTCCTCCCAGCGGAATGTACAAGTAATCTTTCAGCCAAGAACCCAATGATTTGTGCCACCTACGCCAGAAATCGGCCACACTGTTTGCTTTGTAGGGAGAATTGAAATTGGGTAAAAGTTCGAATCCCATTAATTTGGATATTCCAATTGCGATGTCTGTGTAACCAGAGAAATCTCCATAAATCTGTAGTGAATATCCCCACATCGCTATTACACTAACATAACCTGGGAAACCTTCTGGATTATCCACAACCGAATCAATGAAATGGGTCGCAATGAAATCTGCCAATACAATTTTTTTGAAAAGACCTTTCATAATCATGAACACGGCTTCACTGAATTCTTTTTGACTTAGTTGGAATTTCTGATAAATCTGTGGAATGAAATCGCGTGCTCGAACAATTGGTCCCATGAGTACGTGTGGGAAGTACGTTACGTAGAAAGCATAATCCCAAATGTTTTTTACTGGTGCAATTTCTTTGCGGTAAATATCTACGACATAACTAATCGACTGAAAAGTAAAGAAACTGATACCTGCTGGCATCAAGATCATTTCTTCGAAAGTTCCAGCTCCGAAAAATCCATTTCCCCATTGTGCAAAGGTGTTGAAGACCTCATATTTCGTGTGAAACATTTTGTTGAATGAATCTGTGAAAAAGTGGGCGTATTTGAAGAAAAATAGAAAAAATAGATTGAAAATTGCGGAAAATGCAATGATCCATTTTCGTCCCAATTTGTTGTCAACCTTAAAAATCCATTTTCCGAGGAAGAAATTGACAACTACTGAAAGTGCTAGAAGTGTAACAAAGAAGCCTGAAGTTTTGAAATACAAAAACAAACTTGCTGCCGCAATGAACATACTGCGAACAAGCTTATTTTTATGTAAAACGCTAAAGAGCACCATAAATGCCAAAAAGAAAATCCAGAAATCTAGTCGATTAAACGCTAAATCTTCGGCTGACATGCTTGTGAAACTAAAAATACGGTGCAACGATTCCATAGAGGTCTTTAAACAGTTTTAATTGATATATTTTCTTTTTTCCATTTGCTGGAACCACTTTTCAAAAGCATCTATGAATAGGTCTGCCTTGAGGTGATAACCAGGAACTGTAAAGTGAACTAAATCACTTCGCATAAGTCCATTTGATTTCCAAGTACGCGATGAACCTAGTTCACCCATGATTCCGTAAAAATCCCAAACGGGACATTCATATTTTTTAGCCAATTCAATAATAACTTCACGTTCGCGAGCTACGTTTTTATTGAGGTATTTCTTCTTATAACCAGCATCATTTGGAACAGTCAATAGAATAGCACAATCAGGATTCGCTGCGAGAACTTTCTTCATCATGCTTTCTAGATTATACTTGAAAACATCCGGATTGAATGAAGAATAGGGTACATTGGCATCATTTGTTCCAACTGAAAATGCAAAAAAATCGGGTGGTGATTCAGCCAGTTGTTCCTCAAAATTTTTATTGGCTAAGTAGGTGTAGAGTCCTGCCCCATTAATTCCGATGGTTGTGTATGAAATACCTGCATAAGTGTTACTTAGCTGAAAACCATTGATTTGCAAATTGTAAGGTCCAGCAATTAAACGTGTAAATTGAAGATTGAAGGTGTCAACAGGATCTGTAAACACGGCTTCAGTGTAACCCAGTGTTTCATTCCGGAATTTATTGACAATCAACATTTCATCCGAGCCAAAATTGAGTTCAAATGGAAATGGTCCTTTGTTGTGATAAACGCGAAGCCTTGTAAATCCTGGTTTTACATCTGTTTTGTCATGTCTAAATACAATCTCAACGATGGAATCAGGTGTTTCAATGACTACCCCAAGTAATCCGAAATCAATTCCAACTGGTCTGTTGAAATTCACGCTTCGGTAGGTTTTCCAGTTGTTTTTAGATTTGAATTCGTAGTTCCAAGGATTGTTTGTATTGGCTAAATCAAACGGAAAAATGAGGCCTCTTTCTCCTGGAATATCCAACCAATGCGTTTGCAAATACGTGCGGATATCGTGTGTGTAAACATCCGCTTGAAGGTGCGAACCTCCAATGTGGTAAAAATTTAATTTGCAGTTCTTTTCGGTGACCATGTTTCTAAAGTCTTGAAAAAGATGTTCCCAATTGGCACTTTGCGGACTGTAAAAACGGAAAGCATTGGCATTAAAATTGATAAACGGATATTGATATTTCAGATTGGTATCTAGGTGATGAAAAGTTGGGTAAATATATGAGTCAAGCGGAGTTTTTTCGCGTATTATCCCCACTTGCGATTGCGAAGTGCAAGCAATTAATGAGGCAATAACAAATGCGGTATAAAAACTAAACTTCATCCAATATTTGATTTGAGCAATGAGCATGCCGCTTTTATTGAGCTCCTTGTTTCCATTTGACATACTCTGCAGCCAGTGCATCGAAGAATAACTGTGAAGCAATACTTGCGCCCCGATTGGAGAAATGGATATAATCATTTCCAGCTAATCCTTTTTCTACCCAACTAGGCATCGAATTTTCTCCACCCATTGCACTGAATAAATCCCAATAACAAGCGCCAACTTCCTTAGAAACTCGGGTCATTTCTTGAACCAAGAATGGAAGCATTTTATAGGTCACGCGACCTGAAGCTGATTGCATAGACATATCACTTGGTCCGATTACGAGAACTGTAGCTGAAGGACGCAATTTTTTCACCGTGTATAATTGTCCTTTAAATTGCTTCGCATAATGACGAACAGATGAAGAATCATTCATGTATGGAACTCCGTTTCCTCCAAATTGCATGATTACCATTTCAACATTTAAGTCCTCATACATTTTGGCAGCTGTATTGTGGTCAATTTTACCAAAGAAAGTACCGCTCGATCCGCGCATTCCAATATTGTCAACCATTACTCCGTAATCGCTTTCAAGAGAGAATCCAATAATTGTTGGACTTACTGTGGCAGAAAACTCATAACGCAATTTGCCTGGTGTTGAAGGAAACTCTAATGAAAGTACATGGTATTTCCCATCATTTTCCAAGCTGTCTTCATGTACCAAAGTTGTTCCGTTATAGACTTTAATCTTGCAAGGTGCATAACAGCTTGTGTAGAACATTTTTGAATTGTTGTACGTTCTTGCTCGTGAATAGGCTGTTTTGGTTGGTTCAATTTCAATAAATGCTTCTTTCACAGTAGTAGCACTCAACATTTGAACGCTATCCATTTCAGAAGTAAATCGGGCAGCAGTATTCATCGATCCGTATTTCTTTGATTTCAGTCTTGCACCACCAAAAGCAGTGTATCGGGAGAAATTGGGAGAACAGGTTTGTTTGAATGTAATGGTATTGTATTCGTTTTTGGCAGGAATAGTTCCTGGACCAAAACCGCCAAATTGAGTTTGTAAACGCTGCCGAATATAAGAGGTCATGCGATCTCCTTCAATTTGAGAATCTCCATAATGCAGAACACGTACTTTTTTTCCTTTCGCAGCTCCATCCAGCTTCTCGAAAAATGCGTGGAGTGCTGCTTGTCCTTTTTCATTGAACTGGATACTCGTAGCAGCCTCAGCAGACAATGTTCCACCAGCAGGGGCACCCATTTTCCCGTCCGATTCGAATGTGTTTTTTATCGTGGTATCGGCAGTTGCCCCTTCAATATTCACTGTATCCACCTTTACGATATCAGTAATATCTTTTTTTTCTGCAGGCTTTGCGGGTGTTAACGCATCATTGAATGTAAGAAAGCGAATATCTGCTCCAAACAAGTTGATTTTGTCTCCATTGACTAAAAAACTGATTCCAGTAAGTAATACTAGAATTCCAGCAAGATAAATAAGAACATGAAAGGGTTGTAATTGCTTCACCTATATAAAAATTGAGCTACAAAATTAATCCAAATTGGGAATCGACCAATGATTGTTTATTATCTGCGAGGAATTGGGTATTATTTGAAGGATGAAGGTGTATTGGGTTGCAAGTTCGCGATATTGCGAACAGACCACTGTTTGTCTTGCTTTAGGAACTATTTTAAAGTAAAAATCTCTATCAAATTGATGAATTCATTCCATGACTATTCGTAACTTTAACTCATGGAACAGTACACAAACGAACTCATTCACGAAAGCAGTCTTTATTTACAACAACATGCGCATAACCCCGTAAATTGGGTTTCGTGGTCAAAAGAGGCATTTGAACGTGCTGAAAAGGAAGGCAAGTTGGTGCTTGTTTCTGTTGGATATTCAGCGTGTCATTGGTGCCACGTCATGGAACACGAATGTTTTGAAGATGAAGAAGTGGCTGCTTTGATGAATAAACACTTTGTGTGTATCAAGGTTGATCGGGAAGAACGCCCAGATGTGGATCAAGTTTATATGACCGCCGTTCAATTAATGACCCAAAGAGGTGGCTGGCCGCTAAATTGTTTCACCATTCCCAATGGTCAACCAATTTATGGAGGAACGTATTTCCCTAAAGAACAATGGATGCATGTATTGAAATCCTTGAATCAAACGTACACTTCGGAACCCGAAAAAGTACTAGAGTATGCCAAAGAACTTTCAGATGGAGTTCAGCAGTCGGATTTAATTGCTGTTGCAGAACCAATAAAGCCTTTTCCAACAGACAAATTGTTTGAATTGGTACGAAGATGGCAATCTCGTATGGACATGGTGGAAGGTGGTCCAACTTCTGCGCCTAAATTTCCGCTTCCGAGCAATCTTGAATTCTTACTTTATTACGGAGTTTTAGAAAAGCATGAAGAGATTCAAAAATACGTGAATTTGACATTGCATAAAATGGCATTGGGTGGCATTTACGATCAAGTTGGAGGTGGTTTTTCGCGCTATTCAGTTGATTTGTTGTGGAAAATACCGCATTTTGAGAAAATGTTATACGATAACGGTCAGTTATTGAGTGTTTACGCCCAAGCTTATCGCGAGACAAAAAATCCAGAATATAAACGCGTTTTAGATCAAACCTTAACTTGGTTGGAGCGCGAAATGCAAAGTGAAGAAGGAGGTTTGTTCGCAGCTCAAGATGCAGATTCGGAAGGAGTAGAGGGAAAATATTACGTTTGGACGAAAGAAGAGATTGAAGCTACTTTAGGCGAAAATGCATCGTGGTTTTGGAAATTTTACAATCCAGGAAACAAAGGATATTGGGAAGATCAGCAATGGGTTTTGTTGCGGAATGAAACATGGGAAGAATTCTGTAAAGCGAATCCGGATGTAAATTCCTCAAAAATTCAAGATCAATTAGATACCTTATTCTATGTTCGTAAAAAACGAATTGCGCCAGTTACGGATACCAAATGCTTAACAGCTTGGAACGCGCTCACACTAACAGGATTGATCGAAGCGTTCAAGGCAACAGAAGATCATTCTTATCTGAGATTGGCTTTACAAATTGCAAAATGGATTCGAACGTTTCAAACAACTAGTGATTTTCAATTATTCCATACCAGACAAAATGGGCGTTCATTCATTACCGGATTTCTGGATGATTACGCAACTTCGATTCAGGCATTTTTGACACTTTACCAAATCACGGCTGATGAAGAAGATTTAATTTTTGCGAAAGAACTTTGTAACTATGCTTTGAAGCATTTTCACGACGAACAATCAGAAATGTTCTATTTTACGGCTGATGACCACGATTTAATTGCTCGAAAAATGGAAATCAACGACAATGTGATTCCTTCAACGAACAGTATTATGGCGAATAATTTGTTGTCACTTTCTTTATTGGTTGATGAATTAGATTGGGAATTGAAAGCCAAACAAATGCTGCAAAATGTGATTGATGGAATGGAGCAATATGGCTCAGGATATTCCAATTGGGCGCTTTTATTACTCAGATTCCAAAAAGAAGTTCGGTTATTGACAATTCCGTCATCAGGAGACTGGATTAATTTAAGAAAATTGAGTTCACCCTTTGTAGTGGTTCGTTTTACGAATGAAAATACAGCTACGGTTTGTGCCGAAGGTGTTTGTTCAATTCCAATGGTGCTCCCATATGAGGTGGAAAATTATTTAAAAAACATGTAGGCACGCGATGCGCAGCGTGCCTACATGTTTTAATGCACCGCGTCCCCAAATCCTCAAGGGTTTTCAATTATTATTTCTTCTCTTCTGTTTTCAACATCTCAGGAGATTTAATCTGAAATTGCTTCAATCGGGGTACAGAAACAGCCTGAACATATCCGTTATTTGGATTTTTACATTCAAAATTTTGATGGTATTCTTCGGCCTTGTAAAACGCGGTATATTCTACAACCTCTGTGGTAATTGTTGGAAATTTTTTGTCCGCCAATAATTCTTTAATGAATGCTTTTGTATGATCGCGTTCATAAGCGTTTTGGTAAAAAATGGCAGAACGGTATTGAGTTCCTGCATCAGGACCTTGTCTGTTTAAAGTTGTTGGATCATGAGAGTCGTAAAATACTTTCAATAGTTCGTCGTAAGAAATGACTGTAGAATCGTAATAAATTTTCACCGTTTCGGCATGGCCAGTTGTTCCTGTACAAATTTCTTCATACGTTGGATTTACCACATGACCGCCTGCATAACCGCTTTCAACTTCTGCTACTCCTTTTACAGATTCGTAAATTGCTTCGACACACCAAAAGCAACCACTTCCAAAATAAGCAACCTGATAATTTGCTAATTCCTTGGGTTTTTTAGAAGTTTTAGTTGTTGTAACAGATTTATTTTTCTGACCACATGCGCTCAGAGAAATTAGTAAAACAAGAATTGAGGAAATAAGCTTTTTCATGAGTTTGTTTTGTCCAAGTTACGAAAGAGAAGTTATTTTGGTTTTCTCTTCTATTTTTTTAACCTTTCTAGCGAAAAAATTGCCCTTAGATGTCTCGTTTAATGACATTAAAGCAACAAAAAAATAGAGAAAGGTTTAAAAAGTCAGTACAACTGATTATATTCGCACCCTTAAAGAAATTATAGAATGGCAATCATTGGTAGAATTAGAAATATGCGTTACCTCCTTGTAGGTATCACGGGACTAGCTCTTTTAACGTTCATCCTTACAGGATTATTTGACAAAATAGGTTCATCTGTTGAATCTGGAAATTATGGAACTATTGATGGTGAAGTTGTCGATACGGCAATTTACAACAGTAAATTAATTCAGTTTCAGAATACTGATAGACAACAAGTAGAACAACAACAACAGCGTCAATATAACGATCAAGATGCAGAACAAAGTGCTGACAAAGCATGGTCTGCAACGGTAGATGAGATTGTTTTGAATGGTGAATATGAAGCACTTGGTTTGACTGTTTCTGAAAAAGAGTTTACATCGTTTTTATTTGGTGAAGATGGTTTTTCATTGATTCCAGAAATTCAACAAAATTTTTCTGACCCGAATACAGGTCAATTCAACGCTGCTCAATTGACAAAATATATTGAGGAGCAAGAAAAATCAACGGATGCTACTGCAGTTGCAAATTGGAAAAAAACAAAAGAAGCAATTCGTAATCAACGTATGCAAGAGAAATACTTTCAATTTTTAGGTCAAGGTGCTTATGTTACCAAATTGGAAGCGAAGAATGAATATTTGGCGAAGAATGAGTCAAAATCAATTTCATTTGTTGTTGGTCAATTCCGTGAGATTAAAGACGAAGATGTAAAAGTTTCAGACAAAGAAATTCGTGATTATTACGAAAAGAATAAAGAGAAACCAAAGTATCAAGTAATGGCAGGTCGTGATGTTAAATTCTTTGACATTGCAATTGAACCTTCAAAATCAGATATTGATACGTTTAATCTTGAAATGAAGAAAATTAAAACTGCTTTTGCTGCTTCAACAAATGATTCATTGTTCATTTTACAAAATTCGGAGCTTCCAAGAATGTATGCTTCAGGAAATCAATTGACATTCCGCCCAGAAGGTGATGCAAAAGCGCGTCAAGGAATGACTTACCCTGTTGCGATGGATACAGTTTTCAAAACTGCAACTGTTGGTCAAATTGTTGGACCATATGATGATAAAGGAAAAACGAGAATAGCGAAAGTACTGGGTTTCAATAGCACGGTATTAAAAGCACGTCATATTTTGATTAATGCGCCTGAAGGTGATGCGAAGAAAGTTGCGTCTGCTAAAAAATTGGCGGATAGCTTGGTGAAATTGGTAAACAATGCAAACTTTGCAGAGTTTGTAACCAAATATTCTGAAGATCAAGGTTCGAAAGAAAAAGGAGGTGTATACGAAGATTTCATGGATTACGAAATGGTAGAGCCATTCTCTAAATTCGCTATGGAAAAACCAATTGGAACGATTGGAGTTGTAAAAACACAATTCGGATTTCATATTATGGAAGTAATGGACAGAAAAGCTGGATCTAAATTTCCAGTATTGGCAGTTGTTGAGAAAACAATGTTACCTTCTGAAGACACGAAAGCTGATTTGAAAGACAAGGCATATACTTTATTGGCTAAATTGGACAGAGAATTAGAGAAAAAGTCAGATATTACGGATAAAGTGATTTTGTTTGACACAATTGCACGTAAAGCGGGTTACTACTCACGACCATTGAGAATGTTTGATGAGTCTCCAAAAGTACAAGGTTTTGTTACGAAAATGGCTATTCAAACTATTTTGGAATTGGCATACAACGATGAAGCGAAAGTAGGCGATATGTGTTCTGCTCCAATTCAAGATGACAAACGATTGGTGATTGCAATGGTTTCTTCGATTCGTGAAAAAGGAGTTCCTCAATTGGTTGATGTTTATGAGCGAATGAGAACAGATGCTATGAATGAGAAAAGAGCGAACAAAATTTTGAAAAAAATTGGTTCAGTTACGAACTTGGAAGTTTTAGCTAAAAAATTGAAAACAGAGGTGATGAATGCTGAAGTTACTTTTGCTACTCCAAGTATTCAAGGTGGAGGATATGAACCAGAAGTTATAGGTGCATTATTCTCTGGAAAAATTAAAGACAAATCATCTTCAAAAGCTACTGTTGGTCAATCTGGTGTTTATGTTATTCGCGTAAATAAATCAGTGAAAGCTCAAACTGTAACAAGTTACGATGCTGAGAAGATGCAAATGTTGAGTCAAATAAAAGGATCAATTGCAAATGTTTCTAGACAAGCATTACAGAAAAAAATGAATGTAATGGATAATCGAGCATTATTGGATGCTGGTATTATTCGTTAATAGACGATATTTAAATGATAAAAAGGTTGGGAATTTTCCCAACCTTTTTTGTTTAGTGTAATCTTCTTTTAAATCACCAATCTATGAAAAAAAGTGTATTGTTATTTTTAGTAGGATTTATTGGAATAAATTCAGCATTTTATGCTCAATCAAGAATCCCTACTTTTGAATTGCACGGTTCTGCAAACCATCCCTTGAGCAATAACTCGGAAGATCGAACATTCTTCGGCGGAGGTTTTGGCGCAAATCTTATTTTCAGAGATAGGAAACTGCTCAGTTTTAAAACTGGCATCGAAACTAATTTTTTTCATACTTGGAATAAAAGTGTTTCTTTGGGGAAAATGTCTGGCAAATCTGATGTGCATTATAAATTTTGGAATCTCTCCATTCCTATACTTTTGCGATTGCATGTGGGACAAAAAGTAAAATTCTTCCTTGAAGGGGGCGTTTATTTGGGTATTCCCTTGATAGGAAATACCACTTCAGAGTATCATTCCTATTCTTACTTCCCGGGAGGAACCAATGTGAATGAACCAAGAACGGAAAAGTTCGAAGGATATTTTTCAGTATCTCCAGCAGCAAGTTTAGGGGTCATTTTTCCGGTATCTCAGCGCATAGACCTCTATCTGAAACCAGAATTTTTATTCCAAAAAAATTTCGATGTTAATGTCTACGGACCCGGAAGCGATTTTAATAGTCATTTTCTCTATTTCCGGCTTTGTTTTGGAATTAGAATCAATTTGAACAATGAAATTGAGTAAATTCAAGCTGTAAAGTTTGAAAAGATGATTAAAAATAAATTAAGTGCATTGATTTTTGCACCTGGATTGGTAAGTGCTTCGTTCAGTTTTGCGCAGTGTTTTGACAATACAACTGTCACAATTACCCAAACAGATTGTATCCCATGCGATGATCAGACTTGGGTATTGAAATTCGAAGATAATTTTGATAGAAAAGAATTAGGTTCTAAAAACTGGGAAATTCCTTATCAAGGAGTTTTGGCTGGGTATGATTTTTCAAATAGTGGCTCGAAAACATGGTATGCCAATACGGGCTCAACTCCAAGTCTTCCTCCCTCCAATAATATAGCCATTGAAAATGGGGTGCTAAAATTAATTGCACGAAAAGAAAGTAGCCCAATAGCTGGAAAGTATGTAGTAAATTGGGGGACTAATCCCCCAACAAAAGATTCTTCTTCCTTCCAATATTCTTCCGTATGGGTTGATTCAAAGGGAATGCTTGGATACGGAAAGTATGAAACACGGATTAAAATTCCTACTACAAAAGGAATTTGGCCTGCGTTTTGGTTGTATGGAGCGAATCCGAACGAAGAATTTGACATTTTTGAAATGAAGGGGAAAGACCAGCTCAATTACATTGGGATGTGCATTGTCCAAGTAATTGCTCAAGTGTAGGGGGCTGGGCAACTGCTTCTTCCGGAAATTTTGTTTCGGGGTTTAATAGCGTAATGGGAGAATGGAGCCCAGGAATGTTCTTTTGGTATTGTAATGGTCGACAGTTTCAAGGTTGGCTTGGTGATTTAAATTATCAGGCGAATTTGATTGCAAACTTAAATTTAAATGGAAATAATGGTCCATTTCCACCTGCTATTGACGCTACAACGCCTTATCCATCCACTTTTGAAATTGATTATATTCGAGTCTTTAATAAAATCAATTGTCAGCAAACTATTAATATTTGTAATTATAATCATATTTTAACGAGCCCGACAGTATTGACAGGATCTCAGATTACACTTGGTGGAGCCTCGTGTTTTGGAGCTGTTTTGGAGAGCACGGAGAATTTGGATTTGATAGCGACTGATAATATCCAATTACTGCCTGGAGCAGACATGCGAGGTCTTTTTTCAGCAAAAATAATCAATTGTCCAGGTGTTCCGAAGAATACATCTGAATATCCGCAAGACGATCATTTTCCTGGCAATTCAGAAAATAATGGGGATGTGTCGTTTACAGAAGATTTGAATAAATCAGCCAATTCACCAAATACGGATGATAAAGCAATTATGGGACCAGTCGAACAAAGAGAGGAATCGTTTTATACGAAGATTTATCCTAATCCGACACAAGGAAAAATAAACATTGAGTTTGAAGGACGTATTTTTGGAGAAGTTGAAATTCAATTGATAAATAGCATGGAACAGATCGTGTTTACAAAATCAGGAATAAAGGAAAACTTCCATATTGATATTGCACACTTACCAAAAGGTATTTATTATTTGGTTGGTAACTTTGGAGAAAATAGCATTTCTGAAAAGATAATTTTAGAATAAACAGATGATAAAAGTAAATCAGATACTCATTTTAGTTGCGTTCCTGTTTGGGAGTTTGAATTCTTATGCTCAAACTAAGGATTCCATTTCCAAACCAAAAGCCTCATTTTGTTCGAAGAACGAATTAGGAGGTTTAATTGGAATTGGTCGTATTAAAGATCCGAATGATTATGTTGTAAGGAACCTGGAGTGGGCATTGGAACTGACAAGTATCAATGGAATTCGTTACAACCCTTGGTTTGTAGGCATTGGAGTGGGCATACGCAGCTGGCGGGGGGGTGGTTTTGGCTTTCCGCTTTTTGGTCATGTCTCGTTAGACTTGTGGAAAACAGGTCTTTTTATCCATGGAGATATAGGGTATCAATTCGGAATACGTAAAAATTATTTTGGAGTTCATGAGACAGGAGGATTTTATGCCGCTTATGGACTTGGTTATAATTTCGCTATCAAAAGACAATCTTTGTATGTGAAGGCTAGCATTTGTCATCAGAAAGCGAATGCGGAAGATAAGTATGGTGGTTTGGGACCAAGTACTTATCAAACATATAATGATATGGATTATTTATTTTGTCGAATAAGTTTGGGAATTCAATTTTCTAAATAAACAGTGATTTAAGATCCAAAATGGTGTTTGCTTTGACAGACAACCTTTAAAAGAAGGTGATGATCCAATTATTCCTTTTATCTTCATAGATTCAATGAAATCTATAATTAAACCAATGAAAAGAATACAGATACTAATAATTTTTTCGTTCTTGATGGGGAATGAAGCCATCGCGCAGTGTTTTGACAATACAACTGTCACAATTACCCAAACAGATTGTATCCCATGCGATGATCAGACTTGGGTATTGAAATTCGAAGATAATTTTGATAGAAAAGAATTAGGTTCTAAAAACTGGGAAATTCCTTATCAAGGAGTTTTGGCTGGGTATGATTTTTCAAATAGTGGCTCGAAAACATGGTATGCGAATACGGGCTCAACTCCAAGTCTTCCTCCCTCCAATAATATAGCCATTGAAAATGGGGTGCTAAAATTAATTGCACGAAAAGAAAGCAGCCCAATAGCTGGAAAGTATGTAGTAAATTGGGGGACTAATCCTCCAACAAAAGATTCTTCTTCCTTCCAATATTCTTCCGCATGGGTTGATTCAAAGGGAATGCTTGGATACGGAAAGTATGAAGCACGGATTAAAATTCCTACTACAAAAGGAATTTGGCCTGCGTTTTGGTTGTTCAACGGAGAAAATAATCACCGATATGAAATTGATATTTTTGAATTTTGGAACGAAACTAATTGTTTGAATCGTTACAAGAAAAACCGTTTATCGAAAAATCCCCATTTTACAATTCACGGAGATAGCATTAATCGGGGAAGTTCGCATTGTGCAGATGACATGTATCCTTGTTATGGAAATTGGGGGAATTCTAAAATAGATTATGGAAAAGACTTTCATGTCTACGCCTTAGAATGGGATTACTACAAAATCATTTGGTACATTGATGGAGAAATAGTTCATTCGTTATATCGGTTTAGCGGAAAAGGAGGTGAAATGATTGATTGTAATAATGTAGAACTTGGTGCGGTATACAAAGTGAATGAATCATGGCCATTTACTGATAAAATGACGGTACGATTTAATTTAGCCATTCAGTACAATCGCAATCAGTATGAAGCAGGTTCAGACTCCGATTTCCCAAGTACAATGGAAGTAGATTATTTTAGATTCTACAAGAAGGAACAGACTCGTCAGTAATCTTATTTAACTAAAAAGCCTCGATTTCACACATGCGAAATCGAGGCTTTTAGTTTTTTTCTAGAATACTATAGTGTAACTAGCTCTTATTTATCTTGTGTACCTTCTATTTGAATAGGTGTATTTGGAGTTGCTGCAGCAGGCATGATGTTCAATAGCTCAATATCAAACACTAAATCTGAGTACGGAGGAATTGCTCCAGGTCGTCCAGCAGCACCATACGCTTTGAAGTAAGGAATAACAAAAACTCCTCTTGCACCTTTGCTCATAATAGAGATTGCTTCATCGTATCCTGGAATCATTTGTCCAGAATCGTGTGTGAAATCTAATGGTTGATTACGATCACGAGATGAGTCGAATTTTGTTCCATTTAAGAAAGTTCCAATATATTGAGTAGATACTTTATCTCCTTTTTTCGCTTTTTCGCCATTTCCTTGTGTTTGGATGACATAAACTAATCCAGAAGCAGTTTGCTGTGCTGTTGGGTATTTTTTGCGAATCTCGGCCAACAAATACACGCTATATTCAGCTTCACTCATTGCAGCACATTTTGAAATACGCTCTTTTTCAATAGCATCTAATTTTGCTTGTTCTGCTTTTTTAATCTCTTGTTCAGCTTGAACTTTCGCATAAGCCGTTTTGAATGTTTGCGTGGCATTCCATGATTTGTAAGCTTTACCATTGCGAATGATAATCACTTTCGTCATCACATCATCTTGAGCAATTTTATTCACCACATCTTGTCCTTCTACTACATGACCAAAAACTGTATGTTTTCCATTCAACCAAGATGTTTCTTTGTGTGTAATGAAAAATTGACTTCCATTTGTTGCTGGTCCACTATTTGCCATCGAAAGAATTCCAGGTCCACTATGTGTTAAATCAGCACGCGTTTCATCTGGGAATTTATATCCAGGACCACCCATTCCTGTTCCTTGTGGATCGCCTCCTTGAATCATAAAATCTTTAATCACACGGTGAAATTTCAATCCATCGTAAAATGGTTTTGAGATTTTTATGGAATCAAAGATTGTGAAATTCCCTTCTGCTAAACCAACAAAATTTGCTACTGTCATAGGCGTTTTATCTGCCTCTAATTTTGTGATAATAGTTCCTTTTGTAGTGACAAAAGCTGCATAAATACCAGGCTCTGAATCTTTTGGCAACGCTACGGTTTGTGCAAAAAGTGAAGCGCTAGTAATACATAAAAGCACGAATGCAGAGATGTATTTAAGTCCTTTTTTCATAGTTAATAATTTGAGTTTAAAAATAGTGCAATTTTGCGAACTGCATTCGAAAAATCAAAAATCAGTCCAAACTTCACTTAAAACAAAATAATTTTTGGCATATTTCATTTGAACCGCAAAGAGTATAAGATTGCGAAGACTGTGATATGCAAAAAATTGCGTATTCTGCGCCTTTGCGGTTAAAATAGTCAGTAGGAATTCAAAGGTGAAATTGGAATTGACCTTTCTTGTGATTAAAATCATTTTTTGCTTCGAAAAAAACACGAAATTTGTGTTACAAAAACACAGACATGCGCATAGAACAATTATACACCAAATGTTTAGCCGAAGCGGCATATTTTATTGAAAGCGAAGGAGAAATTGCAGTTATTGATCCACTGAGAGAAGTTCAGCCATACGTTGATTTGGCCAAAGAATGGAACGGAGAAATCAAATATATTTTTGAAACACATTTCCATGCAGATTTTGTCTCAGGACACGTTGACCTAGCAAAACGCACTGGAGCAAAGATCGTTTACGGACCAACGGCAAAAACGAATTTTGAAACCATTATTGCGGAAGACAATCAGGAATTTAAAGTCGGAAAAATTACAATTAAGGTTTTACATACTCCAGGTCACACTCCTGAGTCTGTTACTTATTTGCTGATAGACGAAAATGGGAAAGAATCCGCTATTTTCACTGGAGACACTCTGTTTCTAGGAGATGTTGGTAGACCTGACCTAGCAATAAAAGGTGATTTGACACAATACGATTTGGCAGGAATGTTATTCGACTCATTGCGAAACAGGTTGATGGTTTTGCCAGATTCATTAATAGTTTATCCAGGTCATGGTGCAGGAAGTTCTTGTGGGAAAAGTATGAGCTCGGAAACAGTTGGAACATTGGGAGAGCAAAAACAAACCAATTATGCTTTGCGAGCAGATATGACTCGTGCCGAATTTATCAAAGAAGTAACGGAAGGAATTTTGCCTCCGCCACAATATTTTCCAAAGAATGCTATGATGAACAAAAATGGCTACGAATCGATAGATGAAGTTATTTCGAAAGGAAACACAGCTTTGAGCGTTGATGAAGTGAAAAGATTGATTCAAGATGGGGTATTGATTTTAGATGTGCGCAATCAGGATGAATATATTAAAGGCTCAATTCCTCAAAGTTTGTTCATTGGTTTAAATGGAACATTTGCGATGTGGGTTGGAGCTTTGATTGAGAATATCAACCAGCCAATTGTTTTGGTTGTTCCAGAAGGAAAAGAAGAAGAAACGGTTATGAGACTAGCCCGCGTTGGTTATGATAATTGTGTTGGTTATTTGAACGGCGGAATGCAATCTTGGGTGGAGTCAGGAGAATCGATTGAAACCATTGAATCGGTAACAGCTGAAAGTATCGCTTCGAAGATTGATTCACTTCCTATTTTGGATGTACGCAAACCAGGCGAATATGAAGCAGAGCATTTAGAAAATGCGGAACATGTTGCATTAGATTTCATGCTAGATGATTTGGGAGATTTGAAACCGAATAACCCTTATTATGTGCATTGTGCTGGTGGATACCGAAGTGTAATTGCCATTTCATTATTGAAGCAGAAAGGATTTAAGAACCTCATTGACATTGCTGGCGGATTTGGGGCTATTAAAAAAGCAGGTATTCCAACAACTGATTTTGTTTGCAGTTCTAAGAAATAATATCAATAAACCATTGTATGAGTGAAAGTGCTGGAGAAATTCAGCACTTTTTTTATTTAGCAATTTGCTCGCCGGTTGTTTTGAAATAATAAATATTTCCGCGCAGAATGCATTGCACAAGTTTATTTGAAATGAATTTTAGTCGTTCGTATTCGCAAGGAATTAGTTCTTTTCCTTTGGATGAATAAAGCGCATGAACGGGTTGTGCTTTTGCATAAAACACACCTTTTGCTAAATAATTGATTTCCGTGAAATTTGGATAACTGATTGGAAGGTGCTGCTGGTTGATCAAAGTCCAACCCCTTGAATCTTTTACAGAAGCCAACCCGTTTCTAAAAGGTTTTGCATCCAAATAAGTGAAATTGTTTGCCAGCTGCAATGACTGATTCAAATAGAAAGAGCGGTTCTTTTTCTTCACAAGTAAGGAACCTTCCTGAAAATTTCCTTCAACAGATTTAAAATCGGCAGCGGATTGGTTTGTTTCCACATTTAGAACACTCCATAGATCCATTTTATCGAAGTAGGAAAATGTATGGTTTCCATGATATTGCAAGGTTCGAATTTTAGTTGTTCCCAAAGAAATTCGCTTCCAGGAAGCATCAAACAGCATCCAGCCTGCCGAGTCTGTTTTTATTCCAATGAAGTTTTGACCAAATTGTTGAATCTTCGAAAGTTTGTCCAAGTTATGAATTGGAATTCCTTGTGTGTTGTAGATCTCTGTTCGTTGATTGATTACGATGAGCGCATTTTGAATGAAATATTCAGGATCAATTGCTTTTATTTTAGCTATTTTGACTCCGTTTTGAGCGTAAATAATTGTAGATTTTTTGGTGGTATGGGCAAAATTTCCACTGGTAGAATCCACAACCACTTTTCCTGATTTCCAGGTGAAAATCTCCTGTTGATCGGAATTAATCAGTTTGCTTGTTTCAGCGCTTTCCAGTATTAGTTTATCTCCAATTTGGCTAATCGATTGATAATTATCCGAAACGAATTCCGGATTGATGAGAGAACCATATTTCCATTTGTTTCCTTCTTTGAAGAGGTAATACCGATCTCCAAAAAACGATTCCATTTTCACGGGCGATTCTCCCAATGCATTTCCGTTCTGATCGAGGACAATCCATTTCTTTTTGTCTTTGAAAACCAGGAATCCATTGTCGTAAAGTTTCCAAGAAGAGCGTGGCTCATCAATCAGCTCGTACTTATTGGAAAAAACAGATTGTTTTCCGCTTTTGCTGAAAATGCTGAGCTCATCCGTGTTTTTGCCTACACTTTCCACATCGAAACGTTTTACAAGACTTGTATCAAAAATATGGATTCCATGTTGAAACTTCTTACAGAGAAAAAAGGTGTCTTTGTTTTTAATAATTCGTTCAATTGATCCGAAATTAAATGGGATTAACACGCTTTCTTCAGAGATGACTCCCCATTTTCCATTTGATTTACAAATGGCATTCGAACCAACGAATTCAAATGCATAATCGAGTGGTTTTTCATTCAAATAACGTCCATCGGGAAGGATGTAATGCCATTTTCCCTCGTTAAAATTAATGCCTTGTTTGGTAAATTTGATGTTGTATCTGGCAATTTGGGGGAGATAAAAATTTAGGGTATTCAGTTCAATGGTCTCTAAATCAAATTTGATATCAGAACCATTTCGAAGTTCCAATTTTGAATCGGTGCAGGCCCTGAGAATTTTTGCGTCCGAAATTTGTAAATAATCATACTCCTTAAACGTTCCGGAATCAGAAAGAATCCCAAAATCACCGCTGGTTGCGTAGCGCATAAAGTTTCTTTTGGTAAAATCTGTTGTGTCGATTTCCAAAATCTCTTTGGTATTTAATTTCTTTCCGGTTTGGTAAAAAATGGCTTCTTTCGCTTGAAATTTAGACCAATAATTTTGTTTCTCTCCAATTTCCCGCATTTTTCCGAACGAGAAAGTATAGGATCCGTAAACATAGTTCAAACTTTTAAAACTTGGCAGGATCAGCACAGAATCCTGATTCTTTTTAAGCCCCCATTTATAGGTCATTTTCGTTGTTCCATCTTTAGAACTTACAAGTGTACTGTCCACAAACCAACCGATAGCCAGTAAGCGCGGATCTGCATAAAATGCTTCTCTGGAATTGGGTTCTTTTTCAAGTTGCGTGAGAATTTTCACCGGATTTGGACTGTACATTTTATCTAGAACGCAGTGATTTTGGTCAATTTTCAATGCCATTATCGCCTCTTTGTTACTTGCCTTAATGACCTTTTCTGAAATGCTGATCCGATTGAAAATACAGGGTAAAATTGTTTGATTTGTTTTTAATGAAAAGATTCCGCTTAGGTTTTTTCGATAAGTCAACAAGAAATCACCTTGTATTTGAAAGTAACTGTAAGCTCCCGAAATTACTTCTTCACCGGTTGATTTGATCAAAGCAATATTCCCGTTAGGAAAAGTAACCTGATACCACGAATCGTAAGAAAATGACCAAATGGATGTGTACTTGTATGGAAAACGTGCTTTTTGGGTTTTCTTATGGATAATGTTTTGAAATCCATCTAAGCGTTCCACCAAATAGAAATCTTTATCCCAATCATATACCCATTTGTAAGGACCTGCAAATTTTTGGGTTCTATTTTGACAGTCATAGATGATAATGCCTTTTTGGGTATACACGGTTAGCTCGTTTTGGGACAAACTGGCCTTCCGGATTTTTTCTTTCATCGGCCACAATCCTTTTGCATCTAAAAGTAATAAGACTCCATTTGTGTCGGAAATTTGAAGTAATCTGGAGGAATAATTCAAAAATTGAAGTTCCCCATTATGTGCGAGCAGATTTCCCATTGGATCCAGAACATCAAAAATGGTATCGATGTCACTGAAATAAATATAATTGAAAGCCTGGCTATGGATTTTCTTTCCGGTCATGGCAATGAGTTTCCGATTGGGAACACAAAGCAGCTGTTTGGTATTGCCGGATTCCTCTGTCAGTTCAATCCAATTTTCGGAAATAACCTCTGGTGTTTCTTTTAAGTTGTCAATGAGAATTCGGATGGAAGAGCGTACGTCCATCAACATCCAACATGTTCCATTGTGCAAGGCATAAATTCCGTTTCCGATAGCTTGGATATCTTTGTATTTCGCCTCAACAATTTCTTCGCCCTTTTCATTAATGATTCCGTAGAGTGAATTTTTTAAAGCAAAGGCTGTTCCTGCATTGTCAAATACTTCAATGTACTCGTAATTGGTTTTGGTAACAGTTTTCCCCGTGGTATCAATCAATGACCAATGTCCATCACGAATGAGCGGAAGGACATTTCCCTGAGAAAGGACTAATTGTGTCCACAAAAGTGCTGTAAAAACAAGAAGTCCTCTCATGGCTATTAGATGCAGCTTGATAATACTTTCGTCATATCTTCCGGAGTTCGGAGAATGCTTTTTCTTCCGGATAATTGAAAAGTGAATTCGCGTTTCTTTTCAGCTGCTGCTGCTTTCAGTTCGTTGTTTTTTACCGAATAGACTTCTTTATCTTTCGTAATGGCAATAATTGCACTTTGTTTGTCTTTTGCGATTTTAACGAGGCTTTTTTCGTCAATGGGAATAATTACTTTGTCTTCCGGAATTACATAGAAAAACGCGGTGTATTCTTCATCTGTTCGATCTTTAATTTTCAAGTTGACATACAAATCCTGAGTGGGTTTGCTATACATACAATCCCAATTGTAAGTTCCGAAATTTGGAATATTCATGGTACGGATTAATTTTCCCTGAGCTGCCAGATTCTGATATTCCTCCTCATTTTTCAATTTTGCTTCCAGTTTATTTTTAACGGCTTCGCTGCGTTCTGTTTTTTGTCCAAACTGAATGGGACTCACATGAAACGTTTTAGAGTAGTTCTTGTCTTTCACAAGTAACACATATTCGTTATTCTCTTTTCCAACGATTTGAGCTTTTAGATAATTTGTTCGAAACATCGTAAGATCTTTTGTAGAAAGTCTCATTTTTAATGTTTCCCAGCCTATGATTTCATCGGAATTTAACTCCGGAAAGGAATCTTTAGAGAAACTTGGAGTAACATCCAGAGTTACGTAGTTTGTTTTTTGCGAGGTAGGAGTTTCCTCCTTGAAATTGGGGTTTTGAGTAGCTTTTGCGGATGTTTTGTAGCTCCATTCACCTGTTTTTTCATTCAACGAATAAAAGTTAAAGGATTCTTGTTCATTGTTTGAGGCTAAACTAACACGGGCATCTTTTCCGCTTGCTAATTCAACTTCTTCTCCGTTTTGATGCGCATTGATTGTGAACATTCCTCCTGAAACGAACGCACTTGAAACCCCTGCAGAGTCATATGACATGGGTATTCCTGAGAATAAAATATCTGAAATACTGTGATATTCCTGCCAGCTGATGTCAACAGTTCCTGTAATTGCATTTCCATTTTTACCTACAAATGCGTTTTTTGGAAAGGAGATGGAACCTCCGTTTGGTAGAATAATTTCACTACTTTTTTCAGCAGAAACTTGAAATGTGCGAATGGGAATTTCAAGTCCATCAATCGGTTTAATTGCTGATTGTGTTTCAACTATAGGTTCTTTATTGGAATCTTTTAAAGGGGAAGGACTAGAGCAGCAAGTAATTAAACCAGCTGTTAATGCGAGGATTAGAGGTTTTTTCATAACGCTTTTTTTAGTGTAATGAGTTAAAATTGGTTTCGTAACAAAAATACTTGAACATTCTCTAAGACTCGATAGCTCATTTGCCTTATTTCCACTAAATTTGCCCCATGGAACAGAAAGAAGATTTATTAAAAGACATCATTTCTCATGCCAAAGAGTATGGTTTTGTTTTTCCTTCATCAGATATCTATGATGGGTTAGCTGCAACGTATGATTACGGTCAGCTTGGTTCAGAACTAAAGAATAACATCAAGCAATATTGGTGGAAATCCATGGTTCAGATGAATGAAAACATTGTCGGAATTGATGCCGCTATCTTCATGCACCCAACAACTTGGAAAGCTTCAGGTCACGTAGATGCGTTCAATGATCCATTGATTGATAATAAAGATTCCAAAAAAAGATACCGCGCGGATGTGTTGATTGAAGAGCACATGGAGAAAATTCGCCAAAAGATCAATAAAGAAGTAGAGAAAGCTTCGAAGAAATTTGCAGAGGCTTTTGACGAAGCTCAGTTTCGTGCTACCAACCCGAATGTATTGCGCAACGCAGAGAAAATCAAAGAAATTGAAGATCGCATGCGTACTACTTTGGAAAACAATGATTTGGAAGGAGTGAAAACTCTTATCGAAGATTTAGAGATTGTTTGTCCAATCAGTGGTTCCAGAAATTGGACGGAAGTTCGTCAGTTCAACTTGATGTTTTCTACGGAATTGGGTTCTGTAGCTGGAGATGCTTCTACCATTTATTTGCGTCCTGAAACAGCTCAAGGTATTTTCGTAAACTTTTTGAATGTTCAGAAGAGCGGGCGTATGAAAATTCCTTTCGGAATAGCTCAAATTGGTAAAGCTTTCAGAAATGAAATCGTAGCTCGTCAGTTTATTTTCCGCATGCGCGAATTTGAACAAATGGAAATGCAATTCTTCGTTCGTCCAGGAGATGAAATGAAGTGGTACAACCATTGGAAAGCTGCTCGTTTGGCTTGGCATAAGGCTTTAGGATTAGGAGATAAATACTACCGCGAACACGACCACATTAAATTAGCGCATTACGCGAATGCGGCAAGCGATATTGAATTTGATTTCCCAATGGGTTTCAAAGAATTGGAAGGAATTCACTCCAGAACCGATTTCGACTTGAAACAACACGAACAATTCTCAGGAAAGAAATTACAGTATTTTGATCCGGAATTGAATCAGAATTATGTTCCGTATGTTGTTGAGACATCGGTTGGTTTGGATCGGATGTTCCTAGCTGTTATGAGTGCTTCTTTCAAGAATGAAAAATTGGAAGATGGTTCTGAACGTGCCGTTTTAAGTTTGCCGGCTCAATTGGCTCCTTATAAGGTTGCAATCATGCCATTGACGAAGAAAGATGGTCTTCCTGAAAAGGCAACGGAGATTCTGAACGATTTGCGTTTTGATTTCAATTGTCAGTACGATGAGAAAGATTCTCCAGGAAAACGTTACCGCAGACAAGATGCAATTGGAACTCCTTATTGTGTCATGGTGGATCACCAAACATTGGAAGACAATACGGTAACTATCCGTGATCGCGACACGATGTTGCAAGAACGCGTTGCTATTTCAGAATTGAGAGCAAAGATTGACGAGAAAGTGAGTTGGAGAAACTTACTTTCAAAATAAAATCAGTGATTTGATTGAGAACCCTTCTGAGATTTTTCGGAAGGGTTTTTTGTTGAGAATTAAATTCCAAAAATTGTTTTAGACATTCATTCTTGTTTGAGTTTTTTTACAATGTTTTCATAGATTATAATATCTTTGATATTCATTCACTGAAGCAAATTTGCTTGGTTTAAATTCAAACACTGATGGAAAACCTAGAAACCATTATTCACAATCTCCGGTTCTGGGAAGATTTGTGTATTCAAAAAGATTCGAATAAAATTGCCCGAACACTGAATCAGGGCGTTGGATTTTATTTTTGTATTCCTCATGAAATGAGTGATCTTATTCGTAAAGAAAAGAAGATCCGTTTGATGGAAGAAGTTGAAACTTGCTATCACGCATATGTTGGAATAAGTAAGGAAGGAACATTAAAATATTACATGATCCATTCGATTTATGATACGGAATACCAATTTGATGAGGGAGTAATTCGATCTCATATCATTGAGTGTGACATTTCCGACAATTACAATGGAGCTGATAATGAGATCTCCGATGAAGAAGCAAGAAGATTGATTGGAAATTGGAAAAACTTCCATCAAGCATGGATTCCTTTGCAAACGGTTAGTAAAGATGGAATGTATCGCGCATTCACCATTCCAGATTCAGACATTCCTGTAAATAAAGAGTTAAAAGGTTTTTTTGCACTGAAGGAAAATCTTAACAAGGGAGAAAAAGAAGTTTTAAATTTCACGGCAGATCTGGTATTCAGTGATCTGGAAAATCGAGTTGTTTTAAACGGAGAGGCATTTTCTGATTTGGCTCGTCCAGTTCCACCATTCAAAAAAGGTACTGCTAGAGCTCATGAAAATTTTTATCTTCTGAATTGCCCCGTCCCCAATGAACATCTATGAGTTTGCGGATAAACTGACAATTTTGTCTCCGATAGGTTTAGGTATTGGAATAGTAGGTGGAATTTACCGGTATTTGTCACTGAATAAAATTTACAGGCTGATTACAATATATCTGATTATCGCACTTTTAACAGATTTCGCAAGTCGGTTGTTGAGTTTTATGGATCAGAGTAATCTGATTCTATTACCAATTTTCAATCTGTTGGAATTGCTTCTTTTCTTGAAAATTTATTACCTATTCTTTGAGAAGACCAGGAAGCTATTGCTGCTGGTTGTTGCAGTAGTTTTCTTGGCTGCCTTCGGTTCGGATGTAATTCCATTGTTTCTGGATCAGAATGTAATGACACATTCTTATTCTAGTATAATAGAAGCGTTGAGTATTATTTTTTTAGCATTTCTATTCTTTTTTGACCGTATACAAGCTTACAATGAATTGAAGTGGACTGTTTTCGCCTTAAATTCAGTGATTTTGGTTTATTTCTCCGTGAAACTGATGTTCTATATTCCGATTAATTTTTTCATTCATGATGATACGAATCTGAAATTTTATTTCTGGATCGTTCATTTGATCATGCTGATTATTTTTTACTTATATCTCGCTAAATCAATATGGGAACATGGCAAAATTCAGGAACAATAGGATATTGGATTATATCGTTCATGTCAGTTGTTCTGGTTCTAGTCGTATTTATTGTTTTATTGGTCAGGATTTCTTTTAAAAGAATGATCGATACGAAACTGGAAGAAACAGAATTGAAACTGGAACATCAGACCACTTTACTTGAAACGAGTATTCTGGTGCAGGAAAAAGAACGGACGAGAATTGCTGCGGATATTCACGATGAACTTATTGGAAAACTAATCGCATTTCAGTTACAATTGGAAATTCCCATTTCGATTGCGGAAAAGAATGCGCTTCTTTCCGAATGTATTTCGACGGCACGGCGTATTTCCCATGATTTAGTTCCGCCATTAATCGAATTGTCGTCTTTGAACGAATTAATTTACGGAATACTTGAACCTTTCTCTAAACTGCTGAATTGCGGGGTTTATTCTACTGTTGAGGAATCCAAATCAATAGATTTCGAAGTCAAAACCCAACTTATGAGAATTGTTCAGGAGTGTCTTGCCAATAGTAAGAAGCATGCTCAGGCAACAATAGTTTTCGTACAGATGAAAACTTTCAGGGAGTATTTGTTTTTGAAAATTTCGGATAATGGTTCAGGATTTCGTTCTGATCAGATTGTTTCTGGTTTGGGACTGAAAAATATAGAGACTCGTATGCATTATTTAAAGGGGAAATATAAATTGAAAACGAGTGAAGGAAATGGAACGTCCTATCTTTTCGCTATTCAACTTAATAAATAAGAAAATGAATAAGATACGAGTCGCTATGGTCGATGATGATCTGCTTTTATTAAAGTTAATGCATTCCTTCTTTGATGCCCAGGAATTGTTTGAAGTCCTTTTTTCATGTGATAAAGGATTAGAAGCCTTCGAAAGATTAAAAGAGTTGGATAAATTGCCAGATGTTTTGTTGGTTGATTTGAAAATGGCTGAATTAACGGGAATAGATATTACCGAAAAAATGAGATCAGACTATCCTTCCGTCAAAGTAATCATCCTTTCTTCCCATTATAAAAGTTCCCATATTGGTTTCATGTTTAAAATTGGCGCGTCGGCATTTTTCCCGAAAGGGGTGTCTCCTGTTAGATTGCTCGAAATCGTTGAGAAAGTAGTGGGTCAGGGATATTATTTCGATGAAGAACAGTTGGCAACGATGCGTAACCAAATCTCGTCTAAATTGGTTCCTCCGAATCTGGATGAAAAAGAATTGTTATCCGAACGAGAACTGGAAATTATCCAATTGATTTGTGAACAGAAAACAGCGAAGGAAATTGCTGACAAATTGTTTATCAACCAGCGCACAGTTGAAGGCCATAAGAACAATATGTTTGCAAAAACAGGTGCAAAGAATATTGCTGGATTGATTATTTACGCTATTCAGAATAATATAATAGATCAATCATCTCTGCCACCAGTTTAGTCTCCGTAAAAATACCTCTTTGATTAAAACAGGTAATTTCTACCTGTTCCAAGCTTTCTATTCTTTTCAACTTTGAAGTGCAGCTAACGGCTATAAAATTCACTGAAAAGAACCAGATCCAGGAAGGTTATTCCATCAATAAGTTATGTGGTCAACAGATTTGTTTTTAGCAAGATGATGCAAAAAGCCAAAAATTGGCACCCTGTTTACGCAGGATTTTTAATCACTCATTTATGAGACCTATAATTAATACATTATGAAAACGAATGAAATCACAGCATTAAATGCACAGTTAGTTGAATTGTTGGGGGCAGCAAACAAAGGAGTAAATGTCGAAATCGCAGAGGCTGATTTTGATTTATTAAAGAACGGAAAGTATGCATTATGCTTCGCAAAAAAAGTAGGGGATAATTTCAATGTGGTATGGAAGTCTTCCAAAGATTTTTTGATGTTGAATTCATTTACATGGACACCACTTTATCAATTGTTCGGAACAAACTCGTTTAAAGGAGGTGTAACGGTGAAAGCAAGTACATACAATCAAAAATGTGGTTTAGGACAAACATGTACGCTGGATGCAAATGGAAAATTGAGCTCTGCAGTTGACGGCGGTTCAAAAACAGCACTCCATTTAACGAATCAATATGGGCCCGTTCATGCGGGAGTGAACCAAATGGTTACGGGAATTGATGGAAAAGAAGAAGCACTTCCGATTTACGTAAGTGAAAAACAAATCATCAAAGGCACAAATGATCTAACTCCGAAAGAATCGGTTTTGGTATGGTTCGAACAAAATATTGAAACATCAACGATGTTCAGTACATCCAGATCCAACGCAGTTGAATTGGATTTAACAGGAACCAATCAGATTTCTGTTAACTACAGCGAAGGTGAGTGGATTATCGTGGGATAAAATTACTGTTTTAACAGCATTCGGGACATTCATCTGATTGTCTGTCCCGAATCTTCATTCGTTAAAAAACCAATAGCTATGTCGAGTGATCTCAATTTGTACATCCATTTTAATTTTGCATTGGAAAATGCAACAAAAGAAGTTACTATTCAAATTGCTGAACTTGATTTCAAAGCATTGAAGCAGGGAGGATATAAACTCTGTTTTGCAAAAAATGTGAACGAGGAGTTTGATGTAGTTTGGCAATGTTATTCGGATTATTTGTCGACCAATGTTTTCTCCTGGACTCCACAATTTCAACTTTTCGGGACCAATGCATTTATTCCGCAACAGGTTATTAAAACAATAACAAACGTTGAAAATTGTAGCTTGGGAAATACTTGTGTTCTCAACGAGGCAGGTTTTTTGGAAAAACAAAAATCTGGAGGGAATGTAGGCGCTCTTACAATGGAAAACCAATACGGATTTATTCACGGCGGTTTGAAACAACTTTCAACAGGAATAAGTGGGCAAATGCTCAGTTCTCCGGTATACGTTTCAAAATTGAATCAGCTGAAAGGAGAGATTTTGCTTACACCTAAAGACATTCTGTGTGTTTGGTTCCAGCAAAGTATTCAGGTTGGTATGATGATTTCAAAGAAACCGTCCAATTCTATCAGTTTGGATTTGACTTCCGAACAATCACTCACCTGTCTTTACGAAAATCAGGAATGGAAACTTATTTAATCAATTAAAACTGCATCCATGAAAAAAGATCTTTTTCGCAAAACGGATATAGAAGAATACTTTTATGTTCTGCAACAGAAAAACCTGGTTTATAATTACAATTTCAGGTATTTCAGTAATTATAATACACAACCGAATTCGCTTTCATCTGGCCATCCAGACGGCTGGGTCTATTCAAATCCCGGTACGAATGGAACTATTCAGCCATCTCAAAATAAGTGTAGAATCACCGTCAATTCAGATAGTAAAGTGATGACAATCAGTCAGGCACTTCATGAGTTTCCGAGATGGGTCGAGCAGATTGCAGGGAAGACAATTTCAATCGAAATTCAGATGACACTTTCAATAGGATGTGTTATGAAGGTTAGTCTTTCCGATGGTATTAAAAGCGTGACGGAAGAATTGAAGAGTACAGATGGAGGAGACATAATCATGCAGTTGAAAATGGATGTAAGTAATACTCCTTCTCAATTGATTTTAGAACTTTCAAGTTCCACGGCATCTGCCACTATTACACTTTCAAAAGTATTTGGAAATGTAGGTGAACTTGCTCTTGAAAGTCTTCCTCCAATGGTCAATGGGATAATCGGGGAACGCAAAAGTTATATTTCTATGCAGGTTGCTCCTGTTGAAGAATTTTCAATTTGTAATAATACTACCGTAGATCTCAGTAAAAATCACACCCGCTTGAATTCTGTTTTGAATGGCCGGTTTGGAAAAAATTTGCTTCCGAATGTTTCTGGTTATTTCAGTCGTGCCTGGGATAATGGAATGAAACTCGACCAAAATTCGGCTGACCGCAAAATGATGGGGCAAAATAATATCGTGGGAGATTATGTCGGAACAATTGAGCCCGATTGTTTTAAAATGCATTTGCATGAATTAAAATTTGCTCCAGTACCAATTGTTTCTGCACCTCAGGGATCACCCGCGGAAGGGATTAAATCCAATATGAAATCGGAAACAAAAGAAACCGGAGACAAGGAAACTAGGCCAGTGAATGTCGCGGAATTGTACACTATAAAATGGGCTTAAATAAAACACATTAAACTAAAAAATGATGAAAAAAAGATATCTGATTGTTTACAAAAAGAATAATGTAAGCACCAAAAAAGCAGCTTCTCTATTGGGTGAAAGCAAACAATTAATCGAATTTAATCTCAAAAGTGGATTGATGGCAGAAGGAAATTACCATTTTCCGAATCTGGATATTACTTCAGCGGTTCTGAATGAATCAGAAGCAAATGAATTGAAAGAACATCCGGAAATCGATTTCATCGAAGAAGACAGCTGGATGACCACGTTGGGAGAACTGTCCTCCGCGAAATCGAAAGTTCTTTTAGCGGGTGAGGATTCCTGGAATATGCGAATGATCAAAGCTCCAGGAGCCTGGAAAAAAGGATTCACAGGAAAAGGTGTTAAACTGGCAATCCTCGATACTGGAATTGCGACCCATCCCGATTTGTCGATTAAAGGAGGAGTATCAACGGTTCCGAATATTTTAAGTTACAATGATGATGATGGTCATGGAACCCATTGTGCAGGGATTGCCGCTGGCCTTGGTGTCAAACCTGAAAATGTAAAAGGTGTTGCTCCGGATGCGTCATTATATGCTGTGAAAGTGCTTAAAAAAGATTCAGATGGAATATCAAGAGGTTTGACTTCATGGATTATTGCAGGGATGGAATGGTGCGTTTCTTCCGAAATGAATGTGATGAGCATGAGTTTGGGAGGAAAAAACAATCCGAGTGAAGCTTATGCGGTAGCAGTGAAAGTATGCCAAGAAGCAGGAATTACGGTGGTATGTGCATCTGGGAATTCAAACCAAACCGATTTCCCATTTGTGAATTCTCCGGCAAATTCCTGTTATCAGGGGCTTGCCATTGCAAGTCCGGTTGCTGTTGGCTCGGTCGATTCGGCTTCAACTATTGCTATGAGTTCTTCTAGAGGAGGCAAACCAGGGATTTTGTGGAATGGAGTAGGAGTCGTTGCTCCAGGAGTTAATATTTATTCAACCTATTTGAATAATAGATATGTAACAATGTCAGGAACGAGTATGGCGTGTCCGCACGTTGCAGGTTTGGCGGCTTTGATGGCACAAAAAGACAAAAAATTGACGCCTCTTCAGATCAAAGCAGATATTTTGGCTACCGCCAGTGCTTTGGGGGTAAATACACCAAATGAAACCTATGGTTATGGGTTGATTAATTGTGAGAAGGCGACAGCGATAATATAAATTGTAACTTTCCATAGTAAAAGAGAAGATTCCCATGTCAAAAATGAAAGCGCAATTAGAAAATCTACTTACCCGAAATCCAGAACAGAAACATGCTGTGATAGTCACCTGCTCATCAAAACCCAATTTCGGGCAGATTGAATTGCATCGATTGATGGATACTATTTTCAGTGGAGAATTGACTGGAAAGGAAATTAGAGCAATTGCGTCACTTGATGAGGTTCTTTCGATTGAACTTGACCAAACAATTGAGCTCTGATAATTAACACGAATAAAAAGAGGCTGTCTTGAATTTCAAAACAGCCTCTTTTTGTTATAAATCAGACATTTAATCTCTACTAGCGCCTTTCATAATTCCTTGTAACAAACCATCAAATTTAATATCACCACTAGATAGGCTGTGAGTTTCATGCACATCGAAATTCTTTCCGACACCTAGAACACTTCCGCGTACTTTTCCATCCAGTTTCAATTCAAATTTAGTAGCATTGATAAGCTTTGGAATTCGAAATAACACACCATCACTTAAACTTAACTGCAAAGGAATGGTGTATACATTTTTGGATTTGCGTTTTACTTTGATTTTTTTATCTAAGTCAATTACTCCTAACTCCAAATCGTTTACAGAAACATTTAATTTCCCCTTTTTGATTTTAAAACTATAACCGTTTTCATTATCTACGGTGGCATCAAAACTCACATGGAGGGTTCTTCCCTCCAGCTTTCCAAATTGAAAATTGGAATATCCAGAAACTTCAGGTTCTATAAATTCACAGCTTGAAACTGCGATTAAGAGGATGCATAAAAAAAGGATTTTTCTCATAATTACTTCATTGCTTCAGTAAAATAATGGAAGAAATACGGAATGGTTTCAATTCCTTTGTAAAAATTAAATAAACCGTAGTGCTCATTGGGTGAGTGAATAGCATCAGAATCCAATCCAAAGCCCATCATTACCGTTTTTAAACCTAATTCTTGTTCAAACAATGCGATAATTGGAATACTTCCACCACTTCGAACTGGAATGGGTGTTTTTCCAAAAGTTTCCTCATAAGCTTTCGCGGCACTTTTGTATGCGATGGAATCGATTGGAGTTACCACAGGTTCTCCACCATGATGTGGATTTACAACAACGGTCACACCTGCAGGAGCGATTGATTCAAAATGTTTAGAGAATAATTCGGTAATTTTTTCGGGTTCTTGATTTGGAACCAATCGCATCGATATTTTAGCATACGCTTTAGAAGCGATGACTGTTTTAGCACCTTCTCCAGTGTATCCTCCCCAAATTCCATTTACATCCAATGTTGGACGAATAGAACCTCTTTCTGGAGTAGAATATCCTTTTTCACCATAAACAGCAGTGATATTCAATGCTTTTTTATAATTCTCCTCACTGTATGGAGCTTTTGCCATTTCAGCACGTTCTTCCAAACTTAGTTCAACCACATCTGCATAGAAACCAGGAATAGTTATGTGGTTATCTTCATCGTGTAAGGAAGCAATCATTTTTGTTAAGATGTTGATTGGATTCGCAACACAACCACCGTAAAGTCCCGAATGTAAATCGCGATTTGGTCCTGTCACCTCTACTTCAACATAGCTCAACCCTCTTAAACCAGTTGTAATAGATGGAACATCATTCGCTAACATTCCAGTATCAGATACTAAAATGATATCAGCTTTCAGACGTTCTTTATTCTCCTTGATGAAAACACCCAGATTCACCGATCCAACTTCTTCTTCACCTTCGATCATAAATTTCACGTTACAAGGAAGTTCATTCGCTTCCATCATCGCTTCAAAAGCCTTTACATGCATGAAAAATTGCCCTTTATCATCACATGCTCCGCGCGCAAAAATGGCACCTTCCGGGTGAATCTCTGTTTTCTTAACAACCGGTTCGAATGGAGGAGAAGTCCACAAATCGATTGGATCGGCAGGCTGCACATCGTAATGACCGTAAACCAAAACAGTTGGAAGTGCTGGGTCAATGATTTTTTCCCCATAAACAATTGGATGTCCAGCTGTTTTACAGATCTCTACCTTTTCAGCACCAGCTTCTTTCAGGAATTCGGATACCTTTTCAGCACCGCGAATCACTTCCTGAGCATACGCACTATCAGCTGAAACAGTTGGAATTTTCAATAAGTCGATCAGTTCATTCAGAAACTTGTCCTTAGAATCTTGTATGTATTTTTGGGTATTTTGCATAAAATTTATATTTCTGAAGCAAATTTGGTTAAATCGGCGCGTTTTTTATCGAATAATTACGATTAAAATTTAACATTTAAACAAAATTTAATAATATTGACATATAAATGCAACCTTTAACACTTTATTTAAGTCTAGAGGACAGAACTGATTATGATTATGAAGAAAATTACTAAAATACTCTCGCTTTTTTTATTGTCTATAGGCACGAATGCTCAAGCTCAAATTGCGGTTCAAACAGGGCAACCCGCAGCATCATTAGTTCAAAATGTTCTAATTGGAAATGGAGTGTCTGCTTTTAACGTTACGTTTAGTGGAGATCCCAACCAGATTGGGAGTTTTAATGCCGCGGGTTCGAATATTGCCTTACCTACTGGAATTGTCTTGTCATCAGGGAATGTTAACTCATTGGTTTCTGGTGGAAATCCTTCCACTGATTATCCAGGGCCAGGCGATCCAATGATTTTGGCTACTGCGCAATCTGTTACAACAAATCCAAATGCTGGCTTTATAACTTCCACTCAAGATGCTGCAGTTCTTCAATTTGATTTTGTTCCATTGGGTGATACCGTAAAATTTAGGTTCGTATTTGGCTCGGAAGAATATACTGCTTGGATTAATACGCAATATAATGATGCTTTTGGATTTTACTTGACTGGACCCAATCCGCTTGGACCAAATTATAGCAATACGAATTTGGCCTTAGTACCAGGTACTAATTTACCAATAACAATTTCTACGATTCATCCTGGTTTTAATAGTCAATACTACATTGGAACGCCTGTGGGGCATTCCTTAAATGGATTGACGGTTCCAATTGAAATTGTTTTTCCTGTGGTATGTGGTGAAACTTATCATTTTAAATTTGCTATTGCGGATTGTAATGATGGGATTTTGGATACAGGAGTATTCCTTGAAGGAGGATCTTTTTCTTCAGATGCGGTAAATGTTTCTGTTGCAACTTTAACAGGTGATACAACTGTTATAGAAAACTGTACCAATGCGCAATTTATTTTCTCCAGACCTTTGAGTCAAATAAACGACACCTTGATTGTAAATTACGATATTACTGGAACCGCAACTATGGGTGCTGATTATAACAATTTGATAAATCCAGTTACTTTTCTTCCAGGTGAAGATTCAGTAATATTAACCCTTAATCCAATTGGAGATGGAATTGTTGAAGCTCCTGAAACAGTTATTATTACAGCATATACTATAACAGAGTGCGGCGATACGATTGTAACAGTTGGTACACTTTATATTATTGATGGACCAATTTTACCAATCAATGAATCGAATCCGAATGTGTTTTGTGCAAATGATTCCGTTCAAGTCACAGCAGTGGCCAGTGGAGGATTTGCGCCATATACTTACTTATGGTCTTATCAAGGACAGACGGGAGGAACTGCTTATGTGCCAATATTGCAAAATGGAACCATTGATTATTATGTAACAGCTACTGACCAGTGTGGAAATACTGGAACAGATACTATTACGGTGACAATGAATCAAACTTTGGCAATCGATACAATGATGATGTTTACTGCATCAGCTTGTACTCCAGACGGCGCAGTTAGTGGAATGGGTGAAGGAATTACAGGCCAACCACAATACCATTGGGAAGGACCAAATACTGGAGGACCAAGTCAGATTGATGCTACCGTGATGCAAAACCTTTCTCCAGGATGGTATGTATTCACAATTACAGATAATGTTTGTTCTGTAACGGATTCAATTCTATTAGATAGTGAACCAGCTCCGATTGCTAGTTTTACTCCAAACGAGACAGAAGGATGTAATCCTGCAACCATTTTATTCGCGAATAATAGTCAAAATTCAACAAATTACGAGTGGTCTTTTGGCAATGGAAATACTGCAAATGTGGCTGATTTGAGCATGCAAACTCAGGTATACACATCGACTTCAACTATTATGTTGATTGCAATTAATGGGCCTTGTAGAGATACAGCTTATGCAACTATTCAGATTGTTGATTGTGGTTGTACTGATCCATTGGCGGTTAATTATGATCCGACAGCAGTATTGAACGATGGCTCATGTGTTTTCCCAGAACCAACTGTAATTGTACCAAATATCTTTACACCTAATGGAGATATGAATAACGATGTGTTTAGATTGACAACAACAAATGCTGTTGAGGTTACTATCAGAATTAATAATCGTTGGGGAAATAAGGTATATGAAGGTACAGGGTTAGATCCATTCTGGGATGGAAAAATCAATGGAACGATTTCTTCAGAAGGAGTTTATTTTGTTCAGTATACTGTAAAAGGTTTGCAAAACAAGGAAATCACGGGGCAAGGGTTCTTGCAACTTGTGAAGTAATTGAGAGTAATAGGTAATTAAAAAGGCGCAGATCAGGGATGATTTGCGCTTTTTTGTGGAATATAGTTCTTAATGAGTCTTTTTGAGAATTCTAATAACGGTGGGCTTCACCAGTCAAATCTGATTCGATTTTTTAAAAATTAGAAACCAATGATTTACCATCCATTTCTAATGGAGCGGCAATTCGCATGCGATCTAGAATCGTTGGTGCAACATCTGCTAAAATTCCAGCTTTCAGCTTTATATCTGGATTTTTAGTTACCAAAACAATAGGAACGAGATTCAAGGAATGTGCTGTGTTTGGAGAACCATCTTGATTGAAGGCAACATCCGCATTTCCATGATCGGCTATTATAACCAGCTCATAATCCAAAGAGGATGCAAGTTCTACGATTTCTCCCAAACAGGTATCTACGGTTTGAACAGCTTTTAGAATGGCCTCATAAACTCCAGTATGACCAACCATATCTGGGTTGGCAAAATTTAAGCAGAAGAAATCGGGTCTATCCATTCTTAAATCATCAAGGATTCGTTCTTTTACTTCAAGAGCACTCATTTCTGGCTGAAGATCATAAGTTGCAACTTTGGGAGATTTCACCAAAATCCGCGATTCTCCTTTAAATTCCTGCTCTCTTCCTCCATTGAAGAAAAAGGTAACATGTGGATACTTTTCGGTTTCAGCAATACGAACCTGAGTTCGATCCATTTTGCTTAAAATTTCACCTAGTGTATTGTGTAAGTTGTCTTTTTCAAAAATAGCATGAACATTTTTAAACTTAGCATCATACCTTGTCATGGTATAATAGTTAATGTTTAAAGGGTGCATTCCAAATTCAGGAAAGGCTTGCTGTGTTAATACTTGACTAATTTCTCGAGGACGATCTGTTCTAAAGTTGAAGCAAATGACGGTATCTCCATCCTTAATTCTTCCTTCTCCCGTATTGATAACAAGTGGTTGAATAAATTCATCGGTAATATCTTCTTCATAACTTCTTTCAATAGATTTGAGAGCATTTGAGAAATGCGATCCAATTCCTTTTACCATCGCATCGTAAGCAATTTGAATGCGTTCCCAACGATTATCTCTATCCATGGCATAATAACGGCCTACAATGGTTGCTAATTTTCCTGTAGATTGCTCCATGTGTTGCTCTAGATTCTCAATGAAACCTAATCCGCTTTTTGGATCACAATCTCTACCATCTGTAAAAGCGTGTACCCAAACCTTGGAAAGCTCATAACTCTTTGCCATATCTAATAGCGCATGAAGGTGCTCTTGTGAACTATGAACTCCGCCATTGGATACCAGTCCGATGAAATGAACCGTTTTATTTGCTTGTTTGGCTTTCTGAAAGCAATCAACTAAAACAGAATTTGTAAAAAAATGACCTTCTCTAATGGATTTATTGATTCGTGTAAGTTCTTGGTAAACAACTCTTCCAGCTCCAATATTTAAGTGACCAACTTCTGAATTTCCCATTTGACCGTCAGGTAATCCAACAGATTCGCCACTAGCAATTAATGTGCTATGTGGATATTTTTCCAGTAGAGAATCCATGACTGGTGTGTTCGCATTGAATATGGCGTCCGCTGCAGATCGATCACCAATTCCCCAACCATCTAGGATAATTAAACCAACTTTTTGATTATTCGTCATAAGGCATTTGTATTTCGAAACATGCTCCAGGGCCTTCAACTTTGATTAATCTCAAACTTCCGCCAAGGGTTCTGGCACATTCTCTAGCGATGAATAAACCAAGACCTGTTCCTTTGGTAGTACGTGTTTCCTCGTTTTCTAAGCGATTGAATTTTTTAAATAGTAGATCTTGCTGTTCGAATGGAATTCCTTTTCCAAAATCTCTGATTTGGATGGAAACATACTGATTATTTTCTTTGGAAACATGAATGGATAGACCGTGCTTTGTATTTCCATATTTATAACCATTTTCGACTAAATTATTGAGAATGTTACTGAAAATAAGCATGTCGGTTTCTAGTTGAATATCTTCAAAATCATTGATTTTAATTGAAATATTGAATCTTTTTTCCTGAATTGAAATTAAATCATTCAAAAAGTCTTTCAAAGAAATAGCGGTCATTAAACGCGGTAAAGCTTGTTGCTCTAATCGGGAAGCAGTGAGGATTTGTTCCACTAAATTTTCCAGCCGACTGGATTCATCCAATGCTTTTTGAATCAATTCATTTTGCTTCTCTTCGCTTAGTTTGTGTTTCTGAACCGTTTGTAGGTAAAGTTTTGTTGCAGCAAGCGGTGTTTTTAATTCATGCGTAACAGATAACATGAAATTATTCTGTTGTCGGGCTATTTGAATTTCCTTTTTGATGGAACGTTTTATTTTCCAAAGTCCGAAGAGCAAAAGAATCAAGAATACAGACCCTTCTCCAATAATCATCACTATACGTTTAGTGATCATTTTATCTGTATGTTGTGATGCTTGGGTTAAATCAATCAAATGATAACCCCACCAAAGGAATTGTATCAGTACATAAGCACCCAACAAGTATACGAAAACAGTTGTGGGTTTTTTAAGCATGGTTTTTAGTAAGCTCGTTCGTTTTTACCTTCAATATAATTAATAAAAGCCTTGTTTACGACTTTATTTCCTCCTGGAGTTGGGTAATTTCCTGTAAAATACCAATCTCCAGTATTTCCAGGACAAGCTCTGTGTAAATCTTCTACTGTTTGATAGACAATATTTACTTCTGCTTGTATATTTTCAGGAGTCAACATTTTTGCAATTTGAGCAGAAATTTCTTCTGCTTTGAAAGGAGCGTAGATTTCCTTGACGTAATTGACGATTTGTTCTTTCGGCAATTTTTCTTGCTCTTTTGATTTTCGGTAACACTCGTCAATCACGTGCTGGCGCCCACTTTCTTTTAGAAGTGTAATTGCAGCATCAAAAGCAATGAAATCCCCCATTTTAGCCATGTCAATTCCGTAGCAGTCTGGATATCGAATTTGAGGAGCCGACGAAACAACTAAAATGCGTTTTGGTTCCAAACGATCTAAAATTCGCAAGATGGATTGTTTCAAAGTAGTTCCGCGAACGATACTGTCGTCGATGACTACCAAATTATCTTTTCCACGAACTACTGAACCGTAAGTGATATCGTAAACCTGAGCAACCATATCATCTCGTGCATCATCTTGTGTAATGAATGTGCGAGCTTTTGCATCTTTGATGGCAATTTTTTCGATTCGTGCTCTGCGATTTAAAATCTCTTTTAACTTTTCTGGGTTTGGTTTCCCTTCAAGAGCTATAATTTGCTCATATTTTTGCTCATTTAGATAATCCTCTAATCCTTTAATCATTCCATAGAAGCTACCCTCAGCTGTATTTGGAATGAACGAAAAAACAGAATTATCTAAATCGTAATCAATCGTTTTTAACACATTCGGAACCACAAAACGACCTAGATTTTTGCGTTCTTCATAAATATCATAGTCGTTTCCTCTAGAGAAATAAATGCGCTCAAACGAACATTTCGTTGGCGTTTTTGGAGCATTGATTTCTACTTCTGATACTGTTCCATTTTTCTTGATGATTAAAGCATGCCCAGGAGTTAATTCCTTAATGTCGTCATACTTTAAATTGAAAGCTGTTTGAATCACAGGTCGCTCTGAAGCAACTACCGCAACTTCTTCATCTTCGAAATAAAATGCGGGTCTGATACCATTGGGATCACGCAATACAAATGCGTCCCCATGCCCAAATAAGCCTGCCATTGCATAGCCACCATCCCAAACTTCTGAAGATTGTTTTAGAATCTGTGGAATATCAATATTTTCAGCAATTTTGTCATAAATCTGATGACTATTATAACCAAGTGCTTGGTATTTACTCACCATTTCATCATTGGCAACATCTAAGAAGTGACCGATTTTTTCGAGTACAGTAACAGTATCGGATTTTTCTTTTGGATGTTGACCGATTTCCAATAACACTTCAAAAAGCTCGTCTACATTTGTCAAGTTGAAGTTTCCGGCGACGACTAAATTTCGAGTAATCCAGTTGTTTTGTCTCAAAAACGGATGACAACTCTCAATTGAATTCCTACCGAAAGTTCCGTATCTCAAATGCCCCAAGAATAATTCACCAGTGAATCCTGCATGTTTCTTCAAATAGTTGACATCCTTCAGTAATTCCGGATTTTCTTCACCAATTTCGTAGAAACGACTATTGATGTGATTAAAGATGTCTTGGATAGGTTTTGGATCGATGCTTCTGTAACGAGAAATGTATCGTTCACCAGGTTCCATGTTTAACTTAATGTTTGCCACACCAGCCCCGTCTTGTCCACGGTTATGTTGCTTTTCCATTAAAAGATGAAGCTTGTTTAAACCATAAAAAGCCGTTCCGTATTTATCAACATAAAACTGTAAAGGCTTTTTTAATCGGATGAGTGCGATTCCGCATTCATGTTTAATTGCATCGCTCATGGGCATCAAAAATCTTGGTGCAAAGGTACAGAATCTAAATCGATTCAGGTAAGAAATATTCAATCAAAAAACAACTTTTTGTTGAATTCACAGTCTTATAATTACAGATAAATAAATAACATACTTTGTGTTTTTTTATTTTGAATAGTATTTGTAAATTCGTTTAATGTTCTACCGGGTCGCTTTCCTTGTAATTTGTTTATATTCAGTTGCTTTTGGACAAACTGGGAACATCTTATTGCATCCCAACGAAGGGCAATGGGATTCGAAAATTCACTACAGTGTAGACATTAATCGCGGAACCATTTTTCTCAATCAAACTGGATTTACTTATTTTTTCAACGATGCAATGACTCATCACCATGAAAATCATATTGATGAGGATACTTCTGAACTAAAAATTCATTGCCAAGTTATTAAATCGGCTCTTTTGAATACTACTTGGAAAGGTGTACAAACGAAAGGTTCTCCTAGCGAAGCTTATCGAAACTATTACCAAGGAAATGACCCTTCGAGGTGGAAGTCAAAAGTCTATAGCACTAATCAAGTTCTATACCGCAATATTTACGATGGAATTGATTTAAAAGTAGAGGGGAAATCGGATTATTTGAAGTATTCCTATATTGTTGCTCCAGGTGCGAATGTTCAGAATATAGTAACTGAAATTACAGGAAGTAAAAGAGTGTTTTTGCGAGAGGGAGATTTGGTTACTGAAACAGAGTTTGGAGAAATTATTGAGAAATCTCCTATTGCTTGGAGTCTTCAAAATGGAAAAAAAGTCAAAGTTGCGGTTTCTTTTTCACTGAAAGACAATCGTGTTAGTTATCAATTTCCCAAAGGTTTTTCTGAGACAGATACTTTGATAATCGACCCTGATATTGTGTTTTCAACTTTTACAGGATCCACAATGGATAATTGGGGAATGACCGCCACTCCTGATCAAGCAGGAAATTTATACGGAGGAGGAATTGTTTTTGCTGGTTCAGGAACTTATCCAACCATTACAGGTTCTTTTGATTTAAGTTTTAATGGAGGGAATTCTTATTCTGCAGGAGGAGGAAGTATTCCCGGATTTGATGTAGCGATTAGTAAGTTTAATGCAACAGGAACAAATCTGATTTATTCGACATTTCTTGGTGGATCTGGAAATGAATCTGTTCATAGTTTAGTAACGGATGAGCAAGGTCATTTATATGCAATGGGTGTCACAAGTTCTCCAAATTTTCCAACAATAGCTGGTTGCATTGATGAAACATTTAATGGTGGACCAACGATTGTTACAAATGGATTGGGTTTTTTGGGGGCAGATATTTACGTTTGTCATTTTGATGCGAATGGCTCTGCTCTGATTGGGTCAACTTATTTAGGTGGAGGTGGGCCTGATGGAATTAATGGAGGGAGTCTTTTTTTTAATTACGGTGATGCTTTTAGAGGTGAAATTGTAGTGAAATCTGGAGAAGTGTATATTACAAGTTCAACTTCTTCAGATGATTTTCCTTTAGCAAGTCCCTTTCAATCCACACTAATTGGGAGTCAGGATGCAGTTGTAGTTAAAATGAATAATGGGTTAACGTCTTTAATTTGGTCTACATATATTGGAGGATTAGGAGCTGATTCAGGAAATGGAATCCAACTATCAAGTACAGGAGATGTGTATGTTTCTGGTGGAACAAGCTCTTCGAATATGCCGTTTTCGACAGGGAATGATTTATCATATAATGGAGGGATTTCAGATGCATACTTGATTCGTTTATCAGGAACCACAGGAACTGTTTTATCGGGAACTTATTCGGGAACTAATGAATATGATCAGGCATTTTTTGTGCAGTTGGATTTGAATGATAATGTTTATATCTATGCTCAGTCTGAAGGATCAATTCCAATTTCACCAGGTAAATATGGAATTGGAAATTCGGGCCAATATATTGCGAAATATTCGCCGAATCTTGTGAATTTATTATGGACGACTCCAATTGGATCAGGTTCTGGACATATAGAAATATCGCCAACGGCTTTCTTGGTTTCTAATTGTGGAGAAATTTATTTGGCAGGTTGGGGAGGACAGACGAATGTAGGGAACTCTCCTGGAGCAATCCATAGCACAACTACCGGTTTGCCAGTTACTTCAGATGCCTATCAATCTACCACAACGGGAAGTAATTTTTGGATAGCGGTCTTGGAAGAGGATGCTGTTGCTCTGAATTATGCCACTTTTATTGGAGGGACTACAGGTTCTTCCAGTAACCATGTAGATGGCGGAACCAGTCGATTTGACAAAAATGGAAATATTTATCATGCTGTTTGCGCGGCATGTGGAAGTGTAAATAATGGTTTTTCAACAACACCAGGTGTTTGGTCACCCACTAATCCTAGCCCGAATTGTAATCTTGCAGCTTTTAAATTTGAATTGAGTACAATAGAGGCTATCGTTGCTGCCCCAGATCCATTAATTTGCTTACCTGATCCTGTAATATTCAATAATAATAGTGCAAATGGAAATGAATTTGACTGGGATTTTGGAGATGGAACGGGTTCTTCTTTGGTGAATCCATCACATGTTTATGCTGGCCCTGGTCAGTATACAGTCACTTTAATTGTTACCGATACAACCCAATGTTTCACGCCTGACACGGTTCAATTTATTGTAAATATTGGCGACTTTAATGGAGGAATAGTGAATCCACTTGCTGAAACATGTGCAAATGTTCCTTTTCAGATGGAAGCGTTTGGTGGTTCTGTTTATCATTGGGAACCAGCTGCGTTGTTCAACAATCCCAATATCTCAAATCCATTGGTTTCTTCACCGCAAAGTGTTCAGATTTATTGTGTGATATCTGATAGCTGTGGAATAGATACTGTTTATGCACAAGTTAATATATTAAATGGTGCTTTAAGTATTTCGAACGATACGGCAATATGTATTGGGAATTCGGTGAATTTATTTGTAAATGGTGTGACTCAAATTGTTTGGAGTCCAGCAACCTATTTGGATAACCCTTCAAGTTTCACTCCAGTTTCAACGCCACTTGCTTCGATTACGTATTCGGTTACAGGAACAACTGTCGATGGATGTCAGTTGACAGGAAACGTCCACATTCATGTAGATACGACTTTGCCAAATCCTGTAATGCCAGATTCTCTGCTATATTGTTTGGGAGGGTCAGGAGTTGTTAATGTTTCTGGCGCGACAAGCTATAATTGGTCGCCTTCAACCAATATTAATCCAGTAAATGGACCTCAGGTCACAATTAGCACTCCAAATGATCAATATTATTACTGTTTATTCACGAATGCATGTGGAACTGCTCAGGATAGTATTTATGTAAAAATCCATATTCCAAGTATTTTAGCTGGAAATGACACTACGATTTGTCCGGGTGAAACTGCCATTCTTCATGCTTCAGGAGGAGTTTCCTATACTTGGAATCCAAGTATTTATGGAGCGCTTCAATCGAATGGATCACTGGTAATTGTAAAACCAACGCAAACAGGAACTGTTTATGTGGCTACAGGAGTTGATCAACATGGATGTATAGATACAGCATCCGTTAGAGTGAATCTCTTCCCGATACCTTTTGTACAAACGAATCCAGATGTTTACGCGGTAATGGGTGAAATTGTTCAATTGAATGCGATTTCAAACACCGCGGTAAGCTACGTTTGGAGTCCAGCAGAGTATTTGTCCTGTAATGTGTGTCAAAATCCAGTAACCCAACCAGATAAACCAATGGTTTATACGGTTGTTGCAGTTGATATAAATGGCTGTAAAGCTTCAGATATTGTTCGAATTTATTACGATGCAATTATTTATGTTCCCAATACATTTACTCCAAATAATAATGGAACCAATGAGCGGTTCTTTGCTTTGGGAATAAATATCAGAGATTTCAAATTGGAAATCTTTAATCGATGGGGAGAATTGATTTATTCGGGTGATGCCTTGTCTCAAATGTGGGATGGAAATTATGTTGGCCTACCTTGTCCAGATGGTGTTTACACGTGGAAAATTGAATATGGTGAAGTTATTTCAGATTTACGACACCAACTTGTTGGTCACGTTAATTTGTTGAGATAGAACCCGTAATTTTTTATAAGAAGTTGCATTTTAGCACACCATCGCGGTCAATCTCAGTAAGCTGAACGTTTTGTATTTGATTTACTAATTCGGGATTGAAAGGGGTTTTAACCTTCACATAGTTTTCCGTAAATCCATACATGATTCCTTCTTCTTCTTCGGACTCAAACAATACGGTTCTTTTGGAACCAATTTGTGATTCGTAAAAGGCTCTTTTTTTCTTGTCTGAAAGAATGTGTAATTGCTTACTTCTTTGTGCGCGGACCTGATTTGGAACAGGATCCCCCAATTTCGCAGCGGTTGTGTTTGCGCGTTCGGAATAGGTAAAAACATGTAAATAAGAAACATCAAGGTCTTTCAAGAAATCCATTGTTTCGATAAATTCTTCATCAGTTTCACCTGGAAATCCTACAATAACATCTACTCCAATTGCACAATCAGGCCGTAGTTTTTTAATATGTTGAACACGCTCCACATACAATTCACGCAGGTATTTTCTGCGCATAGCTTTCAATAGACGGTTACTTCCAGATTGAAGTGGAATATGGAAATGTGGAACGAAACGTTTGGAATTTTCCAAAGTGAATTGGATAATCTCATCACTCAATAAATTCGGTTCGATGGAAGAAATTCGGTAACGATCAATTCCATTTACTTCATCCAAAGCTTTTACCAATTCGAAGAAATTTTCTCCCTCTCCTTGACCAAAATCACCAATGTTGACCCCCGTAAGCACTACTTCCTTGATATTTGTTTCAGCGATTTTTCGAGCTTCCAATACCGTATCTGAAATACTTGCATTTCTACTTTTTCCTCTTGCTAAAGGAATGGTGCAAAACGTACAGAAATAATCACAACCATCTTGAATTTTTAAGAACGAGCGAGTGCGATCTCCCATGGAATGTGATGGAATGAAGCTGGTTGTTTGTTTGATGTTTTCAAATTTTACGACTGCTCCTTGTTTCTCATTCTCTCCATTTATTGCAGATGAATTTTCGGTATGATTTTCATGTTCTAAAGCTTCCAAATGCTCTACAATATTGAACTTCTCATTGGCGCCAAGAACTAATGATACACCAGGTATTTGAGCAATTTCAGTAGGTTTTAGTTGAGCATAACAACCAATAATCGCTACAAAAACTTCTGGATTTATTTTGTGCGCACGCCTAACGAGTTGCTTGCATTTTTTGTCTGCATTTTCGGTAACTGAACAAGTATTAATTACCAAAATGTCAGGAGTTTCTTCAAAATCAACCTTGGCAAAGCCTGCGTTTTCGAAAAGTCGGGAAATAGTAGATGTCTCTGAAAAATTCAGTTTACATCCTAAGGTATAAAACGCGACTTTTTTAAACTGTTGCATATTGTTTGAAGAATTGAGGGCACAACGCTTGGGCTATAGCTTCAGCGAAGGCACAAAGATAGACAAATCCGCGACCATAGAAAAATCCGCAGGAAACTATTCAATTGAATCCTAGGATATTTTCCTTTTTGATTTTGAATTGAAGCTTTATTTAATGAGAAAACTAAGTCGTCAGGCATAATTGAGGATTAACTATATTTGTTCGTGTAACGTGAAGTATGAAAAAGCAATTAAAGATTGATTACGAGTGGTTAAATCATTGGAAGGAACTTCCTGACACTGAATATATTTTGGTAGAAAAAGCATTTGAGGCTGCGGAAGATGCGTATGCACCTTATAGCTCTTTTCATGTTGGTGCAGCAGTGTTATTGGCTGATGGAACGATTATCAAAGGAAATAATCAAGAAAACATTGCTTATCCAAGCGGATTATGTGCCGAAAGAGTTGCCTTATTTTACGCAGGAGCGAATTATCCAAATACGATTGTAAAAACTATTGTTGTATTGGCAAAAGGAGATTTAATTGCGCCAGATGAATGTGTTTCTCCTTGTGGTTCTTGTAGACAAGTGATTGCTGAATCGGAGTTTCGTCAAAAGCAGGACATTCGCATCGTCTTGATTGCTCAAGATGGGAAGACTTGGATTTTCAACAGGATTAAAGATATTTTAGTATTTCCTTTTGGAGTAAAGTAAAAGATGAACGAAAAACGGCTTGAAGAATGGTTTTCTTCCCGAAAAAAAATGCGGGAAAATCGAACAGTAAATGGATTGTTTGATGCTATCCGTATGGGAGACAGGGCTGCATTGAGTGGTGCGATTACTTTGTTGGAGAGCACTCGAGAGGAAGATCAAGTAATTGCTCGAGACCTGATTCGTTGGTGTCTTCCGTTTTCAGGAAATTCTTTACGAATTGGAATCACAGGTGTTCCAGGAGTAGGGAAGAGTTCTTTTATCGAGAAATTTGGTCAAACTATTTTGACAACCCGGAAGAAGGTAGCTGTTTTAGCAATTGATCCAACGAGTGAGCGAACTGGAGGAAGTATTTTGGGAGATAAAACCCGTATGGAAACGTTATCGCAAAACAAGAATGTATTTATTCGTCCTTCCGCCGCTGGAAATACCTTGGGAGGAGTTGCTCGCAAAACAAGAGAAACAATCATTCTATGTGAAGCTGCTGGTTTTGATGTTTTGTTGATTGAAACGGTAGGCGTTGGTCAATCTGAAATTATGGTTCATTCCATGGTAGATTTTTTCCTATTGCTACTTCTGGCAGGCGCTGGAGATGAATTGCAAGGAATCAAGCGCGGAATTATGGAAATGGCTGATGGATTAGCGGTTACAAAATCGGATGGTGATAATATAAACAAAGCGAAATTGGCTTCTCGCGAGTTGAAAAATGCCATTCATTTATTTCCACCTACTTCCAATGGTTGGATTCCAGAAGTGAAAACTTGCAGTTCTATTGAAAATAGGGATATTGATGTTGTTTGGGAAATGATCGAACGATTTGAACGTCATACGAAGTTGAATGGGAGCTTTGATTCCAAACGGAAACACCAAGATTTAAACTGGATGCATGAAACCCTCAAAGATTTATTGCTTCAAGGATTGTGGCATCAAGAAAAAACAAAAGCTTTTATTGAAGCTAAAGAAGAAGAGGTTGGACGTGGAGATACATCTGCTTTTGAAGCTGCCGAAGAAATTTATCGTCTTTATAGAAACGTAAAGTAAATTGGAATTTGCCAAGATGCTTTATTTTTCGATGACTAGATTCTAATCCCTTTATTTAAAGTCCTACCTTTGTGTTATGGAAAAGATTGAATTCACAATCAACGGAGAGTTTATTGAATTATTGGGGCTTTTAAAAGTTACTGGAGTTGCACAAACGGGCGGTCATGCGAAATTGATTGTAGAAGATGAGGAAGTTTTCCGGAATGGAGAATTAGAGACGCGGAAACGTGCTAAACTTGTTGCTGGAGATATTATCGAGGTAGGCGATGAAATCCGAATAGTTTTGAAATAATAATAAAAGTTCAAAAGTTCAAAAGTTCAAAAGTTCAAAATTGTTTTTAAACACTTTGAACCCTTTAAACATTGTTTGAACCAATTGAACTCTCTTTTATCAGAATAACTCCTGTAATTCTTTTCGCAGGTATTCTACCGTGATTTCTGTTGGCAGTTTGCCAACTTCTGCGTTGATTTCAAATATTTTCGCAGCCAAATCAGTCGAAAGTGCTGTTGCATCCATTTGATTTCCTGCCAAATTTATAATTTTAATAGTCTCTTCTTTTGAATTTTTGACCATTTCCCATGATTGTGGTGAAACGAACATTTGTTGCGAAACGTTGTGGTCATATTCCTCTCGAATAGCTTGTAGCAAATCTGTTTGAAGTTTTCTTGCCGGAAGACCAGGATTGTGAAGACGCATTACTAAGCTTCCTGGATGGATACGTTCCATTAAAAGTGCTGCTCTTTGATAAGCTTCCACGCGCATAGGGAGGAAGTGTTTTTGACGTTCTTTCTTCAATTCGATTTGTGCAGCTCTTATTTCACGATCTCCCGTTTTCTTTAGAAATAAGTAAGCCATTAACAAAACTCCACCACCAGAGATTATAGAAATTAGAAGGGGGAAAATGATTCCAACAAAAAAGTGCATATAAATTATTTTTCTAAGTGAATTCGTTTTTTAGTAAAAGTAACAATTACCTCAGATTACACAAAAGTGTGATTGTAGATAACGTAACCCACAATTTTTTTGATACAGATTAAATGAATTTCGGATCTACCTCCATTTGATGTCCACAAGAAGTACAGGTTCTCATTTCTTCCGAATTGTAGAATTCTTTAAATCGAGGAAGAAAATCTTTCTCTATATTATCTAATTTGAATCGGTAGTTTTTTAATTCATGATTACATTTCTCACAGAACCAAAATAATCCATCTTGCATTTCTGTATTTTTGCGAACACGTTCAATGACAAGCCCTACTGTATTTTCACCTCTTCGTGGATTGTGAGGAATATTTGCTGGAAGCAAGAACATTTCACCTTCTTTAATGTGAATTTCCTTTGCTTTACCTTCATGTTGTATGCCAACAGTGATATCACCCTCAATTTGATAGAAAAGCTCTTCGCTTTCATTGTAGTGATAATCTTTTCGTGCATTTGGTCCTCCAACAATCATAACGATGAAATCACCAGCTTCTTTGTAAAGGTTTTTGTTTCCAACAGGCGGTTTCAGTAACTCTCTGTTTTCGGCTATCCACTGATGTAAATTAAATGGCATTAACATATCCTGTGTGTTTTTATCAAATGTACCAAATGAATGGTCGATTTGCAATATAATGATCATAAAAAAGCCCCGAAGCAGATGTTTCCATTGCTTCGGGGCTTTTGTTTTATTACTGCGATAACGCTAGTATTTTATCAAAAGCAGCGCTTTTTCTTATTGAATAACTACACGGAATACTTTTTCAGCATTCTCAGTAGAAAGTTTGAAGAAGTATACACCTCTTTCAACTTCTTTTAAGTTTACTGTATTCGTTCCAGAAATAATTTCACTTCCAGATTGAATTGTACGTCCGTTGATATCTGTTACTGATAAGTTAAAGTTACCGTTTGCAAAAGTAGATTCGATGAATACAATTCCTGTTGATGGATTTGGATAAAGTTTCACTTCCTCCAAGAAAGCCATTTCTTCAATAGATAACCAGTTACAAGTTGAGGATACTGTTACTACAACATTTGCAGTATCATTCGGACAAACGCCGTTCCCAGAAATGTAATCGTAATTAAATTGTCCAGGGAATCCACCAGTTGTTATTTGAGAGTTTGGCATAGAAACATTTGAAGGATCATACCATTGACCATTCAAATCTGCATTTCCATTCAAACCAGCCAATAAATCAATTGGTTCGTTTTTACAAGCTGCGATTGTACCATCCATACCAGCATTTGACGGAGCGAAAATTTTCACTTGAGAAATAATCGAATCATACGCACAACCATCAACCACACGATATTCAAAATTGAACGTCGAAAATGCCAATCCATTTGAATTAAATGTTGAATCAGTAATACTTGCATTTACGCTAGGAATTGGAGAAGACCAAGTTCCACCATAACTATTCAAGTTGATAGTTGTTGCCAAATCCAAGACCTCACCAGAACAAATGTTTGTTACAGAATCTGCTGTTCCAGCCTCTAGTACAATTGGAGAAACTTTCAAGCTGAAGTTACCAGATGTAGCATCAAATTTATCATACATGATGTAATAAGTCGCTCCTGGAGTTAAAGAACAAACTGTAAAGTTTGGAGCTAAACTTGTTCCACCAATTGCATCATCATTTGCAGCTCGCAATGTAAATGTATTGAAGTCAGCACAGTTAGTTGCAGAATATACAGCAGCTTGCCCATTGTAAGGGATAGCAGTTGAATTGATTCTTACCGATCCCGAAGCTGGAGCTACGAAACTATACCAAAGTGTTCCATTCAAAGTGGAGTTCACCCAACCAGTTGTTGTTTGAGCGCCTGTTGCAGGAGGAGCAATAGTGCTTTCATTTGCGGAAACAGTTGCACCTGGACCAGCGTTGTTGAATGTATAAGTTTCGCCCAAGGTTAATAATTCTTGATTACAAACAAGGTCATTTGTTAGAGGCATCACAACTGTAAAAGGTCCTGTATATGCAGAAGTGTCTGTTGTACAAACTGCTTGTACGTATACTTGGTAAACACCTGATCCCATTAAGCTTGCATCATGAACTGTATCTGCAAAATTGATTCCATTTGCAGGAACAATTTCTCCAGAACCTAATGGAAATCCTGTCATTCCATATTGAATTTTGAACGATTGAATTGGATGTACGTTTTGTGCCCAGTTCCATACTAACTTCAATGAATCAGGAGAAGCTGTAGCTGATAATCCAGTTGGAAGGCTACATGCTGTTTGTTGCATTACAACTAATTTAAAATCTACAAAGTTTCCGTAAGGTGAAGGTCCACAAGCAGACGTAACAGTTGGTGACCAGCTATTAGACATACGTACACGGTAGTCACCTGCCATTTGAGAAGCAGGAATTGCAATTACGCCGTTATAACTACCTGTATATGTAGTTGTAGCCCAAATAGTTTCTCCCGCATCTGCAAAGTCACCATCATGATTCCAGTCTACCCAGCAATAGAAATAGTTCGTACCCGAAGATGCTACCATAGATACATTGACACTTGATCCAGGAAGTTGAACACAAGAAGTTGTACTGTAGTTATCCTGATATGCACTATAAGATGAACTTGTATGTACGAAATTTGAAATCGCACCTGTCGTAGTAATATTACTTAAGTAATAACTTGTACTACTTGCTCCAGCAGTAGGAGTACAAGGAGCGTTACAAGGACCTGTTACAACGATTGAAACCGTATTTGAGATCGTTGAATCTGCCGGACTACCAGCACATTTAACTGCTAATTCAAAGTTTGCATCCAAAGTTGCTGCATACGTATAAGAAGAATTTGTTGCTCCTGCAATAGGGCTTCCATCCTTATACCATTGATATGTAAAGTTATTTGATAGTACAGGGGTATAAGAAGAATTAAGTTGCACTAATGAACCATCACACGCGTTTACAGAACCAGCAGGCGTTATATTCACAGTTGTTGGAGTTCCAGTACATGCTGTCGGAGTACCTACAACTAATTTAAAATCTACAAAATTTCCGTATGCATTAGGTCCACATGGAGAAGAAACCGCTCCAATAAAGCTCGAGGCCATTCTAACACGGTAATCACCAGGTGCTTGTCCTGCAGAAACTGGGATAACACTATTGTAAGGAGTACCAACATAACCAGTGGTAGCAAACACAGCTTCCCCTGCATCAGAAAAATCACCATCATTGTTCCAATCTACCCAACCATGGAAATAATGTGTTCCTCCGCCAGTCACAGCTAATGATACATTTAGATTCGTACCTGGTAATTGGATAGCTGAAGCAGTAGTGTATGCATTGGAATATGCAGAGTAAGAAGCTGCTGTGTAAGCAACGTTCGTAATTCCTCCTGTAGAAGTAATGTTGTTGAGGTAATACGTAGTACTGCTAGCTCCTGCTGTTGGTGTACAGTAACATTGTGAAGGAGAGTTTTGTCCAACAGCAAGAATGTTCGTAGAATCAGAAGCTCCACCATTAGTACAAGTTACAATACAGAAATAATCTGTAGCAGCAGTTTGGTTATTTACAGTGTACGTCGTTCCAGTAGCACCAGCGATATTAGTAAATGTATTCATCCCCTGAGGAGAACTTTGCCATTGGTATGTGATACCTGTAGCTAAAGTAGCACCAGTAAGTGATACTGTAAATGGAACACTCGCACATGCGTTTCCAACACTTGCCGCAGCTGTTCCTGCTGTTGGCGTTCCAGCACAAGGAGGAGTCGTAAAAGTTAAGCGAACATACGGCTTGTTATTATTTACATCGGTAGTTACTTCTCCGCATTGAGATCCAGCACCATCATCTTGAATATGACGAGAACCATTTGTTATCCCCGTTTTTACGGTAACACCTCCGTAGGGAGATACATAAGGATTTGCTGGTCCTGTACAAATTTCAATTAAAATGTTCTGTACACCATCCCAAACAAAATTAACATCAAAAACGATGTCTGTCATTCCAACTGCAGGTGTATAGGCGAAAGCGTTCTTCACCACCATTGTAGGGGATGCATCGTGAGCAGCAGAGTTCGTAGCTGCAGTATGACCCATTCTAACCGTATAATTATCTAAAGTACCCGGAGCTTCAGTAACATCCCAAGCAAGCGCAGTTATTGGCATCCCAGGTTGTAATCCTGCAGCAGTCAATTCAGCAGCAGTGTAAACTACCTGGTATCGGATAGATTCAAAATGATCACTGATGGGATCAGCTCCAGTACCGTTAGTGTTTCCAGCAGTTCCTCCACTTGGCACAACATTGACTTGTACCTGTGAAAAACCATAGCCGAAGGTTAGTACGAATAGGAGCAATGGAAGCATCCTATTCAAATAGTAATTTTTCTTCATAAGTTATAATTTATATTCAAAACAAATGTAAAGAATTAACATATCAATAACATGTTTTTTTTTACTGTTTATTGATGTAACACTTTGAATTCCTTATCTGTGAATATTCGCTGATAGTTTGCGAACATCAACTAAACCCTTATTTTTACTGAGGGAGTTTGATTTTTAAATTCAAAATTTTGGGTTTTTATTAAATGATTGACATGTTAATATTTATATCAACTATTGTTTCAAATATTGATTAATCAACAAAACGCCAGTTAACAAATTGTGAGAAGACAAAAAAACAGGTTAATTCTAACAATTTAAGTTTTATTTTAAACATTTTTAAGTTGTAATTTATATCTTGGGATTACCTAGGTATCCTAATTTAACTTGAATGAGAAATTTCACCCTATTTACCTGAATCTCTAAAAAAACAGAAAGACTCTTCGCTTAAAAGTAGGTTGACCGAAGTGAAATAATTCCGTTATTAAAAATTTTGAAGTCTTGCATTTCATGGGTAACTAGAAATTGAATACTTTTGCTCATGATGAGTTTGGAAGGAAAAAGAGCCTTAGTTGCGGGAAGTACACAGGGAATTGGTAAGGCAGTTGCTTTGAAGTTAGCAGAAATGGGAGCAACTGTTGTTTTGTTGGCACGCAATGAAGAAAAATTGAAAACCGTAAAAGAGGAACTTCCTACAGTTGGAAATCAAATCCACGAATATTTAGTGGGAGATTTTACAAATCCTACAGAACTTAAATCCAAAGTTGATACCTTCTTGCAGACTGGTAAAACAATCGATATCTTAATCAACAATACGGGAGGTCCAAAAGCTGGCCCTATTATGGATGCCGATATCAGTGAATTTATCGCGGCATTTAATCAACACCTTATATGTAATCACATTCTTGTTCAAGCGCTTGTTCCAGGAATGAAGCATAATGGTGGAGGGAGAATCGTGAATGTTATTTCTACAAGTGTAAAACAACCGCTTCCAGGTTTAGGGGTTTCTAATACTATAAGAGGTGCTGTAGGAAACTGGAGTAAAACTTTGGCAAATGAGCTCGGTCCATTCAATATCACAGTAAACAATGTATTGCCAGGAGCAACAAATACAACAAGGCTTCAGGAAATTGCCTCGAATAAATCTGCCAAAACAGGAGATACCGTTGATACTATTTTTGATGAAATGGCAGATGAGTCACCGATGAAAAGAATTGCTAAACCAGAAGAAATTGCTGCTGCTGTTGCCTTTCTAGCGTCACCAGAAGCGAGTTATATCAATGGAATTAATATTCCTGTTGACGGAGGAAGAACGAAATCACTTTAATACATTGACATGCCCAATAAGCGTGTCTTCGATATTTGATTTACTGGTATACTTTATTTTATAGGTATACGTTCCGTCTGGCACCATTAAATCTTTATATGTTCCATCCCATTCCCAACGTGTGCTTGTAGAATGGAATACTAAAAGACCCCAACGGTCATAAATGAATACTTCCGTTGCTTTGATGTTAATCATAGAAGCCTTGAAAGTATTGTTGAATTGATTGCCATCTGGAGTGAATGTATTGGGAACATAAATCCAATATTCTTCTTGGATAGTAATTGGCTTCACAACTGTATCCTTACAACCAATGATATTGGTAGCAATTAATGTGACATAATAAGTTCCAGGAACATCGTACGTATTGTTAGGATGCACTAGTGTTGAAGACTGTCCATCTCCAAATTCCCACTCATATGTATTTCCTCCTGAAGTCAAATTTTGGAATGTTATTGGTAAGTCTTCAAAAAGAGTATGACTTGAGATTATAAAATCGGCAATTGGTTCAATAACATTTACCTTTGTACTTCCTTCTACAGTAAAAGTTTGACATTCATCTGAAACTGAAACCGTGTAAGTAGTTGTAGTATAGGGATGAACACTCACTTGTGGAGTTGTTTCTCCGCTGTGCAACCAATTATAGAAGTATTGACCATACCCACCCGTTGCACTAACACTTATTGAGACAGTATCTCCTGGACAAATCAATTGATCTGGCGACATGGTCAACACCAAAGGTGGACTTGTTATTACATACATCACGCTATCCAAAGCCGAAACGTCACATTGATCGGTAACCTTTATGTAGTACATGGTACTAGTACTTGGAATAACATCAACTGTATCATTTGTTCCTAGAACAGTTCCGTTTGCTAAGTGCCAAGAATAAACATAATTTCCAGCTCCGCCTGTAACTTGCACTGTTAATTCTTTTGGAACGTAAGGACAAATTTCAGTAATATCTGGTGTAGAAACTAAAACGATTGGTTGATAAATAGGAACAGTTACGATTGCTATTGCATTCACCGTTTGGTGTAAACAGGCATCTGTGACTGAAACAGTATAATTTTGAGTTGCAGGAGGATTCACAGTGATTGATTCTGTCGTTTCACCAGTGCTCCAAAGAATTGTATATGGACCCGATCCGCCCCCTGGAACTGCTGTCAGAACTGCATCATCTTGAGGACATAATTTATCTACAGAATTTACCGTTACCGTTACAGGTTGAATATCGCCAATTTGAAGATTAAGTATAAAAGGAGTTAAGTTTCCGCAAGCATCAAGAGTCTGAAAATCCAACATGATTGTTTCAATTCCCTCTGTAATTCCATCAGCGAAAGCATCAAAGTTAAAGGAAATTGAACTTTGACCAGGAGAGAAAGTAACCGAATTTGGAATATTAGTATAATCTACTCCTTCGGTAGCCGTACCTGAAACAATAATCGGAATGGTTAATGCTTGTGAAATGTTTTTTGTTCTGTTAAGTGTAACGGTTGTAGTTACACAACCTTCAGCCATGGTCTTACCATCATTAAACGGATCTGACGACATGGTATATTTGATTTCAACAGGAGCTTTTGACGTTAAGCTATTTGCTTCTAGAAAAATTCCAGAATCATAGATTGGATCTTTAGCATCGGCAATTGCAATAATAAGATGATAAGTTTGACCGCATTGAACTTTTGAAACAGCTTCCAATACTTTGGTAAATCCATCGTATTGAATGTAATTAGATGAACTGTTGTATGGAGCTTGCGATCCATTTCCGTTTGGAACAAAATAAGCTGGATTTACAGCAGGAGAAGGTCCCCCACCAACACCGCCAGTTCCAGGATTTCCATTGTTAACGTTGTTGATGGTAACAGTTGACCCATTGGGAAGCTTTGCCATGTTTTGAGTTCCACCAGGAATTCCTGGCCCTGAAATGAAAAAAGCAAAAGCATCATTAAATTCTGTTCCTACGAATTCAGGGTATTCTTCCGATCCAAATACATATTTAAAACGAACAGTATCTGAATAAGGAACGAAATCGAATTCTAAAATTGATGCATTAAAAGTTTGAGCACCTGCTTGACCATTCAATGCTGAAAATCCAGGTTTGTTGTTATCCATACCAGAATTTGCCGAATTATTTGGACCTTGAGGACCATCACCATTATTGAGAATAGTTCCTGTTGTAAGAATAACACCTGAATTAATACCTAGATTAGTTCCTGCAGCTGTAAATCTTCCGATTGCAGTTGTACCTCCATTAAAAACAATGTTTGAAACGGTTACCCCAGGACCGAGAAGCGTGTTTTGAACCAATGAAGCGGCACTTTGCGGCGTAGTAACCAATTGGCTAATCGCTGAAAAGGGGAGAAGAATTAATATAATCCAAAATAGCTTCATATGTATAATAACGTCCTTGTAAAGGAATGGTTGTTTTCACAATGCAAAAAGTGAACCAAAATGGAAATGTAATGATTAAACGGTATTAATCAATGATTTATCCGTGAAAAAATCCTAAATTATTGAAAGATTCCTTGCAAGCCACATAAGTTTGCGTAAGTGCCACCCAATGCAATCAACTCTTGATGTTTACCTCGTTCAATAATTTGTCCTTTAGATAAGACTAAAATTTCATCTGCATTAATAATTGTGCTCATGCGATGTGCAATAATCAAAGAGGTTCTATCTTTCATTAATTCATCCAATGCTCCTTGAACAATGCGTTCGCTTTCTGTATCCAAAGCAGATGTTGCTTCATCTAAGATTAAAATAGAAGGATCTTTCAATACAGCTCTTGCAATACTTAATCGTTGTTTTTGACCTCCAGAAAGTTTGTTTCCTCGCTCTCCAATAACTGTATCATATCCATTTTCTAGTTGTTCGATAAATGAATGTGCATGCGCAATTTTTGCTGCTTGAATAATGCTTTCCATCGTAACATCTTCTCTACCAAAAGCGATGTTATTGCGAACTGTATCGTTAAATAAGATAGATTCTTGGGATACAATTCCAATGTTTTTATGCAAATCTTCTAACTTGAATTCCTTCAAGTTGATTCCATCAATAAAAATGGATCCTTCGGTTACGTCATAAAATCGTGGAAGTAAGTCTGCTATTGTTGATTTCCCACTGCCTGATTCTCCTACTAATGCAATTGATTTCCCCCGTTGTAGTTTGAAATGGATATTCTTGAGTACAAATTCATCTTTATATTTGAAACTAACATTTTCAACTGAAATTTCAGATTTTAAGGTGTTTAGGTCTTTTGCATTTTCTTGTTCTAAGATTACTTCTTCCGTATTCAAGATTTCGTTGATTCGGTCTAGGGAAGGTTCTGCTTTGTTTAAATTCCCCACAGCAGTAGCAATTCCTTGAATAGGCCTTAATAGTTGGGAGAAGACAATAATGAAGGTGATAAATTCTGCTCCGCCAAGCATTCCATCGGAATCATCAAGAATCATTATTCCACCAAACCAAACTAAGCAAATCATAACAGTTGCTCCTAAGAATTCATTCAGAATTGGAGATAAATCCCCACGTCTAAAAGTTCCAGTATTCAATTGTTGAAGTCTTAAATTTACTCCTTTGAATCGTTTCGTGATAAATGGAATGGCATTGAAAGCTTTGATGACTTTTATTCCACTAATGGATTCTTCCAAAATCGAAAAAACCAAACTTGTTTGTTCTTGTCCTGCTTTCGCGGTTTTCTTCAAGCTCTTTCCAATGCGAGAAATTACAAAGGCAGAAATTGGAAGTAAAACAAATGAAATAAGTGTTAATTGAGGACTGATATAGATTAATGATGCAATAGAAACCAAGATAGCAAAGGGTTCTCTGAATACTAACTCGAGGATTGCAATAACAGCTAATTCTATTTCACGAACATCGCTGTTAATACGTGCCATCAAATCTCCTTTTCGTTGTTCGGTATAAAAACTTAAGGGAAGTCTCATTGCTTTAGCGAATAATTGATCCCTTAAATCGCGAACAACTGCCATCCTTAATTGAGATTGATGCCAAACGGCGCCATAGCGGAATACATTTTTGAGGAAAAAAGCGCTAACAACAGAAATACAGACGAAGAGTAATGCGTCTTTGGGATTTTCTTTCACCATTTCATTCATGGTATAATTGTACCAATCTTTGCAATAGGTGAAAAAATTGATAAATCCTCCGCTATAATTTGGTTTTACTAGACTTACTGCATCATTTACCTTAAAAATCAGCTGTAGAAAGGGGATAAATAAAACCAATGATAATAAATTAAAAATCACGTACAACAGGTTGTAAATGATTGTCAATATGGCTGGAACCTTATAAGAAAAGGTGTATTTATAAAATGCGACTAATGATTTCATGTAGTACAAAGATATGTTTTTGTTGTTCTTTGTGGTTGAACGAGTTTACAATTCTTAACTTTGCACTATGAGTTCAATTAGACAAAACCGAATTGAGGGTGTAATTCAAGAAGAATTGGCTACTTATTTTCAACGAAATACACAAGAGATTTGCTTGGGTGCAATGGTTAGTGTTACTATCGTTCGAGTGACTTCTGATCTATCTTTGGCGCGTATCTACCTTTCTGTTTTTATGGGTCCAGATAAACAAGAAGTTTTGAAAAATATCCAAGTAAATTCAAAAAAAATTCGGGGCGAAGTAGGAAATCGCTTGAAGAATATGCACAAAATTCCAGAGCTTTTATTCTACATCGATGATTCCTTAGATTACGCTGAGACGATCAATAAATTGTTGAAAGATTAAAATTCCATTTTTCATAGCGCGAAGATACCTTCGACATACTCGGAAACAACGTAATCTGGTGAATTGGATTACGTGGATTTCAGTAGTTGGAATTGCGGTAATTACTGCCGCATTGGTCATTATTTTATCCGCTTTTAATGGTATTGAGCAAATGGTTTCCAAGCTGTATTCAGATTATGATCCAGCTATAACAATGCGTTCATTGGAAGGAAAAACCTTTGATTCAACAACAGTAAATATAGAATCTCTTCGCAAAATACCTGGCGTAGTTTCAGTTTCTAAAGCCATCGAAGAAACGGTCATCATTAAGCATGGAAAAAAATGGGTGAATGCCCGAATGATTGGAGTAGACCTTTCTTTTGTTGAAGCTTGTAAATTGGATAAACATTTAGTTGATGGTTATCCTTATTTGGAAGAAAATGGAGAACCTACAGGAGTAATTGGCGCTAGTTTGTTGGATAAAATAGATGGTTACATTTCTGAATTAGACGGACACGAAGAATTAATGCTTTATACTCCTTTGAGAGACGCTTCAATTGCTCGATTGAAAAGCCCGTTTAAAGTTTCGCCTTTGAAAATTGTTGGTAGAATGAATTACAATAAGGATGTAAACATGTCTGACTTATTAGTTTCTATTCAATATGCCCAAATTCAATTGAATTATGAAGATGACATTACAGCGATTTATTTTCAGATAAAGAAGGAGAACATTGATGAGGTAAAAGCAATCCTTTCTCAAAAATTCGAAAAAAAATTTCAATTCAAAACGGCGGCAGAAAAGAATGAATTGATTTTTAAAACGAGTGAAAGCGAAAAGAAAATCGTGGTGCTTATTTTATTATTCATCTTTGTATTAGCAGCTTTTAATTTAGTCGCATCATTGAATATGCTCTTTATCGAAAAGAAAGAGAACATTGAAACAATGGAGCGCTTTGGGGCAAGCAAACGATTTATTTTCCAGATATTTTTTATTGAAGGATTATTGATTTCAGCGATGGGAATTCTCATTGGGCTTATTTTAGGTATCGGGGTTTGTTATGCCCAAATAAATTGGGGATTCGTTCAGATGCCTAATACGGGAGGCGAAATATTCCCAGTAATTCTTCGGGTGAAGGATATTCTATTTATTCTAGGAACAGTGATCGTTCTAAGCACTTTATCTTCTTACTTTCCTGTCAGATACTTGGTCCGAAAAACAATTCGTTAGCTTTTCTTTTTTGGGATGTATTTTTTAAGTCCAATTACTGTGATATCATCGGTTTGTTCATGGCCCTCAGACCAATTTGACCACGCATTCTCAAAGTATTTTTTCTGCAAAGGCATTGATTCAATTTTGACTTGTTCGAGCAATTCTTTCACACGTTTGAAGGAGAATTTTTTATTTCGAATCGATCCGAATTGTTTTTGAAAACCATCCGTAATTAAATAAATTTGATCATCATCTGCGAGTGTAATACTGTTGTTCTCGTAGATGACAACTTCTGCTTCTACCTCTTTTTTTGTAGAGCGATAGAGGATAAAATCGGTTGGAGTTGTGTGAATTAATGCCACACCACTTGTTGCAAATTGAATCGTATCATTTTCAAAAATAGTGACTAGTGCATCCAAGCCCTCATTCGTTAATGGATTTCCTTCATGTTGAAGAAGTTTGTGCAATTCATTGTTCAAATCGTTTAGAATTTTAGCAGGATCATGAATGTTTCGCTCAATGACGAATTGATTTAAGAGATTAATCCCTAAAATGGTCATAAATGCACCTGGAACACCGTGTCCTGTGCAATCTGCCAATACTAAGATCAATTTATCTTCAATTTGGTAGGACCAATAGAAATCACCACTCACGATATCTTTTGGTTTAAAGACAATGAAATAATCCTGAAAATAACTTCCTATTTCAGTAGCTTTTGGTAATAAACTATATTGAATCCTTTTGGCAGAATTGATACTGGACGTAATGTCTTTGTTTTGTTGCTCGATGAGCAATTCATTGGCACGTTTTTCTGTAATGTCGCGAGCAAGTGCCGTAAATCCAATGATTCGTTTTCTTGAGCCTGGTTCAAATACAATAGAAGCGTTTTGTCCGAGCCAAACAATTCTTCCTTCTTTTGTTCGAATAGGAAATTCTAAATAGGTGTTTTGAATGCGGTTCAAAAACTGATTACTGAAAAACTCTTTGACTATTTCGCGGTAATCTGGAAGTACCACGCTCATGGAGTTTTTTCCGATCAAATTCTCGTTTCGATAACCAAATACGCGACTACTCATCTCATTAACATAGGTGAAATTTCCGTCAATGTCTGTATTGAAGATCATATCATTTGCATTTTCAACCAATGATTGATAATTCGTTGTAAGAGTGAGCTTTTCGGTGACATCTTGCCCCATAATAACACGAACTGAATCAGAGAAATACTTGCAAGACCACTCAATCCAAATAACCTCACCCTTTTTGTTGTACATAGGAACAAGGAATATTTTTCCATCGGAGAACTCATCCCCCAATGAAAATTCACGCATTTCTGCAGAAACAACAATTGGATTCAATGTGGAAAGTGATTTGCCCACAATCATGTTCGAGTCAATATGCAATAAACTTGACAAGTTTTTGCTACAATAGGTAATTATTCCTTTTTGATCGAAGGAAATGGCCATCATATTTCCTTTATTTAGGATGTTACTTACAAAAAACAGCTTCTCTAGGGAATCATTTCTTAAATAAGTTACCATCACTGTTAATGCGGAAGAAACCCCAATCGTCAGTACAAAAAGCACCCCATTGTATATCGGTTTCTCTATCCATAAGAGCATCAATACAGAAATAAAGATCTCCAGAAGACAGATGATGATGATTGAACGGATATTGTTCAGTAAATAAGGCAATGCGCTTGAAACCAATATAATTGCTACTATCGGATAAGAATGAATATTGGTAATGAAAAGGATGTAGAAGAACTGTACGAAGAGAACCATCAATGATAAATACAGACTTAGATTGTTGATGTAATCCAAACGATTCCGCCTTGCTGTAATGCGGTGTATAAAGTAACCAAGCATTAGAATAGAACTTGCAACAATATTTACAGTAACATGAGCCAGGGCTTCATCAACGAAGTAGTAAATAATGATTCCTACAAGGACGTTTGTAATCGAAGCAAATAGGAGTAATTTTGGAATAAAACGCGGATCTAATGAATTGTAACTGATTTCATATAAATTCACCCGCATTCCAGTTCTCGTCCATTCTAAATAAGCGATATTTAAAATTCCAAGGATTAAAATAATAATTAGAATAAACCACTTAGATTGCCAGGCAGGTGTGTGAGCGGTAATAGGATAAAGGGTAGTTTCTGAAAAATTGATTCCATCAAACGTTGATTTCACCTCCAAATTGTAAGTCCCATTTTCCAATTCAGGCATTTTCATTTCTGAGGTACTCGTAAGTTTCTGCCAAGATTTGTGGAATTTATCTATTCGATAGTGATATTCTAATCCTTTGTTTTTGGCTAGAATCGTTTTGAAGGTTAGGTATTTTCCATTATCAACATCTCGAATAACCCCATTTTGAAACAATCGGCCTTTCAGAATGATTGGTTTTGGAGGAACAGGGTAATTTTGGAGTATTTCGGTGTTGATTAAGAAAAGACCTTCGGAAGTTCCAACATAACAGATATTGTTGTCTTGGAAAGTTGCTCGCATATTGGTTTCGTATCCCAAAAAACCGTTGGTTTCATTGTAGTCTTTGTTATAGATGACCTTGGCTTTGTTGTTCACCTTTAAAATATGAATCCCTAGGTTGGTTCCAAGAATTAAATGGCCAGATTTATCAGAGGAAAGTGTATAGAATAAAAAGGAAGGTAATAGCTTGCGATCAGTTATTTTGGTTAGGTTATGATTTCGATCAATTCCTGCGATACCACGATCTAATGTAAACCACAAATTGCCATAAATATCCTTCGTTGAATTGCCCGTATAAGAACCAATCTCGTTGAATGCCTTTAAATGTATTAACTTGTTTGATTGCAGATTCAATTTTTTGACACCTTCATTCGTGCCAAAATAGATAAATTTACCATCAGCAGATACTTGGCCGCAGTAATAACAATCAGCACTTTTTTTGATTGTTATTTTAGTGGATATTTTCGATTGAGGATCATACTTGAAAAGCCCTTTTCCGACAGGCGCGAACCACAATTTTTTTCCATCCCAAATAGCAAATCGGATATTTTCACCCTTTTGATTTGGAATGCTTGAAGGAATTATTTCATGATTTTTGAATTCATAAATTCCATCATTTGTGCAAATCAATGTTCCGAGTGGACACTCTAAAATATGGTTGGCTGTTAATTTAGTTTTTAATTGATAATTATTGGCTGTGAGATTTCCAAAATGAATGCCCTGATTCCCACTAGAAATAAGTAATTCGTTTTTCTTTGTCTTGAAAACATGTGTAATTAATTTATTCTCAAAAATGGGATTCAATTTCAGTTTCGTAAAGGGCTCCACACTTACTTTGGTAATACCTTGAGAAGTGTTTAACCAATAATCTCCAGATGCGTCAATGAATAATTGTGAAATTTCTGCTAAATTTTGATCGTAGTTCCGTTCAATTTTAGTCAGTTTATTCCCTTTGATTTCAAAAAGATCATTTTCTGTGGTATTGAAAAGAATCAATTCATTTTTTGAAGTAATATTCTCAATGGCTTGTTCTGCAAATTTGAAATTGGTAGCCTCTTTCGTTTGGCGAATGATTGTTCCATTCTCCCCAAAGAAATAAGAATATTTGAAGGTTCCTTCTTGATTATAAAGATTCAGCTTTTTATCCTGATAAGAAGCCATTTTGAAGGTCGTATTTCCGGAATTAACCCATTTACTAAGCTTAACAACTTCATGAGAGTTGATAAAATAGGATTCTTTATCCGTAAATAGAACAGATCCGTTTGGAACTTCTAGTAGTTCAATACAGCGGGTAATTGAGCCAGAAGGATAACTCTTTTTTAAAAGGACTTTGCCTTTCAGATCAATAATTATGATTGAATTTTTGCAGATTACTGAAATATTTTTTTGGCACCTGCTAATTCTCAACACTTCCCCATTTACATCTAAATTCTGTTTGTAAATAGAATGAATTTCGTTGTTGTAATACCTAAGAACTCCTTGGTATAAGGTTGAAAAATAAACTTCGTTATTGATTTGTAAGATTCCTGTAACATGATAGGGTCTATCCAATCCTTTGGGAGGATGAATGGATTCAAAGCTAGTTCCATTAAAGCGTACAATACCGTCACCATCCGTACCAATTAACAAATATCCCAATTCATCTTGCGTTGTGCTAAGAGTTGAAGTGATTTTTAATCCGTCTCGGTGATTGTACTCCCTGAAAGTATGTAACTGCGCATGGAGCTTCAGACTTACTACGAGAAGAGAGATTAAGGAAAGAAATATACGTAGTTTCAAAAGTTCTAAAATAGAAACCCAAATGTAGCAATTCTAGAGGAATAAATGAATTTAAGCTTTGATTTTTAATTCCTTAGCAACGCTTCTGCCTGTGCTTTTTAAAACCTCTAAATCTGGCCCATAAATAGTTACATGACCCATTTTGCGAAATGGTTTGGTTGTTTGTTTACCGTATAAATGCACACTGACACCTTCTTTCGCAATTACATTTTCTAAATTTTCGTACTTAGCAATTCCTTCAAAACCAGGTTCACCTAATAGATTGATCATCACTCCCGGTGTAATTAGTTTGGTAGAACCAAGTGGAGAATTCACAATGCTTCTAAGATGCTGTTCGAACTGGGAAGTATAGCAACATTCTATGGTATGATGACCACTGTTGTGTGGACGTGGAGCAATTTCATTAATCAACAATTGATTTTCCTTTGTCAGGAAAAACTCTACAGCTAGTATTCCAACCATATTCAAGGATTGAATGACTTTTAATGCAATTTCACGAGCTTCCTTTTCAACTTCTTGTGAAACCTCTGCTGGGGCGAATAGAAATTCCACCAAATTTATTTCAGGACTGAATTCACATTCTACAGTTGGGTAAACAACACTTTCCCCTGTTTCGTTGCGGGCTACTATTACAGCAAGTTCCTTGGTAAATGGAACCAATTGTTCGATTAAAAAAGGAGTGTCGATGAGGTTCTCCAAATCAGTGGTAGATTTGATGATTTGAACTCCTTTTCCATCATATCCTCCTTTTCGCCATTTCAGCACATAAGGAAACGGAAGGTTTTTAGCAAGTAATTCTTCTTTACCTGAAATTAATCTGAAATCGGCAGTTGGAAGTCCGTTTTTTTGATAAAATTCTTTTTGCAATCCTTTATCTTGAACAATTGCTAATACAGCAGGTTGGGGAAAAACCTTGATTCCACGACCCTCCAATTCATGTAAAGCTTGTACATTGACATGCTCAATTTCAACTGTCACAACATCTTTATCCAATCCAAATTGAAGAACGGTATCGTAATCTTGCAAGGAACCATGTTGGAAGGAAGTTGCCAAGTGTTTACAAGGGGCATCAGAGTCGGGGTCTAAACAATGAACATGTACATCATAATTCAAAGCTTCTTGAATAAACATTCTTCCAAGTTGGCCTCCACCAAGCATTCCAATTTTAAAGGCGTTTCCGTTCCATTGCTTTTTCATGGCACAAAGATAGGTCCTTTTAAACATATAACATAGACTATCATTTCCCTTAAATTCATCCAAAATTATTGCGACATTGCTATTTCTTTGTCATTTAAGCCAATAATTGGTTCGAAAACCCTACTTTTGCACTTTACAATTTGATAACAAAGTGCTTCAACTGAACGATAAAACATTCGAGATATTTATCCCAAAAGAAGATATTCAAGCAGAAATCTCCTCCTTAGCAGCTAAGTTGGAACAAGATTATGCGGGAAAAGAAGTAGTTTTTATTGCCGTGCTGAATGGAGCATTTATGTTTGCTGCTGATTTGATGAAAAATTTCCGAAATCCATGTGAAATTACCTTTGTGAAAGTAAGCAGTTATCAAGGAATGCATTCTTCAGGTAGAGTGGATGAAGTGATAGGATTAAATACATCTATCAAAGATAAGCATGTAATAATCATTGAAGATATTGTGGATACAGGAATTACCATGGAGAAGCTTTTTACGCTTTTATCTGGTGAGAAGCCCGCAAGTCTTGAAATTGTCACTTTGTTATACAAACCAGAAGCATTTAAAGGAAAACACACCCCAACATATATCGGTTTTTCGATTCCAAATAAATTTGTTGTCGGCTACGGCTTAGACTACAATGAGTTAGGTCGAAATACGGAACACATTTATCAACTAAAGGGAGAAGTTTCCCGTTAAAAGAAAAACGTATGTTGAATATTGTATTATTTGGCCCTCCAGGAGCGGGAAAAGGAACACAATCTGAGAGATTAATCGCAAGATACAATCTCGTACATTTATCTACCGGAGATATTTTCCGTGCCAACATTAAAGGTGAAACCGAATTGGGATTGCTCGCAAAAAGTTACATGGATCAAGGAAATTTAGTTCCAGATGAAGTAACCATTAATATGCTGAAAAGCGAGGTTTTAAAGCAGGAAAATGCGAAAGGATTTATCTTTGATGGATTCCCAAGAACCAATGCTCAGGCTCAGGCTTTAGATACATTTTTGGCTTCAATTAATACGGAAATTACACGGATGATTGGACTTGAAGTTGCCGAAAATGAATTGAGAGAACGGTTGAAAAAACGTGCGGAAGTTAGTGGAAGACCTGATGATGCAAACCCGGATGTAATCCAAAACAGAATCAATGTTTACAAGAATGAAACGGCACCTGTGAAAGATTACTACCAAAAACAAGAAAAATACATTGCAGTAGATGGTATTGGAAGTATCGATGATATTTCCGATAGATTGTTTGCTGCGATTGATCATATTTAGTCAAAAAAAATTCGTAACTCGTTAACCGCATTCGAACAGAGTGCGGTTTTCAAGTCTTATGAAGTTTCAAATTTTCACAATAAAGCAACAGCAACATGGCATCAGATAACTTCGTCGATTATGTAAAAATTCACTGTACTTCAGGAAATGGTGGAGGTGGTTCGGCGCATTTTCGCCGTGAAAAGTACATTCCTCAAGGGGGGCCTGATGGAGGAGATGGAGGCCGTGGTGGACACATCTACCTTCGTGGAAACAAGCAGTTGTGGACATTGTTACATTTGAAATTTCAAAAACACATGAAGGCTGGTCATGGAGAACATGGTTCTGGCCAATTGCAAAAAGGATCTCAAGGTGAAGACAAGTATATCGAAGTTCCACTTGGGACCATTGCTCGAGATGCTGAAACTGGAGAAGCTTTATTTGAAATAACAGAAGATGGAGAGGAAAAAATCTTGGTTCCAGGAGGAAGAGGTGGTTTAGGAAACGACCACTTCAAATCGTCGACTTATCAAACGCCACGTTTTGCCCAACCAGGTGAGCCGGGTAGAGAAAATTGGATGGTGCTAGAGATGAAAATTTTGGCAGATATCGGGTTAGTTGGTAAACCAAATGCTGGAAAAAGCACCTTGCTTTCTGTGTTATCTTCTGCTAAACCAGAAATTGGAGATTATCCGTTTACAACACTACGTCCGAATTTAGGAATCGTGAAATACCGCGATTATCGTTCGTTTGTGATGGCTGATATTCCTGGAATTATTGAAGGGGCACATGAAGGAAAAGGATTGGGATTGCGTTTTTTGCGTCACATTGAACGGAACTCTTGTTTGCTCTTTATGATTCCTGCTGATGCAGACGATATTCACGAAGAATATAAATTGTTGCTCAACGAATTGAAACAATACAATCCTGAATTATTGCACAAAGAACGCTTGCTTGCAATTACCAAATCTGATATGTTGGATGATGAGTTACAGGCTGCGATTAGTAAAGATTTGCCCAAGATTCCGTATGTATTCATTTCTTCTGTTGCTCAACAAGGACTTACGGAATTGAAAGATATGATTTGGACCCATTTGAATCATGTTTGATTATCTGGAATCCATAGATAGAAGCATTGTTCTAGCCGTGAATGGTTGGAATTCTCCTTTCTTAGATCAATTCTTTTGGATCGTTACCAAAACGATTACATGGATTCCGTTTTATTGCTTGCTTCTTTACTTCATTTGGAAAAATTACGGGTTTAAAACCACACTTATTTTTCTAGGAATGGCTTTGTTAATGGTCGTCATTGTGGATAGTACCACAACGATGCTATTCAAAGATACGATTCAAAGATACCGGCCTTCGCATAATTTACTCTTGGAAAATAAATTGCATTTTTATCATAAGAATAATGGAGAGTTATACGTTGGCGGAAAATATGGTTTTTTCTCCTCTCATGCTTCCAATAATGCTGCAGTAGCTTTACTCAGTTGGTTCTTTTTACGCAAAATTTATCCGCAACTAAAATGGATTTTAATCTTCACCGTTGCTTTAATTAGTTTGAGTCGAATTTACTTGTCAGTCCATTATTTATCTGACATACTTTGTGGAATTATTTGGGGATGTTTATGGGCTTTTGTATTTTGGAAGGGTTATAATAGGTTTTTTCAAATCAGAAACGAAGTGTGATGAATGCGTTTTATGTTTTCTTGGGGGGTGGAATAGGGGCGTTAATGCGTTTCGGATTGACGTATTTAATTCAGAAATTCCCAAAATCAAGTTTTCCGATAGCTACACTTTCTGCTAATGTAATAGCATCGCTCTTATTGGGCTTTTTTATCGCGCTAATTATCAAAATGAAAGGGCCTCAAGCAGATTCTTTTCACGCATTTTGGATTGTTGGTATTTGTGGGGGATTTAGTACGTTTTCAACCTTTGCAAAAGAAAACTTGGAATTGATGGAACGCGGTCAATGGATCATTGCCATTTTAAACATTTTAATCTCCGTGTCTTTTTGCATTGCGATGGTTTATTTGGGAAGAAAAATGACGATTTAAAAGTTCAATAAAAGTTCAATAAAAGTTCAATAAAAGTTCAATAAAAGTTCAATAAAAGTTCAATAAAAGTTCAATTTTACTTAAACACCTTTGAACCCTTTGAACCCTTTGAACCCTTTGAACCCAAAGTCACAACTCCATTCCAAATACACAAATATCATCCACCTGCTCCAAGTTGGCTTTCCACTGCGTAAATGTATTCTTCAACGTATTGTACTGCTCTTTTTCAGAATGTTTACTCGTATTCAAAAGTAATTCTTTGAGTTTGCTGTATTTGAATTTTTTCCCTTTTTCCCCACCAAATTGATCGGCATATCCATCAGTAAAAAGATACAACCAATCACCTATTTGATGAGGTAAAAAATGCGTTTTGAAAAGATTGGTTCGTATTCCATTTCCAACGGGCATTTTATCATACGGTAATTCAATGATTTCTTCATTACGAATGATTAGAGGTCCATTGTTTGCGCCTGCATAATGAATTTCATTCGTCGCCAATTCCAACGAAAGAATGATTCCATCCATTCCGTCAAAATGCTTGTCTTGATCGAGATTTTCAATCAATCGATTCCGCACGAAATCAAGAATAATACCAGGTTCTACAAGCTGTTTTTCGGTAATGGCTTCATTTAAAAAGTTGATATTCAGCAAGCTCATAAATGCCCCCGGAACTCCATGACCTGTACAATCACATACCGCTAAGAAGAAATGGGTTTTGGTTTTAATTGCCCAGTAGAAATCCCCTGAAACGATATCTTTTGGCTGAAAAAGTACAAAGTGTTTTTTTAAATTGGATTGTAGGAGCTGATCATTCGCTAAGAGTGTGTATTGAATGCGTTTGGCGTAATTAATACTGCTCAAGATTTCCTTTTGTTTCTCTTCAATGATGGTGTTTTTTTGAGCCAGTAATTGGTTTGTTTTATTCTTGTTTCTGTTTGATCTCCAGAGAATAATCCCAACACCAACAAATAAAAGACCTAAGAATCCGAAAGCCCAAATCAAGGATTGTTTTCTACCTAATTCACTCTTGTTTAAGGCATTTGTTTTACTCAATAATTGAATTTCAGCATCTTTTTTTTCTGTTTTGTACTGTTCCTCAATAGAGAGTAATTGTTGGTTGCTTGTAGCATTGAAAACACTGTCTTTATACTGCAGATGCATTTTTAAGGCTTCTACAGATTGTTTATACTGATTGGTTTTATCGTAAGCTTCTGACAATGCCTTGGAGATGTCCGAAATGTCATCGTTTGATTTGTCTTCTAGTGCAAGATCAAGTGCAATTCTAAACGGATTGATTGCTTCTTTGTATTTTTTCACTTCCATCAATTGATAGCCAACTTCTAAATAATATCCCAATTTAGCATAGTTGTTTTCACTCAACAAAATATTTTTTTTGGAAGCTTGGAGCAATCTTTCGGCATCGGTGTATTGCTTTAGTTTTCGGTAATTTGTTGCAATATTTACCCGAATAATGCCACTTGCTAAATGATTTTTAATTGAATCAAATTGAACCAATGCTTTGTAATTCCAAACATTAGAAGCTTCGTAGTTGAAGCTACTCGTGTAATAGTTTCCTAACCCCGTGGCACCAACAGCCATTGTCATTGGATTTTTGAGCTTCTTTCCAATTTCATAACACTTTTGATAACTTTCTTTCTGTTTGGCGGAAATATTTAAACCGAGATAAGTATTGCCCATTAAACTGTAAGTAGTTCCTAATAAATGAGTAAGTGGAATTTGCTTTAATTGCTTTTCAGCAATGATTTCATATTTGAGTGCATGTGAGTATTTGCCAATATTGTTGCATTTATTTCCGATGAATATGGCAACTTGAGCAATGTGTCGGTGGTTTTTAGTGAAAGCAATGAGTTCGTAAAGCTTTTCAGCATGTACACTTAAAGGATCTGCTAATCCCTTGTCTGTTTTTAATTTTTCAAGGTATTGATTGACACTGACTGTGTCCGTAGGATTTCGTTTAATTTTCGCTAATAAGTTTTCATAAGTACTTATGGATTGCGCAAAACTAATTGTGCTAATACAGAGTATCAGTTGAATAAGCAATAATGGTCTCAAGGTGTTCAATTTCAATACTCTGTAAATTTACTGTTTCTTATTGATTACGCAAGTGGGATTAATTCATGGATTCTTTTTTCTAAATCGGCTCTTTTTGCTTCAAACTTTGATAAATCCACAGATTTCATTTTTCGTTTGAGTGCAATTTCTTTGATTTGAAGGGTAAATTCATAACTCAATCTCCATAAAATTGGAATTAAGAAGAAATACAGTACTCCAAACGACCAATGTGGAAGAAATCTTTTTGTGAGAAAAATAATTAGCGGTATGTTGTATATACAACCAAGTAATTTTCCAAGCATCATTTTTACTGAGCCCCAAAAAACGGGTCGTTTCATCATTTTCTCTGTTACTTTTTTAGCAAGGATATAAGGAATGAATCCATGAAAAAATCCAATAAGTGCAAAAGGCCAAACGAGAATTAAGAATAACCAATTATTGGAGGTGCTTAGAAACTCAGGGTGTTTTTTAGCAAGTACAAAACGATCTTGGATTTTCATTTTTTGCTCCAAGTTGAAATATGAATCTAGATCCTTTTGTAGGGATTTAATTTCGGTACTTTCATCTGTTACATGTTGGTTAATCCAAGTGCCAAGATCTTTCGCATATTGCCAGCGTTTTAATAATGGAATAGAATGATCGTGATTTTCGTTGTTGTACCCTTTTCGGGTAATCTGCATGACGTTTTCTAGCAACGAGTAATTCGAAGGATCAGCCACATAAATAATACAATCTTGCATTTGTTGTTCAACCAATCTCGTTACTTCATTGATAATTCTACTAGGACTCTCTAAATAAGCTTCTTTGTAGTCATTTAAACAAATTTTAGCCCCGTTATCTAACACCAATTCTGAGCCTATTTTATTTCGATCGGAATAGCTAATTCCAATTCCTGAAATGTATATTTTTTTTCTCCATTCAATGGATTCAAGAGCTCCAAAACCCATTCTGACAGAACCTTTTTTAATAGGTTTTAGCCCTCTAATAGGTACGTCATCTGTAAATCCTTCTCCAAAAATCAAGATGTTACGACGATTCCGTAATGCCCAGTTTACTTTGTTGAAAACATCTGTATTTTTTCCCTTTGTATTTGCTCCATCTTGCTGACGGTAAATTGGTAGCATATGTGCCGCCCACAAAATGGGTTTCAACCACCAAACAAATACATCCGATCGGGTCATGAAATGAACAATTGGTCTGTTCAATACACCAATCACCAATGGATCCATGAAAGAATTTGAGTGATTGCTGACATAAATCGTACTACCATAAAACTCTTTGTGCTTATTCACCACAATAATCCGTTTGTAGAATAATCGAAATGATAAGTTTAATGAGATTTTGAGTAAAAAATAAATCGGACGCATTTCTTGAACCTTTTTTACAAAATTAGCAATACCTGAAAAACTGACATTTAATCTTCTGTCTTTGTTTCTTCAGGAATTGGGTTTTCTTTTTCATCTTGCTTTAGCTCCTGTTTGGTATTTCTGCGGTGTCCAAAAATAAACCCAAGTCGAATTTCATGGGATGTATTTCCAAACTGTTCAGTAACTCCGTTGCCGAACTCAAATGAATATGAAACGTTGAATCGAGCCAATAAATTGATTCCAAAACCTACTCCAATGGAAGATTGACGTCTGTAAGATAAACTCACCCAACCCATACGCATATAATGTAAACGCATCGCTAAATCGTAACTTACGGGTGCATGCTTCACTGATTTGAATTGAACGATTGGCTCTAATCCGAACTTTTTACCTAGATCAAAGCGATAACTTGCCAATACAAACAAATGGGGTTGAAAAGTGCTTCCAGTTGTCACATCACTTAAGCGTGTTTTATTGTTGAATAACTGACTTCCGCTTAAACTGATTAATAATCGATCACTGTAAACCACCAATCCTGCTTGTGCATCCACGTAATTTTGACGTGCAGAAATTCCAATGTAATTGGTATAAGCATTGTCATTTGAATTGCCTAAAATCACTTTTGAATTGTCAATTCCAAAATTTGACCAACCAATGCCTAATCCAAGTCCAGCGCTAAATTTTTGAGATAAGGGAATGTGAACCCCAAAGTTTCCTTTGACATTCGTTCGTGTGAAGGGGCCAATGACATCATTGATAAACGTTAAGCCAGCAACTTGCTTGTATCCAATTGTTCTTTGCGGAGTGCTATAGAATGTTTGACCAATTGAGCTTAACTCATGAAGCAAGGTTTTTGTGCGTTTCTTTTTGAAGCGAATCATACTTTGAATTCCTGCAAAAGTGGTCATTGGTCTTCCATCAATTCCAGCGTATTGGATGCGGTTTCCAATTACTACTTCAGCTACACTCATCATTCCGCCCGCAGCTGGATTGATTAAGAATGGGGAAGAAGCTGTTTGCGTAAATTGAATGTCTTGTTGTCCGAATGCTAATCCTGCAACTGCAATAAATGAAGTAAGTACTAATTTTTTCATATCTATTGGGATTAACGGATAATACTAATTGAACCTTTAAAAGGCTTAAAATCATTGTTGGGAGAAACTATTTCATAGAAATAAGTTCCAAGCGGTAAATCGTCTCCTTTATAAGTTCCATCCCAAGGTTCTGAATACCCGGTAGATTGAAACACTTTCGCTCCCCAACGATTGATAATGGTTACTTCACAATCTGGGTATGTTTCATATAAATTTGGAATGATGAATTGATCATTCGACCCATCATGATTTGGAGTAAATACGGTTGGAATATTGAAACTTGCGTCATCACAAGCATTCAATATGATATGTAAAGTATCTTGAGTAGCTCCACAAAAATCGTGATGGAGTTTGTAAAGTAAAATTAATTCACCTGGCGCAGCAGCAGTTAAGGATGTATTGGCTGTGTATTTACTAGTTAGAGTTCCAGAGCCACCAATCTCAATCCAATAAGTTGCTTGATCTAATCCTGCTTGAATTCCTTGGATATTGAAAGGCAATTGTGTCAGACACAAAGTAGTATCATGTGTGAGTACTTCAGCTCTAATTGGAGCGTAAATAATTGCGCTATCCACTGTGCTTTGACAGCCACTGGTGTTGATTGTCCAATAAATGGTATGATATCCATTTGGAATAGATAGAATGGTGGAAACAGGCGCATGAATATTGTTGAAAGTTATTCCAGCATTACTCGACCAAGTTCCTTGACCAATAGCAGGATTGTTTCCTTGAATAATGTAGTTTGTTGTTGCACAAGCATACATGGAATCTTGAAGAGCTGCCTGAGATGGAGGCATGTTTACGATTATTTGAACGGTATCTCTTCTTGTTCCACATGTTGGAGAAGTCACAACCCATTCAACTGTGTTTGACCCAGCAGAAAGATTTTGAATAGTTGTTTGAAGCGCGTTTGGATTTGTAAGTGTACCAGTTCCTGTTAGCACATTCCAAGATCCAGTTCCTGATTGAATAGCTTGTGCTTGAATACTGGTTGTGTAAGTATCACAAAGATAAATTAAGCTATTTGGGATAAATGCAGTGTCAGGATATGGAAGAACTTGAACCGTAAACGAACACGATGAAGTATTCCCCGATGAATCTTCAATTTGATACGTTTGTGTGGTTGTTCCAATAGGGAAGATACTTCCTGAAGAAACTCCTGATAAATCTGTTTGAGTGATTTTAAAGAAACAATTATCCGTTCCTATTGGGTTGGTGTAATTGACAAGTGGATTACACACTGACATATTCCCAGGACAAGTAATTGATGGAGTGCTCGTTTCAATAATGGTGAAACTAGTTGTACATGACGCACTATTTCCAGCTAAATCGGTTGCTGTAATTGTAACGATGTGTGTTCCTGAAACAAGATTTGTTCCAACTGCTGGTATTTGTGTTAAACTATATCCGGTGCAATTGTCTGTAACAGTTGCAAGAGCAGTTAAATCGGTAATAAGTCCAAAGCAAGAGACGCCATTGTTTATAGATTGAGCTGGTGGACAAGTAATTGTTGGGTTAATAGATTCAATCGGAATAGCTTGGGTAATACAAGTTCCGATATTACCAGCAGTATCGGTATACGAAATAACGATTCCAACTGGGTTTGTAATAACGGTTCCAGCTATTGGGTTTTGCGAAACTAGAAGTAAATTGGAAGGAGCACAGTTTTCAACAGCACTGTGTGTTCCTGCTAAATTGGGAACAGTCATTGAACAAGTTCCTGAAATAGCCAAAATAGTATCGTTCAAACAAGTTACAACTGGAGCTAAAGTATCAATTGCAGTAACAAGGATAGAACAACTTCCAATGTTTCCATTCAAATCAACGGCGGTCATTAAAACAGTGATGGTGTCCGAGAACAATAAATTTGCAGGTTTGTTTTGCGCAAATACAAGTAAATTACTTGCCGTACAATTATCTGTTGCAGAAACCAATGGAACTAAATTTCCGACCATCGCCAAACATTGATTGTTAACTGGCGCTGTAATTCCGGTAGGACAATTGACAACTGGCAAGGTTAAGTCTTGCACTGTCAGCGTGAATTGACAAACTTGCGCATTTCCTTGCTGATCAATGGCTTGAATAGTGATACTGTGTGGTCCAACCGGTAAGCTGTTACCAATCGCAGGACTTTGATTCAACAGAAACGTCGTAGAGCAATTATCTGTAACAGTTGCTTGAGTAGTGAATGTCCCAATATCGTATGTGCAGCCATTGTTTGTGGAAACAGTTTGATTTGCTGGACAAGTTATTTGTGGAGAAATCGTATCAAAAAGGAGCATGTGTGTAAAACAACCACCTACATTTCCAGAAAGGTCTGTCACCGTTACAAATACGTTTTGAGTAGCAGAGATAATTGTTCCCGCCGCTGGAGTTTGATTGAAAATTAACGAATTGGCTGGTGTACAGAATTCTATTACAGAAACCGTTGGAATCAAATTTGGCACAGCTGCATTACAAGCCGCAGTTGCATACACTGAATCCAATGGAATACATGTTACTTTTGGTGTAATGGTGTCTATAACGGTTAATGTAAAACTGCAATTTGTTGAATTTCCGGAAGGATCTATTGCTTGTAAAGTGATTAAAGTATTTGCATTGACAGTTGTTCCAATTGCGGGTGTTTGAATGGTAGAAACAATTCCACAAGCGTCATTAACAGTTGCTAGAGTTCCATAATCTAAAAGTGGAAATTCACAGTATTGATCGGAATACACAGCGCTTGGGGAAGGACAAGTAATAGTGGGTGAAACAATATCAGAAGATGTTCCTTGTATGCGGAAATTATCGATTGCCGGGGCTTTATTTCCAATATTGGAATCGTTGTAATTAAATCGGAAACCTATCCAGAAAATGGTATTGTCAAAACTTCCTGGGAGCAATTGACTAAATGGGGAATACGTAGCATTGGCAACTAGTTGAGAAGAAGCAGACGACCAAGTCAATCCATTATCTGTACTGATGACTAATTCTAGGTAATCAATTCCACTTTCTCCTTCTATTTGAATATCGCCTAGAACGGTTATTGCAGTGAAACAACTAGCATTCACTTCGCGGTAAACGATTGCCGTTTCGGATCCTGATGCAGTATTTGCATAGCCATAATGAGTTATTCCACTTGGTGTACAATCATTGGTTGAACCTCCCGATGTGATATATAGTGCAGAGCTACCTCCGTTATTCGTACAGTTGCCCTGGATCCAGTTGTTTGGACCAGAGTTGCTCACGGTGTTCCAGGTGAAAGTTCCTTCAAAATTATCGGTTACAAAGGTGGTTTGAGCAAAGAAGTAGGTGTGCCCCAATATTAAAAAAGCACAAAGACTAGTAAGTATAGATCTATTCATAGTTTTACTTGGCGAATCCCAAAACTAACAGAAAATTCAATAAAAATGGGAGGAATTACTCCACAATGCGCGAATAGTTTTCAACGATTGTCTAATATTCGTTAGATTTGCAAACAAAATTGAAACAAATGGTTGGAATTATCATGGGCAGCACTTCAGACCTGCCAATTATGCAAGATGCTGCTGATATTTTAAAGGAGTTTGGAATTCCTTTTGAATTAACCATTGTTTCGGCTCACAGAACTCCAGAACGGATGTTCGAGTATGCAAAAACGGCTTCCGAAAGGGGTCTTCAAGTGATTATTGCTGGAGCAGGTGGAGCAGCGCATTTACCTGGAATGACAGCGAGTTTAACACCACTTCCTGTTATTGGGGTTCCTATCAAATCAAGTAATTCAATCGATGGTTGGGACAGTTTGTTATCCATTGTTCAAATGCCAAATGGAATTCCGGTAGCTACAGTTGCTATAAACGCAGCTAAAAATGCTGGAATTTTGGCTGCAAAAATCTTAGGAGCAACCAATCCTGAATTACAAAAAAAATTGCTTACATACATGGAAACGATGAAAGAAACCGTTTTGGAAGGCGCGAAGAAAGTGGAGCAATCGAGTAAGTAATTCTATCCAATTTTACCATCACCACAAATTCAAGAGCGCTTGGATGAGGAGGTAGAATGCCCAAATAATTAATCCAAAACAGATAATAGCATTTAGCACAAAAATAGCTATTGTAAGTCCTTTTCCAGAATAATCGTCTGGATATGATGTAACATTTTTCAAGGAAATTCCAGAGATAATGAGACCTGCAATTGCGAACATTGCTAAAATGGCAATGTATAAAAAATCAAAAAGAAGATTGGAGAAAAGCAAAATAAATCCTGCAACAATCAATGTGATAAAAAATCCCAATGCGACCCAAGTTAGTGTGTCAACTGGTGGTTTTTGTTGTTTTTTCGGTTCATTTACTAATTGTTTTTTGGCGGTAATTTCCTTTTTCAGAATCTGAATGGGTTTGAAAGATAGTGAGCTACTTTTTCTAAGCGTTAGATTTTTAGTAGAAGTTTCCTCTTTTGGAGAGGGTTTTAATGTTCGGTCACCAATTGAATCAGATTTTGGAATGAATGGTTCTATTTGATGTTCAATTAAGAGAAAGTTTACTGAGTTATTCGGTTCGATTTGGCTAGTTAATTCCCGTTGATCGTCACTTTCCTTTTTCTCTGAAAAGTGTTGTTTCCATTCAATGTGATAACCCGATCCAAAATGCCGTTTTGTGATTGTACATGAACCTAGAATTGCAATCAATAATAATCCCAAAAGGATTGAAGTTTGGGTTGATTTCAGAGTAGGCATTTTCATTGTAGTCAATTTCTACAAATGTAGGTCAATGGTTTGAAAGACTTGTTGCGATTTTCCGTACTTGATTCTTTAGTAGTAAATCTAATTCTTTACAAAACGAATGGTTGAATTGTAGTTCTGGGCGTTTTGAATGCTCAAGAAATAGACTCCACTACTCAAATTTTCCACATTTATAGTAGGGTTTGAGGTTTCAGCTGTTCTCCAAGTTTTTCCTTGCGCATCAGTAATTTGATAGTTGAAAAATTTTCCAATTGAAATTCCATGAATAGAGATTGAATGTGTACTTGGATTTGGATAAACAACTAAATTTGTTGTCGAAGACAGTTCGTCTGCTCCCAAAATTAAAGTTGATTTTGCAAGGTGAGAAAAATTCGTTTCGTATCCTTCAGTAAATTCTCCAGAAACAACTAAATCACCGTTATTTGTTAGTATTGCAGAGTGAACAGGTTTATTGAACCAACCTGCGGAAGTTACTACTCCTTCAGAGATGGAATAATTAAATGCTCCTTTTCCCATAATGAACCCAAACCCTCCCTCTATAGCTTGTAAATTACCAACTAATACCAATCTATTCATATCATTTGTATGGTGTTCTATATCATAGATTCTTAATGGATCAGCACCAGACCAAAGTTGGATGAGTGTAAGTGCAGTTCCATTCGTTAATTGAGATAATAATACATTACTGTGCCCAGCCAAATTTATTGCAGCTCCTCCAACAAAAATGTTACTTCCAATTATTTTCGTGGTAAAAACGGTGTCAGGAGTATTCGAAGGGTATACTTGCCATCCCAGTCCGTTGGTTGAACTGATTACATTTTTTGAATTTAAAATATAAGGGGTATTTGCATTGATAATGGCCTGATTAAATTTCCCGCCAAAAACATACTTTGAATATTCAACATCAATACTGTAGATAGGGCCATCAGTTGAACAAGTCAGATACCAATTTGTACCATTATTGTGCAGTAATTCAAAAGTTCCTGTTTCAGTCTTAATAGAAATATATCGATCAAGATTGTAACTATCTGCTGCATTGATTTCACAATTACTTTTACCTGGAATAGCGACAAACTCCCAATCCAAACTTACTTCATTCCAAATTGCAATTGGGTAACTCACGCCCAGATGGTCAAATTTTCCATATACAGTAATTTCATTTTGTCCAGTTCTTTCAATTTCATTCACTATTCCATCTATCCCAACTCCCAAGCAAGACAAATTTCCATTCACATATTGTCCAACATTCAAACAAGGAAGATTGTCTAATTGAGTAAATTTACCCGCAATTACAAATTTATTCTCATCTCCGTTAATTTTAGTAATTGTACCATTAGCACCATTTCCAATAGCGTAATAAGTCGTGTTATCAGGATATGTAGGTTGTATCAATGCTAATTCATTTAACTCAAACCCATTTTTTTCTGCCCAAGCAAGTAATTCTTTCGATTGAATTTCTTTTACGTAAGCGTAATTCTGTGTTTCAGATATTTCTTGTGCAATGTTTCCAAAACCAGATGCCTTAAGTAGAAAACCAACTGCACAATGCGTTCCTAAATGGTCTATGAAATAGGGTTGTCTGTTCGAATGATGTAAATTAATCGGAAAGACTTTCTCAAGAGCGTAGTTATGTAGAATATCTAATAATGCAGTTCTGTTTTGAATTTGCTCTTGCGAATAATGTTCGTTTTCCGAATTTCTCAACATTTTTTCAACTTGCAATAAGTGAAATTGAATACGATCTAAGTCATTCTCAAACGAAATTTTTTCATTAAAAATGGACAAATTAAATTTTACCCATTCTTTGTTTACTTCCGTTAAATGATCAAAAATTTTAGATGTCTCTATTGGTGAAAGATTACTGAATGCTGACGTGTTCAACACAACAAAAATGGCAACTATTGATAGTAATTGTTTCATAAATAGTAATTCATTGGTTACTGGCCAAACAAACATACAACATATTAAAACACCAAACAAGTGTGAATACATTGAAGTTATATTTCGGAAAATCATGTTTTGATAGATTTTATCTATCTGTAAATCAAATACTTTTTACGCGTTTTTAAAAACGATTCAATCCCCAATTTCCAGGTTTCTTTGATTTCCTTTGCGCTTAAACCAGCTTTTAATTGAGCACGTAGAGTCGCTGTTCCGGCTAAGCGATCAAAGAAGTTTCGTTGATTGATAAAGTCAATGCTATCTCCCAATTGATCGCGCGCATTGATGATCCAATTCAAATTGATTTCATACATGCGCTTGTTTTGGCTGGCTCTTAAATCGTAGCCATTACACGTGCGGTTTTGCCAAAGTGGATCTTTCGCACCTGTTGTTGGCATGGGTACAAAGGTAAATCCGGTGTTTCTAAAACTGGGGTGGCCGTACTGTTCAAAGGGACGTTCAGTTCCTCTTCCAATACTCACAGTTGTTGCTTCAAATAAACACAAACTGGGGTACAAATTAATAGCTAAGTCTGTTCGCAAATTTGGTGAAGGAGGAATGGCTATTTCAAATTTGGTTTTGTGTGTGTAATTGCGGCAAGGAACAATGTACATTTGACAAGTAACATCGTTGTGCAACCAAAATTCACCATTCACCATCAAAGCATATTCACCAATGGTCATTCCGTAAACAATAGGCACTGGATGCATTCCAATAAAGGATGTTTGATCTTTTTCTAAAATTGGTCCATCAACGTAATGAGCATTCGGATTCGGGCGATCCAAAACAATCAATGCTTTATTATTTTCAGCACATGCTTCCATGACATAATGCAAGGTAGAAATATAGGTGTAGAAGCGCACTCCTACATCTTGGATGTCAAATAAAACGATGTCAATATCCCATAATTGGTCTGCACGTGGTTTTTTGTTGTTTCCGTACAACGAAACAATGGGTAATCCGGTTACAGGATCTTGGTGACTCCAAACCTTTTCACCAGCATCTGCAGTTCCTCTAAATCCATGCTCAGGTGCAAATACTTTCCGAATGTTGATTCCCAAAGCAAGTAAAGTATCCACTAAATGCATTGATCCGAGAGAAGAAGATTGATTGGCAACAATGGCAACTCTTTTTCCGCGCAAGGAATCTAAGTATAGGTGCATTCGCGCATTTCCTAGCTGTAAATCCGGGATTTTTTCAGTCCCGTAAGCATCGTATTTGATTTCATCATCAATGGGTTGAATAACTGGATATTCTTTTTCTTTGGTATTCGGAGTAGTTTCAACTGTTTTGGAAGTTATTGGTTTTGTAGCGCAGGAAACTGTGAAAAGCAAAATAATACTTTTCAACGCCAAAAGCTTTATGTACTTTCGTATCCGCATGGGCAATAATTGGAATGTTATATTTTTCATAGCTAAAAAACTTCAACGCAAACAGGCCGTTGTAGACGAATCTTTGCAAGGAACTAAAAGGGCTGCAAAGCCAATTACACGAATTGCTGTTTTGAGCATTTCTCTTGCAATGGTTGTAAATATCGTCACAATTGCTGTTGTTGAAGGATTCCAACAAGAAGTGAGCCGCAAAGTTATAGGTTTTGGTTCACATATCTCCATTCAAAAAGAAGGAGAAATTTCTTTGAGAGAATCTGAACCGCTCATGCGTAATCCAACGTTCGAAAAATTACTTCGAAAAATTAACGGCGTAACCCATGTTCAATCAGTTGCTTACAAGCCTGCTCTTATTCAATCGAGAGGAAATGTAGCCCAAAAAGAGATCCTTGGAGTTGTTTTAAAAGGTGTTGATAAAAATTACGATTGGTCTTTTTTTAAATCCTATTTGAAAGAAGGGAAATTACCCACATTTAAAGAACGAGCTTCAACCGAGGTGCTTATTTCCAAGCGTATTGCCAATGATTTGCATTATAAATTGGGAGATACCATCAATGCTTATTTTGTGAAGCAACGCCCAATTCAACGCCAGTTTCACATTGTTGGAATTTACGAAACGGGCTTGGAAGATTTCGACAAAGAATTGGTTTTTTGTTATCTGCCACAGGTTCAGCAATTGAATGATTGGGGAATTACCTCTGAAATTTTAATTGATGATACACTTTCGCCGTATGGTGAGTTAATCATTCGCGCACAAGTTTCAGGTGGAAATGGAAATTACCGATTCGATTGGGGAGAAGGCTATGAAAAGTATGCGGGGTTTTCTATTTGTCCTACAAAAGACACAACGATTCGATTGATTGTTTCCGATTATTGGACATTCATGGACGAACCTGCTGGAAGTTTAGATGCAAGAGATGGAGAAACGACTATTCCTGATACTACTTATTTGAAAATCAAGGTTCGTGGCGATAAAATGGCTTTTTGTAATTTCAAAGTGGACTCTGAACAAAAATTGGTTCGAAAGTTCCTAGATCAAGAAGGATATCATTATCAATTAAATGGTGGTCAAAAAACACTAGATGTGGAATCTTTCCCTGGAAAAGGATCATTTAGTGAATACATTGGGTCTTATGAATTGAGTGTAAAAGATTTTTCAGACATTGAAAATCAAAAATTCAAGATCCGAAAAGTGGTTGCTTATAACCCCGATTTTCAACAACAAGTAAAGGTTAATAGCATCAAAGACAATCAACGTGATTTGTTTGTTTGGTTGAGTTTTCTGGATATAAATTTGGCTATTGTACTAATTCTCATGTTGGTTATTGGAATCGTAAATATGGGTTCTGCTTTGCTCGTTTTAATCTTGGTGAGAACCAACTTTATAGGGGTTTTAAAGGCAATGGGGGGCAATAATGGATTTGTTCGAAAGATCTTTTTGGTTCATATTGGTCAATTAATTTTAAAGGGAATGATTTGGGGGAATGTAGTTGGAATTGGACTTTGCTGGTTGCAATATCAGTTTCATATCATTCCATTAGATCCGAAAGTTTATTACTTAAATACGGTTCCAATTGAGTTTAGCTTATTGAAAATTGGGGTGTTGAATTGCATTACTTTGGGAGTGTGTTTGATTGCTTTATTTGTTCCATCACTTTTGATTAGTCGAATAAATCCAGCTAAATCTATCCGATTTAAATAAGCCGTTTAATAGATAATTCAACCATTTCCAGATAAAAGAATACGAATTGCTCTAATAAATCGTTATTTTTGAACGACATAAAAAAGATGAGAAACGCAGGAATAATTTTTTGTTTCATACTCTCCAGCTTCTTCGGATTTGGCCAGAGAAACATTCGTGATAGCGCCATTGCTACACCTTGGATTGCTGTTCATTATGGATTAAATGCTCCTGGAGGAGATTTGAAAGAACGTTTTGGATTAGTGAATCACCTAGGCGCGATGGCTGGATATAAAACTTCCAAAAATTGGGTCTATGGCTTAGATGGAAACTTTATGTTTGGGAATCAGATAAAGATTCCAGATATGTTTTCCCATCTAACAGATTCATACGGACAAATTACGGATGTAAATGGTGATGTAGCTATTGTAGTAGTGACAATGCGCGGTTTCAATTTAAATGCAATGGTTGGCAAGGTTTTTCCAGTTTTAAGTCCAAATAAGAATTCTGGAATTTACATACATGGCGGAGTTGGTTATATGCAATATAAGGCACGTGTAGAAACTCAGGATCAAGTAATTCCAACCCTCGAAAAAAAATACAGAAAAGGATATGACAGGTATACAACGGGTGTTAATTTTCATCAGTTTGTTGGATATGCTTTTATGGCGAATCAAGGATTTTTGAATTTCTATGGAGGGTTTTATATCCAAGAAGGACTCACTTACAATCGAAGAGAAATCTTTTTTGATCAACCCGATATTCCAGTTTCTAAAGCGCAACGGTTAGATTTACAATACGGCTTTAAAGTAGGTTGGTTCATTCCTGTTTATAAAAGAAAACCGAAAGATTTTTATTTCGACTAAATGAGGATATTTTACGGTTTTGGGATTCGTTTTTTTTATGCCGTCATGTGGCTCGTATCTTGGTTTCATCCAAAAGCGAAGAAATGGATTCTAGGACGACGTGTTTCGATTGATTCGTACAATATTCCCAAAGAGAAAGAAGTTGTTTGGTTTCACTGTGCGTCTTTAGGGGAATTTGATCAAGGACTTCCTGTAATGAATGCCTACAAAGAAGCTCATTCCGATTCATTTTTGTTGGTCACTTTTTTCAGTCCTTCGGGAATAGAATTTTACAACAAGCGTGATCATCAGGTCGATTTAGCTATGTATTTGCCTTTAGATACAAAAGTAAAAGCCGAAAAGTTCATTGCTCATTTCAATCCCCGAATGGTATTTTTTGTGAAGTATGAATTTTGGTACAATCACCTGAAATGCGCGCGAAGAAATGGTGCGAAAATCTACGGAGTTAGCAGTTTGTTTCGACCAAGTCATCGTTTTTTTAAATGGTATGGTGGATTTTTCAGAAAAGCGCTGCGATTATTTGATCATTTTTACGCCCAAGATATTCGTTCCAAGGATTTATTGAATAGTATTGGAATAAATCAAGTTACAGTTACTGGTGATACGCGCTACGATAGAATGATAGCCGTAAAGGATCAAATTCAAGAAAATGAAATCATCCGCTCTTTTGTGGAAGCAAAGCCTGTTTTGATTTTGGGGAGTTCTTGGATCATTGACGAAGAAATTTTAGTTCCTGCATTGTCTGAAATGCGTAAGAAATATAAGCTAATTATTGCTCCACATGATATCTCTGAAAAGCATATTGAGCAAATTTCCGCAGAGTTTGATTTTGATTTGGAACGCTATACTAATTTCCAAAATTTGGGAAAAGACATCCTCATTTTAGATACGATTGGCCAATTAACAAATGCTTATCACTATGCTGATTTAGCATATATCGGAGGAGGATTTACAGGTAAATTACATAACATCTTAGAGCCCGGAGCTTTTGGGATTCCCATTTTTTTTGGACCAAAATACGCGCGTTTTCCAGAAGCTCAATTGTTCCTGGATCACGGTGTGGCTTATACAATCGAAGATAGTTTCAGTTTTGAAAAAGCAGTGGAGGATGCACTTGGAAAAAGAGCTCAAATCAATGAAAAACTTGCAGAGATTTTTGCACGAAATCAAGGAGCAGCGAAGAAGATTATTAGTTCGTTAAGCTAAACCACATAGAAACATAGCACATATAGAAGATATGTTAGTCATGTTCTTTCCAGATTTATAAAGCTATGTAGTCTATGTTTGTCTAGGGAATAACTTGGTTGAATAGGGTTGACGGTTTTTAATCACGCCATTCTCCCTCAATGTCTTTTAGAAACATTAAAAACTATGTGACCTATGTTTCTATGTGGTTCACTAAAATAGATCTTAAAAGTTGGGACTCAGATCGTGTGTTTTGTAGAAATCTTCGATGTATTTCACCGCTTCGTCTGCCGTATCAACGATTGTTAAGAAACGCATGTCTTCTGGATGGATATTGTTCTCTTTTTCCAACATCACTTTTTGAACCCATTCTACCAAACCAGTCCAATAATCTCGACCTACCAATACAACAGGTCTTTTGGTGATTTTCTTAGTTTGAATTAAAGTGATTGCTTCAAACAATTCATCCATTGTTCCAAACCCTCCAGGGAGGACGACAAATCCTTGCGAATACTTCACGAAAATAACCTTTCGCACGAAGAAATAATCAAAATTTAGTAGGCTTCCTCGATCCACATATTTATTGTGAAATTGTTCAAAAGGAAGGTCGATATTTAATCCAACAGATTTCCCCCCTGCTTGATGTGCACCTTTGTTTCCAGCTTCCATAATTCCTGGACCACCACCAGTGATGATTCCATATCCTGATTTCGCCAATTTTTCACCAATCTCTACACTTAATTGATAGTATTTGTTTTCATCCTTGGTTCTAGCTGAACCGAAAATCGAAATACACGGACCAATTTTGGCCATTCGCTCGTATCCCTCTACAAACTCAGACATAATTTTAAAAATTGCCCAGCTATCGTTTGTTTTTATCTCGTTCCAGTCTTTGCGTAGTGCGTTCATGTGTCTATTTTGAGGCAGAAAACTGCATTTCTGTAAAAATAACTTACTAATACCAATGATCGATTTGCTGGTATATTAATTATGAACGTTTCGAAGTTTAAAAGCAATAGAAGAAGCAAAAAATCCTGAATCACCGCAAATTATTTCAGTTTTATATGTAATAAAATGAAAATTATAGTTTTAGTTCTAATTAACTGATAATTAGTAGTTAATATAGATTGCTTTTATTCAAATTTTAACAAAAATCATCCAAATGATTAAAATTTTTTGTTAAAAATTTGGAAATGTTAAAATTTAATTTTAACGTTGAATAACTTAATTACGACTATTCATTGCGAAGAGTGTCATCGTTGGTTCAACATGATATATTCGAGTAATAAAAGTCGATAAAAACTATTTATATGACCAATATTTACTCGAATCGAGCTAGGATTCTTATGTCCTTCTTGTTTAGCTCTCTTTTCGTTGTAGCATCTCTTGCGCAGTGTCCCGGATCCAATACGGGTTATATCAATGCCCAAGTCAGTTTGAATAATGCTGCTGGAGGAACAGACCCTTGGAACAATCCTGGAAATGCACTAACTGATAATAACAGTTATGCCACTATGACCAATGCAGCCTTATTGATTGGAGGAACCGTTAGAAGTTCCAATTTTTTGGTCTTCAGGAATCTAAACTTAAATATTCCGGTAAACGCACAAATTTGTGGTGTTCAAGTGGAAGTAAGAAAATTAAGTTCAGATAACTCTGGTTCAAATTGGACCCGCGATTTGGATATTCGGTTGTTAAAAAACAATCAAATTACAGGAACGAATCATGCAAATACAGGTGTCAATTGGCCAACAAGTGAAACAGCATTTACTTACGGAACCAATTCCGATTTATGGGGAACAACTCTGAATGGCATGGAGGTTAGCAGCAATGGCTTTGGTGTTGCAATAGCTGCGGAATCAAGAGCTGCGGGGTTGTTACTTCCAACGGTTATTTCATACATTGATGCAGTTCGTATCAGAGTTTACTATTTTGTTCCATTAAGCGATTCAGATAATGATGGTATTCAAGATGTATCAGATATTGATTGGGATGGAGATGGAGTTGCAAATAATGCGGAATTGTTGCCTTGTACTGCAACATCTACTTTACCACTAACTGCTCAATCAGATCCAACGTTGTTTTATCCAACTATATCGGGTGTTTGGGCAAATATGATTAGTAGAAATACAACAGGTGCGGGAATCGTAAATTTTAACATCTCTGAAAATTATTCTGCAGTAACTGGTTTGGAAGTTTACACCGAACAAGATGTTACTGCTGCAATCGATCAATCAGTTCAAGTACTTCGTTTTAGCCAACCAGTTAGTAATCTATCGTTCAAGCTTCAAGATATTGACATTGCAGCAGGTCAATTCCAAGACCGGATTACTGTAAATGCCTATTCTTTTGGACAATTATATCAATTGACAGCTGCGGATTATACGATTGGATCTGGAAATTTTAACTCCTTTACTGGAAGTAATAGATTTCTTGGTTTAGTAGCTATGGATAACACCGAGTTAAATGGAACCATTACCGTGAATATTCCAGTTCTAGTCGATTCTGTTCGATTTGTTTATGATAACCTAGATGCAGGTCTTGGAAATCAGGGATATGGACTTGGTGAAATAAAATTCTGTTCTCCAGTAGCTTCTTCACAAGACTTTGACAATGATGGAAAACCAGATTGGAAAGATCAGGATTCCGATAACGATGGAATTTTGGATTTGCATGAGTATCAAACTTCAGCTGGATTTATTCCACCAACAGGATCAGACTCGGATGGTGATGGATTAGACAATGCATACGATGTAAGTACTGGAGGAACATTGATTGTTCCAGTTAATACAGATGGAGCGGATAGCCCAGATTACATTGATTTAGATTCAGACAATGATGGGTTCTCCGATCAGTTGGAAGGAAATGATGCCAATCACAATTGTGTGGCAGATTTCAATCTTCTCAATATTGATACGGATAATGACGGGTTAGATAACGCGTATGACCCAAATAATGGAGGAACAACTGCTCCAAGACAAGATTCAGATAATGATGGTCTTCCTGATTGGAGAGAAAATACGGTTCCAACAACAGCAGCTGCTGGAAATGATCAAAGTGGATGTGGAACAACTTATACAATGGCGGCAAACGTGCCGGTTTCAGGTCAAGGTTATTGGACAGTAGCATCTGGAGCAGGTTCATTCTCTAACATTCATACTGCAACAGCAACAGTTTCTAGTTTGAATACGGGTGCGAACACCTATAATTGGATTATTTATACAGATGGTTGTCATTCGTCTTCCGATCAAGTTGTAATCAATCAAAGTACTCCAATCTCAACACCAAGCGCCATGAGTAATGGACCTTTGTGTGAAGGAGCTACTCTAAATTTAACAACATCTGCTGTCTTGAATGCTAGTTATTCATGGACAGGACCAAATAGCTTTACGAGTTCTTTGCAAAATCCTTCAATTTCAGCAATTACTGCGGCAGGTGCAGGAACTTACAATGTGACCGTTTCTGTTGCAGGATGTAGTTCAGCAGCAGGTAGCACATCTGTAACTATCAATCCAGCACCTATAGCGCCAGCAGCGTCAAGTAATTCACCTGTTTGTAATGGTTCTTCAATCAACCTAACGACACCAGGTATTATTGGTGCAACTTATCTTTGGTCAGGACCAAATGGGTTTAGCTCTACGCTTCAAAATCCAACTATTGGATCAGTAAATAGTATTCATGCAGGAACCTATTCCTTGCAAATTACCGTAAGTGGATGCCCTTCGATTACTTCATCAACAACGAATGTGATTGTAAATCCAATTCCAACAGGAGCTACAGCATCAAGTAATTCACCTGTTTGTCAGAATGGAAGTATCAATTTAGCAGCAACAACTGTTTCAGGAGCAACTTATTCTTGGACAGGACCTAATAGTTTTTCAAGTACAGATCAAAATCCAATTATTCCAAATGCACAAGCAGTGAATGCTGGATCTTACTCTGTGACTACAATTGTCAATGGATGTAGTTCAACAGCAAGCGCAACTTCTGTTGTCATTAATCCGAGTGCAACAATCGCATTAGGAACAGTGTCTAATCCAACAACTTGTTCATCAACTGATGGAAGTATTCAAGTAACGGGTTCTGCAACGGGGAATTTAATTTGGACGGGTACTTCTTCAGGAAGTCAAATGGGAGTAACTCTTCCAGCGACCATTCCAAATTTGGGTTCAGGATCTTATAATATTTCACTGGTATTGGCATCAGGTTGTTCATCTAATATCTTGGCACAAACCCTTAGTGGACCAAGTGCACCAGCAACCCCAACAATCACACCTGGAGGTGCTACGACATTTTGCTCGGGAGGTTCAGTTGTTTTAACCTCTTCAGCAGCAACCACTTATTTGTGGTCAACGGGAGAAACAACTCAATCCATCAGTGTTTCTGCGGGTGGTTCGTATACAGTAACTGTAGGAAACGGATCAGGATGTGTAGCTACATCTTTAGCAACAGTGATTACTGTAAATCCAGCTCCATCAATGCCAATTATTATGGCTAGTGGACCAACAACATTCTGTACAGGAGGTTCGGTAACGCTCACTTCATCATCAGCAACTGGGAATACTTGGTCTACAACTGCAACAACACAGGCAATCACAGTTTCAACCTCAGGAACATATTCTGTAACTGTTTCTAATGGAACATGCAGCTCAACGAGTGTTGGAACAATTGTTACGGTAAATGCCCCACCATCAGTTCCAATAATTACACCTGGAGGCCCAACAACATTTTGCGCTGGAGGATCAGTTACTTTAACATCTTCCGCTCCATCAGGAAATACTTGGTCAACAACAGAAATAACTCCTTCCATCACTGTTTCTACGAGTGGTTCGTATACTGTGAGCGTTGGTTCAGGAAGTTGTACTGCTACGAGTGCTCCAACGATGATAACTGTTAATCCTGCTCCAGTAGCAACAATCACACCTGGGGGGCCAACTTCATTTTGTATGGGAGGATCAGTTACTTTGACAGCATCTGCAGGTACAAGTTATTTATGGTCATCTGGAGAGACAACGCAATCTATTACAGTTTCAACTTCAGGTTCTTATACGGTTACAGTCACATCTGCTGGTTGTAGCGCAACAAGTTCAGCAACTGTTGTAACGGTTAGTACTTCTCCAGCTGTACCAATAATTACTCCTAGTGGACCAACTACTTTCTGTTTGGGAAGTTCTGTCACATTGACTTCGTCAACTGGAGGTTCTTACCTTTGGTCGGATGGCTCAACAACGCAAGCAATTACGGTATCTAGTTCAGGATCTTATTCAGTAACGATTACAACAGGAGGATGTTCGGCTTCAAGTACACCAACTACTGTTACAGTAAATCCAACGCCACCAACACCAACAATCACTGCGGGTGGTCCAACCAATTTTTGTGCTGGTGATTCTGTTCAATTGACTTCTTCAACAGCTGCTAGTTACTTATGGTCGAATGGTGAAACAACGCAATCTATCTGGGTTCATTTAACTGGAACGTATACGGTTACGGTTTCAAATGGAACGTGTTCTTCACAAGCATCTTTACCAACTTCAGTTACTTTAATCGATTGTAATGTTGATACGGATGGTGATGGATTGACAGATTTTGAAGAGGTTACAGATACGGGAACAGATCCAAATAACCCAGATACCGATGGTGATGGTGTTTTAGATGGGGAAGAAGTGAATGGAGTAGACGATCCGTCAACACCTTATGTTGCTACAGGAACTTCAGACCCTCTTGACCCATGTGATCCAATTAATACAAGTCCAGCTTGTGATACAGATGGAGATGGATTGAATAATGGGGATGAAGCAACGAATGGAACAGATCCAACAAATCCAGATACCGATGGTGATGGATACACAGATGGATATGAAGTAACTAACGGATCAGATCCATTAGATCCATGTGACCCAAATAATATGAGCGTTGCTTGTGATAGTGATGGCGATGGATTGACAAATGGCGATGAAGCTACAGCTGGTACAAATCCAAATAATCCGGATACGGATGGAGATGGAGTATTGGATGGAGAAGAAGTTCACGGAGTTAATGATTCATCAACACCTTATACACCAACAGGAACTTCAAATCCTCTTGATCCATGCGATCCGCTACCAACAAGTGTTGCTTGTGATGGAGATGGAGATGGAGTATCAGATGATGATGAGGCTACAAATGGAACAAATCCAAATGATCCAGACACGGATGGTGATGGAGTATTGGATGGGGAAGAAGTTTATGGAATTGATAACCCTTCAACATCGTATGTTGCAACAGGAACTTCTGATCCGCTTAATCCATGTGATCCACTTCCAAATTCTCCCGCATGTGATTCAGGTACAGGTGGAATTGAGAGTGTTGTTGTTCCAGAAGGATTCTCGCCAAATGGAGATAACTCCAACGAGGTATTAATCATTCCTAATTTGAGTAATTATCCAGATCATTCCTTTAAAGTGTTTAATCGATGGGGAGCTGAAGTATATAAAGCAAGTCCTTACAATAATGATTGGGATGGGACTATGCAGGGTAAAATGGCAGTTGGGAAAGATGTTTTACCAGAAGGCACATACTTCTACATCCTTCAATTAAACGCAGATAAAATAATCAAAGGTTACATCTATTTAACACGATAACCATGAATAAGAGATTTATATTACTAGCATTGATTGTTTTAGGTTTTAATCAATTACATGCACAACAGGAAGCAGCATATACACATTACATGTATAACACATTAGTCATAAATCCTGCCTACGCAGGAAGTAGAGATGCGCTAACTTTCACAGCATTGGGGAGATTCCAATGGGTTGGTTTTAAAGGAGCTCCAACTACACAAACATTTACTGTTCATACACCAATTGCCAAAAAAAATATTGGTCTTGGTTTGAGTTTTACAAATGATAAAATTGGACCTACAAACAATACTTCGGTGGATGTAGATTTTGCATACAGGTTGAAATTATCCAGCAAAGCAAGGTTGTGTTTTGGGATCAATGGTGGATTTAATAGCTTTTCAGCGAATGTGAATTCTTTGACCTTGGCAGATCCGACGGATGCGGCATTTATGGAAAATAGGAGAGGAAAAATGCTTCCAAGTCTTGGGGCAGGAATTTACTTTCAACTACCTAATTTTTATTTAGGAGCTTCGGCTCCTTCCATTCTGGAGAATAATCTTTTTGCAACTGGGAGTAACAATTCAATGTCTATTTCTAAAGAGAGAAGACATTACTACATCATCGCAGGTGCTATTTTCACGATTTCTCCTTCTGTAAAATTTAAGCCTACAGTGCTTGGTAAGATTGTGCAAAACGCTCCTTTCCAATTGGATGTAACGGGAACGTTTATCTTAAGAGATTTGATAGATCTTGGAGTCATGTATCGCACTGGAGATGGAGTAGGAGCATTATTGGGTGTCCATATTTCAAAACAACTCTTATTTGGTTATTCGTTTGACTGGTCAACTGGTGTGCGAACTGGAAAATTCAATGGAGGAAGTCATGAAGTAATGCTTCGATATGATTTACTCTTTAATAATGATGGAAAAATTAAATCACCTAGATATTTCTAAAAATGAAAAAAACAATACTATTTGCTGCTTCATGCTTACTAATAAGTTGGGTATCAGCACAGGAAAAAAATGAAGTGATTGGAACAACTCAATTGAGCGATTACGATTACTATGCGTCTGTTAATTCCCTTGAAAAGGTAAAAGATAAAGATGCTGGAGTACTTCGAAAATTGGCAGTGGGGTATGATATGATTGGTAATTATCCGAATGCGGAAGCTTGTTACGCAACGCTTTGTAAGCGACAAGATCGTATTCCGAATGATCATCTGGAATATGCGCGTAGCTTGATGAAGAGTCAAAAATATAAGGAAGCAGAGGCACAATTGAAGATCTATTCTCAATTGAATCCGAAAGATAGTGAAATGGATCGTTTTGAATTATTGAACGAATCATTGGAAAAATACTCCGCTCAGGCAGCTACGATTAAAGTCCAAAATGCTCCGTTCAATACTGAGCAGGCGGATTTTGGCCCAGTAATCTACAATGGGAAATTGCTTTTTACTTCTTCCAGGAGAAAAAGTGAAGCTGTGAATCGTACCTGGCTCGGAAACCACTTGTCTTTCCTGGATTTGTATGTGGCAGATATCAATCCGTCGAATAATGACGTGACAAATATCCAACCGATTCCAAGTAAAAAGGTCAACAAGAAATACCACGAAGGTCCAGTAGCATTTTCTCCAGATGGAAAACAGGCGTATATCACCCGAAATAATTATGGGGATAAATCTATTGATGGAACCCGCCATTTCGCTTTGTATGTTTCCAATCTAGTAGGAGGAACCTGGTCTGAGCCTGAACCGGTCGTATTTAATAGCAACGATTACAGCGTGGGACATGCAACGTTTTCTCCAGATGGAAAAACGCTGTTTTTTGCTTCAGATATGCCTGGAGGAAAAGGCGGTGTGGATATTTACCGTTCCCGTTGGCAGGATGGAAATTGGTCAATCCCAGAAAATATGGCTTCAATCAATACCAGTAGTAACGAGATGTTTCCCTTCTTGCATGAATCAGGAGTTTTCTTTTTCTGTTCCGAAGGTTATCCCGGATACGGAGGATTGGATGTATTTATAGGACAGTACAAGGACGATGATTTTAGACAACTCCGAAATGTGGGGGCCCCTTTTAATTCTTCTGGGGATGATTTTTCGGTTTGGATGAACAAAGATGGACTTACCGGAATGATCTCTTCAAACAGAGCAGGAGGAAAAGGAAATGATGATTTGTATACCTTTTCGATGGAGAAACCCTTTGCTTTCGCACGTAATATTCATGTTTTAGCCAAAGATGAGAAAGGAAATAAACTGCCAGGTGTATTGATCAAAGTAAAAGATACTTCTGGAAAAGAATTGACAACACTCACTACCGATGCGAATGCAGAAGCAATTTATGAAAGTTCAGAAATAGGAGTTTTCAATTTTGATGGAATGAAAAAAGACTATTTCGAGTCACAAGGAAGAGCAGTTCTAACTGATGACTCACCAGAATCACTCAATACAGAACTGGTATTGGAGAAGGATCCAGGCTTCATGCTTTTGGTGCAAGTGCTAGACAAGAAATCAAGTACTGTTCTGGATAGTGTGAAAGTGACACTCATAAATAATATGACAGGTAAGGAAGAAGGCGTTTTCTATACGAATAAGGATGGTCAGATTAAACGACCGATTTACGACAAAAAGTTAAACGACCGCGTTTCCTACAACATCCGATTGGAGAAAAAGGGATATTTGCCGAAAGGAACGACTTACAATAAAGAGTTAACGGTTCCAGGGGTTTACGATGTGGCGAAAGACCTTTCCTTAAAGCTGGAAAAAATGGAAGTAGGAACCGATCTGGCGAAAGCAATTGATTTAAAACCTATTTACTTTGATTTGGCGAAATACGATATTCGACCAGATGCAGCAGTGGAATTGGATAAGATTGTGGCAATTATGAATGAATTTCCAACGATGGTGATTGAGCTTGGTTCCCATACGGATTGTAGAGGAACGGCACTTAAGAACTTGGAACTTTCCCAGAAACGGGCAGATGCTTCGGCAAACTATATCAAATCAAAAATTAAAGATCCGTACCGCATTGCAGGAAAAGGATACGGAGAAACAAAAATATTGAATGGTTGTAGTTGTGAAGGACCAAAAAAACAACCAAAATATACGGAGGCACAACATTCCGTGAATCGTAGAACAGAATTTCTGGTCGTGAAGATTTAATGCTTTTACCAATTTTGAAGAAAACTAAAAAGGCATTTGTCAACTGACGAATGCCTTTTTAGTATTAGTTTAAATGGGATTGTTTTTTGACTTAATACTGGATTAAACCAGGAGAGTTATCTTTACCATCAAAATCAGTACATCATGAACAAAGCAATTGCATTCGCAATCGTTGCAACGATTGGTTGCACCACATTTGTTTCTGCGCAGAGCGGAACAACAACTTCAACAACGGCTGTTCCTGCCGGAAAGGATCGCATTAGCCTTGCTGCTATTGAAATCAACGCTACGATGGTTGTACCCGTAGGAGTAAAAGCGATCGAAGAAACGTACAGCTATTACATTTCTGGAGCCAATTTTGTCATTTCTGTAGAGTCTGCATATGATATGACGCTCGAGAAATTGAAAGCGGAAATCGCTTCAAATCCTGACAAAAAGCTTGTTTCGACGAAAGCACATTCAGTAATTTACATGGAAAAGATGATGGGTAGAGAGATGGCGCATTTCGAATCGTATGTTGAGATAGACGGAAAACTATACCGCTTCTACGACAAACGTGTTACGCCTCTGACAATCGAGCAAGTAACGCCATTATGTGAAGCTGTTGAAACAATTCAACCGTTGTAGTAATCAGCTATAAATCCTTCGTTCGATAAAACAAAATGGGCTGTCTACTTTTAGACATCCCATTTTTGTTTTATTTTTTGAATTCCCTTATTTCACCATGATTTTTGATTGTATTTTTCTTTTTGTGGATTCGATTTCTAAAAAATACAATCCTTTAGATAAATCATTGCTTGAAAAATTTATTTTTTGATTTGCAGATAGAGGAAGTTCAGAGATGAGATTTCCAGACATATCAAATAAACGAACCGAAGTTACTTCCCCATTTAGTGTACTTAGATCAATAGTGCATTCCGTTTCCATAGGATTAGGATAAATACTAATAATTCCTTCAGGAATAGATTCAATTCCCAATTGACTATCAAAAGTTTCAAAATCGAAATAATCCTTGCGTGTGTGAAAGATCGTAGACGAACTGTCGGTAGCATATAGATTGGTTTGTTGAGTTAGATAATCGTTTTGATCGTATGTATAGGTATTTTCAAATTTATCCAAGAAATTCGAACTCCAATTATTAGTTACATTGTCCCAGGGTTCAATGACATCAAGAGTTAGATTTTGAAAAGAATCAAACTCAATGATGCGTCTGAAGCTGATTTCATAATTATTCGAGATATAATATTCACAGACATTCGTATTGCTTCCATTTAGACCATATGAATATGTTTCGCGATATTCTTCGTCCCAATTCATGGTAGTGCTATTCCAAAGAAATACGTTACATGTTGCCAGCGTATTGTCCGGATTATATGTTTTTATGAATTTTCTATAGTAAACAAATTGACTCCCACTCCAATTGGAAATGATTTGTTGAGTCATGTTATTGTTGTTATCATAAACGATATCAGAAAACTTTTGGTTTTCACGATATTCGATTACATTATCAATATATGCGAATTCAATTTTCTCTGTAATTTGATTAGAAGAGTTGTATTGATAAACATATTTGTATCCATAATAGATTTCCCAGTTTCCGGCATTGTAAATCGATCGCTCATGCAGTGTTTCATCGAAATGATCATTATAGGTAATTTGTGCTTTATTAGCTGGTTTCCATGTAATGGCTAAAGGATCGTAAATATCCCGTGTTTCACTAGTTAACTGGAACAGGTAGTCGTAGTTATGAAAGGTCCTTTCGGTATAATTTCCATTTGTCTGGCTGATGCTGCTTGTTACCTGCCCCTGCACATTATATTGGTATTCCGTTGAGTCAATAAATGCCCAGGCAGATCCGTTCCGCTCATAATTGTGCGATTTATGTGGTCTGTGAACGTTGATCTTGTTAGTGTTGTTCCCGGAAGGTTTTTTTGCACCGTCTTGTGCAAACTGGCTGAATCCGATTGCGGTGATGGAAAGAAGAGTAAGAAGAAGTTGTTTCATTTCGTTTTATTAAGTGATTTTGAAGGTGTAAAAGTAGCGAATTTGAATCAAAACGGCGAATCAAAGAATGAGAGCTTTTTTATTGAACCGCAAAGGGAAAAAGAAAAGAAGAATAGAGAGTATTTTAATCCTTAGCGCCCTTCTTTCTTTGCGGTTAAAATTTTACCTGCACGAAAAAAGGCGCTACCAGCGCCTTTTCTTTATTTCTTTTTCAAATCTTTCCTTAATTTCTCCATGTGATCGATTTCCTTCTTCAAATAGTTTGCTGTATGTGAAATCTCTGTGTATTTTTTAATGATTTCCTCTGGAGTTCCTGTACAAAGAATTTTTCCGCCTCCACGACCTCCTTCTGGACCAACGTCAATAATGTGGTCTGCTACTTTGACAATATCTAAATTGTGTTCAATCACTAAAACAGTATTTCCATCGTCTACCAATCGTTGCAGCACTTCAATTAACATGCGAATATCTTCAAAATGCAACCCTGTACTAGGTTCGTCCAAGATATAAATTGTATTTCCTGTTCCGCGTTTGGTGAGTTCTCCCGCTAGTTTAATGCGTTGAGCTTCACCACCACTAACGGTTGTGGAAGGTTGTCCTAATTTGATATAACCTAAACCTACAGAGTTCAACGTTTCTAAAACACGGTGAATTTTCGGAATGCTTTCGAAGAAAACGACTGCATCTTCAATGGTCATTTCCAATACATCATTGATGGATTTTCCTTTGAAACGAACCTCCAAAGTTTCACGGTTGTAGCGTTTTCCATTGCAGGTTTCACATTCTACATACACATCAGGTAAGAAATTCATTTCAATGACTTTCAATCCACCACCACCACATGTATCACAGCGCCCTCCAGCTACATTGAAAGAGAATCTTCCAGCTTTGTATCCGCGGATTTGTGCTTCGGGAAGTGCTGCAAACAAGGTGCGAATTTCAGTGAATACGTTTGTATAGGTTGCAGGATTGCTTCTTGGAGTTCTACCGATCGGACTTTGGTCAATTTCAATCACTTTATCCAAGTGTTCCAATCCTTCAATTTTTTTGTAGGGCATTGGTTTCTTCACCCCATTGTAAATGTGTGCGTTCAGAATAGGGTAGAGCGTGTGATTGATCAAAGTCGATTTCCCACTTCCGGAAACGCCTGTAACACAAGTCAATGTTCCCAACGGAATCGTTAAATCAACGTTTTGCAAGTTATTTCCAGTAGCGCCTTTTAGCACCAATTTTTTGCCATTTCCTTTTCGGCGTTTTTTTGGAATTTCTATTTCTAATTCACCTCTTAGATACTTTGTTGTAATAGAATCTTTCGAAATTAATTCATGGAATGGAGCAGCATTCATAATTTGTCCACCATGAACTCCAGCTCCAGGACCAATATCGACCACAAAATCTGCAGCTTCCATCATTTCACGGTCGTGTTCCACCACAATTACTGAATTTCCACCATCTCTCAATCGCTTCAAGGAATTAATTAAGCGGGTATTGTCTCGTTGATGCAAACCGATACTTGGTTCGTCTAAAATATAGAGTACATTCATCAATTCTGATCCAATTTGTGTGGCCAAACGGATACGCTGTGCTTCACCACCAGATAAACTTCTAGCTGAGCGATGAAGGGTTAAGTATTCTAATCCAACCTCTAAAATAAACCGAACGCGCGCACGAATTTCTTTTAAAATCTCTACTCCGATTAGCTTTTGCTCCTTGTTCAAGGAATCTTCAATATTTTCGAGCCAAGTGGCTAATTCCTGAATATCTAATGTAGCTACTTCCCCCAAGGTTTTTTCAGCAACTTTAAAATGAAGGGCTTCTTTTTTTAAGCGTGCTCCATGACATTCTGGGCAGGTTATTTTATTCATGAAACTTTGTGCCCAGCGTTGAATTCCAGCAGTACTTTCTTCCGCATGACGTGCCATGAAGTTTCCTAGGCCTTCAAATTGAATGTTCGAATCTTTGCCATTTTGTTCTAATCCTTCATTTCCATTCAAAATGACATGAATCAACTCATCTGGAAGATCTGAAATGGGAGTATTGATGGTATAACCTTCTTGTTGTAAGAACGATTCAATGCGCTCAAAAAACCAATTGCGCTTGTATTCTCCAATGGGAGCCAGCCCGCCTTTTTTGATACTTAATTTGGGGTCAGGAATTACTTTTTCGCGATCAATTTCTGATATTTCTCCCAAGCCAACACATGTTGGACAAGCTCCATAAGGTGAATTGAAAGAGAATAAATTGGGTTCTGGTTCTGGGTATGAAATTCCCGTTGTGGGGCACATGAGTAACCGCGAAAAATGGCGGGCTTGATTCGTTTCAAAATCTTGAATCATCATGCTTTTCCCGCCATGTTTCATTGCTGTAGTAATGCCGTCGTAAATGCGTTTTCGGTCATCTGCTTTTACTAGGATGCGATCAATAACAATCTCGATATCGTGAATTTTGTAGCGATCCAAACGCATTCCTTTTTCAATTTCTTGAATTTCGCCATCGATTCGAACTTTGGAATAACCCATTTTGCCAATTTGCTCGAAAAGCTCTCTGTAGTGTCCTTTTCGTCCTTTAATTTTTGGAGCAAGAATCAATACTTTTTTTCCTTCAAACTGCTCAATGATTAAATCAGTAATCTGATCGTCTGAATATTTCACCATGCGTTCGCCAGTCTCATACGAATAGGCAGTTCCAATTCGGGCATACAACAAACGCATGAAATCGTAAATCTCTGTAATGGTGCCAACGGTAGAGCGTGGGCTTCGAGAAACTGTTTTTTGTTCGATCGAAATTACGGGACTTAGACCATTGATTTTATCCACATCTGGGCGTTCCATTCCACCCAAAAATTGCCTTGCGTAAGAAGAGAATGTTTCAATATATCGGCGCTGACCTTCTGCAAAAATGGTATCAAATGCCAAGGATGATTTTCCACTTCCGCTTAAACCGGTAAAAACAACCAATTTGTCCCGTGGAATTTCTAAATGTACGTCTTTTAAATTATGCTCTCGGGCTCCGTAAACTTCGATTGTTTTTGTTTGTTTGTCAAGACTCATGTCAAAAATGTGTAATCTAAAATATTAATTGTAAGCGTTGTAAGGTTTGAGGTTTTCAGAAGCTGCTGGCAGAATAAGGGTGAATTTTTTTCCGCCTTTCAGGGTCAATTTTGTTGTTTTCAACCACGGATTTAATTTACGAAGAATTTTGATATTGAAGCCTTGATCATTTGCCCAAATAGAAAGGTTTGGGATTGTTTCATTCACAATTATTTTTTGGATGTGAAATGGTTCATATAATTCCATCTTATCTGGATAATATCCGTAAGCTTCCGGATTTTCATAGATTAATTTGGTGGCCAGTAATCTAAAAACGTATCTTCCAGTTTCGCTATTTTGATACGTATCGAAATAATGTTCGGTTCCTTGCCATTTCATATCTTCTAAAACGCCACCAACTCCTCTGTTGTAAGCTGCGGTGGTCATTACCCAATCATTTAATGTTCTTTGCGCATCTTTCAAATAGCGACAAGCGGCATGCGTGCTTTTTTCAATGTTTAATCGCTCGTCAATTTCGGCATCTATTTCGAGATCGTATAATTTAGCTGTTGTAGGCATAAATTGCCAAAATCCCTGTGCTCCAACGGGAGAAATGGCTTGTAGCAAGTTGCTTTCAATAATTGCCAAGTATTTAAAATCATTGGGTACGCCTTCTTCTTTGAGAATGCGCTCGATTTCTGGAAAATAACGATTTGCTCGTTTCATTGCGCCCACCCAAGCACTTTGATAATATGCTGTCATGAGAACTTCTCGGTCTAGCCGCTCGCGCAAATCTTCATCTTGCAAATTGATGGTGATACCAGCAAATTCCATGCTTTGAGGTAAATCTGGAAAAACAACAGCTGACGAAGCAAGCACTTCTTGGCGCTTAGCCTCTTTTTTTTTCTGTACAGTTTCGTTCTGGCAAGCAGCCAGAAATCCAACAAGGAGTAAAAGGAATATCTTATTCATGCAATGCGATTAAAGCATTACAAAATTAAGCAATCTACTTCTTGTGTATAAGTGTGTTACGATATAAAACTAAAAATACTGCAAAAAAGTAGCTTGTTAGGAATAATGCCATCCATAAATTTCCCATCTTGGCAAAGATTACAGACAATAGAGTAACTAAAGTAGCCATGAAACCAATTCCTAAAAAGACGATCCAAACTTGTTTGTCATTTAATCCAGAATAAACCAAATGATGTGTTGTATGATCTTTTCCTCCGACCATTGGATTTTTGCCTTTTTTCAATCGATTGATTACAACAGTTAAAGTATCAGCGATGGCAGGTGTAAAGGCGATTAATGTAATTGCTCCACCAACAAGTGGGTTTAACTGAACCGTTTTTCCTACATTCCACAATTCATGAACAGAAAAAAACGCTACAAATAATCCGATGAATTGACTTCCTGCGTCTCCCATAAATAATCGGGAAGGATGCAGGTTGTAGATTAAAAAACCAATAATTGCTCCAATTTGGATAAGTATTGTCAATGTCCAAATATTCATGTTCCAATCAAACAAAATAATGTTTGTTCCCAAACAAGATAGAAGTATGAATAATGAAGTGGTGCCTGAAATACCATCCATATTGTCGAGCATGTTTAACGAATTCATGATTCCAACTACCCATGTGATTGTAATGAGGGCATTTATCCATGGAATAGCTGTTAGTTCAATAATCGTATGTGACAAAACTAGAATAATCCCACACAAAATTTGGACAAATAATTTCATGAAAGGCTTTGTATTATAAGCATCATCTGCTAAGCCCATAATGAAAGAAAGTGTTCCAGCGGTCAGGAGCCCAACAAATTGTCGATTCTGAAAAATGTTTTCGCTATTAAAAATGATCGAATAGGCAACGGTTCCGAAGATAAAAGCAACGAAGAAACCAATTCCTCCTAAAGATGGTTTTGATTCATTGGACCAACGAACAGTAACATCGTTTTTATTCCGAATTCCTAAACTTTGTGAAAACCGCAGCAATATACCGTTCGAAACATAACTCATAATAATCCCGAATAGTAGGAATCCCAAACAAGCTAAAATCAGTTCATAACTCATAAAACACTATTCAAATGGAGAATTAAAATCGGCGAGTAATATTCCCAACTTATCTTTATCCGATAAGATAGGATTCATTTCTTGCCATTGAATAGTTAACGCAGGATCATTCCAAAGGATGCTTCCTTCACTGCTTGGATTATACCAATTGGTACATTTATATTGAAAAATAGTATCCTTTTCTAAGGTCACAAAACCATGTGCAAAACCAGCGGGAATATAAGCTTGCATTTTGTTTTCAGCACTTAAAACAAATGAAACATGTTGACCATAAGTGGGTGAGTTTTTGCGAATATCCAATGCAACATCTAGAACACTGCCTTGAACTACTCGAACTAACTTACCTTGAGCATGGGGTGGGGCTTGAAAATGCAATCCTCTGAGCACACCTTTTGCTGATTTTGATTCATTGTCTTGTACAAAATTAATTTCTGCACCTATAAATTCATTGAATTTTTGTTGATGAAATGATTCGAAGAAGTATCCTCTGTCATCACCAAATATGGTTGGTTGAATGAGTAGTACATCAACAATTGCTGTTCGTTTAAATTCCATTTATTTCTTCGGTTTTAATTCTTCTATTTCCTTCAGCTTACCTGTCTTTTCAGACATAGCTTCAGTCTTCAAGAGCTTCGCCCCTTCTTCTTCTTTTTATTTTCCTCTTCGTAGTAACCTTGTCCATAGCCGTAACCATATCCATAGCCGTATTTTCCTTTGAAATTTTTTGTTCCGTTTAGGATAATATTGAGATGACTAATTTGATTCATTTCGAATAATTCACGCACTCTTCCTGCAAAAATTCGTTTCGAATAATGAGCTTTAAAGATGTAAATTGGAATGTCTGCTTTTGCAAGGATTTGAACACCATCAGTAACCAAACCAACTGGTGGATTGTCAATTATAACGATATCATATCGAGATTTCAGCTCTTCCAAAATTTCAAAAAACGAATCACTTAAAATCAATTCGGAAGGATTTGGGGGAATCGGTCCAGCGGTAATAAAATCAAGGTTGTCAATTTCGGATTTGCGGATACAGGAATCTAATTCTGCTTGTTTGACAATTAAATTACTAATTCCTGCCTCATTGGAAACGTTTAGTCCAAGGTGTACTTTTGGTTTTCTTAAATCAAGGTCGATAACAATTGTCTTCTTTCCTGAAAGCGATATTATTCCAGCTAAGTTAAGTGCGACAAATGTTTTTCCTTCACCAGAAATTGAGGATGAAATAGCGATTACTTGCGCATTTGGATTGACAAAACTTAGATTTGTTCGAATATTCCGCATGGATTCCGCTAAAATAGATTTTGGACTACTGTGAACCATCAATTGACTGTATTCTGAAGTTTCTTTTAATTGCGGAATATTTCCAAGAATGGTTATTTTATCAGGTAGTAGATTTTTCAAATCTTCAATGGTGTTTATTTCATTGAAGGTGATGTATTTTATGAAAAGAAAGCCAATACCAAAAACAAATCCAATAAAAATAAATGATGCATAAACCATTTTTCTATTCGGACTAAAGGGTATTGAGCTTAAAGACGCTTCATTTAAAACCCGATTACTTGAAGTATATCCTGCATTGGAAATAGAATACATGACTTTTTTTTCTGTCAAAAGTGTATAGTATTTTTCGTTTAAATCTTGAAGTGATTTTAATCGATTGTACTCCATTTTCTTTTGAGGAAGTTTGATGTACTCTCCTTCAATTTCTCCGATCTTTCCACTAATAACTTGAACTTGTGATCGAATTCTCTCTTGAATCACTTCGATACTTCTTCGAATATATTGGATCTTCGATTGAATGCGTGTATTGAGATTCTTTAATTCGGAATTGTTTTCAGTAACATTCGTTAATAGTTCTTCTTTTCGCTCCAATAGGGTGTTTAAATCGGTAATTTGTTTTGTTAAAGATGATTCATAACTTTTTCCAAGCATTTCCGGAATAAGCCTGTAAATATCTAGTCTATTTGGTTCTGTCTTTAATTTCGAATTCACAACTTTCAATGTCGTTAATTCATTTTCTAAATCAAAAAGAATATCTTGAAACTTGTCCATGTTTTCAGAAAGTGATCCACCAGTACCTTCAGGGTCTGTTAGATGGGATTTCCGTTGAAAATCGGTCAAGCTATCTTTTGAGTCTTTTAATTCTCCAGAAATAGAATCGAGCTGAATTTGAATAAATGCAAGAATGTTATCAGCACCTTTGCGTTTCATTTCTTCGTCGTAATTGAAAAACGTCAAAGAAACCGATTTAATGATGTCCCGACATAATTCAGGGTTGTTTCCAGTATATCTAAGTTCAATCGTTTTGGCATTGGCATCCACTGGATTGACTTCTAAGTTTGAAATTAATCGAGCTGCTAGGTTTTTCTGATTGTTGAAAGTAAAGTAGAGATCATTTGAGACATCCTCCTGTTTGAGTGATTGCCAGTTATTCACCTTAAACCCAATTTCAAAATGAGAGGTCTTAATGGTTTGATTAATAGCTGAAACTTTCGAGTAATTCCTGCCAAGTAAAGAATAAGAAAGACGAATTTTACGATTCTCCAAGGTTTCAATCCATATTGGAATATCACAAAGACTGCTATCGCTCAGAGAGTAAGGTAAAATGGTGAACGTGTTTTGATGGTATTTCTCTTCCGTAAGAATTTTCCCTTTGGAAAAAACAGAAACATTCATATTCATTCTTGCAATTGTCATATCAAAGAGCAATTGAGAGCGGAGTAATTCTATTTCTGTAGAGATATCGATGCGTTTATTAATATTATCGATTTCTAATAATTGTTTCCCTTGATCTTTTTCAACTAATTGAATAAGGGTCGTCGAATCATAAACAGGTTTTGTGTATCGCAAATAGAAGAATGCAACACTCATGAAGAAGATAATCAATAATAAAACCCACCACCAATAACGGCGAAGAATTACTTGCGCAATAATTGGATTGTAGTCTTTATTGATGAATATGGATGTATTTGAATTATTCACGTTATTTTAAAGTTGTAAAAATGGTGATAATTACTAAAGCACTTGATATCAAAGAAACAATCGGAGCAACGACTTTGAGTGTTTCTTGAGCAACTTGTTCTTTTGGTTCGATGTATATAAAGTCATTGGCCTGGACAATCATATCGGCATACTTGAGACCTTCAATTTTTGACAAATCAATAATATACATGGTTCGAACATTGTTCACAATACGCATAATTTTCACTTTGTTTGCCTTTCCTCTTTCTGCAATACCCCCAGCTAATGCGATGGCTTCCATAAGTGTCGTATTGCTATTTTGGAGAGGAATTACGCGAGCGGCACTTCCATTTCCAGGAAAAACTATCACACGCTGATTGGTTAGTTTTACTTGAACAAAAGGATTGTTGTATCCATTTTTTTGTTCAAATAAATGTGCAAGAGTATCTTCACATTGCTTCACGGTAAGTCCAGAGACAGGAGTAGGACCTAAAATGGGCAAGTCTGCAGTACCATCTGGTCTTACTACATACTCAATGGTTTCTTTTGCAACAGCATCTTTATTCATACCCGCCATTTCATTGACGATTCGTTCACCATCATTGGTGTATAACATAAATGAAAAACGATCGTCTCTCGAAATTTGGTATTCTGCTACTGGCTTTAAAGGAATACTATCCTTTACTTCTTTTACACCTTTCGGAGAACGAAACATGAGGTTACTATTAATCCCGCAAGATTGCAAAAGCAACACACTTAATAGGAAGAAAAAAAGCAGGCTTTTATTTCTCATTTTTTCTAGTCTTTTCAATTAATTCTGCGTAATAATTCTCCATGTTTTTTACCAAAGTAGTATAATGGAATTTATCTCTTACGTAGTTCCAACCATTTTGTGACATTTTCATGCGAATTTCTTTGTTTTCAATCAATAATTGTAGTTTTTCACTGAATGGTTTCACCTCTTTTTTGGGTACAACAAACCCTGTTTCGCCTTCGAGTAAAATGTCTTTTACACCGCCTACATCTGTTGAAATCACAGGAACTCCACTTGCTTGTGCTTCGATCAGACTAACTGGTGTCCCTTCATTGTCTGAACTCAAACAAATAATATCCATTCCAGCATTAAAAACTGCAATATCTGTGATCCAACTGGTCAATTCTACGTGGATATCGTATTTATTTTCAAGCTCTTTTGCCCTTTCTTCAATCCTCCTTTTTTCTTGTCCATCACCAACGATGAAATACCGAGCTTTTACACCTTTTTCTGCGAGCGTTTCAATTACGTCTAAAAATAAGGAGTGGTTTTTTATGGGGGCCAATCGTCCAATAATCGCCACAGCTACTTCTTCCTGATTCAAATTCCACTTTTCTCTAGTTTTCATACGATTAGAGTCGCGGTTTTCGTGAAACTTCGTTAAATCAAATCCAAGAGGAATTACTTTGATTTTACTAGGAGTACAAATTTGATGAGTTGCGCTTAATTCTTCTTTTTGAATGGGGCTAATGGCTACAATTCCAGTTGAAATTTTAGCTAGACGCCGTTCAATTACTTTATAAATCCATGTTCTTGCTTTCCCGAAATAAGAGTGAAAAACATGTCCGTGAAATGTATGTACAATAACTGGAACTCCACATGCCTTCGCTGCTTTTCTTCCGAGTGCTCCAGCTTTAGCAGCATGTGTATGTACAATGTCAGGTTGAAATTCTTGAATAATTTGTTTGATTTTTTGATACGCCTCACGATCTGATTTGAAATTCGGAATTCGTTTCATTTCAGGAATCAAAATGGGCTTTACACCATATTCATCTAAAATATGCAAGGAATCGGATTCATCTTTTTCGGGCAAACCACCAACTAATAAAGTTTCATATTCTTCTGATATGAATTTCGTTAAGAAAGTAGCATTATAAGTTGGTCCACCAATGTTGAATCGATTAATGATTCTCAGCACTTTCGGCATTCGCGTTTACAGTTATTTTTTAGTCAAAATTACGGATAATCTCTAGAAAGGGTGCTTGAAATAATAATTGGATCCCGTGAAATGGAAAGTTTCCTGATTGATGTGTTCAAAAGTTTTTAATTGGCAGAAATTTTGCTTGAATAGATTATAGAACTTTATCGTATGGTTGAGTTAAAGCTTTCGTTACGAATTTTTGCAATCGGAATCCTGTTTTTTGCTGGAAAGAATGTTGGTTTTTCTCAAAACAGCATTCAAACAGCTATTGATGCATTTTCCTCGAATGCTTATTTCGCGAATGCTTCAATCAGTTTTACGGCAATGGATTGTTCAAATGGCCAAATACTAGCTTCAAAAAATCCAACCTTGTCTTTGTCTCCAGCTTCCACGACCAAATTATTTGCAACTGCAACCGCTTTTCAGTTACTCGGAAAAGATTACGCTCCTCAAACGCGCATTTATCTAGATGGAGAATTAAGTAAAGATGGGGTGTTGAATGGGAATCTTTGGATTCGAGGTGGGGGCGATGTAGCTCTTGGGAGTCGTTATTATAATGGAGATGGAAGAGAAAAAGAGTTCCTAGAAAAATGGGCGGATACGTTAATAAAACTTGGAATAAAGAAGATTAATGGAGCTGTTGTATCTGATGCATCGGAATTTGGATATGAAGGTGCACCTGATGGTTGGAATTGGGGAGATATGGGTAATTATTACGGAGCGGGTGCATCCGGACTTCCGATTTACGACAATATGCTCCGATACCATTTTCAGGTAGGGGCAAAAAGTGGAGCGAGTACTAATTTAACGGGAACGACACCAATCGTTGAAGGATTGCAATTTTCGAATTATATTAAATCTGGAGGTCAAGGAGACAATTCATACATATACGGCGCACCTTATTCTATGGATCGTTTTGGAACAGGGACATTGGGGGCTGGTCAAGGTCGCTTTACTGTAAAAGGAAGTTTGCCGGATCCAGAATTGACGTTTTCCCAAGAGTTTACAAAAATCTTAAAATCAAAAGGGGTACAGGTGAAAGAAACGGCATTATCTGCAAGAACTTTAGTCCAGCAATCAGCAACCACCCGATATTCGAACATGAAATTGTTCTTTTTGTATAAAGGAAAGACCCTAAATTCAATTGCTTGGTGGACGAATATGAAATCGGTTAATCTTTTTGCCGAAGAAGTGTTGTGTTGGATTGGTTATGGAACATCAGGAAACGGATCGATTGATAATAGTATTTCTCGAATGATGAATTATTGGTCAGGGAAAATCAATACTATCGGGTTGTATATTACCGATGGATCAGGATTATCTCGTAGCAATGCCATTTCATCGAAGCATTTTTGTGAACTATTGAAGTATATGAATAGCTCCAAGGAATTTAATGCTTTTTATGCAACATTACCAGTAGCTGGTGTTTCTGGGACGCTTTCTTCTGTTTGTAAAAACCAAGCAGGGGAAGGAAAAATTCATGCGAAAAGTGGTACAATGAAACGAATCAAAGCTTATTCAGGATATGCTGAAACGAAATCAGGAAAGCGCATTTGTTTTTCAATCATCATTAATAATTTCAATTGTTCGTCAGAATATACCGTCGAACAAATGGAGAAAGTGTTCAATGCAATGGTTCTTTCAGAGTAATCGGAACCCACGAAAAGGTAGAGTGGGAGAGGAATGAGATCCCACTTTTGAAAGTGCTTTTGGAGTCGAAATATAATCCCCATACTGCTTTAGCAAATCCCCCATCTTCTAAATTGGTAGATGAAAATTTACCAACAGGCATAGAATACATAGCTCCAAGAGTCGTAGTTTTTGTAACATGTTCAAATGGATTTTTGAGTTTAAGTTTACCTTCCTGAGCAAATGAATGATTGAATAAAAGTGTGGTAAATAGTGTTATTTGAATGATAGATTTTTTCTTCATAATCTAGCGTTTAGTATTTCGAATGTGATAACTTTTTATTAGAGTATAAACTTAGAATTCATGTTTTCATCAATTCCCTTCTTTTATTAATTTTGTAGGAATAGAACAAAATTACTTATCAGACATATATCGATCCTGTGAGAAAAATACAAATGGTAGATCTTGGCACTCAATACCAAGAAATCAAATCAGAAATTGAAACGGCAATTCAAGAAGTCTTGGATTCGTCCGTTTACATCGGAGGTTCAGTTGTGCAGCGTTTTCAGCAATCACTAGAAGCTTATTTAGGAGTGAAGCATGTGATTCCATGTGCGAATGGAACTGATGCACTTCAAATTGCGATGATGGCACTTGGTTTGAAGTCTGGAGATGAGGTAATAACTCCTTCTTTTACTTATATAGCAACAACTGAAGTAATCGCTTTACTTGGATTAACTCCTGTTTTTGTGGATGTTGATCCTAAAACTTTTTGTATCGATCCATCGAAGATTGAAGCTGCAATTACCTCTAAAACAAAAGCAATCGTCCCTGTTCATTTGTATGGTCAGGCGTGTGATATGGATGCGATTATGAAAATCGCAAAGCAGCATAATTTGTTCGTTATCGAAGATAACGCTCAGGGAATCGGATCAGATTATTATTCTGAAACGGGGGAAGTGAAAAAACTGGGAACGATTGGAACCATTGGATGTACTAGTTTCTTTCCATCGAAAAACTTGGGTTGTTATGGTGATGGAGGTGCTATTTTCACCAATGATGGTGAACTAGCAATTCAATTGAAAATGGCTGCAAATCATGGTCAAAAAGTAAAATATCAGCACGATGTAGTTGGTTGTAATTCGCGATTAGACGCAATTCAAGCAGCAATTTTAAATGTAAAACTTCCAAAACTGGATGAATATGTCGCTAAACGCATTGATGTAGCTGATTTTTACGATCGTGTTTTGGGAGTTTCAGATAAAATAGTTGTTCCATACAGAGATGGAAAATCAAAACATGTATTTCATCAATATACCGTTCAATTGAACGGGGTTAATCGGGATGCGCTACAAACTTATTTGGCAACAAAAGATATTCCATCGATGATTTACTATCCTGTTCCTGCTCACAAACAAGGAATGTTTAAATCATTCAATTTGGGTGAGTTAGATCTTCCTGTTACAGAATCATTAACGAAAAATGTGATATCATTCCCTATTCATACAGAAATGACAGAAGATCAACAAAGTTACATTTGTTCTGAAATTCTCAATTTCGTAAACGCAAACTAGATGAAGAAAATTGCCGTAGTTGGTACAGGATATGTTGGATTAGTAACTGGAACTTGTTTTGCTGAAACAGGAAATCAGGTTATTTGTGTGGATATAGACCGTCAAAAAGTGGAACGTATGCGTAATGGCGAGGTTCCGATTTACGAACCTCATTTGGATGTGCTTTTTGAACGGAATATAAAGGCTAATCGCTTGTCGTTTACAACAAATCTAGAAGAAGGAATAAAAGATGCTGAAATTATCTTTTTGGCTTTGCCAACCCCTCCGGGAGAAGATGGTTCGGCTGATTTGAGATATATCTTGGGAGTTGCCGATGATTTGGGTAAACTCTTAAAGGATTACAAAGTAATTGTCGATAAGAGTACTGTTCCTGTTGGAACTGCTGCAAAAGTTCAGGCTGCCATTGCAAAAAACGCACAGGTGGATTTCGATGTGGTTTCCAATCCGGAGTTTTTGCGTGAAGGTTTCGCAGTAGATGACTTTATGAAGCCAGATAGAGTGGTCCTTGGAACTTCTTCCGAACGTGCTGAACGAATCATGGAGCAGTTATACAAACCATTTGTTCGACAAGGAAATCCAATTCTATTCATGGATGAAAAGTCTGCTGAGTTGACCAAATATGCTGCCAATGCGTTTTTAGCTACAAAGATTACGTTCATGAATGAAATCGCTAATTTTTGCGAAATTGTGGGGGCTGATGTGGATAAAGTACGTATTGGAATTGGTTCTGATGAACGAATTGGTAAGCGCTTTTTGTTTCCAGGAATAGGTTACGGAGGTTCTTGTTTTCCGAAAGATGTTCAAGCATTGGTCAATTCAGGTTCTGAGAATAAGTTCTCCTTTGAAATTTTGAAAGCAGTAATAGAGGTCAATGAATCACAAAAAACGGTTCTTTTTCCAAAAATCGAAAATTTCTTCCGAGGTGATTTGAAGGGTAAAAAAATTGCACTTTGGGGTTTGGCATTTAAACCAGATACAGATGATATTCGCGAAGCACCAGCTTTGTATATGATTGAAGCTTTAACGAAAGCAGGAGCTCACATCACTGGGTATGATCCAGAAGCGATGGAGAATGTTCAGAAAGTAATCGGTGACCAAATTTCATACACAGACAATGAATACGACGCATTGAAAGATGCTGATGCTTTGCTGATTTGTACGGAATGGGGAGTTTTTAGAAACCCTGATTTTGATAGAATGAAGTTGTTGATGAAAGATTCGGTTATCTTCGATGGAAGAAACCTGTTCGAAATTTCAGAAATGAATAAAAAAGGGTTTTATTACAGCTCAATAGGCAGATCAATCGTTTCGAAATAACATGAGTACAGCAAGAAAACGCGTTTTAATTACTGGTGCAGCTGGATTTCTAGGCTCCCATTTGTGTGATCGTTTTGTGAAAGATGATTTTCATGTGATAGCGATGGATAATCTCATTACTGGACGATTAAAAAACATTGAACATTTGTTTCATCTGGAGAATTTTGAATTCTACAATCACGATGTAAGCAAGTTTATTCACGTTGGTGGAGATTTGGATTATATCCTGCATTTTGCATCGCCAGCAAGTCCAATTGATTATTTAAAGATTCCCATTCAAACCTTGAAAGTAGGTTCTTTGGGAATTCACAACTGTTTAGGATTGGCTCGTGTAAAAAATGCACGGGTATTGATTGCGAGTACTTCGGAAATTTATGGCGATCCAACGGTTCATCCGCAAACGGAAGAATATTGGGGAAATGTAAATCCTGTTGGTCCAAGAGGGGTTTACGATGAAGCAAAACGTTTTCAAGAAGCAATTACGATGGCATACCACACCTTTCACGGAATTGAAACACGAATCGTTCGCATTTTCAATACCTATGGACCACGTATGCGCTTGAATGATGGCCGTGTTTTGCCTGCGTTTATTGGCCAAGCTTTACGTGGAGAAGATTTAACGGTATTTGGAGATGGTTCTCAAACGCGTTCTTTTTGTTACGTCGATGATTTAGTGGAAGGAATTGTGCGCTTATTGAATAGCGATTGTTCGGATCCAATCAATATTGGAAATCCAGATGAGATTACCATTAGTCAGTTTGCAGAAGAAATCATCAAATTGACAGGTACAACTCAGAAAGTCGTTTACAAAGACTTGCCAGTCGATGATCCAAAACAACGTCAACCAGATATTACCAAAGCAAGAGCTCTTTTGAATTGGGAGCCGAAAATTGATCGCGCAGAAGGTTTAAAGAGAACTTACGCATACTTTAAAAGTTTAACCAAAGAAGAATTGTACCAATCAGATCACATTGATTTTGAGAAGTACATTGTTCGATAATTCAACAAAATGACAACATATTTTGCGCACGAAACAGCTGTTGTTGATGCTGGTTGCACCATTGGTGAGGGAACCAAAATTTGGCATTTTTCACACATTATGCCCAATTGTACGATTGGTGAGAGATGTAATATCGGACAAAATGTAGTTGTTTCTCCCGAAGTTATTTTAGGAAACAATGTAAAGATTCAAAACAACGTATCGATTTATACGGGAGTTATCTGTGAAGACGATGTGTTTTTGGGACCTTCTATGGTTTTTACCAATGTAATGAATCCACGTTCGGCAGTGAATCGCAGAGATCAATATTCCAAAACAGTTGTCCGAAAAGGAGCATCCATTGGTGCAAATGCAACAATTGTTTGCGGAAATGATATTGGCGAATACGCATTTATCGGAGCAGGATCTGTGGTTACGAAAGAAGTTCCAGCTTATGCATTGGTTGTAGGTAATCCAGCGCGAAAAATCGGTTGGATGAGTGCTTTTGGACACCGCTTAACTTTTGATGAGAAAGGATTTGCGACATGTCCGGAAAGCAATGAAAGGTATCAGCTTACCAACAATCTAGTTAAAGCCCTTAAATAAGGCTTGTTGGAGGAGCAAATTTAATTACTTTTGCGCCTCAAATCGAGACAAAATAGATTTGTGCTTTTCAATCAAAAGATTATGATACCAGAAGATCAAAAAGTGAAGTTTGCCATTCTTGGAGCAGGCCACATCGGCAAAAGACATGCAGAAATGGTTAATAGAGACCCAGAAGCAGAGCTAGTTGCGATGATTGATGTGCGCACAATGGAAGAATGTGCGGCTGAAAGTTACCAAGTTCCTTTTTTCAAAACGGTTGATGAACTTTTAGCTTCAGGTATCGAATTTGATGTTTTGAACGTTTGTACTCCAAATGGACTGCATGCGGATCAATCTTTAATAGGATTGGAAAATAAAAAACACGTGGTAGTTGAAAAACCAATGGGTTTGACAAAAGATCAGTGTGAAAAAGTAATCTTTAAATCGCTACAACAATCCAAACATGTTTTCTGTGTGATGCAAAACCGTTATTCTCCTCCAAGTGAATGGATTAAGGATTTGGTAGAACGAAAAGTGTTGGGAGATATTTTCATGGTTCAATTGAACTGTTATTGGAACCGTGATGAGCGTTACTACAAGGCTGGCGGCTGGAAAGGAACCAAGGATTTAGATGGAGGAACATTGTTTACACAGTTTTCCCACTTCATCGACATCATGTACTGGTTGTTTGGAGATATCGATAATATTCAAGGGAAATTTGCAGATTTTACGCATAAAGATTCAACTGCTTTTGAAGATTCGGGTTTTGTTAGCTTCGATTTTATCAATGGTGGAATGGGAAGTATTAATTACTCCACTTCAGTTGCAGATCGAAATTTGGAAAGTTCTATGACCATTGTTGGCCGAAATGGAAGTGTGAAAATTGGTGGGCAATACATGAATGAAGTAGAGGTTTGTAATATTCCAGGATATGAGATGCCAGAATTAGCTCCAACAAATCCAGGGAATGATTATGGAGCTTACAAAGGTTCGGCGGCAAATCACCACTTCGTGATTACGAATGTTATCGACACATTAAAAGGAAGAACTTCTGCCACAACCAATGCTCTAGAAGGATTGAAAGTGGTAGAAATTATTGAACGCATTTATAAAGTAAGAAATGAGCAACTCAATCTACAATAAATTAATCGCCAAAGAAGCAAAACTAGCCGTTATTGGATTAGGTTATGTCGGCTTGCCGATTGCTTTGGAATTTGCAAAGAAAATCAAAGTTGTAGGGTTTGATATCAATCAAGCACGTGTTGATTTAATGCGCAATAAGAAAGATCCAAGCAACGAGTTAGATGCTACTGCTTTTGAAAATTGTGATATTCATTTCACCGCCGATTTGGAAGATTTAAAAGACGTTCAGTTTTTTATTGTAGCCGTTCCAACTCCTATTGACGATGCCAATTTGCCCGACTTAAAACCCTTGCTGGGTGCATCAAGAAGTGTTGCTCAAGCACTTAAAAAAGGCGATTACGTTGTTTTCGAATCTACAGTTTATCCAGGTTGTACTGAAGAAGATTGCATTCCAGTTTTGGAAGAACTTTCAGGATTAACATTCATGGAAGATTTCAAAGTAGGTTATTCACCAGAGCGTATCAATCCAGGAGACAAAGAACACACGCTTCAAAATGTGGTGAAAGTTGTTTCTGGTTGTGGTGCAGAATCACTTGAGGAAATTGCAAAAACCTATGAATTAGTAGTTGATGCGGGCGTTCATCGGGCGGCTTCAATCAAAGTTGCTGAAGCTGCTAAGATTATTGAAAATACGCAACGTGACGTAAATATTGCCTTGATCAATGAATTATCAATCATCTTTAACCGCTTGGGAATAAATACCTATGATGTGCTTGAAGCTGCTGGTACAAAATGGAATTTCTTGCGTTTTTCACCCGGTTTAGTCGGTGGACACTGCATTGGTGTTGATCCGTATTATTTGACACACAAAGCTCAACAAGCAGGATATCACGCAAAAATCATTAACAGTGGTCGTTATGTGAATGATTCAATGGGATTCTACATTGGAAAGCAAACCACCAAAAAAATAATTGCTCAAGGAAAACACATTCAAGATGCGAAGGTTTTGGTCATGGGAGCAACCTTTAAAGAAGATGTGTCCGATATTCGAAATTCCAAAGTGATTGATGTAGTGAATGAATTAAAATCATTCCAAGTAAAAGTAGATTTAGTGGACCCACACGCGTCTTCTGAGGAAATGGAACACGAATACGGCGTTTCATTGGTGGAAATTGGAAAAGATTACGATGCAATTATCGTAGCTGTAAATCACAGAGATTATAAAAACCTAGATGAAACCTACTTCAAGTCTTTGATGAAAGATGGCCAAGGAGTTTTTGTAGATATTAAAGGAATTTATAAAGGAAAAATTAATGATTTAGAATACTGGAGTTTGTAATAACCTCTGGTTTTAAAAAAATCGAAACTAGCGTGAGCTATAAGCTCGTGCTAAATGATTTCTTCACAGGACATAGAATTTTCCTGATTAGATTGTTATGTCTGTAATTGATCTTTTGTTCAACAACCCAAGTACTAAAAATTCAATTGGTTTATGATTCTGTTACCAAAGCTTTTATTGGTTGACATTTCTAGCTTTCGCTCTACTAAAATAAGGTTGCTTCATACGTTAATGAATTCATAACCCCAAATACCAAATTTTTAACACAATCAATACAACTGTTTAACGATTGGCGCAAATTTGGAAAAATAACCATGCTTTTTGTTGAAATAGAAACAAATTGTTCATTAAAACGCATTTTGTCCCGCTTTTGTCCCAATACAATCAAGCAACCTTCCCTTACATTTGAAGTTTATCTATCATATAGAAGAAAATTACAATGATATTCAAAAGTCTCTCAAAATCAATTCAGATACTGTCTGTTACGCTATTAATCAGTTCAAATGCTTTTTCGCAATGCAATTGGACATCTGTATTTTTTGACTCATTTGAGTACACAACTCCAATTCCTCACATTGTACCGGGATCAACGTATCAAAACGATCCTCAAACCTATGCTGGTGTTGTTCGAACTGGCAGCAGGGGAATGTATTTGAATATTACCGATGGTTATATAGGCGCGATGTACATACAGCCATTTACTGATTTATGCTTAAGTCAGTCGTATCGCTTTAGTTTTTCTACAAGAGATGCTTGGACGAGTACAAATAATCTGACAATCAATGTGAAGGATGCAAATGGCGTAACATTGGTTTCTCAGACTGTAAATAATACAAGCGTCTGGAATGATGTGACGATGGTTGCCTTTATTCCAACTACAACAACCGTTACTTTTGAAATAATCACAAATATTGCTGGTGGACCTGGAAATGATGCGGGGTTTGACGATTTACGTTTATCTCAATGTGCTCCACTTCCAATTTTAAGAACTTTGTCAGCATGTGCTGGAACAGGAACTACCAATTTATATTCTACTGTTAACACGGTATTATCTCAAGCTGGGGTTTGGACAGGACCCTCTGCGTTAACAAACGGTTATCAAGGTACTTTTACTTCTGGTGTGAATACAAATGGGGTATATAATTACACGATTGATGGCCCAGTTGGTTGTATGGATTCAGTTGCTAACGTTACGGTTTCTCTTACAACAACTCCAACATTGAATCCAATTGCGAATGTGCAAGCATGTTCGTCATACATTTTGCCAGCGATTACGGGAACTGTTTTATCTGGTAATGAAAAATATTATACAGGCCCAGGAGGAACAGGAACGACTCTTAATGCAGGACAAACAATTACAACAAGTCAAACGCTTTATGCATTTGGTGGAGCTACTGGCTGTTCTGATGAAGAAATGTTTACGGTTACAATTACTCAACCAGTATCCGCTGGATTTGACAATGGTGCTTATTATTGTGGATCTGGTCCAGTGATTACCATGTCGTCATTCTTGTCTGTTGGATCAACACCATCTGGAACTTGGTTAGAAACAACAACTCCAGCATCTGGAAATTTTAATCCTGGTACATCAACATTTAACACGAACGGACTTGCTCAAGGAAATTATACGTTTACCTATACTGTAGTTGGTTCAGGTGGTTGTGCAAACGATGTTGCTAATTTCTCGATTGCTATTGGGAATATCAATTCTGTTAACATTGGTCCAGATACTACGCTTTGCACCAATCAAACAATTACATTGAATGCTGCGACTAGCGGTACGTATGATACTTACAAATGGAACAACAATTCCACTAGCTCCACTCGGTTTGTTACAGGACCCGGAACGTATAGTGTAAGAGCAGGAAAACTAGGAAATAATCAAATTGTGAATGGTGATTTTGAATCTGGGAATACTGGATTTACTACAGCTTATAATTTGGGAACAGGTGGAACTTGGGGATTGCTTTCGTTACCAAGTACTTATGCAATAGGCACTAATCCAAATGCAGCCCATGATAATTTCTTTACGTGTACAGATCATTCTGCCGCTCCTGGAACTCAAATGATGATTGTAAATGGTGCAGCTACTCCTGGAGTGAATGTTTGGTGTCAAACTGTTCCTGTGCAGGCAAATACAGATTATCAATTTGGTTCATGGGTTTCAAATGCGTTGAATGAAGTAAACGTGGCTCAGTTGCAATTTTCAATCAATGGAAGCTCAATTGGACCTGTGTTTTCTACTTCTACAGTGGGGTGTACTTGGCAACAATATTTCCAAGTTTGGAATTCTGGACTAAATAATTCAGCACTGATTTGTATTAACAATCAGAATACTGGTGGTGGTGGAAACGACTTTTTGTTGGACGATATTACCTTCAGACCAATTTGTTATTCTTACGATACAGTAGTTGTTTCTTACAGTACATTTCCTGTTGTGAATTTGGGGCCAGATACAACACTTTGTGAAGGCTCTAATCTTCTTTTGGATGCATTGAATCCTGGAGGAACGTACTTGTGGAATGATGGAACAACCAATCAAACATTGAATGTAACGGCAGCAGGAACTTATGAAGTAACGGTGAAAAATGCAGCACAATGTGCAAAAACAGATCAAATAATGGTTTCTTTTGAGGCACAAAAACATGCAGGTTTAGATAGTCTTGCGGTTTGGTGTGAAACGAATGGAGCGGTTGATCTTTCCGATTTGTTATCTACTGGCGCTACTGCTGGCGGAACTTGGGAAGATCCAGCAAATACCTTGGGAGCGAATTTAACGGTGGGTGGACAGCTTACAATCAACGGTCTTCAAGGTTCTAATGTAGCGGAGTATGTTGTTCACGGTACATTTTGTCTGAACGATACAAGTCATTTTCAAATTACGGTGAATAGTCAACCGATTTCTGCGAATCCAACCAATTTACATGTATGTAATACTGCTGGTTCAACGGTTGATCTGGATCAATACACAACAGGTTCTTTCCAAACCTTGCTTCCTTATTGGACAGAAACATCTACTTCTCCAACAAACCAATTTGATGCTTCAACAGGAGTTCTTGATTTATCTCTTTTACCTAATGGAGATTATGATTTCTCTTATGTGTTACCAGCAGATACGATGTGTGTCAATGATACCGTTAAGGTCACTATTCAGGTTACTGAGAATCCAATTATTGCCTTTTCATCGGATGTAATAAAAGGCTGTTTTCCACTAGATGTTCAATTTATCAATGAAAGCAGTGCGAATCAGAATTCAATCGTAGAATGGAATTTGGGTGATGGAACAACTTCTTCTAGTAATTCAATTGTAAATCATCAATATACAGGAATTGATTGTTTTGATGTGACCTTGACAATAACGGCAGATAATTTGTGTACTACTTCCAGAACGATTTCAGATATGATTTGCGTGGATCCGTTGCCGATTGCTAGTTTCAATGTCAATCCACAACAAGCATTTTCGATAGATCCAACGGTTCATTTTGATAATACATCCATTAATAATGATCAAAATATCTGGAATTTTGACGACGGTTCAGGTTCTCAGGAAGAGAATCCAACGCATCAATTTCCAATCGGACTAGTAGGAAATTACAACGTTGAGTTAATTGTGATTTCAGATCAAGGTTGTAGAGACACAACTTATCGAATTGTGGTTGTTAAGGATCAATTGATATTCTATGTTCCGAACTCATTCACTCCAGATGGTGATCAACATAATAATGTGTTTTTACCAATTATGACTGCAGGGTTTTCTCCAGCGACGTATGAATTCTATGTCTATAATCGTTGGGGAGAATTGATTTTTGAATCGAAAGATACCGCAAGTGGTTGGGATGGAACCTACAAAGGGGCAATGGTTCAATCTGGTTTATACACTTGGGTGATTCGATTCAAGGATGATGATAACGATGAAAAATACGAATATAAAGGCCATATAAATTTGATGAGATAAGAATTTTTTCTTTCGAATGGAATTAGCTTATATTTGAGCGAAGAAAAACTACAACCTTGAAGAATTATAGCGTTAGTTTCATTGTATTCATTTTTACCTGTTTTTCAGTTTCTTTCAGCTTTGGAGCTAAGATGACTGCAGTTCAGGGAGTTGCAAAAATTGTTTCTGAGAATAAAAATCGAGGAACTTCATTTATTCGGCTCTTCGAAAATTACCACAGAGAAGATTTTAGTTCTAATACGGAATGGAAGTCTTTTTTAAAGAAACTTTGTAAAGAAGAAAGAGCCATTTCTAGAAGTGATTATCCTGAGTTGTGTTTTACGATTGGTCAATGGTTCTGTGATGGGCAAAATTATCAGGAAGCATATTATTTTTTGTACATTACACTCAAGGAAGAAGAGGATGTTTACAATTCCCGGAAACCTTACTTAGCTAATTTTCATGAAACATTAGGTCAATTGTACTATTTTTTCAGAAGATTTGATTTATCTGAAAATCATTTGAAAATTGCGCTGCATCACCCACATATTTCTGAAACGAGTAAAATCAAAATTTACAATACCCTCAGTCTTATTTATAGAGAAAAATTAGAAAATTCTACTTCTGAATGGTATCTCCAAAAGGCCTACAATCAGGCGGTAAAATTAAAAGATGAAGCTTGGACAGGTATTTTGTCTGGTAATTTAGGTTATATCGCAATGACCAAGCATGAAAATGACCAAGCAAGAAAACTAGTTGAGTTTGACTACCAAGTCAGTGCGAAAGGCAATCAGCGAAGCAGCCAAATTAATGCATTGGCATTGTTAATCGAATTGGATTTAGAAGAGAATAAAATCGAGCAATCGGCAGAAAAAATGAAAATTTTTGACAGTTTAATGCGCGGTGAAAAAAATCCATTGTTACTCGCTTCACAATACAGAACAAAGTATACGTATTACGAGAAACTAAATCAAGACAAATTAGCATTGATAAACTACAAAAAATATATTTCTTATAAAGAGATTAACAATGAAAACAGTCGGTTTGTAAACATTAAAAATGCCGAGTTTCAAATTGAATTCGAGAAAAAACAAGGAGAGAATATTATTTATAAAGAGAAGAAGAAGAAAGATGATTTGATTATTATTGGGCTTTTTGTAATCTGTCTCATTGTAGGTCTGACGAGTTATGTTATCATTAAACAAATACAACTTAAGAGATCTCAAGACAAGGAATTATTCACTTTGCGTTCTCAGAAAATAGAAGATGAATTGCATGCGACAGAACGAGAAATGCGCACTTTACTTTCAACGATGTTTGACAAGAATAAAGAGATTTTTGATTTACAGGAGCAAGTGGAGTCTTTTGAGAAAAGTCAATTTACCAAATCTGATCAAGAAAAAGAAACAATGCTGAATGATTTGCAATCGTTTTCACTATTGACAGAGAATGATTGGATTGAATTTAAGAGACTGTTTGAAAAGTTGAATCCTGGTTTTTTCGACTTCTTTCATGAAAAATATCCTGAAATTACATCCGCTGAGATTCGATTGGCAGCTTTAATTAAGCTAAATCTGTCCAATTTGGAAATGTCGAGAACCCTTGCGATTTCACCCGATTCAGTTCGCAAGACGAATTTGCGTTTACGTAAGAAATTAAATATTGAGTCTTTGGATGATTTGAATCGATTTATCAAATCGATTTAGTGATTTTTTCATTCGAAACAAGCATTCACGTGTTAAGAATTTAATAATTGAGTATTTGTCCTGCTTTTGTCTCACTAATCATTTAGTAAAACATTCTAGTTCTTCATAAGTTAGCTCAATATTAAACTTATATTATGAAGAAACTCACAACTTTTAACTTTCTGAATCGAAAGGCTTCAAAAAATCTCGCGTTGGGAATTTTGATGTCAATGGGTTCTTTACTTTCCTTTGCACAGACAATAACAACGACGGTTGCAACTGGAACAACCACTCAAGGAAATGTTCCTATTTATGGTTATTTTGGATACACTTATTCACAACAAATCTATTTAGCGACTGATTTTGACGCAGCAGTTGTTGGTCAATTGAATGCTATTACGAAAATTCGTTTTTTTAATGCATCTGGCTCCCTTACAAATGCTAATTCTTGGACTGTATTTTTAGGAGCTACTTCTCAAACTAGTTTTACATCGACAACTAATTGGGTTCCATTAGCAAGTATGACTCAGGTTTATTCAGGTTCATTAACTGCACCTGCTGCAAATACTTGGATGGAGATTACACTTCAAACTCCATTTATTTGGGATGGTGTTAGTAACATCGTCGTTGCAGTAGATGAAAATACAACAGGATATTCCACAATTAACTGGAGGTCTCAAAGTACTGGTGCTGATAGATCAATGTATTATTACAGTGATAGCAATAACCCGAACCCAGCGTCTCCACCAACTGGATTAGGAAGATTCAATTATGTTCCTCAAGCTCAATTTGTTCACGAGATAGCTCCAGCTTGTTCAGCTACACCTACTCATGCAACAGCAGTATCTTCTGTTTCAACAGTTTGTGAAAATATACCAGTCAATTTATCCCTTACAGGGACAACTTTTGCAACTGGTCTTGGTTATCAATGGCAGTATAATGATGGTTCTGGTCCAGGATGGGTGAATTTTCCAACAGGAACTACGGCTGCTTTTTCAACACCATTGACGCAAACAGTGAATGTAAGAGCAATCACAACTTGTATTGCTACTAGCGCTGCAGATACTACAGATGATATTACAATTACTGTTAATGCAGCTCCTGTGTTGACTGTAAACACACCACAATCTGCTTATTGTGCAGGTGGGAATGTTCAATTAATTGTTGCTGATGTAGCTCCAACGACAACCTATACTTGGTTACCAGCAACTGGCTTGAATGTTGCAAACAACGATACGGTTTTAGCAAATCCAACAAATGCAACAACGTATACAGTAACAGGTTTGAATGCAGCTGGTTGTTCTTCAACAGCTACGGCATTGGTAACTCCTGTTTCTAAAGCAACTCGCACGGCATCTTATTCTCCGAATACTATATGTGCTCCAGGATCTCCTGTTACAATTACAGCTGCTGTAACTCCAACATTGATTAATGGTGGTTCTACTTGGGAATACAGATTCTTGGCTAGCAATGGTTCAGAATTACAAACTTGGAATTCTTCTAACACATACAATTTTATTCCTACTGCAGATAGTATCTACAAAATTTACTACCAAGTAAGAAGCAACGGATGTCCTGATTATGTTGATTCATTACCTATTTCTGTTATTGTAGGTTTTGGTGCTGATGTTGCAGTTGTTAATTATGATTGTAATAATTTAGGAGGAACAGTTTCTTTATCTAATACTTTTGACCCCACAGGAATTTCAGTATATTCAAATCCTTTTGCAAGTTCAGCGAATTTAACAAACGTTGCTTTATCAGGAAATGCGGCAATAACTGCTGGAAGATTGGTGTTAACGCCATCTGCTACAGGAAATACGGGTTCAGCAATTATCCCAAACACAGGTGTTTCATTGGGTGTTAATAATTCTTTTTCAATGAAGTTTAAGTTAACTGCAGATCTTCCAATTAACACGAATGGAACTGGTGGAGCTGATGGATTAACTTATTCATTCGGTGATGATGTGGTAAATACTGGAAATCAAAATGGAAGTGGTTCAAAATTCCGATTAATTTTTGATGCTTGTGATAATAGTTCAATCAATATGGCTGGTATCTATATTGTTTATGGAAATACAGGTGGAGTAAGTAGTACTTCAGTTACTCCTACTGCACCATCTACTCTGTTTTACAGCAATAACTTAACTGGATGGAAGTTAAAAACGGATGTTTTGGTTGAATTTAAAATTGATAATGCCGGAAAAGCGAGTCTTTTGTTAGATGGAGTTTCAATTTTCTCGAATATCCAAATGCCAGCAGCATACATGACTGCTAACACGAGTACTTGGAAACATGCTTTCAGCGCAACAACTGGTGGTGATGCTTTACGTCAAGCAATAACTGATTTATCTATTTTTACGGGTTCAGCTAAGTTTGCACTCGTTCCTACAACAGTTGCTCCAACAGTATGGGGGAATAATCTTGTTTACACAGGTGTTCAACCAGGAACTTATGATGTGTGGATGAGTAATGATGGAAATGCTTCATGTGCTAAAATGATCGAGACAATCGAAATGGTGAATACAAATCCATTGGTTTTGTTAGGTAACGATACAACAATCTGTGAAGGTGAATCAATCACTTTGGATGCAGGTAATGCTGGTTCGACGTATGTTTGGAGTAACTCTCAAGTAACTACTCAAACGAGAGTAATTTCTCAAGAAGGTCCTTACGTTGTAAATGTTACTGCTGCAAATGGATGTGTTGGAGTAGGTTCAATCAATATTGATGTGATGGATGCACCATCTGCTTCAACAATCTTTGTTCAGAACAACATGCCAACGTACACATTTACTGTTTTGAATCCACAAAACACGAACCAATATTCGTGGGATTTTGGTGACGGAACAACGGTTACAAATACGCCAGGAACAGTTTCTCATACGTATTTGACTGCTGGTCCAAGACAAGTATCTGTAACTTTAACAAATGAGTGTGGAACTGAAACAGTGGTTACGACAATTGTAGTGACAAGTACTGCTTCAGTTGGTGAAAACACCATTGAAGGATTGAGTGTCTATCCAAATCCTGCAACGGATATGGTAACAATTGCTTTGCCAAATACAATGGAAGCTTCTGTGAAAGTTTTTGATTTGAAAGGCGGATTGATTCAGTCTTTGGAAACAACAGGTGCTCAAACAGAAATTTCTGTGAGTAATTGGAATAAAGGAGTTTATTTCCTACATGTTCAAAACGATACAAAATTGAGTATTGTTAAATTGGTTATCCAATAAGTTTAATGATTTAGAAAGGATGTGGGTGAGAGTTTTCTCACCCACATTTTTTTTGCCTACTAATTTGAAAATCTGAACTAAGATCTTTTCTTCTTCAAGCCACTTAATAAAGTTCCGTGTTGTATGAATTATTACTAATAATTTAAGAATAAACTTCTTATTTAGTCATAATTCAGTTTGTTTAAAATGGTTTTATTTTGTGAAAATGTAGATTTTAGAAATAAATGAGAGTAAAAACGCGACGAAAAACGATTCGCAAAGAATCAATAGAAAATCAGCCTACCAAAATAGCCGTTTTAAAAATAGGATAGAATCCTTTAGATATCTATATTACAGGGGCTTTTGAAGTGAATTTTCAGTTGTAAACAGCACCTTTTATTCCGTATCAAAACGAGAATAGATTTTTTTTCAATTGTCCCTTTTTTGTCTCACTCAATTTTATGTTGAACCCCCTCAATTTCCATAAGTTAGCTAAAAATTAAACTTATTATAAACTTATGGCTAAACTAATTTTTAACAAAATGCGTAAACGAGTTTTGTTAAGCAAATACATTTCTGTTTTTGCACTGGGAATGGTTTCATTTTCCTCCTTTTCCCAAACAACGGTTACTGTTGGTACTGCAACAACAACAACTGATAATGCACCGGTAAGGGCACAAAGTAATTTTAGTTATTCTCAAAGTCTCTATATGGCTTCGGATCTTATTGCGGGTGGTGCAACAGGACCAGGATTAATTTCCAAGATTCGTTATTATTTGGGAACAGGATCGAATAATGCGAATTCAAATAATTGGACAGTATATCTTGGAAACACAAATAAAGTGGCTTTTACAACTACAACAGATTGGGTTCCTGGTTCTGGATTAACAAATTGTTTTACAGGTACGGTGACTTTTGCAGCAAACAGCTGGGTAGAAATTACATTAGCAACACCTTTTCAATGGAATGGAGTTGATAATATCGTAGTTGCTGTTGATGAGAACGCAACTGGAACAGGTGGAAATACTTTTTGGAGATATAGCGATCTAGGTGGTGCGAATCAAAGAACGATTTTCTACAATAATGCAACAACCAATCCAGATCCGGCTTCACCGCCAACTGCTACATCCCGTGGATCATGGACCCCAAACATTCAGTTTGTTTGGACATCTACTCCACCATGTGCTGGTACTCCTTCACACCGAACTGCAACGGTAAATGATGGTTCTATTTGTCCTGGACAAACGGTAAACTTCGGAATGACTGGTGCAATACCAGTAACAGGTTTAAGTTATGAGTGGGAATACAATGATGGAACGTCAGGATGGTTGGCTTATCCAAGTTCAAACGCGGCTACTTTTTCTACTATTCCTACAGAAACGATAAACGTGAGAGTTATTACAACATGTGATGCTACAGGTGATGAAGATATCTCTGACGATATTTCAGTAGTGATGAATCCACTTCCTTCATTGACTGTGAATTCTACAAATGTAGCTTATTGTGCTGGTGATAACGTACAACTTATCGTAGCTGACACAAGTAATCTAACGAATTTTACGTGGTTGCCAGTTTTAGGCTTGAATGTTGCCAATAACGATACGGTAGCTGCAAGTCCAGCAAACCCAACTTTATATACAGCTACTGGAACAAATTCACATGGTTGTACTTCAACTATTACAACAACAGTAACTCCTTTATCTAAAGCAACACGTACAGCGTCTTATTCTCCGGTTAGTATTTGTGAACCAGGATCTCCTGTTACAATTACAGCTGCAGTTGCTCCAGCATTGATTAATGGTGGTTCAACTTGGGAATACCGATTCGTAGCTAGTGATGGCTCAGTATTACAAGCTTGGAATTCTTCGAACACGTACAATTTTATTCCAGCTGCAGATAGTATTTATAAGATTTATTCTGATTTTAGGTCAAGTACTTGTCCGGATGCAATCGATTCAATTGAAACAGTTGTTGTAGTAGGATTTGGGTCAGATGTTTCCATTATTAACTATGATTGTAACAATTTAGGAGGAACAGTTTCTTTGAATAACCGATTTACTCAGGTAACTGAAAGTGTTGTTTATTCTAATCCATTGGCGGATGCTGCTACAGATTTGACAAATGTTTCTTTACAAGGAAATGCTTCAATTACTGGAGGTAGGGCAGTATTAACTCCTTCTGCAACAGGCAACAACGGATCAGTGATTTTTAATGACCCAAACTTTCATGCAGGAACGAATAATGCAATGTCTCTTTCTTTTAAAATGACTGCTGATTTACCAATTAATGTAAATGGTACAGGTGGGGCAGATGGTCTTACTTACTCTTTTGCAAATGATGTAGCGAATAATGGAAATCAAAATGGAAGTGGTTCTAAATTGAGATTAGTTTTTGATGCAGCTAGCAATAATACAAATGCTCCAGGAATTTATTTAGTATATGGTCATACAGGTGGTATTACAATTAACCAAATTATCCCTGTTGATGCTCCTACATTGTTCTACAGTAATAATACGAGCGCATGGAAAAATAAAACAGATGTACAAGTTGATTTTAAAATTGATGTTTTTGGAAAAGCGAGTTTAATCATTGATGGACTTACAATTTTTAGTAACATTCAAATGCCTCCAGCTTACGTGAATAGCAATACAGCTACTTGGAAACATGCATTTAGTGCTTCAACAGGAGGTGATGCTTTAAGACATGCGATTTCTAATTTGGTTGTTACAGCTCCAATATCACAAGTTGCTTTGGTTGCTACTAATGTTGCACCAACTGCATGGCAAACTGGTACTACATTTACAAATATTCAACCAGGAATGTATGATGTTTGGATGAGTAGTAATTCTTCCACGACTTGTGCGAAAAAAATCGAAACAATCGAGATTTTGAATACCAATCCATTGGTGGAACTTGGAAATGATACAACAATTTGTGAAGGCGAATCGATCACATTAAATGCAGGAAATACGGGTTCAACGTATGTTTGGAGTAATTCTCAATTGACAACTCAGACTAGAACGGTCACTCAAACTGGTTTATATGTTGTAAATGTAACTGCTGCTAACAGTTGTGTGGGTGTTGGTTCAATCAACGTTTCTGTAACTGGAGCGCCAACTGCTTCTACAATCTATGTTCAGAATAACATGCCAACGTATACATTCACTATTTTGAATCCACAAAATGCGGATGAATATTCGTGGGATTTTGGTGATGGAACAACACTTACAAATGCACCAGGAACGGTTTCTCATACCTATTTGACTGCTGGTCCAAGACAAGTGTCTGTGACTTTAACAAATGAGTGCGGAACTGAAACAGTGGTTACAACAATTGTCGTAACAAGTACAGCTTCAGTTGGTGAAAACACAATTGATGGATTGAATATATATCCAAATCCTGCAACAGATCTTGTTACAATCGCTTTGCCGAATACAATGCAAGCTACTGTAAAAGCATTTGATTTGAAAGGTACATTGATTCAAACTATTGAAACTTCAGCTTCTCAAACAGAATTATCTGTGAGAGATTGGAATAAAGGAGTTTACTTTTTACATGTTCAAAACGATACTAAATTGAGTATTGTTAAGTTGGTTATTCAATAATCAAATTTTATTCAAATGTGGGTAGGAGCTTCATCTTGCCCACATTTATTTACTTCCACATAATCTCCAAAAAATGAAGTTCTTATCACGATATTTATTCCTTCTATGCCTTATTTCCTCTAGCACTGTTGGATATTCTCAATGTAACTGGACCCAAGTCTATCACGAGTCCTACGAATATACGACTCCTATTACAGCACTTTTACCTGGAGTCACTTATCAAAACACACCTCAAACATACGCTGGTTGCGTCCGCACAGGAACTTACGGAATGTATATGAACATTGTAGACGGATATATCGGTTTACTTTATTCTCAACCATTCACAGATATTTGTGTGGGACAGCAATACCGTTTTTCTTTTTCTACACGCGATGCTTTTGTGAGTAATAATGACCTCACAATCCGTGTGAAAGACAATGGAGGAAATATACTTGCTACCCAAAATGTCATTAACGGAAGTACTTGGAACGATATCACGATGACTTCCTTTACTGCAACAACCAATTCAATTGTTTTTGAAATCAGTACAAACCTAGCTGGTACTGGAGGAAACGATGTGGGATTTGATGATTTGAAAATGTTTCAATGTGCACCAACTCCTCATAATTACTCAGTAACTCAATGCCTTTCTACACCTTCTGTAAATTTATTTAATACCATTGCAAGCCCAATATTGTCCTCGTCAGGAGTTTGGACTGGCCCAAGTGCTTTGACAAATAACCATTTAGGAACCTTTACATCAGGAACCAATACAAATGGACTTTATACATATACGGTTGATGGTGCACCTGGCTGTGCCGATTCCGTTGCAAATTTAAGTGTGGCGTTTATTCAAACTCCCACATTGAATCCAATTACAAATGTAGTTACCTGCTCTTCATATACGTTACCAGCAATTTCGGGGACATTGATGAGTGGTAATCAGAAATATTCTACTGGCCCAGGTGGAACGGGAACAATCTTAAATCCAGGTGCAATTATTTCAAATTCTCAAACGATTTATGTCTATGATGGGGCTGTGGGTTGTGATGATCAAGAATCGTTTACCATCACCTTTAATGCTCCACCAGTCATATCCGTTTCTGCAAATGACACTGTTTGTAATGGGCAAGCAGCTCAATTTACGGCATCTTCTGTAGCTCAAGGAATGAACTATGTTTGGACACCAGGGAATTTAACAGGAACATCAATTTCTGTTACACCAGCTAGCTCTACAGTTTATTCTGTAGTAGGAACAGATGTAAATGGATGTGTTTCGAATATTGTATCTACGGTGGCAATTGTTAGACCGAAGCCAACGGTTACATTGCAAATATCGACAGATTCTATCTGTATTGGTGATCAAGTTCAACTAATGGCTTCTTCATCCGTGAATGGAACAACTTATCAATGGAATGACGGAAGTACTCAAGCTGTTAGATTGGTTTCGCCAACTTTAACGAGCAATTATTCTGTAGTTGGAACCTCTCCAAATGGATGTACGGATGCTAAATCTGGATCTGTTTTGGTTGTTCCGGCCTTAGCTGTTTCTATTTCTGGTATCCCTACTTTTTGTAGTGGATCTTCCACAACACTTTCTGTATCTGGAAACACTCCTGGAATGACAACTGTTTGGACACCAACAGGAAGCACTAATTCTACTTTCACAGTAACCAATTCTACGGTTGGATGGATTTATGTAGAAGGTTCATTCTTTGGATGTCCAACCGCAAAAGATTCGATACTTACTAGTTTTTCTCCAAATCCGGTGATCACTGTACCAGCTGATTTTGAAGTTTGTCCAGGAACACCAGTCACTGCAACTGTAAGCTCTGATTTGCAAAATAGTACGTTTATTTGGATGCCAGGAGGTTTAACTGGCCCAACAAACACTTTGAATCCGGATAATTCGATGATGTATTATGTATATGCGCAAAATGGAAATTGTATCTCTGAAATCGATTCATTCTATGTAGATATGTCACTTGTTTGCAATATGGACGTTCCCAATATTTTTTCACCAAATAATGATCAAACGAATGATTATTTCTCGCTAGTGTCTTATTCTGGAATTACAAGTTTGAATGTTACAATCTCCAATCGTTGGGGAAATGTGATGGCTGAATTTGACAAACCAGATTTTAAATGGGATGGGAAAGATCAAGGAGGAAATGATGCAACAGAAGGAGTTTATTTTTACAACATCACTGCTAAAATGGGATCTGGTAAAGATTTTAATCAGCAAGGGTTTGTACATTTAATTCGATAAAACAAGAATGCCCCAAGAAAAAAGCGGATAACATTTATCCGCTTTTTTCATTTTATACAATTTCAATTCCCATGATACAGACATCATCTACCTGCTCGAAATCTGCTTTCCATTCCGCAAAGTAATTCTCCAGTTTTTTTCCCTGTTCTGAAATACTTAATTGATTGGTTTCAATCAGCATGTCTTTTAGATTTTTGGTCTTCAATTTCTTCCCCGAAACTCCTCCAAACTGATCGGCATAACCATCAGAGATGAAATACAGCTTATCTCCTGTTTCGAGTTGAATCGTATGAGTCGTAAAATCTTTTTTATTGTCGCTTAAACCAACAGGTTGTTTATCTGCTTTTATTTCGATTAATTCATTGTTGCGAATCATCCAAAAAGGATTATTGGCACCAGCCCACTGCATTGTTTTCGAATTAAAATCGATACAAGCTAAGGAAATATCCATTCCATCTTTCACTTTTTCATGAGCCGATTGAAAGGATTGTACCACTAACTGTGCTGATTTATCAAGTATTTTACCAGGATCAGTCAAATTAAATTCAACCACAGAACGTTTGATAGCAGAAGAACAAACCATAGAAACCAGTGCTCCTGGCACACCATGTCCAGTACAATCTGCTACAGCAACAATTCCTATCTTTCTGCCAGCCATTTCAATATTTTCGCACACATAAAAATCTCCAGCTACAATGTCTTTTGGTTTGTATAAAACGAAATTTTTTGGGAACAAATCATCAATCTCTGCTTGAGGTGGAAGAATGGTGTTTTGAAGCCGTTTTGCATAATTGATACTATCAATAATCTCATCATTCTTTTGTTGAACGATCATTTGTTGCAACTTAATCTCTTCATTTTTCTCAGTCAGTGCTAAATTGGCTACCTTTCGTTGTTTGTTGCTTCGAGCGATAAGAATGACCAAACCAAAAATGAGCACCAAAACGATAAGCATCCCGAAAATGATGAATGTATTTCGTTGATTGGTTGCTTTTTCGGAGATAATCTTGAGATTTGAAAGATTCAATTCCTTCTTATTAATACTCAATGAATCTTCAATTTGTTGGGTCTGAAATTCCTGTTTGAGAGAAAGGATTTTATCATTGAGACTCAGTGAGTTTATGGAGTCTTGTACGCGTTTGTAGTTGCTCAAATTTTCATAAGCCAATTTGTATTGTCCTAGTTTTCCATAGACATTGGCATAAAGTTCAAACCGATCTGCAAGATGCTGACCTGTGATATTTTTTATATCTTGGTATTTATCAGCTTCTTGATATGCTTTTAACGCTAAAGCATATTCTTTTCGATCATAGTAAACCACTCCCAAATTTTGATTATTTCCAACCATTACCTCAGGTTTTGGAGGTGTATGTGTTAATTCAGCTTCAATGGCTTTTCGAAAGTATTTTTCTGCGGGCACCAATTGATTCATTATTTTATAACGAACACCAATTTTATTGTATAAAGTAGCATTTTCACCGTCGTATTTCTTCTGAATTAATTCCTTTTCTAGATTTAATAGAATATTTAAACCCTCTTGACCAGCAACCATACTTGATTTTGCAAATACTGATGTAACATAGGTAAATGTATTGTTATTCCTAGATAATCCAATTGCCTTGTTAATTTCAGTTATAGCATGTGAGGTATCCTTTAATTGGAGGTAAATGTCAGCCATTTTTGCATGAGCAGAAGGGAGTAAGGTTTTATTGTTGGTCTTCTTGAAAAAGGCCATACTCGTTTTTAGGCTCTTTATGGCAGATTCAAAATCATTGAGTTTGATATAATCACCAACCTTGTTTTGAATGAGCGCATTGTATTTTAAGGTGTCTTTTAGCTTTAAATAGATTTCGCCAGCATCATCGTAGTATTTCATGGAAAGATCTGTTCTTCCATAATTAGTATAGGAAAGAGCTAAATTTTCCAGAATCATACCTTTTAATTGTAAGTCGATAGATCCATTAATTTTATCAGCTCGTTTGTATGCGCTAATTGCAGCTGCATTATTTCCTGTTCTGTAATTTATTACTCCAACATTCATCAATAAACCAGCTAAAGATGCAGTATCTCTTTTATCTGTAGCTTCTACACTTTTATTGAAGTAATAAAGGCACTTATCCGTGTTTCCCAAGTAATAATTACTCGTCCCTAAAGTCAGATACACATTTTTTAAGCGAATTCCGGGATATTTTTTGAAATTGTGAAGTTCTCTTTCATATGTTTGAATCACTTTGGCTTCATCATCCAATAAGTCGTAACTGTTTGCCAAAAAATGTTTCCCCAGAACACTGAGTACTTTTACGTCCTTGTTCTTTTCCACAAACTTCACCGCAAATGCCAAACGCTCTTCCGGAGAAAGTGCAGCGCTCTCAATTAATTGAACGATTTCCTGATGATTTCGATCCGTTTTTTTCTTGAGCTTCGATAAATAAGCATCGTACAACTTAGGTGTTGGCTCCTTTTTAAGAAATAGCGTATAGAAATATTCGTAAACTAATTTTTGATCTCCTGTTGCTTTTGCAATCTTCTGTGGAAATTCCTTTTTATTAACCTTTGTCATGTAACTTTCCTGAGAAATTCCAGAAAATGTCAAAAAGGATAGAATAGTGATCAGTGATAATCGTGATAGTATTTTCATGGTGCGCAATAATTTTCGATGCTAAAAGTAGTCAAATCAACGATTTAAAAAACGATTTAGTTCAAATTAAACCTGAAAAAAACCAGTTTATGCTATTCCAATTGGTATCTGGTTTTGTTTCAGTCGGTTTTACTAACTTTACTCCATTAATTGTTAGTATGAATATTCTTGTAACGGGTGGTGCCGGATTTATTGGATCACATTTGGTTCGACTTTTAGTAAATAAATATCCGTCTTATCAAATTATCACATTTGATGCATTGACTTATGCGGGTAACTTGGCAAATTTGAAAGATATTATCGATGCGCCAAATCACGTTTTTGTAAAGGGAGATATTACTTCAGAACAAGATGTGAAAGAAGCGTTTGAGAACTATCAAATAACAGATGTGATTCATTTAGCTGCCGAATCTCATGTGGATCGTTCCATCGAGGGTCCGATGGAATTTGTACATACAAATGTCGTTGGAACTGTCAATTTGATGAATCAAGCAAGAGCCTATTGGAAAACAATGGGAGAACATGTTTTCTACCATGTTTCTACGGATGAAGTTTTTGGGTCGCTTGACCTAGAAGGGTTTTTTACGGAAACTACTTCTTATGATCCAAGAAGTCCTTATTCAGCATCGAAAGCAGCTTCAGATCACTTTGTATCAGCTTATTATCATACGTATGGATTTCCGGTAAAACGTTCTAATTGTTCAAATAACTACGGAAGCCATCACCATCCGGAGAAACTAATTCCACTGATGATTAATAATATATTGAACAAGAAACCTCTTCCTGTTTATGGAGAAGGAATCAATGTGCGCGATTGGTTATGGGTAGAAGACCATGCTCGGGCAATTGATGTTATTTTTCACGAAGGTGCAATCGGTTGTAATTACAATATTGGTGGATGGAACGAATGGCGAAACATTGATTTAATTCACGAATTGTGTACAATTATGGATTTCGAATTGGGACGTAAAGAAGGAGAAAGTGCAGAACTGATTTCCTATGTGAAAGATCGAGCTGGGCATGATTTACGCTATGCCATTGATGCGACAAAATTGTTTGATGAATTGGGTTGGAAGCCAAGTATTACATTTGAAGAAGGATTAAGAAACACCGTAAAATGGTATATTGAACATCAAGATTGGGTGAAAGAAGTTACTTCTGGTGCTTACCAAGATTATTACAAAAACATGTACAACCAACGTTAGGATGGGCTTTCTCAACCTATTTAAAGGAAAACAAAAGGAATCTGTAGATTTAGGAGGAAAACTCCTCGTTGATATTCACAGCCATTTGCTTCCTGGAATTGATGATGGTGCACCAACGATGGATCATACTATCGGAATGCTTCGGAAGTTTGAAGAATTGGGATATCAAAAATTGATTATGACTCCGCATGTTATGTCAGGTGTTTATGATAATTCTCACCAAATTATTCAAAACAAACTCGATGAAGTAAGAAAGGTTAGTCAGGATTTGGGATTGAATATAATTCTCGAAGCTTCTGCAGAGTATTTTTACGATGAAACCTTTGTGAAACGCATTCAAACAAAGGATTTACTGCCTTTTGGAGGAAATCACATTCTTTTTGAGTTTTCATTCCGAAACAAACCTTCACAAGTAGAAGACCTTATTTTTCAATTGAAATCTGCGGGATATCAACCCATTTTAGCGCATTTTGAGCGTTATATCTATTATCATCCCTCCATTGAAGTGGCAAAATCGTTCCGAGAAAGAGGTTGCATGATTCAGGTGAACTTAAATTCCTTTACAGGACATTACGGTCCCGATGTGAAGAATCAAGCAATTAGACTCCTAAAAGCTGACTTGATTGATATTCTTGGAAGCGATTGCCACCGATTACAGCATTTGGAAGTCCTTCAAGGTGCTTTAAATGAGTCGATTTTTCATCAATTAATGGAGTTAAAGGTGAAAAACCCTTTATTTCTCTAACGGTCAGATTTTCAAAAACTTATTGTATTCATTTTTCTTTGGAAAGCTCGTTTTTTTGAACTAATTTTTCTCATTAAATTAATTTCAAAAAAAATAAATACCACGGTAACTAAATTAGTTGTATACTTGTAAAAAAATTACTTATATGGAAAATTATCTGGGACTAGGTGTGGGAATAATAGCAATTATTAGCGCCTTTTTAGTACGATCAGCGTTCTTTTTTAAAACATCATTGAGCATCGCAATCATCTGTTTGATTGTTGCTTTGACCAATGGATTTGAGGAGGATCCATCATTAGGAATGATTTGTTTCACTTTAATTGGAATGGTAGGAGCAGGATATTTTGTTTCCTTGCTTTCTGAAAAAATCCGAAAGGTAGCACCTTATTTTATTGGATTTTTGGCGTTGATTCCAATTGGAGCAAAAGCAAATTACCAAGGATTTGATGTGAATTGGACGATGGAAGTGGCTTCTTTTGCAATTATTGGAACGCTGATTCCTTTACTGGCAAAAATCAAGGATTGGTTTGCAATTCGTTGGTTTGGTGCTGAAGAAGGAGCTTTTAACACTGGGATTTCACTCATTTACTTTGGAATTTTTGTGTTCGCTTCATCTTTCTTTGTATCTACATTCGGAGTGATTTTACTTGCAACTGGATACTTTGCAAGTAGCTTGGCTTTGCGCTCAAATGCTGGACTACAACTTGGAATAGTATTGTTTTCAATAGCTTGGACGTTGTTCTCATTGAATTCATTGGAAGGTATTTCAGACTCTTTGCTGAAGGGGAATTTGTGGATGGGAATTTTGGTAGGTTTGGGTTCTTTATGGATTAGCAAGTCGATTAAAAACGAAAAATCATCAGGTGTTTTTTTTAGTTTGGTGATTCCATTGCTTGTCGTTGGAGTAGTAGTAAGTTTCGGATTAATCAATGAGAATTTCGGTGGAATGCCCACTTATTTAGGAGCAATTATTGGTTCGTCTTTAGCTTTGGCTTTGGTGGAACGAAAAGAAGGTGAAAAACCCTTTGTAGGAATTGTTTTTCCGCTTATTTTAATTGGATTCACAACCAGTATTGATGCTGTTTTTCAACCCGAAAAACTGAAAGTTGAAACCTTATTGGATACCTCAAGTACTGGAACAAATAAATCCAATGAGAAAAAAGATGTGATGGATATTCCAGCAATTGCACTCACTGATGGTGATGCTGGAGCTTGGAAAAGCATTTTGTCTAATTCAAAATTGGAATTTGAAGTTGGACCTCCAGCGAGCAGAACAGCAGGAGCTTTCAAGGAATTCAAAACAGACATTCAGTTGGATAAATCAGCTATTCTGAAAAGTTTGAATGTGGAAATCAAAAGTGGAAGTTTGACGACTTTCAACGATATCCGAGATGAATCTGTATTGAGTGATGAGTTTATACAATCTGAGAAATATCCAAAAATTACCTACACTTCAAAAGCAATTCAGAAAGTAGGCGAAGACTATAAAATCACGGGAGATTTGGAATTTGTTGGAGCAAAAGTGGAAGTTGCTTTGGATTTGCGTTTTGTTTCTAAAATGATGAAAGACGGAAAAGAAGTTTTGGTATTTGTTGGGAAATCAGTTGTAGATAGAACAAAACACAAGATGACATCCGATTCTAAAATTGGAGATTTGGTAGATATTTCCTTTGAAGTAGCATTGGATAGATAGAAAACTATTTGTCGTACAGAATAACTTATAAAGACAGAAAGTCGTATTTTTCCCCTGTGAAAGTGCTTCTTTTCTGTCTTTTTTTTGCTGTATTTGGTGTTTCTGCTCAGAAAACAGATACCACTTGGAACAAGCGTTCGTATTGGGTGGCAGGAACAAACCTCGCATTAGGAGGAGGAAGTATTGCACTCCTTTCCGCTGTTTGGTACCAAGAATATCCCAAATCAAAATTTCACTCTTTTGATGATTCAAATGAATGGCTTTACATGGATAAATTCGGACATGCATATACCACATACAAATTATCGATGACCAATTATGCTGCTTGGCGCTGGGCAAGAATGCCAAAGAAGAAAGCCGTGTTTGTCTCTGGAGGAATTGCTTGGACGTATCAATTTTCGGTAGAAGTGTTGGATGGATTTAGTGCAGAGTGGGGATTTTCATGGTCAGATTTAGCAGCAAATACAGTAGGTGTAGGTTTGTTCATGGGGCAACAATTGGGTTGGGACGAACAGCGTTTTCAGCTCAAATTTGGATACAAACCATCACCTTATGCCGCCATTCGACCAAATACTTTGGGATCTAATTTTTCCGAAAGATTATTGAAAGATTATAATGCTCAAAGTTATTGGTTGTGTGTGGCTCCAGGCACTTTTTTCAAGGAATCGAAATTTCCAAAATGGATTCAGATTGGTTTTGGGTACAGTGTTGATGCAAAACTAAACGGAGATTCAAATGCGTACTTGGATTTAAATACTGGAAAAACGTATTTTGCCAAACAAGAATATGCCATTTCACTAGATATTGATTGGGCTCAACTTCCCATTAAAAGACCGTGGTTAAAAAAGCTGTTGAAACCATTAAATACGGTTAAAATACCTTTGCCAGCTGTGTTTTGGAGAAATGGAGTGTGTTATTTTGGAATGTTTTAGGTTGATTTAAATATAATTTACAAATCAAAATGGAAAATAAAGGTTTTCACTTCGAAAGTCCAAATGGAATACTCAGAGGAAACTATGCTTCTGCAGGAAAGAATACTCCAATTGTTTTGATGGCTTGCGGTCACAATGGATTTTATCATTTTGGCATGTTTCCGACCATTCAAGCCTATTTTGAAGAAAACGGAATTTCATCCGTAGCGTTTAATTATAGTCATTGTGGAATCTCGGATAATGGAGATTATTTCGATGATTTAGAGAGGTATAAGAACAATTGCAGAAGATTGGAAGTAGAAGATTTGACTTTTATGACCAAGCAGATACTCGAAAACGATTTCTTTCAACAACCAAATCATCTGTTTTTATTGGGACATAGCATGGGTGGATTTTCGGCTGCTTTTGCGAGTCAAGTGATAGAAAAAAAAGGAATTGCACTTTCTGGTCTAATCTTTTTAAATTCCTTGAGAACTTTGAATACGCGGACTCCAGAAATTATGGAAGAGTGGAAAGCAAAAGGTGTTTATTTCCGACCGAATATGCGAACTAAACAAGATTTGCCACAAGGTTCAGAATTTTTAGCTGAAATATTAGCGAGTGATTCGACCTGGAATATGCAACCAATCATTGAAAAGCTAATGATTCCATGTTTTGTAGCTCATTCAGTAGAAGATGAAGCTGTTCCATTTGAGCATGGACGAACGATTTTCTCTTGGGTTTACAAGAATAATCTCCAAAATGCATTCCTTCCAATTCCACACGCAGGACATACGCTAAATACAACACATCCTATGAAACGCAATTCGGAAGAATTGCAGTTTTTTTGTGGGCAGGTGGTTGATTGGATAAAACTGAAAAAATAAAGGGTGGGGACACGATGCTTCGCGTCTCCACTACCTTTTATTTTTCAAACTTCTTAAAGATTACCGTAGCAATGTGCCCACCAAATCCAAAGGTGTTACTCATCGCATACTTGATTTCTTTTGTCTTCCCTTTTTCCAATGGAAAATCAAATAAATCTTTGAAATTTGGTTCTATTTCTGTCGTATTAATTGTTGGTGGAACCACAGAATCTTGAATTGCTAAAATACAAGCAATGGCTTCAACTGCACCAGCAGCACCAAGCAAGTGGCCAGTCATCGATTTCGTTCCAGAAACACTCAGGGATTGTCTTTCTCCAAAAACGCGTCTCAACGCAATTAATTCGCTGTTATCTCCTTGCGAAGTAGATGTAGCGTGCATATTCACGTAATCAATTTGATCTGGAGTAATTTCCGCATCGCGCAAAGCTTCTTCCATTCCAAGAACGGCACCATCACCTTCTGGGTGAGTTCCTGTTAAATGATATGCGTCTGCAGCCATTCCTCCACCGACAACTTCTCCATAAATTTTTGCTCCGCGTTCTACTGCATGTTCGTACTCTTCCAAAATAACAGCTGCTGCTCCTTCACCCATTACAAAACCATCTCGGGTAATATCAAACGGACGAGAAGCTGTTTCAGGGGAATCATTGCGTTTTGATAAAGCTTGCGCAGATGAGAATCCACCCATTGCGGATTCAGTAATTGCAGCTTCCGAACCACCCGTGATAATCATATTTGCTTTTCCCCACTTAATGTAGTTAAAGGCGTCAATCATTGCGGTATTTGATGTAGCACATGCTGAAACAGCACAGTAGTTAATTCCTCTAAGTCCATATTCCATCGAAATAATACCAGAAGCAATATCTACTAAGATTCTTGGAATAAAGTAAGGAGTAAAACGTGGAGTTCCATCACCAGCAGAATATTCTTTCATCTGATCTTGGAACGTTTGAATTCCTCCATTTCCAGATCCCCAAATAACTCCAATACGATCTCTGTTCAGATTTTCGAAATTGATTCCTGCATCCGCAACAGCTTCGCGAACAGCAACCAATGCATATTGAGAAAATGGATCGTATTTACGGATTTCCTTTACATCAAAATGATCTGCTGCATTGTATCCTTTTACTTCACAAGCAAAAGTTGTTTTAAACTTGGATGTGTCGAATTTGGTAATGGGCCCCGCACCACTTTTACCTGTTTTTATGTTGTTCCAAAAATCAGGAACGTTATTTCCGATTGGCGTAAGGGCTCCCAAACCGGTAATTACAACTCTTCTTGTCATAACAAATGTATTTCGATTAATTAAAATTAGTTTAAGAAGTTCAAAAAAGGTTCAAAAAGTTCAAGAGAAATTTGAACCATTGAACATTTTCAACCATTGAACGGTTTTCTTACAGAAAACCAAGTTCCAGTTTCGCTTCTTCACTCATCATATCCTTATCCCATGGTGGGTCGAATACAATATTTACATGTGCTTCTGTAACTCCTTCGACGCTTTCTACCTTTTCTTTTACGTCTTTTGGCAAAGATTCTGCCACCGGACAGTTTGGAGAAGTTAGAGTCATATCCAACTCAACCACACCTTCTTTCGAAATGCGCACTTCGTAAATCAACCCAAGTTCGTAGATATCTACTGGAATCTCAGGGTCGAAAATCGTTTTTAGGATTTCTACTATTTTATCTTCTAAATGTTCCATTTTATTTTGCGATTGCGGACAATGCCAATAGTTTGATTTTTTTAACCATACTTGCTAAACCGTTTGCACGAGTAGGTGATAGGTGTTCTTGAAGTCCGATTTCTGAAATAAAATGTAAATTACTTTTTACAATGTCTTCCGGACTTTCATTATCGTAAACGCGAACCAATAAACCAATAATTCCTTTGGTGATAATTGCATCTGAATCTGCTGTTAAACGCACGCGATCGTTTTCGATACTTGCGTCTAACCAAACTCTGCTCTGACAACCTTCAATTAAACGGTCTTCTGTTTTTTTGCTCGAATCGATTAATGGTAAATCTTTTCCAAGTTCGATGATGTATTCGTATTTCTCCATCCAGTCATCGTAGATGGCAAAATCGTCAATAATTTCTTGTTGTTTTTCTTCTAGTGTCATCTGTTTTTTTTAACCCAGCATGGAAATACTTTTTTCCACGGCTGCTATAAATGCGTCTATTTCTTCTCGTGTATTGTAAAAAGCAAAGGAAGCTCTAATCGTTCCAGGTATTTGATAAAAATCCATCAATGGTTGTGTGCAATGATGGCCAGTTCTTACAGCAATTCCTTGCTTGTCTAATAAGGTTCCGATGTCAAAAGGATGAATCCCAGGAATATGGAAAGAAACGACTGAAGTTTTGTTTTTGGCAGTTCCAATCAAGGTAATGTTTTCAAAGGTTTCCAACATTTCTTGCGCATATTCAGTCAAGTCGCGTTCGTATTCTTCCAATTCTTTGGAATCAAATTGATTCAAGTAGTTCAAAGCGGTTCCCAAACAAATTCCTCCTGCAATATGTGGTGTTCCCGCCTCAAATTTGAAGGGTAGTTCGTTATATGTTGTTCGCTCAAAAGTCACCTTCGAAATCATATCTCCACCACCTTGGTACGGAGGCATTTCATCCAAAAGCGCTTCTTTTCCATAAAGAACTCCAATTCCTGTTGGACCAAAAACTTTATGGCCTGAAAAGACAAAAAAGTCGCAATTCATTGCCTGAACATCCACTTTGGTATGTTGCACACTTTGAGCACCATCAATTAGCACTTTTGCCCCAACCGCATGAGCACTTTCAATGATTTGTTCAACTGGATTAATGGTTCCTAAACTATTTGAAATATGCGTGATTGCTACCAATTTTGTTTTGGAAGAAAGCATGTTTTGATAATCTTCCAAAAGCAATTCGCCTCGTTTATTGATGGGAATGACTTTTAAAACTAATTTTTTGCGTTCTGCAAGCATTTGCCACGGAACAATGTTTGAGTGGTGTTCCATGGCAGAAATAATAATTTCATCGCCAGCACTCAATAATTCACCGAATGAACTTGCAACCAGATTGATTCCGTCTGTGGTTCCTTTCGTGAAAATAATTTCATCTTTCTTTTCAGCATTGATAAAACGGCGAATCGTTTCTCGTGCCTCTTCGTATTCAGAAGTTGCTTTTTGACTTAAATGATGAACGCCGCGATGAATATTCGCATTGTCCATGCTGTAATACTGGTTAATTGCATCCAATACCATTTGCGGTTTCTGAGATGTTGCGCCATTGTCAAAATAAATCAGGTTCTTTCCATAAACCTGCTGACGCAAAGCTGGGAAATCTTGGCGGATCTCTCGCACACTCATTTTTCTTGTTGTTGCATTTTCCATCCTACAAAGGTAGTAAAATGCTATTTGTAAAGTTTCTAAATAAGATTAAATTCCAACCTTTTTATTTTAGCTGTATCTTAGCTTTAAATTGATTACAAATGAGGGTCTTATACCTATTATTGATATTGGTGGTTGTTGGTACAGGTTGTGAGAAATACAACTTGAAACAACCTGCATACTTGAGCTTGAACTGGAAGTTTAACTCAACCACCTCTAGCCAAGGAAATGCGAGAATAGAGAAAGGTTTTTTTTATTCGAAAGAATTTACTGTAAATGGTACTCGTGTAAAAGGTTCTCCTGTTTCCATTACACAAAGTTTACCTGTTCAAAAAGTAGAATTCACAACTCAAAATGATTTAGGCATTTCATTGGATATTCCAATGGGAGATTATACTGAATTTACGATTAAAACAATCATTGATAAAGCAAATAACCCTTGTTTAAAGCTTGAGGGAACTTTTTATAAAGGCCAGGAACCAATTCCAATGGTGATTGAATGGAAACAATTGGATGAGTTGAGCTTTAAAATTTTGAACCCGTTTTCATTGGAGAAAAAGAAAGACTACAAGGTGTATATTGGGTTTGATGCTGAAAAACTGTTTGAAAATATTTCGAATACTAAATGGAGTCAAGTTGGTTATACAAATGAAAATGGTGTTACTACATTAGTAATTAATGACGGAAATAATATTCAGTTGTTTAATACAATTACTGAGCAATTGCCAAATGCATTGGTTTTAACAGTAGAATAAATGTCTGCAGAGTATAAAGATATCATCGATGGCTGCGCAAATTGGGAACGATCTGCACAGGAAAGGTTGTATCGTCTTTTTTCCAAAGATTTGTTCAAGGTCTGTAAGCTTTACGGTGCTGATACACAAGATGCGGAAGATATGCTCCACGATGCGTATATGCACATTTATAAAAACATTGGTTCTTATACGTTCACAGGTTCTTTTGAAGGATGGTTGAGAAGAGTAACGGTCAATTGTTGTCTTCAAACATTGCGAAAAAGAAAGAATTTCACCCAATTGGGAGATATTCCATCTGTTGAAGTAGAAGAAACAGAAATGGAATCAGGAATTCCTTTTGCAAAAGTATTGGAGGAAATCAATTTATTGCCTACAAAAGCTGGTTTGGTTCTTAAATTGTATGCCTTGGAGGGATGGTCACATTCTGAAATTGCAGAGGAATTGGAAATTTCAATCGGAACTTCGAAGTCTCAATTAAATTACGCCCGCTCGGTATTAAAACAAAAATTGGTTTCATAATTCATGGCATTCGAAAATCTAAATAATCAGAATAAGGAGTTTCAATCACTTCAAAAATCCTTTCAAAATTGGGATGCGGGTTTGCCGTCTTCTGATGTTTGGGAAGATTTGGAGGCTGATTTGGCTGTTTCTGCAGTTTGGGATCGTTTGGATGAGAGCTTGGAAGCAAATGGAAGCCCCGCAGATAAACCTTTGGTTGAATCCTATGAAAATTGGTCGCCCAATAATTCAGGGAATGGCTGGTCTAAATTGGAAGAACAACTTTCGAGAGAGCGTGTTTGGACGCGTTTAAATACAACGTTAAGTTATCCAATTTCTACCTCTCTTCCTTGGATGAAGATGACCGCAGCATCGTTGGTGTTTATTTTCGTGTCTTTCTACACAGATCGTTTTACGCTTTCAGATTCACAAAAAATGAAGTTAACTTCTTCTGAATTATCGGGTTTTGAGAATCATTCAACGAGTTTAAAATCAAATGAAGTTAACGGAACGAATTGGTCAGTGAATCAGAATTTACCGAATGATATTTCGACTGAATTGGATAGAAATAATTTGAAAGAAAAGCGTATAAACAAAGAATCTAAATTCATTGCCAATAGGACTAAAACAGGTGTCAATAATCAATTAGTTTCGAAAGAAATTGCCTTCAATGAAAAACAGAACCTGAATAATAACTCTGTTTCTGAAAAAACACTATTGGACTCTTCCAATCATTCAGACTCTAATTTTGAAGACATTGCTGATTTGGGTAGAAAAGAAATCACTTTAGATCCTAAAACAATGAGTGATTTTAGCTTCTTGCCTCCAAAATTTGATTTCAAACCACGATTTAGTGTACAAGTAGGTGGGCAGTTTTCGTTTATTAATGAGAATAATAGAACCGCATTTTCGAGCTCTTTGCCGCGAATTGGAATCGCAGCAGACTTTCAGTATCATTTGTATGCGAAAAACATCCGATTTACACAAGATTTTGGATTTAGCCAATACGCTCAATCGAATGGAAGTTATGTGAATGGTCGTTACAGGAATTCAAATCAACGGTTGAATACTGTTTATTTCATGTCGTCGGTCGGATATACATTTAAAGGAGTGACAGTTTACGGAGGTGTTACTGTCAATCGATTATTGAGCGGATACGAAGAAAGCAGAACGGCGATTACGAATGTTTATAATTCTAAAAAATTACAGGTTGGTGCAGCAGCTGGAATTGATTATCATTTCACGCCGTTTAAAAATAAAACAGCACTTGGGGTCGGTTTGCAATATCAGTTCTTGTCACAACTTAAAAGTGGCAATGCATTATTTGAAGATATCCACGGTGTGAAATTGCAATTAAAATATTCCTTCTAGATTCCAACCTTTTAGAAAGTGTTGCATCTAGTGGGTAGAAAGATATTTGTTTCGTTATCAACTTCTCCAAAAGGAGTTTGAAAAATTACTACAACTCAAACTGGGTAACGAAATAGTCGAGGCAAGGTAGAACTGGCTTGAACGAAAGAGTCCCGCATATGTGGGACTCTTTTTTACTTTTTAGTAGCGAACAACAAAAATTCTTTATTTCCATCTCCACCAATAATGGGTGAATCTATAATTCCTTTGACTTCAAAATTGGAATCAGCCACTGATTTTTCAACTCGCTGAAGAATTCCAGGGTAATTGGATGCGCTTTTAACCACTCCATTTTTATTTAAGAGGCGTTTTTCTAATTCAAATTGAGGTTTGATTAAAGCAACAAGAATACCGCTTTTTTTTACGAATGCACCTGTAAAAGGAAGTACTTTTTCCAAAGAGATAAACGAAACATCAATCACCATTCCATCCACTGGCTCAGGAACATGCGCGTTTGTTAATTCACGAATGTGTGTTTTCTCAATATTTGTAATAGATGGATTGGATCGGATGCGTTCATGAAGTTGTCCATGACCAACATCTACACAAAATACGTGTTTGGCATTTTTGCTAAGAAGTACTTCAGTGAATCCTCCTGTGGAAGCACCTAAATCAATAAACGTTTTGTCTGCAATTGGAAGCTCAAAATGCTCAATAGCTTTCAAAAGTTTCAAAGCCCCCCGTGAAACCCAGGTCAATTCTTCGTTCAGGAGCAAAATTTTAGCGTCTACAGGGATTTTTTTTCCTGGTTTTTCAATGGAAATTCCGTTGACCAATACATCACCGTTTTTTATGAGTTCTTCGCCACGTGTTCTTGAAGTTACTAATCCGCGGTCGAATAATATTTTGTCCAGTCGTTCTTCCATCGTGCAAAAGTAATTCATTAATTACGAATGTGGCATGAAATGAGTTATTATCTAACTATTATCGATGCGAATTTCAGAAAGAAGAAATACGAATTATTTAACTTAAAAATTAGAATCTGAAACAGGATGAATTTTTATTTCACAAAAACATTGTTTGTTTCACGTAATTGATACGTTATCAGCATGATATGCAACTAATTTATTCATTTATTCGTCTGTGATTTGGTTGGTTTATGAAACCATTAACTTATATTTGCTCTACATTAATTGAATACTACATGAAACTACTAACTAGTACGCTACTACTGGCAATACTATTTCCATTTTTTTCTATTGGACAGATTTTGGTTTCAAACGGAGCCATGTTATCCATTTCTTCTGGAGCTTTGGTTCAAATAAATGGTGGAGCAGAATTGACCCAATCAACTACTCTGACAAATAACGGTTCGGTTACCATTACCAAAAACTCTTCTTTCCCAATACCAGGAACTTTTAATATTGGAAACAACTCTGTGGTAAGTGGAAATGGATTTTATTTAATTGAGCAAGATTGGATCAATAATGGAGCATTTAATGCGGGAACTTCAACGGTTACTCTCTTTGGAAATACGCAACAATTCATTACATCTACGAATTCTGTTTCAACGGTTTTTAATAATTTGATATTAACAGGATCGGGTATAGGAAACAATCGTAAGAAAACACTACAAGGTGTAAATGCTTCTACTGGACCATCGGGTCTTCTTCAGATCAATTCCAGTGAATTAGAAACACAAACGAATACTTTTTTCGTGACGAATTCATCAATTTCTGCAATAACTTATAATAACACATTTGGATCGGAAGGTTTCGTGAGTAGCCTGTTACCAGGAACCCTTTCTCGAATCACTAATTTTGCAAGTCCTTATATATTTCCCACTGGGTCGAGCGTAGGAACAACACGTTTCCGTCCTGTTGAATTAACTCCACAAAGTAACCAAGGAGCTGAATACACGGTTCGCTTTAATAATTTTGATTCCAATACACAATCTTTTGACAGGTCACAAACGGATGGAGATGAATGTACATTGAATCCAACTTACTTTCATTCAATTGATCGTTTGATTGGTACTGCAGCTACGGATGTGAAAGTCTTCTATGTCCTTGCAGCTGATGGTGATTGGTCTGGAATAGCTCATTGGAGAAATGCAAGTGCCAATTGGAATGATATGGGAACTACCGCAGCTACAATTAGTGGCGGATTTACAACAAGAACAAGAACTGGATGGAATTTTGTAAATCCAGGTCATCCGTATATATTGTCAACACTTAGGCCTGATGCACCTGTTTTGAATTGTCCAACATTTTGCGAAAATTCCGAAAACAACGTGTTTACACTTACGGGAAGCACTGGAAATTATCAGTGGACTTTTCCATCAAGTGGAACAATTGTTTCTGGACAAGGAACGAATAGTGTAACAGCTGATTGGGCAACAGGATCTGGAGAAGTATCCGCAATTGCGATTGGACAAAATGGATGTAATTCCTTGCCAGGAACTTGTATACCAACAATTCATCTGTCACCAGTTGTTCAATTTACTTATACGGAAGATGGCTTTAATTACGCATTTGAGGATCAAACTGCAAATGCTACAACTTGGGATTGGTCATTTGGTGATGGGAATAGTTCTACCATTGAGAATCCGAGTCATTTGTATGATGGAGGAGATTCCTATAATGTAACATTACTAGTTACAGACTTAAATGGATGTACAGGTAGCGGTTCACAAACGGTTGAAATTTTTCAAGATATCGTTGTACCAAATATTATCACTCCAAATAATGATGGAACAAATGACATCTTCTTAATCAAAACGGCAGGTATTAAAACATTCAATCTCATCATTGTAAATCGTTGGGGGAATACCATGTTTGTATCCAATGATCCTGCAGTTATTTGGGACGGAAAAACAGATGGGAAATTGGTAGATGAAGGGGTCTATTTTTATAAGTTGAAGGCAGGGTCTGCTTCAAAAGAATACAATTATCAAGGTAACGTAACTGTTATTAGAAACTAATCAAAAAGTATCATGCAACAAAAACACAAACTAATTGCTGTCTTTGCTTTCGTCTTTGGATTGAATGCGACTTATGCACAAAATAATGTAGGAATTGGAACTCCTACTCCAAATGCAAATGCAATTTTGGAAATGCAATCGACCAACCAAGGGGTTTTAGTACCGCGAATGACAACCGTTCAACGGAATGCTATAGCAGTGCCTACGGAAGGATTACTTGTTTATGATATTGATGTAAATTGCTTTTTCTTTTATGAAAGCACATCACTATCTTGGCAAAATTTATGCAGTGGTGGTGCGGCAGGTCCTCAAGGTCCAGCGGGTCCAACAGGAGCTACTGGTCCTCAAGGTCCAGCAGGAACCCCTGGAGCTACTGGTCCGGCGGGTGCAACAGGTCCTGCTGGAGCAAATGGAATAGATGGAGCAATGGGTCCTCAAGGTCCAGCAGGCCCTCAAGGTTCTCCAGGTGTAGCAGGTCCAGCGGGAGCTAATGGAACAAATGGTGTTGATGGCGCGGTAGGAGCAACAGGCCCTCAAGGCCCAGCAGGCCCAGCGGGAGCAAATGGTGTTGATGGTGCAGTAGGAGCAACGGGTCCTCAAGGTCCAGCGGGTCCAACTGCAAATGTGACTTCAATTTCAATGGGTGCAGATAATACAATGACCTCAACAGCTTATACAAATGTTCCCGGAATGAGTATTACATTTACTCCGACAACAGGAACAGCGCTTATCATTTACACGGCGTCAGGATTTGGTTATACTGCTTCTAATTCATTGGTAGAGTTTCGCGTATTGGTAAATGGAGTTGCGGTTGGAGGTACTTCTGAAAAGGTAGGCGTATATAATTCTTGGGATGGGTACTCAACAACATCATGGAGTGTAGGATACAGCAAAAATGTTCCTGTAAATGCAAATGCATCCAATACCGTTGTTGTTCAATACAGATGTTCTGCGATTAATGGTACAGCTGGGGTAGGGATTTATCCAGTAACACAAACGGGACAGCATGCAACACTTTCAGCAATCGCTCAATAAATATTTAATAGCTATGAAAAATCAATTCGCGGTTCTTTTTGTTTTTCTGCTTTGTATTTCTTTGCAAGGGATTTGTGCACAGGAAACGCCAACGTTAGCAGCATTTTCTTTGAGTCAAAAGAGTAAAGAAAACAGTTTGGAAGTAAAAACTTCTGAACCAATTATGGCTGTTTGGGCTCAAGACCCCGTTAACCATCCGAAGAACAATAATTTGATACATGTAGTTCCTGAACTAGCTTTAGAGAAAGTCGAAAAGAAGAAAAATACATCCGGAGAAAATTAGAACGAATTAGGTATAAAAAAATCCCGCTTTATGTTTAACAAAGCGGGATTTTTTGTTTTGTAAAAGAATTGATTTATTCAATTACCCAATTGAATCGTTCTTTCAATATTGTATGAATGCGGTTTGTCACCGCTTGGTTTTCTATTTTTTGAATGACATCTTCAATGAATGCCCCAACCATCAATTGACGAGCACTTGCTTCACTTAGACCTCTTGCACGTAAATAGAAAACAGCTTCTTCGTCTAATTGACCAGTTGTTGATCCGTGAGAGCATTTTACATCGTCGGCATAAATTTCCAATTCTGGTTTGCTGTTGACTGTTGCATCATTGCTTAATAAAACATTTCCGTTTGACTGGAAAGCATTGATTTTTTGTGCGTCTTTCCGAACATAGACCTTTCCATTGAATACAGCTGTTGCTTTTCCATCAATCACACCTTTGTATAATTCGAAGGATTCACAGTTTGCGACTTTGTGATCTACAATTGTATGATTATCCACATGTTGATTTCCGTTCAAAATGTATGCTCCGTTCAAATGTGTTTCACAGTTTTGGCCGTCTACTTCAATAGTCAAGTTGTTACGAACCAAAGCTCCATTCAGTGTCACTGTATTGATTGTGAAATTAGAATCTTGATGCTGATTGACTAATTCTGTAGAAATTTGAGAACAAGATTCATCCTCTTCTTGTAATTTATCGATCGTTACATATGCGTTTTTGCCCACATGAATTTCAGAAATAACGTTGGTGAAATTCTCTGTTCCATTTACAGAAAGAGATCGTTGAATCAATTGAACTTTTGAAAATGCTTCTGCAACCAATACATGCCGCAAATTTGTCAAAATATTCTTTCCTGTATTAATCTGAATGATTTCAATAGTTGGCTCAATTTGCATTTTAGCAGATACGTGAACATACAATCCGTCCGTTACATAAGCCGTGTTTATGGAAGAAAAAATTTCTCCGTCCAATCCAACATTTCTACCCAAAACAAGTACTTCCGCCTCATCCATTTGAGAAAGTGGAAGAATTTTTACTCCATCAGGAAATGATTTGGAGGATAATTCAGCTGAAAAATGTCCGTTAACGAATACATATTGAATCGAATTTTCTTCTAAACCAAAATACCCGTTTACAGTTATTGGATTTTCCTGAACGGAAAGTGTGCTGTTTTTAATTTTTGCGACACGCGTATATTTCCAAGCCTCTGTTCTAGTTGTTGGAAAAGCCGTTTGCTCTAAAATCTCAAGTGCTTTTTGACGCAATGTGGCATTTAATAAAAAGTTGCCTTTTAATTGCCAATTCACACTTGCTGCCGATTCTTTTTCAATGGTTTGCATCTGTATGATTTAAATTATTGAGCAAATTCTGCTTTAATCCAGTCGTATCCTTTTTCTTCTAATTCAAGTGCCAATTCTTTTGGACCTGATTTTACAATTTGACCATTGTAAAGTACATGAACAAAATCAGGAACGATATAGTCTAATAAACGTTGATAGTGTGTGATTACGATCGTTGCATTTTTATCAGATTTCAATTTGTTCACTCCGTTTGCAACAATTCGCAATGCATCAATGTCCAACCCAGAATCTGTTTCGTCTAGAATCGCCAACTTGGGATCTAACATCGCCATTTGAAATATCTCGTTGCGTTTCTTCTCACCTCCAGAAAAACCTTCGTTTACAGAGCGAGAAGCTAATTTTGCATCTAATTCAACGATTGCTGATTTTTCTTTTACCAAAGCCATGAAGTCTTTCGCGGAGATTTGTGGTTCACCTCTATATTCTTTAATTTCATTCAATGCTGTACGCAAGAAATTAACGTTAGAAACACCCGGAATTTCAACTGGATATTGAAAAGCCAAAAACAAACCTTCTCTAGCACGATCTTCTGTAGCCATTTCAAGTAAATCTGTTCCATCAAAATCAACTGAACCTTCTGTGATTTCGTATTCTTCACGACCTGCTAAAATGTTGGCCAAGGTACTTTTTCCTGCGCCATTTGGCCCCATGATAGCATGAACTTCTCCAGCTTTCACTTCTAGGTTTAGACCTTTTAGAATTTCTTTTCCGTCAATCGACGCGTGTAAATTATTTATCTTTAACATCCTATTCTTTAATTATGAATGGCTGAATTATCAATTATCAAACTGAGCGTTATTCTTGATAATTAATAATTAACTCATTGCTAATTTTTCTATCCCACCGATCCTTCTAAACTAATCGTCAATAATTTCTGTGCTTCTACAGCAAATTCCATTGGAAGCTGATTCAATACTTCTTTACAATATCCATTCACAATCAAACTAATCGCTTTTTCCTCCGAAATACCGCGTTGTAAACAATAGAAAATTTGATCTTCTCCAATTTTAGAGGTTGTTGCTTCATGTTCGATTTTAGCAGTTGGATTTTTACATTCGATATACGGAAATGTATGTGCTCCACACTCATCGGTCATCAATAATGAATCACATTGAGAGAAATTGCGGGCATTGTGTGCGTTTTTATGGATCTGAACCAATCCGCGGTATGAATTGTGTGATTTACCTGCAGAAATTCCTTTGGAAATAATCGTGCTTTTGGTGTTTTTACCTAAATGAATCATTTTCGTTCCAGTATCGGCTTGTTGGTAGTTATTTGTAACCGCAACAGAATAAAATTCACCGATGGAGTTATCCCCTTTCAAAATACACGAAGGATATTTCCAGGTAACAGCAGAACCTGTCTCAACTTGAGTCCACGAAATCTTCGCATTCGTTTCACAAATTCCACGTTTCGTTACAAAGTTGAAAATCCCCCCTTGTCCGTTTTTATCTCCAGGATACCAGTTTTGTACTGTTGAATATTTAATTTCCGCATCGTTCAATGCAACTAATTCAACAACAGCGGCATGTAATTGATTTTCATCTCTTTGTGGCGCAGTACAACCTTCCAAATAAGAAACATACGAACCTTCATCCGCAATGACTAAAGTGCGTTCGAATTGTCCAGTATTTGCTTCGTTAATTCGGAAATAAGTTGATAATTCCATGGGGCAACGAACCCCTTTGGGTATGTAGCAGAAAGACCCATCTGTAAAAACAGCTGAATTCAAAGCTGCATAGAAATTATCTGTTGCAGGAACTACTGAACCCATGTATTGTTTTACCAATTCAGGATGTTCTTGTACAGCTTCTGAGAAAGAACAGAAAATGATTCCCAATTCTTTCAATTTGGCTTTAAAGCTAGTTGCTACTGAAACAGAATCCATTACGAAATCTACCGCAACACCAGTTAAGCGTTGCTGTTCCTCCATTGAAATTCCCAATTTCGCCATGGTTGCTTTCATCTCTGGATCTACATCGTCCCAACTTTCGTACTTTTTAGTCTGTTTTGGAGCTGCGTAATAAGAAATTCCTTGGAAATTGGGTTTTGGATAAGAAATGTGAGCCCATGTAGGTTCCGTCATTTCCGACCAAATATGAAAGCATTTTAATCGGTATTCTAATAACCAACTTGGTTCTTCTTTTTTAGCAGAAATAAACCGAATAATGTCTTCATTTAATCCAATAGGAGCTCTGTCAGACTCGATATCCGTTGTAAATCCGAATTTATATTCCGAATTTTCTAAATCTTTCGCTAAATCATTTTCAGTATAACCCATCTAAATCTGTCTATATATTATAATGAAAAAGATTCTCCACAGCCACAGGTTCTTCCTGCATTTGGATTGGAAAAAATAAATCCTTTTCCGTTCAAACCACCCGAAAAATCTAAGGTTGTTCCTACGAGGTATAAAAAGCTTTTTTTATCAACAACAACTTTAATTCCGTTGTCTTCAAAAGTCTTGTCGTCTGCCTTTTCTTGATTATCAAATGTAAGTTGGTACATCAATCCGGAGCAACCTCCACCTTCAACTCCAACGCGAATAAAATACCCTGCTTTGCCGTCGTCTTCCATCAAGCGGATTGCTTGTTTTTTTGCTTGTTCTGTAACTGTAATCATGACAAGTATGTTGTGTCTTTATTTAGATTAATTTTAAATAAAGAGTTATTTCGTTGACAAAAATACCACATTTATGGTAGTGGTGCAATTATTTTCTTATAAATATTCCCAACGAATTTTTTAATTATTCATTATAACTGTGCAACCTTTTTTAGTAACCATCGTTTTATGTATCGTTACTTACTTTACTTTCATACATATGAAACTTACTACTACTCTGATAGCTTTACTATCAGTAATTTCAACAGCTAATGCTCAATTCCCTGGTTGTCCAAGTGTTGATGCGGGTTCAGATCAGACACTTACTTGCAATCAGCCCTGCGCTACATTAAATGCAGTGCCATTTCATGCAGGAGCAACGTCAACTTATGTTGTAGGATCTATTCCGCATACACCACCAATTGCTTACAATCAGGCTGGCGGTACTGCTGTTTCGGTAAATACAGATGATGTTTGGAGTCCGCAGATTGCATTACCATTTAATTTTTGCTATTATGGACAGACTTATACAACGTGTAAGATTGGTTCTAATGGATCCATTAAGTTTGGAACTTATGCTCCAACAAGTCAGCCTTATGAATATCCTGGGAATTGCCCAAATTTAACATTGAGAGCCTATGGTGATGTATACGGTGTGCTCCATGACATCGATCCTTCAGAAGATGGTACTGTTAATTGGTATGTTTTAGGAGCTGCACCTTGTCGAATTTTCGTTGTGTCTTTTAATAATTTGGCACATTTTGATTGTACTAATTTGCATAGCACTCACATGATGGTTTTGTATGAAACGACCAATGTGATTGATGTATATGTAAATAATAAAGCAACATGTAATAGTTGGGAAGATGGATATGCAATTGTTGGGATTCAAAATCCTGCAGGAACTGCAGGTGTGGCTGCGCCAGGTCGGAATGCTACACCAGCTTGGACGGTGACAACGCCTGAAGCATGGCGTTTTACTCCAAATGGAGCTCCAATTTATACTACTCAGTGGTTTCAAGGTGCGACAAGTATCGGAACTGGAACTAGTGTAAATGTCTGTCCAACTGTAGCGACTACATATACTGCACAAGTTACTTATACTGCTTGTGATGGAACTGTTATTGTCAAAACGGATGATATGATTGTGACTCCGGATCCCGCAACTCCATCAGGAAATGAGATTGCTTCAACACCTTCGTCTTGTACAGGAGCGACAGGTAGTGTTGAGGTACTAGGAACAGGTGGTGCAGGTGGATACCAATATTCAATTGATAATGGAGCAAATTGGCAGTCAAGTGGTGTATTTACTAATTTGGCAGGAGGAAATTATACGATTTTAGTGCAAGACGCAAATGGTTGTCAAGGAAGTATTTCTGCAAATGTTCCTTTACCTACTATTATTGATTTAACAATTGCGAGCACTACAAATGTATCTTGTAATGGTGATTCAAATGGTTCTGCTGTGACTGCTGTTTCTGGAGGACAAGCCCCACTTAATTATACCTTGAATGGAGGCTCTAGCCAAACAAGTGGAACGTATTCAAATTTAGCTGCAGGATCATATACCATTCAAGTAACAGATGTAAATGGATGCACGGATTCGCAACCAGTTACGATTACTGAGCCTGCTGTCGTTACCTTATCTTTTGTTTCGTCAACGGATGCAAGCTGTTCTGGAAATGATGGAAGTTTAACTGTTTCTGGAGCAGGTGGAACTGGAGTTTTACATTATTCGTTGAATGGAGGAACTTCTCAAACAAATGCTACTTTTGCTAACCTAGCTGGAGGAACATATACCGTTCAAGTTGTTGATGATAATGGGTGTTCTGCTTCTACCTCCGCAATCGTGGATGTTATTAATAATCTAACAGCACTTTTAATTGATGATCAAGATGTTTCATGTAACGGATTGAGTGATGGAACGGTTCAGTTAGGAGGAACAGGAACACCAGCACCATATACGTATTCTTTGGTTGGGGGAACTTCTCAAACATCCAATACATTTACTGGTTTAGGAGCTGGCACATATAATTACGTGGTAACAGATGGAAATAACTGCCGTGATACAGTTTCTGTTACAATAACAGAACCAACTGTAATTAGCATAACTACAAATACTCCTTTGTCAACATGTATTGAGGGATCTGTTACTATGAATGCTCAAGCAGCTGGCGGAGCTGGTGGTTATGTGTATACATGGAGTAATTCCTTACCGAATGGACAAGCAAATACAGTTACTCCAGTAGCAACTACCACTTATATTGTAACTGCGACAGATGTAAATAACTGTAATTCAACTGCTCAAATTCAAGTAACGGTTAATCCTAAACCATCAATTAATGCTGGAAATGATCAAACAATCTGCTTGGGAAGCCAAATCATATTAAGTGGGGCAGGAGGGGTTTCCTATTCTTGGTCTAATTCAGTACCAAACAATACGAGCTTCACGCCGAATTTAGGAGTGAGTTCATTAGTAGTGACTGGAACAGATGCAAATGGATGTACTAATACAGATACTTTAATAATTACAGTTCTTCCAATTCCAACGGCAGTGTTAGGAGCGAATTCACCATTGTCAGGACATCCTGGGTTGGTTGTTCAATTCACGAATGCAAGTACGAACTCAAATTCATATCATTACGAATATGGAAATGGTTCAACTTTTCAAACGTCAAATATCTCATTGACCCCAAGTTCAACTTATAATACACCCGGAACGTATACGGTAGTTCTTACAGCAAGTAATGGAGTTTGTCAAGACACTGCAGAATTGCAAGTCATAGTTTTCCCTTATGCACCTTTAAGTGTTGTTGTTCCAAATATATTTACACCAAATGGAGATTCAAACAATGATGTGTTCTTCGTGAAATTGGAGAATGCAACTTCTATAGAATTAATCATTGTAAATAGATGGGGGAATTTTATGGCAAAAATTTCAGATATCAATGGCTCATGGGATGGAAAGGTGAATGGAAATATGTCCTCTGAAGGTGTTTACTTCTATAAGTATACGGTAAATGGTTTAGATGGAACTACACAAACTGGACATGGGGATATTCAATTGATTAGAGATTAAAATAATAATTCAATCGGATGCCTCTTTCATCAGAGAGAAGTATCCGATTGATATAAAATCCATGTTTGGATTTAAACCCTTGAAAAGCATTGTGTTAATAAAATATCAAGTATTTGGTTTGTAAAGAATTAATAAATTATTTTTAGCTTATTACTTACTACATCTGTTGATGAAAATCTGAATTGTTGGTTTTTGTCGATAGTATACTATTACTACTACATATGAGATTATCATTTCGAATCTTCGAAAAGAATAAGTATGTACTTGTGTCTTTGGCCTTAGTACTTTCGCAAACCCTTGCATTTTCTTTTCAATCCAACCCTTCTGCATTTCATGCAATTTCATTTGTTGAAAGTGCACCTGTGAATATTCACAGAGCTGAAAAGGAAAACCAAATTGTTTATTCATTTCAAGTACTTACTTCTCCAGAGCAAAGCATGCTGGATCGTTCATTAGAGAATTTTCGAAAACTAGAAGGTTTTATTTCTCTTTCAGTCAATGCTCAGAATGAAGTTGAATTAGTAACTACTCAAACGATAGAAGAGAAGAACACTACCCGTTTATTAATTAGTTCAACTCGTTTATTTGGTTACGCAGGTTACCAAATTGTCGATTAATCACATAAAATCAGAATGATGCAAAAAATATATACGACTATTTTGATGATTGGATTTTTCGCAATCGGAAAAATCGGCTTCAGTCAGATTAATTTGTCACAAACAACCATCAACAATTATGTGGCTAATATCTGTGGAACGGGTGTGTCCTTTTCCAATGTTACACTCACTGGAGATGCAGGTGCAATTGCTCAATTTACAGGTGGTGTTTCAGGAGGCTTGGGGGCTACTATGAATAATGGTGTTGTAATGAGTACGGGTTTTGTAAATACAGCTGGTGAAATTACAGGGACTGCATTAAAGAGTAATGATAATAGTGGAGTTAACGGTATCTCTCAACTGAATACAATTGCTGGCTTTAGCACTTACGATGGAATTATTTTAGAATTTGACTTTGTGCCAATAACTAACCAGATTAACGTAAATTTTCAGTTTGGCTCAGAGGAATATAACAATTTTGTGGATGATATTTACAACGATGTTTTCGCTTTTCTTATTAGCGGACCGGGAATTGCGGGGACTCAGAATATCGCATTGGTTCCCTCTACCTCTACTCCAGTAACAATCAATTCTATTAATAATGGGTATGCAGCCACTTTTTTTGGCAACAATGCATGTTCTTCAGGCCCTTGTAACAATTGTACTTACTACAATGACAATTGCAGCAGCACATTTAATAATGCAATGAATGGATTTACAACGGTACTTACTGCTTCTCAGACTGTAACGCCGTGTCAAACATATCATATCCGTTTGATGCTTGCTGATGGATTTGATCAGATTTATGATTCATGGGTATTTATCCAACAAGATGGTTTATTTGCAGTTGGAAATCCACCACTCTCTTTAGCCGCAACTTATCCCTTTGGAACTGCTTTGTATGAAGAATGTTTCAATTCTAATACAATCACATTTACAATTCCAACTGCCCAAGCTTCTGACTATTCATTTAACGTAACTTGGGGAGGAACTGCAACCAGTGGTGTCGATTACTCTTCATTACCAACAACAATTACGATTCCTGCTGGACAAACTTCCATTAATTTACCGATCAATGTTTTTACCGATGCGTTGGCTGAAGGAATTGAAACCATTGAATGTAGTTATCCGATTAGTGTTTGTGCGATGGGAACGGCAATTATAAATATTGATGATGCAGTTCCGCTAACTGTAAATGCAGGACCAGATGCAGATGTGTGTGGAGGAGTTGCGTCTGCTAATTTATCTGCAACGGCTGCCAACGGAAATGGAGCGGTCACTTATTCTTGGGATAATGGAGCGGGAAATACACAAGCTGTTTCTGTTTTACCACCATCTACAACCGTTTACACAGTAACTGCAACTGATCAATGTGGAAGAACTGCAACCGACCAGGTTACTGTTTTTGTTGGTGCACCACCTGTAATAGATGCTGGAGCAAATGTTTCAATTTGTTCGGGAGGAAATACTACTTTAACTGCGAGTGGAGGAATAACTTATACTTGGGATAATGGATTGGGGGCAGGAAATGGAGTTTCGGTTTCACCAATTATTACAACAACTTACAACGTTACTGGAACAGCTGCAAATGGATGTTCATCAACCGATGCTTTGACAATTACTGTTAATGCAGCTCCAATAGTTAATGCAGGAATAGATCAAACTATTTGTCAAGGTGAAACTGTTATTCTCTCTGGTTCTGGTTCCCAAACGTATTCTTGGAACAACAGTGTAACCAATGGGGTTTCATTTACTCCTGCAAGTACGCAAACATATACTGTTACAGGAACAGATGCCAATGGCTGTCAGGGAACAGATCAAGTGCTTGTTACAGTGAATCCACTTCCTACTGTCAATGCTGGTACGGATCAAATAGTATGCGCTGGGGGATCAATTACTTTAAGTGGTTCAGGAGCACAAACGTATGTTTGGAATAATGGAGTGACAAATGCAGTTTCATTTACACCAGCTTCAACCCAAACCTATACAGTAACAGGAACGGATGTAAATGGGTGCGAAAATACCGATCAGGTTTTAGTAACACTTAGTTCAGGATTAATTGTGAATGCTGGAGTTGATCAATCTGTTTGTGCAGGAGGATCAATTACTTTGTCTGCAACAGGTGGACAGGCCTATGTTTGGAATAATGGAGTAACGAATACGGTTTCATTTATACCAGTTTCCACACAAACATACTCAGTAACAGGAACAGATGCTTTTGGTTGTCAAGGAACAGATCAAGTAGTTGTAACTGTAAACCCACTACCAATAGTTGATGCTGGTTTGCCGCAATCAGTATGTCAAGGTATTGGTGTGACGTTGAACGGTTCTGGCGCGGTTTCTTACACTTGGAATAATGGAGTAACAAATGGAACATCATTTACACCAAGTTCAACACAAACCTATACGGTTACTGGGACTAATTCTAATGGATGTACAAATACGGATCAAGTAATAGTTACCGTTAATCCTTCTACGCCAGTTAATGCAGGTATTGATCAGGCTGTTTGTCAAGATGGAAGTGTTATTTTAACAGCAACAGGGGCGCCACAAACGTATGTTTGGAGTAATGGAGTAGCAAACGGAGTTTCATTTAATCCTGGAAGTACTCAGACCTATACGGTAACTGGAACGAACGCCAATGGATGTGAAAGCACTGACCAAGTAGTTGTAACGGTAAATGCATTACCAACTGTTTCTGCAGGGATTGATTTATCAGTTTGTGTGGGAGGAAATATTATTTTGAACGGTTCAGGAGCAGTTTCTTACACTTGGAATAATGGAGTTTCAAATGGAGTTCCTTTTGTTCCAGGATCAACCCAAACTTATACACTAACGGGCACAGATGTAAATGGTTGTACGAATACGGATCAAGTAACTATTTCAGTGGTTCCAATTCCAACAGCATCTATTTCTTCCGATGTGAATTCTGGAAATCCAGTTTTGACCGTGAATTTTGATAATAATTCATCCAATGCTTCAACCTATCATTGGAATTTTGGAAACGGAAGTGAGTTGAATGCAACTACAGATGTTGGTCAGCAATCTAATTACTCCAATTCTGGACAATACATGGTTGTTTTAACTGCAGCAAATGGCTCTTGTATTGATACTGATACGCTTTTGATTACAGTGATCCCTTTCCCTGATCCAATCATTGTCATTCCAAATATTTTTACTCCAAACAATGATAAAAACAACGATGAATTTTTCATTACGGTTAGCTATGTGAAATCTGTGAAAGTTTCTATTTTCAATCGTTGGGGAAATAAAATGTGTGATTATGACAATGTACATGGCTCGTGGGATGGTACAGTGAATGGAGATATGTCTTCTGAAGGTGTTTACTTCTTTAAATATGAAATCGAAGGAATTAATGGAACGATGCTCACTGGTCAAGGAAATATTCAATTAATCAGATAAAACGTAAAACTTGAATCAAAAAAGACTGCATCTGATGTAGTCTTTTTTTGTTTGACTACATTTGTACTATGCGTGTAGTTCGGCAGTTGAATTCAGAGGAAAAATTTAATAGACCAATTCTTACTTTGGGGACTTACGATGGCGTTCATCTTGGTCATCAGGAAATTATTCGTTCCCTGGTTGAAAAAGCAAGAACAGAGAATAAAGAATCGGTGCTTTTTACTTTCGATCCGCATCCGAGAAAAGTGTTATATCCGGAGAGTTACTCTGTTAAATTGATTGACACAGTGGATGAGAAACTTGAAAAGTTAAAGGAATTGGGATTGGATACTGTTATTCTGTTTCCGTTCACGAAAGAGTTTTCGCGGCTATCCGCAATGGAATTTGTGCGGGATGTTTTAGTGAATCAAATTGGTGTGAGCGAGATGCATATTGGCCACGATCATCATTTCGGAAAAAACAGGGAAGGATCTTTTCAAGAATTACAAGAACTAGGAGAATTGTATGATTTTAGCGTTTTTCAGTTGCCTGCAATCTTCTTAGAAGAAACAGCGATTAGTTCTACCAAGATTCGAAATGCTATTTTGGATGGAAATGTTGAATACGCGAATCAATTATTGGGAAGCTCTTTTGTTTTGCAAGGAAAGGTTGTTAAAGGTCAACAAATTGGAAGAACTATTGGTTTTCCAACTGCAAATATCGATTTAGATAACACAGAAAAGATTGTTCCTAAAAATGGCGTGTATGCTGCGCAGGTTCATATTGGTTCAAAAAGCTATCATGCAGTTATGAATATTGGAACACGCCCAACTATTGCAAACAATGGCTCTGTTACTATTGAGGTTTACCTCTTTGATTTTAATGAAGACATTTACGATCAATTCATAAAAGTTGAAGTCAAGCAACGAATACGTGATGAACAACGTTTTGAAAATATAGAAGATTTAAAAAATCAAATTCAATTGGATGAAATTTCTGCTCGCAATTACTTTTCTTCTCTCATTTAATGGGATCTTTGCTCAAGATTCGCTGAGAATTTACAAATGGGATGAGGTTCAAAAAGCCAATCCTGATACAATATATGCCATTGATGCTTCTAAGCTTAAATGGAAAACTCTTCCAGATAAACTTTATTCGTTTAAGAATTTGAAATATTTAAATATTTCAAAAAATAAGTTGGAAGAACTTCCCGTGTCAATGAATGTGTTTAAAAAATTGAAAACGTTAGATGCAACAAAAAACAGCTTGCCAGATGCGGTTGTTATTTGTCAGCTTCCCAAGCTTCAAAAAGTGCATTTAGCAAGAAATGAAATTTCCACATTGCCTTCTTGTATTGGATATTTATCCGAATTAAAGGTGCTGGATATCTGGGATAATCCGCTTTCTGGTTTACCGGAAGAATTATTTGCACTAAAAAAATTGGAGTATGTTGATATGCGTAGTATCATGTTTGGTCCACAATTCCAAGCAAAATGGATGGAAGGAATGCCAAACGTTAAGTGGTATTTTGATCCACCATGTCATTGCGTAGAGTAGGAGTCTGCTTTAGTGGACGAAGGCTGATCTACATCATTAATTTGAGAAATTTTTAAAAAAATAATTATTTTTTCCAACCTTTTAAAAAGTCTTGTATCTAAAGGGTGTCAAGTATAAATCAGAAATCTTTCTGATTGGTTTGGTAAATTGGGTTTTAGGTTTGGAAAAGGGTACTATTTGGATTGTACCCTTTTTCATTTTATAAGGTTTTGTAAAATTCTTTGCTTACTCAGTTCATTAGCGGTTCAAAATAAAAAGAATAATTCTTTTATTTCAGTTCCACCTCAAAAATTTCTGTCCAGAAATCAATGATTGAAATTCCAGCTTCTGCCAACATTTGAGGTACTAAACTTGCTGCAGAGAAACCTGGAGTTGTGTTTACTTCAATGACATAAGGAATATCATCAACCAACATAAAGTCAATACGAGCAATGGATTTTAATTGAAGTAAACTGTACACTTGTTTGGACTGCTCCCAAACCAATTCTTTGATTGAATCAGGAATGCGAGCTGGAGTTATTTCTTGAGATTGACCTAAGTATTTTGCCTCGTAATCGAAAAAATCATTTTCAGTAACGATTTCAGTCAATGGAAGCGTAACCAATCCTGAAGTTGAACGATAAATCCCACAAGTAACTTCTGTTCCTTTTAAAAAAGATTCAATAACAATTGTGTCTCCTTCTTCAAATGCTTTGTCTAAAGCTACTTGTAAATCTGACGCTTTGGAAACTTTACTAATTCCAAAACTAGAACCAGAATCGCAAGGCTTCACAAAACAAGGTAAGCCCAATTGATCCAAAATTTCTTGGTTCGTAAATTTCTTAGGCGAATTTAAGAAAAGCGATTTTGCCACAGGAACTCCAAAACGTGCCAAAAACTGATTGCAATACCATTTGTCAAAACTCAATTCGGAAGCAAGTGCATTTGAATTCACATAAGGAACCCCCTTTATGTCTAAAAGTGCTTGAATTTTCCCGTTCTCACCCGGATTTCCATGAATGTAAATCAAGCCAATATCAATCTTTCGCTCTTTTCCATTGATAGAGTAACTCATACTCTCAATAGAAAACGGAAGTTTTTCCGTGTTCATTGGAACGAACCAACCTTCTTCAACCACATGAATAGGAACAACCTCATATCCAAGAGGGAAATTATCCATTATGGTTTGAGCACTTTTTAAAGAGATTTCAAATTCGGAAGAATACCCACCACAAAACAAACCAACTAGCTTCATATCGTCATTTTGGACAAAATTAGCGGATATTTTATGCTTGATTTTAATGAGACAGAAAAGTTTTCAGAATAGATTGTTAAAAGCTTCGTCCCTCTTTGTATTCTTGCAGGAACATTCTTTTTATATTTGTGCAACATACGTTCAATTTATGAAGTTTTTTCAGAAGCTAAAAGCATTTGTTTGGAGCAGACATTTTTTAAAGCATTCCATTTTTATTTTGCTTACTTATATTGTAGTAATTGGAATACTAGTAATGTACTTAGATTCATATACCAATAATGGTGAAAAGATTGATGTGCCGAACATCGTAGGATTGAATTCTCAAAGTGGGCAAGCTAAGCTTGAAGCATTGGAATTGAAAATAGAAGTCTTAGACTCTGTTTATAAACCAGACGTTCCTGCTGGAACGATTGTTTCGCAAGATCCACTTCCAACCTCAAAATCGATGGTTTACGTGAAATCTGGCAGGATTATTCGGGTTCAGGTTTCCAAAAAATCACGCCTAGTTGAAATGCCAAGTTTGATTGATAAATCAGAGCGAATCGCAGAAAGCGTTTTGAAAAACAGAGGATTGAAATACCGTAAAACCTATGTAGCGACAAATGAGTCGAATGGCGCAGTTTTGAAACAATTGTATAAAGGCAAAGAAATCAAAGAGGGAACGAAGGTTCCAATTGGAAGTGTAATTACTCTAGTCGTTGGACAAAATGATACAGCTCAGCCCGTTGAAGCAATCGATTTGACAGGTTTAACAATATCTGAAGCGAAAGCGCGTTTAAGTGGAATATCACTTCATCTTTTCGTTGGAGTCTGTAATGGATGTGCAAATGCTGCCGATACAACTACTGCTGTTATCAATTCGCAAAGTCCGGAATATATTGAAGGAGTAATGGTTTCACCAGGGTCAACAATTACAGTTTCAGCTGATAAGAAGTAGTTAATTTAAGTGTCAGATGAGATTACCTTTATTTGTTTTTGCGTTAGCAATGTGTTTTTCGTCCTTTGGACAAGAAGTGTTAGGTCCAATTGGTTCAATGAAAAGAGCACATTCACTTAGATTTAAGCCAAAAAGCGGTCTAACCATTGACAGTACAGTCATCTATTCTTTTGATACCTTGTCATTGCCTTTGCTAGATGAGTTCTCTCATTCCAAATATTCGCTGAGAAATGCACAGCCAGGGGACGTAGGTGTAACAGAGCAAAAGTTTTACTATTTGACAGATCAGGCAAATGTTCCGTTGGCAAATACAATCAAATTTTCAACAATTCCAACAAAACGATATACTACTACAAATAATGTAACTAACGAAGCTGATTTACCGTTGATTTCGATCAAAATGGCAAATTTTCAATATTATCCAGTTATTTATTCGACCATTCAACTATATCCACCATACAATATCTATGACTCCTTAGATTTTGCAAATAGTCCCGATACGATTCAGTTGACGAATCCGGATACCAAGCAAGATTCAATTATGGTATTCTTTTCTCATGAAACGGATCTAAATAGGTACTGGGTAGATGGCTCGACTTATCACAACTACACAGCAGCTGTAAATCCTTGGACCCTTGGAGTTGCATCGTTTGATGGATTAGATGAAACGGGTTATCCTTATGCAATTGGAACTACTCAATCCGGTTATGCAGATTACTTGACCTCTAAAGTTATTGATTTGTCTTCATACGTTCCAAATGATTCAATATACATGTCTTTTTTAGTGCAAAAACAAGGTTTTGGAGATATTCCAGAAGTGGAGGACTCGCTAATTTTAGAGTTTTACAACAAAGCAGCAGATAAATGGCAGCGTGTTTGGCACACAAATGGAGGCGCTTTAAACAATTTTAAAATCGCTCATTTTCGGATAATAAATGCAAGTTACCTTACAAATGGATTCAAATTCAGATTTAAAAATTACGGTGGACTTTCTGGAATGCTGGATGAATTCCATCTAGATTATGTGCATTTGAGAAGTGGTAGTGGTTACCAAGATACATTGTTTAAAGATTATGCCTTTGTTTATAAAGTCGGTTCACTAATAGATGCTTATACACAGGTTCCCTGGGAACATTGGTTAAGTGATCCAACTCACATGAATCCAAATGTAAAAGTGGTTGTTCGAAATGGGTCAAATATTTCTGAAAACAATATGAATGGAACGGTGAAAGTAGATTTCAACGGAACAACGGAGGGTTCATTTACCTTAATTGGTCAGACCTTGTCAGGAAACAATATTAATTATGCACCGCGAACTACTTATGAAAGTTTTCATGATTTCACAGGAGGTTACACCTTTTCAACAACTCCAGTAGCAGATATCAAAACCTTTGATGTTATTGGAAGCGCTGGTGCTCCATTTCCAAATTTATCCATGAATGATTCTTCTTATACACAACAGGTGTTTGAGAATGTTTATGCTTATGATGATGGTTCTGCGGAAGCTGGTTATGGTGTCAATCAAGTTCAAGGAAGAGTTGCAGTGAAGTTTCAGCCTTATAAGGCTGATACCTTGCTTGGTGTGAGGATGTGTTTTGTCCCAACGATAAAAGACATGTCAAATAAACTGTTTTTATTGACCGTTTGGGCAGATAATAATGGTGTGCCGGGAGCTGTTTTGTACGAAGATCAATTTTTCTTTCCGAGAACACCTATTTATGAAGAAGGAAGAGGGGTTTTTACAGATTATTTATTGAAAGATACACGATTGCCGCTAGGAACTGGTGCTTTTTATGTTGGAACGAGACAAGTTGATGCAGATCCCTTACATATTGGATTTGATAAAAACAACCCGCAACAAAGTAAAACATTCTATTCGTTGAATGGAGGGGTAACATGGGCCACTACAGGTTATCCTGGCGTTCCTTTAATTCGTCCATTATTTCAAACAAATGACAATTTTGATTTGTCCGTAAATGAATTCAAAGAAGAAATTGAGTGGAGTGTGTATCCAAACCCAACTTCAGGAATGGTAAATATCGATTGGAAATCAACCGAAAATTTTCCTGGAGCCACTTTAGTTGATTCTCAAGGTAGAATTATTTTGAATGTTTCATCTGAAACTCTGAGTTTTGACCTAACCGATGCTCCTAGTGGTATTTACTTTATTAAATTGACGAATTCGCAAGTAGTCAAAAAAATTATTCGATAAAAGATGAATGAAGATGTTCAAGATGTTGACCAAGAAGAAGAAGAACTTTTTGAACATTACCGATTTACGGCAGATTTAGGACAAGAGTCCGTTCGAATTGATAAGTATTTATTAGATCGAATGCCAAATACTTCTCGGAATAAGATTCAATCTGCAGCCAAGAGTGGAAGTGTAGTTGTGAATGGAAGTTCGGTGAAATCCAATTACAAGATCAAACCCAAAGATGAGGTAACGATTGTTCTACCGTATCCAGTTAGAGAACTCGAATTAATTGCTCAAGATATTCCCATAGATATTGTCTATGAAGACGATGAGGTGATTGTGGTCAATAAGCCACCAAACATGGTCGTTCATCCTGGTTATGGAAATTATACGGGAACTTTGGTAAATGCATTAGTCTATCATTTTGATAATCTACCTGAGCGGAAATTGGATTATTTTGGAAGACCTGGTTTGGTTCATAGGTTAGACAAGCACACAACAGGTGTAATGGTTGTGGCGAAAACAGAAGATGCTTTGACTAATTTGGCGAAGCAATTTTATGACCGAACGACTGAAAGAAGGTATCAAGCACTTGTTTGGGGAGATGTGGAAGAAGATATGCGCATAGAAGGGAATTTGGGACGCTCTCTCAATAACAGAAAAGTGATGACCGTTTTTCCAGAAGGTGATTATGGGAAACATGCAGTAACTCACGTAAAGGTTCTTAAAAGATATGGGTTGGTAACTTTGATAGAGTGCAAACTTGAAACAGGAAGAACACATCAAATCCGAACGCATTTAAAATGGAAAGGCTATCCACTTTTTCACGATTTGGAATATGGAGGAGACCGTATCGTTAGAGGTACTACGCATGATAAGTACAAACAGTTTATCTCCAATTGCTTCGATTTAATTCCAGGCCAAGCTTTGCATGCAAAATCATTAGGATTCCAACATCCAAAAACAGGTGAATGGAAACAATTTGAGACTGATTTACCGCTAGGTTTTCAGGATTTACTGCAAAAATGGGATAGATACGTTGCTGAATGATTTATCACAAAAACACGATTTGACGTTTTTTTTGGCGAATAAATGGTGTGTATTCAAAATTTTAATTTAATTTCGGCAATCATGATAATTGAGAAACTATACCGTAATAATTGTATAACTTTGATTATCAGTGTTAATATATAAAAAGATTGCACCTTGCTATGAATGTTAAAAAGCTTATTTTATCTGGACTTTTAATTGCTTCAGTGGTTTCTTGTGGGCCTGTAAAGCAACTAAAAGAGGCAAATACTCAGTTTAGGAGTGGGAATTATTGTGAAGCTGCAGCAAAATGTGCGCTAGCTTACTCAAAAATCAATCGTAAGTCCAAATCTGGTCTCAACATGAAAGGCGAAATGGCTTTCAAAACAGCAGAGTCATACAGATTTGTGGATGATATTAAGAATGCTAACGAGTGGTATGAAAGAGCTATTTTGTTGAAATATCAGCAAAAAGAGCCATTAGTACTGCTTTACAATGCAGATATGCTTCGTCAATTGGCTGATAATAAAAAAGCTATTGAGAATTATACTGCGTATAAAAATTTGGTTCCGGATGATCCAAGAGCTGAAATAGGAATTCAATCTTGTAAAATGTATGAAGAGTTCAAAGAAAACAGAACACGCCATACAGTATCCAATGTGAAAGCATTGAACAAAGAAGGGTTCGAAATTGCCCCTATGTTCGTTGATAAAAAGGAAACTAAAATTGCTTTTGGAACATCTAGTGAGCGTCCAGGTATTAAAAGTGCAAAAGATCTTTTAACATGTGAAGGGCGTTACATGGATATCTTTGTTGCTGAATTAGATAAAAAAGGTAACTGGCTAGAGCCTAAACCAATTGAAGGAGATAGTATCAATACTGAGGATTATAGCGAGGGTACGTTGTGTATTGATGGTCGTGGAAAAACAATGTTCTTTACACGTTGTCCTAATATTAAAAAGAGAAATTTAGGTTGTGACATTTACATGTCTGAATTAGAGGGAAGAGGATGGGGACGTCCGAAAAAACTTTCTTTGAAACCAAGTGATACACTTTCTGTTGGTCATCCATGTGTTACGGATGATGCTAAGTTCTTGATTTTTGCTTCTGATATGCCAGGTGGACAAGGAGGTAAAGATTTGTGGTACACAACTTATGAGAAAAAAGGTGATACTTGGACTCCTCCAGTTAATATGGGGCCTGAAATCAATACCGCAGGAGATGAGTTATTCCCAAGTTTTGCAAAAAATGGAGATTTAATCTATTCTTCAAATGGTCTTCCAGGAATGGGAGGTTTGGATTTGTATCGTGCGGAAAAAGTTGGAGATAAAAACCAATGGGAAAAATCGACAAATTTAGGTTCCCCGATTAACTCAGACTTTAATGATTATGCATTGGTTGAGGTAAATGACAGAAAAGGTTACTTCACTTCTGAACGTAAAGGAAATGTTGGTGTACAAACAAGTCCAGATATCTGGATGTATGAATTACCTCCAAATATTTTCTCTTTGAAAGTGAACGTGTTTGATTTAACAGATAAAACACGTCAAACAAAAATTGATGGGGTAAAAGTAATTGTAACCGGATCAAATGCAAATGAAAAATGGGAAGGTTTAACTGCAAAAGACGGATCTGTTTATTGGGATAAAAAACCAAATGGAGACCGTTATATAGCAGAAGATTCTGATTATAAAATTCAAATCTCGAAAGAAGGATACTACGAAGACAAAAATGGTGCTTCAATCTCAACAAAAGGATTGAAATACAATCAAGACTTTGTTTTGGATATGGGATTATTCCCGAAAGCAAGACCTATTCGTCTTCCAGAGGTTCGTTACCCTCTTGCAAAATGGGATTTGTTAGTTGATTCGACAATTAATTCTAAGGATTCATTAATTTATGTATACGACTTGTTGATTGCAAATCCAGGGTTAGTTCTTGAGTTGAGTTCACATACTGACCCTCGTGGAAATGATGTATATAACCAAGTTCTTTCTGAAAATCGTGCTAAAGCTTGTTACAAGTACTTAGTAGAAGAAAAAGGAGTTGACCCACGCAGAATTATTCCAGTTGGAAAAGGAGAGCGCGAGCCAAGAACTGTTTATTTGTTAGCTGGTAAATACTTGGAGTCTGAACCGAAAGATGCAGAAGGAAATCCAATCCCTGGGGCGCAAGTAATTGTGCTGAAAGAAGCATATATGAACCAGTTCAAGAAAACAAACAAGAAATTGTTTGATCAATTGCAACAGTTCAATAGACGTACAGAAGGAAAAGTGGTTACATTGGAATTCGATGCTACAAATGCACTTCCAGCTAATCCTGACTTCTTAATCTTTAAAGCATTGCCCAAAGCAAAGTAGTTAATTGACGCTTAGCTGAAGAAATAAGATACAAAAGCCCCGACATTTATTGTTGGGGCTTTTTTTGTATCCCATCCTCTCAAAGGAATTTCGTAACTTTGCCCTTTCAAATTTAAGTATGTCAGATATTCGATACAATTTAAGAGGAGTTTCCGCTGGAAAAGAAGAGGTTCACAATGCAATCAAAAAAGTTGATAAAGGCTTGTTTCCAAAAGCATTCTGTAAAATCGTACCTGATTACTTGACAGGAGATGAAGATTACTGTATCGTTATGCATGCAGACGGTGCAGGAACAAAGTCTTCATTGGCCTACATGTACTGGAAAGAAACAGGAGATGTTTCTGTTTGGAAAGGAATTGCACAAGATGCATTGATCATGAATATCGATGATTTATTGTGTGTTGGAGCAACTGAAAACATCTTACTTTCTTCAACAATCGGAAGAAATAAAAATTTGATCACAGGCGAAGTTATTGCTGCAATTATCAATGGTACCGAAGAATTATTGGAAACATTGCGTCAACAGGGAATTGGAATTTTCTCTACAGGTGGCGAAACAGCTGATGTGGGGGATTTGGTGCGAACAATCATTGTTGATTCAACGGTCGTTTGCCGCATGAAACGATCTGAAGTAATTTCCAATCATACCATTCAAGGAGGCGATGTAATCGTTGGATTAGCATCTTTCGGTCAAGCAACTTACGAAGATTCTTACAATGGAGGAATGGGGTCGAATGGACTAACATCTGCTCGTCACGATGTCTTCAATAAAACATTGGCAGCTAAGTATCCTGAAAGTTTTGATGCTGCAGTTCCAGTTGATTTAGTGTATTCGGGATCTAAAAATTTGACTGACAAAATTGATGGTGTTTCTATTGATGCAGGAAAATTAGTGCTTTCTCCAACAAGAACGTATGCTCCAGTTATTAAAAGCATTTTGGATAAATACCGCGCTTCTATTCATGGAATGGTTCATTGTTCAGGAGGGGCGCAAACAAAAGTGCTCCACTTTGTGGATGATGTTCATGTAATAAAAGACCAACTATTTCCAATTCCACCTTTGTTCAAAATGATTCAAGAGGAGTCTGGAACCGATTGGGAGGAAATGTATAAGGTTTTCAATATGGGACACCGTATGGAAATTTATGTTCCAGCTGAAGTCGCTCAAGGAATTATCGAAATCAGTGAATCATTTGGCATTGAAGCTCAAATTATTGGTCGCGTTGAATCAATGACTGGAAAGCAAGTTACAGTGCGCTCAGAAGTTGGAGAATTCATTTACAAGGGATAACAAGGATTCGCTTTTGCATTCTTTGCTTCTTAGCGGTATGATTTCGTGTATTATCCGCAAAGAAAAAGACTACGAAAAGCTGAATATCTTCTGTTTCGAATAGATATGGAGAATTAAAAGATTAGAAAAATAGATGCAAGAATTATTAAGTAAACTAGAAGCAATTCACTTTCGTTTCATCGAAGTTGGTAAGATGATTACTGACCCAGAAATTATTTCTGATATGGAGCGTTATGTGAAATTGAATAAGGAATATCGAGATTTAGAAGAGGTAGATGCAGCATATAAGTCCTATAAAAATGTACTAGACAATCTCAAAAGTTCGAAAGAAATGCTTGAGGTTGAAACAGATCCTGAAATGCGAGAAATGGCAAAAATGGAGATCAATGAACTAGAGCAGCAAAGACCAATCATTGAAGAAGAGATAAAAGTGCTCTTGATTCCAAAGGATCCAGAAGATGATAAAAATGCAATTATCGAGCTACGGGCTGGAACTGGTGGAGATGAGGCTTGTATTTTCGTGGAGGATATCTATAGAATGTATACCATGTATTTCAAAGAAATGGGGTGGGCTTACGAAATTGTAAACTCTTCAGAAGGTTCTGCGAAAGGTTATAAAGAGGTGTCTATGAGTATTTCCGGTGCGGGAATTTATGGAATGTTAAAGTTCGAATCGGGAGTTCACCGTGTGCAACGCGTTCCTGAAACCGAATCTCAAGGCCGTGTTCATACATCAGCAATTACTGTGGCGGTTTTACCTGAAGCTGAAGAAGTGGATTTTGAACTAGACATGAATGATGTGCGTAAGGATACTTTTCGGGCTTCTGGTGCAGGTGGACAGCACATTAACAAAACAGAATCTGCAATTCGATTGACACACATTCCAACAGGAACAGTTGTTGAATGTCAAGATGGTCGTTCGCAGCACAAAAACTTGGCGCAAGCTATTTCTGTATTGCGTTCCCGCTTATACCAAGCAGAGTTGGATCGCGTTCATCAAGAACGTGCCGCTCATCGTAAAACATTGGTATCTACTGGAGACCGATCTGCAAAAATTAGAACGTACAATTATCCCCAAGGTCGAATTACTGATCACCGAATCAATAAAACGATTTACAATTTAAGTGCTTTTATGAATGGAGACGTTCAAGAAATGATTGATGCACTGAAGATGGCTGAAAATGCTGAGAAGATGAAAGGCGAATTGAACTAAGTGAACTTTTTGTAGCTTGGACTGTTATAGATTTGAAATAATTCAAAAGAAATAGGAAACTCTCAAATTTTTGGGAGTTTTTTTCGTTTAGGTTAGTACCTTTGGCCGAATAATGAAAACCATTCACCATTTTTTTGTATTAAGGCGAGAATATAAACACGAATTTTACACCACAACTAAATAATATGAGATTAGGATTACAAATTTTCATTCTTCTAATTACCACCATTTCATTTGGACAAACGAACGCTACTTTGAGCGGGACAGTGAAGGATTTTACAAAAGGAGAAGAAGTTATTGGGGCAACAATTCGTGTGAAAGACCAACGATTGGGTGCTGTTACGAATGAATACGGATTTTACTCTTTGACTTTGCCTGTTGGTAAGTATACCATTCAAATCTCTTCTGTAGGCTTCTTGTTAATTGAAAAGGAAATCGATTTAACGACATCGCAAACTCTGGACTTTCAGTTGAAAACAGATGCAGATGAGAAGGAGTTGGATGAAGTTGTTATTTCAAAAGATCGCCCAGATGGAAATGTAAGAGATCCGTTGATGGGAGTTGAAAGAATTGATCCCAAAGAGATTTCTAAAATCCCAGTAATTTTTGGGGAAAAGGATATTATCAAAACGATGCAGTTAATTCCTGGAGTTAAAAATGCTGGTGAAGGAAGTTCTGGATTTTATGTTCGTGGTGGCGGAGCCGATCAAAATTTAATTCTTTTGGATGAAGCTCCAGTTTACAATGCAAGTCATTTATTGGGATTTTTCTCCACCTTCAATTCAGATGCGATTAAAGATGCAATGCTTTACAAAGGAAATCAACCGTCTAATTATGGTGGCCGATTGTCTTCTGTGCTGGATATTAAAATGAATGATGGAAATCAGAAACGTTTCAACGTTGGTGGTGGAATAGGATTAATATCTTCTAAATTGATGATTGAAGGACCAATCGTAAAAGATAAAGCGTCGTTTTTGATTTCTGGAAGAAGAACTTATGCGGATTTATTTTTGAAGTTGTCGGATAAATTTAAAGACAATAAACTGTTCTTCTATGATTTGAATGCAAAGTTAAATTACAGACTTGGAAAGAAAGACCGTTTGTTTGTTTCTGGTTATTTTGGAAGAGATAAATTGGGTTTAGGAGATGTGTTTGGAATCAATTGGGGAAATGCAACTGGGACCTTACGATGGAATCATATTATCAATCAAAAATGGTTTTCAAATACTTCTTTTATCTATAGTAAATATGATTATAAAATCTCTATTTCTGGGGGTGATGTGAAATTTGATATTACGTCTCAAATTCAAGATTTTAATGTGAAACAAGAATTCCAATGGTTTCCAAATAATCGAAACAAGGTCAAAATTGGTTTGAATGTAATCAATCACGGAATTACTCCAGGTCAGATTGATGCAAATGAGGGTTCAGGAATCAATGTGAAACGAATTCAGCCAACGAATTCTATTGAGAATGCAGTCTATATCTCTAATGATTACACAATCACTGAAAATTTGACGATGAGTTACGGATTGAGAGGCTCTAATTTGATTGCCTTGGCAAATGGTGATGACATGTATACGTACAATCCAGATGGAACAGTTGCAACAACAACAGATTATACGAAGAACAAATTGTTGAAATCCTATTTCAATGTTGAGCCGCGACTTTCGTTGAGCTGGCAGTACTTGAAAGGTCAATCGATTAAAGCAGCGTATGCTCGAAATACACAAAATATTCATCAGGTTTCTAATTCCACTTCGGGTTCTCCAACGGATGTTTGGCTTTCTTCTAGCTTGAATATTAAACCAGAAATTTCAGATCAAGTAGCATTGGGATGGTTCAAAAATTTCTTGGATAATAAGTTAGAATTGAGCACGGAAGTTTACTACAAGTCGCTTCAAAATCAGTTGGACTTTAAAAATGGTGCGAATGAACAAGCTAATGAGCGCTTGGAAGGAGAGTTGCTTTCTGGAATAGGAAGAGCTTATGGTTTGGAAATCATGTTGAAGAAGAAATCAGGAAAATTCACAGGCTGGATTGGATATACGCTTTCTCGAACTGAACGTAAAATAAATGGAATTAATGATGGAAATTGGTATGTAGCAAAACAAGATAGAACACATGATTTATCAGTGGTTGGTATTTATGAGATTACACCCAAATGGTCTGTTTCTGCATTGTTTGTTTTTTATACTGGAAATGCAGTTACTTTTCCTTCAGGGAAATACCAAATTGATGGACAAACCTATTTTATTTATACTCAGAGAAATGGATACCGTATGCCAAATTACCACCGATTGGATTTAGGGGTCACTTGCTTACTAAAAAACACCAAGAAGTTTGAAAGCAGTTTAAATATCTCCATTTACAATGCGTATGCTCGAGAGAATGCTTATTCAATAACCTTTAGAGAGAATGTGGATGACCCTTCCAAAACAGAAGCTGTTCAAACAACGTTATTCCGTATTATCCCTGCGATCACTTATAACTTCAAATTCAAATAAGAGCCAGCAATGGCTGGTGATAAAAGACAAGCGTTAGCGCGGTCATAAAAGCACTGTTTTCGATATGAATCCACTTCCGTGGATTGCGAAAGTTAAAATGAATAGAAAGCACCCACAAAAGTGGATTAAATAAATTAAATGCACAAAGATGAAATTCATACTTACAGCCCTAGTTTCTTTTACTTTTATTCTTGTATTTTCAGGATGTCAAAAAGTCATTGATATTGATTTGAATGATACGGACCAAAAAGTGGTTGTTGAAGGGACAATTCTTCGCGGAGATACGATTCAGCGAGTTCGAGTGACTAAAACACAAAATTTTGATGAGAGTACTTCGCCTCCTGCTGTCGATGATGCAACGGTGAGTGTTGTCGATAATTTGGGGAATGCAGCTTCATTTACTTCCGTAGGCAATGGTTGGTACGAATTAACGTCTTATCCAGGTGTTGAAGGAAGAACTTATACATTAACAGTGTCGGTTGATGGGGAAACGTATTCTGGCAGTAGTACGATGCCCAATTACATGCCTTTGGATAGTTTATTCGTAGAGTATTATCCTTTTGGTGCAGATACATTGATTTCATTGGTTCCTTCACATTACGATGAGGCTGGAGTTACTAATTTTTACCAGTTTCATATTTATAGAAATGGTGAAAAAGACAAGGGTATCTACATTCAAGATGATCAATTTACGGATGGCAATTTAATTCTTCAACCACTTTTTGTATCCGATTTGGAAGTGAATGATATTGTTCGTGTCGATTTGTTTTGTATTGATAAACCGGTTTACAGTTACTTTAATCAGTTATCAGTAAATTCGTCGAGTTCAGCAACTCCAGCAAACCCTATTTCCAATATGACTGGAGGTTGTTTGGGTTATTTTTCTGCACGAACTTTCCATTCGAGAACAATCGTTGTTAATTAAAGATAGATTGTTTAAATCCTATATTTCCAGCAACCATAATAATCGGATACCCACTAATAGAGGACGATCCAGCATCACTTCCGTTTAGTTGTAAAAAAGGGAATCCAGTGTTGAATTCTATGAAAAGAAAGCTATTATGGCTTAACGCAAATTGATATCCCAAACAGACTCCTAAATAAACTGAAAATTGTTTATTGTCTTTAACATAGTCGTTTAAGTAGTAATCACTAGTATTGAAATCGCCTATTGTTCTTTTAATTGTTGAATAGGAAAAGCCAACTTTACCCCCAGCATAAAGAGTGCTTTCAAATGCATCTTCTGAAAAGTAATGCATGTATTCGACACTTATTCCCGCATTTTGATATTTGGAGTAAACGGGTACGTGGTCATCAAATAAATAGGAATCTGGATAGGCATAGATTGTCCCAACATCCTCGTATTTCATGGGGAAATCGTAAAATATACTGGCTCTAACGGACGAATTGTAATATTCTCCCAATGGAACTTCTGTAAAAAGAGCGATATTTCCCCCATTCATTCCTGGCTCAAAGTAACGATTGTATCCACCTTTTGCACCAACAAATAGTTGTGCATGTATTGTTTGTGTACTCAGAAATATGATACAGATAAGTTGAAGTGTTTTTTTCATAATTAAAATAATTGATACCTTACTCCTAATTGAAGTCCCAAAGAGAATTCTGGAAAACCATCGTATTCTTTGCTATTTGCTTGAAGTTTAATGAATGGAAGTATTCCTAAAATATCTCCATATATGAAAAATCGATCACTTAGTTGAAATTCATACCCCATGGCAGCCCCAAGATTGAGTGAAAGTTGAGTAATTGTAAATAGATCGTATTTCATTTTGTAAAATGAAATTTCCATGGGAGACCATTCTCGTGTAACTTTTGAAAATGTTAATCCAATGATGAATCTCCCGTAAAATCCACCAGTTGATGCATCAGCATCTCCTGCGTATTGCTTGTATTCAATAGAAATGGAATTGTGTTTGAACGTTTCTTTCGTTCTTGCTTGTGTATAGTAATCAGAAACTTCCGTATCTGTTCCTGCATATTTTAAAGCGGGTGTTTCATCTCCAAGTTTCGAATAAGGAAAAGTGTAATAGTAACTAGTACGAATTGATCCAGGCCAATTTTCATCCAGTGAATATTCCGTAAAAACACCTACAATTGCGCGAGAATTCAATTGATATCCTCCAAACCCACCTACAGAAAACTGTGAGTGAACCGAAAAAGAGTTGTATAAAACAACCAGGAGTAAAGATAGAATGAGCCTCATGAAGGTGGAATTTGATGCAAAAGTATTCTTTTTGACCTTTCCAAAACGATTTGTGTGATACGAAACTTTTAAACGTTGTTTTTAGCTCATTCAAAACACGAAATTATTTAGGGATACTTTGTATCTTTACGCTCTTAAATTAAGTGGATGACAAGACAGGGATTAATTCAGCAAATTCGCGAAAAGAAATCATTCTTATGCGTAGGATTAGATACTGACATGGATAAAATTCCTGCTCATTTGTTGAAATTAGAAGATCCAATTTTCGAATTTAACAAAGCAATCATTGATGCAACGAAAGATTTGTGTGTTGCTTATAAACCCAACGTTGCGTTTTATGAAGCTTTAGGTCCAAAAGGATGGGAGTCTTTGAAAAAAACAATCGATTATATCCCTTCTCACTGTTTGACAATTGCTGATGCGAAACGAGGAGATATTGGAAATACGTCAACTTATTACGCCAAAACATTCTTTGAATATTTAAACTGCGACGCAGTAACTGTTGCTCCTTATATGGGAGAAGATTCTGTGACACCATTTCAAGAGTTTAAAAATAAATGGGTCATTTTACTAGCCTTAACGTCGAATAAAGGTGCTTTAGATTTTCAATTCACAACAGATTCGAATGGAGAAGAATTGTATAAAAAAGTACTGAAAAAGAGTTCCAAATGGGGTTCTGAAGAGAATTTGATGTATGTTGTTGGCGCAACGCGTGCTGAAGGAATTGCTGAAGTTCGTAAGATTGTTCCAAATCACTTTTTCCTCGTTCCTGGAGTTGGAGCACAGGGTGGGAGTTTGGAAGATGTTGCGAAATACGGGTGGAATAACGATTGCGGATTACTAGTGAATGCCTCCAGATCGATTATTTATGCATCTAATGGTACGGATTTTGCCGAAAAGGGCAGAGAAGAGGCTAAAAAACTTCAACAAGAAATGGAACTAATTTTGAAGGAGAAACATTTTTAAGAAAGTCGGCTTATGGTTGATTATGTAGAAAAACTCATCATTTTCATTAGCACACCCATTTATGCATTACTGATTTTGGGAGAAATCATTCTCAGTAATTGGCATAATAGAAAGTTGTATACCGTTGGAGATACCGTCCAAAATGTTTATTTGATGCTTGCAAATATGGGTGTCGACGTATTAATGCGTGGAATTACCCTTTTTGTTTTGTTGTCATTTTTCGACTATAGATTTGTTTCTTGGGATACAACTTCTTGGTATTATTGGGCTTTACTATTCTTTGCCGAAGATTTTATTTTCTATTGGATTCATCGAATTGATCATATTGTGCGCTTTTTCTGGGCGATTCACGTTACCCATCATTCTTCTGAAAATTACAACCTAACAACCGGTTTTCGCTCTTCCGTTTTTCAACCAGTTTATCGTTTTATTTGGTTTATCCCCCTTGTTTTTTTAGGATTTAAACCTTTTGATATTTTCATTATGTACTCGATTACACAGACTTATGGAATATTGGTTCACACGAAAGCTGTATACAAATTAGGATTTTTAGAGACGTTCTTAGTAACGCCTTCTCATCACCGCGTTCATCACGCTTCCAATGTAGAGTATTTGGATAAAAACATGGGAATGATTCTCATCGTTTGGGATAAATTATTTGGAACTTTCCAAGCAGAAATTGAAGGTCTTCCAATTCAATATGGGTTGTATGAAAAGCAGATTAGTCAAAATCCAGCCAATGTGATTTTTCATGAATGGGGTGCGATTTACAAAGATGTTCGTAAAACAAAAGGGCTTAAGAATAAATGGTTGTATATTACTAAACCTCCAGGATGGAGTCATGATGGAAGTACAATGACTTCTACTCAATTGCGAAAACAGATCAAACACGAGCAAAATAATTAAAATGGAAGATTTGAAAAGCCAATTGGCTCAAGTAATTCGAGGGTATCATCAAAAAGGATGGTCTCCAGCAACATCAACGAATTACTCGTTCAGACTTCCAACTAATTCAAACGTTATCGTTGTTTCAAAATCGGGAATTGATAAATCACTTTTTTCTGAAAATGATTTTATGGAAGTCGATATGCAAGGAAATGCATTAGCGGCTTATGAGGGAATTCGTCCATCTGCAGAAACGCTCATCCATTGTAAATTGTATCAGTTATTTCCTGAAATGATGTGTATTGTTCACAGTCATTCGGTGTATTCTGTTTTACAATCCATGAAAAACCAAACTTCAGTTGAATTAAGTGGTTACGAAGTATTGAAAGGATTTGAAGGGATCAAAACGCATGAAACAACTGTTCAAGTTCCAATTTTCGATAATACACAAGATATGCCCGCTTTTGCTAATGTGCTAGAGGAGGATAAAGTTCGTTTAACTGTTCCAGCTTTCATTATGCGCCAACATGGAACCTATGCGTGGGGAAAAAACTTGTTTGAAGCAAAAAGACACCTGGAAACAGCTGAATATTTATTTGAAGTAGATTGGAAATTTTCTGAAAAATCTGTTTGAAATTTCCAACCAAAAACGACTTGCTTCCGTTGTTAATTGAGCATTCAATTAAAACACCCTTAAAAAAACATCCGTGAAATTAGTTTTGATCTTCTTGGCAAGTTGCCTTTCAATGAATTCCTTTACACAAACGTTCTTGCCTCTAAACAGCGGTGTTTCTACGCAACTAAACGCAATAAGTTTCTCGAATCAATCAATGGGGATTGTTGTTGGTAATTCTGGAGTGATCCGTAAAACCTCAAATGCGGGATTGACTTGGTCAGCTTCCAGTTCGGGTACCTCGGTTGATTTAACAGATGTCACTTTTATTGATGCAACAACTTTTATTGCCATCGGAAAATTAGGTACAATTCTTAAAACAACGAATGCTGGAGGAAGTTGGACAGCGGTTAGTTCCAATACAAATAATGATTTATTAGGTGTTTTCGCAAATGGTTCGCGGGTATACATTTCAGGGGCAAATGGTATTGTTTTGGCGTCGATAAATGGCGGAAATGCTTGGACAACGGTGAATTCAGGTACCTCATTTCATTTGAATAAAGTGTATTTCGTTTCAGAATTTGTGGGTTTTGCTGTTGGAGATGGTGGAACGATCCTAAAAACGAATAATGGCGGCCAAGCTTGGAATTTTCTTACAAGTGGAAATAATACGCATTCATTGAGAAGTGTCTATTTTATCGATGATAATGTGGGAGTTGCTACTGGCGGAATTGTTGGCTCTAATGAATCGGTCATTCTACGAACATTGAATGGCGGACAAACTTGGAGTTCTACGAATTATCCCAATATGTATTTGAATGCGCTTGGCTTCATGGATTATTCCCTTGGTTACGCAGTTGGAGGAAGTATCACTGGAAATACAAGTTCTATTTATAAAACAACGTCTCAAGGAACTTCTTGGACGTTAGAAACGTCCACTTCTTCCCGTCAATTAGGTGTTTGTATACCAACTAGTAATTTGGCTTTTACTTGCGGATTGAATGGAACAATTCTTCGTTTTGCTTCTAATACTGTAGGAATGGAGGAATCTGATGCTGATTTGATGATTCAGATTAGTCCGAATCCGAGTCATGGAGTTTTCTATGTTTCTTCCGAGGCGAATTCTGATTTTTCCATAGAAATTTTATCTGTGAACGGAGAACGCTTAGCGTTTATAGAAGTAGGAAATCAAATCGATTTGACTTCTTTTCCCGATGGAATTTATATGGCTGTGATTAAATCAGAATCTTCAACGGTAATTCGTAAATTGGTGAAGGAGTAAAGCATTTAATCCATTTTCAAATTATGAAGTATGACATTCTTATTTTAAGTGTTAGTTTTTTGTTGATGGGATTGAATTTGTTGACCTTTTATTTTAAGCTAAGAAAAAATTCAGATTTATTCTATTTGGTTTCTATTTGCAGTATCGTTTGGTCATTCATTTTCGGTTTTTTGTATGGATTTCCACTTGATGAAGGAGTTGTTCCTGAAAACCAAATCGCTCTTTATGAAAGAGGAAGAGCTGTTGTATTTGGTCTTTTTTTATTGAATGCTGTTCTTTTATCTCTGATGATTCTAAAATATTATAGAATAAAGAGGTGATTTACAGGAATGGTTATTTGACTCAATTTTCAGGAAATGGAACTGACTAGAATTAGAATCTGTTGCGTTATCTCGTAAGGAGGATTCATGAATGATACTATCATTTGATAGTATCAAAGATATCTTTTTTTAATCTAATTCACTTCCTCCAATACCGAGTTACCTTTCGAACAGTCTCCCGAAGTCCATTGCCAAGTTTCGTGCAGGCGGATTCTTCCGTCGCTCAAAATTTCTGGGGTAGATTGACAAATTCCAGTCATCAACTCGCCTTTGTTGTTTACTTGATGATAGCGCATATCGATTTTTCCGTAAGCATCTACCAAACCAATGAGTTGTCCGCTAACAATCTGTCCGCCGGAATAAGAGCAAGTTAAAATGTTTCCTTCCTGTTGATAGTGGAAAAGAGTTTCTTCTGAAGTTTCTCCATTTTCAGTGTTGTTAACTGGTCGAAATTTTTTAGTGTGGTAGTTCATTATTAAGCATTTGAAATCAGTAATTCTTCTATTCGTTTTCTACTTGATTGATCGATTTAATTTGGGAAGTGTGGTGTTTTTTTATGGATTCAATCAATGAGCTGATAGATTCGTTCGAATATTCACAGCCACCGCAAGAATGAGCGAAACCTTTTTTCTTCGAAACAGCGTCAATCATTTTAAAAATACATCGGTTAAATTTTATCCCTGATTCCTTTAATGTCAGGATACCATCAATTGCATATAATTGAATTTCGGCAACTGGAGATTTCAGCCAATTAATCAATCCATCTTTGTTTTTAGACCGCACTAATTCATTCATTTTTTGTCGGTACTCGGGTTCAGATCCACCGAAACCGCAATGAGTTCCGTAAACAATACCTGCCTCAAATAATGCATTAAAATCTAATGGGGTATGATAGGTTTTTTGAAAACTCGCTTTCAGGACTTTCAACTCATTATTGGATTCTTCTTTCAGGAATATTTGAGAAATAGTTCGTGTGCATTCCACTGATTCATCGTCCTCCATTTCTTCGAACCGAATAATTTTATAATAGGCTATTTTCCCGTCTTTCTTTTTCAGTAAGCTAATTTCATACTTCCTAATAGTAGGCTTTCCGGTATTCCATTCCTGATTTCTTTCTATGTTAAATTCAATGATTTGTTCAAAGAAACCTTTAACCAGCTCACGTTCTAATTTAGAATCCCAATGATAGGTAATTCTCTTAGTGGAATTTGGTTTTAAGCAATTGAGGCCGTTTTCTAGTTCAAAAGAGTCAAAATTTTGACAGAATGAAAGCAGCTTCTCTTCTTCGCCCTGAGCAAAGACAGTTGAGCAAAAAACTAGAGTAGTTAGAGCAATAGCAACCAGTTTTTCACGAAGCATTAATTGGTGGATTTTTCTGTGTAGTCTACTATCTTTAAATCGAAAGCTTTCATCATACTCTCAAGTTCATATTTCAATCCTTCCGGACTATGAACTGTTGAAACGATTGAATTTTGTGTATACCCTTCAATTTCGCCATTTTCTTTGTAGTAAACTTCATGAATTCCATATTCAAATTCTGAATCTGAAACTTTCCGTTTCATTATTCTGTAATTCCAACTCATTTCTTTGGGTTGTGTTGTAATAATTTAATCTAAATAAAATCTCGTTCTCAGATTTAAAAATACGATATATCCTGATGCAAGTATGCAGAAATAGAATCCTATAACTAAATAATCCGTATAAAAATAAATTAGAAAGCTAGTTAATCCCAACCAAATAGATGCCAAAAAGGCTAGGATAAACTCAATAAAGAAAGATTTTTTAATGAAGGAAATTCCCTGAATTAGAAGTGTGAAAACTATAAAAAAGAGTATTATGTTTGATTCATAACCATATATGATTGTTTTGAAACGATAAGGTGCCAATTGAACGCTTGTTTCATCAAATTTAAATCGGGTAAGAATAATTTGGCTATGAATGAAAAGAGAAGAAAGCAAAACAAGATAAGGAAGATATAGGTTTTGAAATATTTTTGAATCTTTGTTAGATGAGGGACGCAAGTGATTACATTTTTATTCAATCAAATGTATCTATTTTCAACTACTTTCTCGTAAATTAGTACCATGGTAAATAAATTATTCCATGAGTAAAGAAGTAACACGTAGAAATTTTGTTCAACGGCTCTCAGCTGCTTCTGCGTCAGTATTCGCGTTGCCTTGGTTGGCAAGTGGAAAGGGAGAATCTGAATCAACAATAGAAAAGAATATGAATCCGATAAAACGTTCGTTCCCCTTAGGTTTTCAATGGGAAACACAAGATCCGTTCTTGTTTTGTGTCCATCACGAAGACCAGTTTCCAAAAGGAAATGAACAAATGGGGCCCGATTCGGACTATTTCAAAGGTCGGCACATGGGCGATGATTTCATTATCAAAGATGGTTTTCGCATGTATCACGGAAAGAAGGTCCCTGGTTTTCCTGGGCATCCGCATCGTGGATTTGAAACGATTACGGTCGTTCGAAAAGGCTTGGTCGATCACGCTGATTCTTTAGGTGCAGCGGGTCGTTATGGAAATGGCGATGTGCAATGGATGACAGCTGGAAAAGGAGTGCAGCATTCAGAAATGTTCCCGTTGATGTCGCAATCGGAAGAGAATCCTTTGGAATTGTTTCAGGTTTGGCTCAATCTTCCGAAAAAAGATAAAATGGTAGAACCACATTTTAAAATGTTGTGGCGAGAAAGTATTCCGAACCTGAAGTTTGACTCCGATAAAGTATTGGTCGAATTAATTGCAGGAACTTGGGGAGAAAATAAGGCAGGAACTCCGCCACCCGATTCATGGGCTTTTCCAAAAGAAAATGAGGTGTTGATTGTGAATGTCAAAATGGAACCTAATTCAACGATTACTTTGCCAAAATCACTTGCTTTGGTGAATCGAAGTTTGTTTTTCTACGAAGGAGATCAATTAACGATTAACGAGCAAACATTTGAATCCTATTCCGGATTTTTCACGGATCCATCTTTGGAAACTGTTTTGGTTTCTCATGATACGCCAGTAAGTTTGTTCTTATTGCAAGGAAAACCGATTGATGAGCAAGTGATGCAGTACGGACCGTTTGTGATGAATACAAAAGAGGAAATAAAACAAGCTTTTGATGATTACCATGCTACGCAATTCGGTGGTTGGCCCTGGGAGCGCTATGATCAGGTTCACGGAAGAGAAAAATCGCGCTTTGCATTACATGCAGATGGAACTTTGGAAGAGAAATCGTAGGAAGACTTAAAAGACGAAAGATCGCTGCGCTGAAAGACTAGAGACATAAGACTAAACATTCAGTCTTTGTTTTTTTGTCTCGAGTCTTTTGTCTAAAGTCTTGAGTCTAGTTGTAAGATTTCCCATTGTAATAGAAAACGATTTTCTTGTCGCGTTTTTCCGTAATTTTTTCTTCGCACTCGCCATTTACTTTTTCGTTGATGGTAGTTGTAGTATGTTCTTTAATCACAAGGTTGAAATAGCCATTTGTTGTTTCCGTTTCAAATGAAAGTATTGATTTTTTAGAGTGAAATTCTCCAGCGCAATTCGTGTCCCATTCTCCATTAAAACGTTCAACGAGCTCGGCCGTTAAAACTCTACGTAATGAATTTTTCTCTTGTACATACAAAGAAAGATGCTCTTCATTATAAGGATTTGGTCTACTGCTGCCAACATAATTTACTCGGATTCCAAACGCGCGAATTTCTTTTGTAAGCATATATGGTGCAGTATCAATCGTAATGCTCGAAATGTATACAGCATCGCTAAACAAGGAGTTTTCAGATTTGAATTTCTGAATAATCTTTCCCGTTTGATTATTGACAACTAGAACAATTGCATCCACATCGAACATTCCCTCATCTTCAGAAATCAATTTGGGAATCACCATTACGGTTTGCGTTTTCGCATGTGGAAGAACTTTTGCTGTAAATAATTCATTTCTCAATTGGCTTTCTTTTATCCCAAGTTGTTTTAAAACCTTCAATTTCAATGAATCATTTGAAATCGTTTGAAAGGAAGCTTGGTTCTCAAACAATACAGCATAATTGGAATAGCCTTTGAATCCGAGAATCAAAAAAGAAAAGATTAGCAATGCGTTTTTCATAGGAAAGATTTCACTTTAAAAGTAGTGTTTTCAGCAGAGACGGAAGACTTAAGACCATTACCCTTTAGGTAAATTTCGTCTTGAGTCTTCTGTCTATTGTCTGAAGTCTTTTTATTTCCCAGAACCATTCAATAAATTCATAATCTCATCCAATTTCGGAGAAAGAATGATTTCCGTTCTTCGGTTTTTTGCTTTTCCTTCTGTTGTATCGTTGGAAGCTTTCGGGAAGTATTCACCACGACCAGAAGCTGTCATACGTGTTGCTGCAACGGCATATTTTTCATTCAACATACGTGTAATTGAAGTTGCTCGGGCAACACTTAAATCCCAGTTGTCTTTGAATACGGCGGTTTTAATCGGAACATTATCCGTGTGTCCTTCTACCAAAATTTGAATATCTGGATTTTTGTTCAATACATCTGCAAGAACTTTCAATGCTTCAACTCCTTTTGGTTCAACACCTGTAGATCCTGATTTGAATAGCAATTTATCTGACATAGAGACATATACTTTTCCATCGCGAATTTCCATCGTAAGCTCGTCTGAGTTAAATCCAACCAATGCATCGCGTAAAGTTTGATTCAGTTTTTTTGTCAGTTCATCTTGGCGAGCAATAATCGCTTGCATTTCACGAAGCATACGTTCTTTTTCCTGTAAATCTTGATCTTTATTTTGGAGATCTTTGTCTTTTTGACTCAACTGTGCCAGCTGACTTTCAGTGAGGTTTTCTTGTCCAGAAAGTTTGATTTGAAGATTCTTCTTATCATCCGTTAGTTGCTTATTGACAGCAGTAAGCTGTTCATTTGCCGATTTTTGGTCAGCGAGAGTCGTACATAATGAATCACGCTCTGCTACAACCGCCTGAAGTCGTTTTCCACCTTTCTTTTTCTCTGGAATAGGTTCGCCACAGGTGTAAATTGGTTTGCAAGAAGAAACTGCCATAATTCCGATGGAAAAAATTCCCATCAGCATGGATTTATTGAATACATTCATAACTCGTTGTTTTAATTATTTCGATCTGCTAAAGAAAAGGAAATCTGAAAAAAAATCTCGAATTATTAGTGTTTTTTAAGAGTTTCTAAGCAATAAGCTCTAAAAAGCTTCTCCAATAAAGATGTAAAATCCTTGACCTTCTTTGGTGAAAGCCACATCTAAACGCACCCAAACATCTTTCTTGCGAAATAGTAAAAATCGTAATCCAGCTCCTCCAGCGATTAACAAATGATTGGATTCGACGGATGAAAAAGTGTTATAAACGAAACCAGTACTTGCGAAGAAAGTTGCTCCCCATCTCTTGGCAAAACTGAAAGGAAGCATGCGGTATTCTGCCTGAGCGGCGATTAAATTTCGATCTCGAAAACGACCTAAGTAATATCCGCGCATGATGCTTTCTCCTCCCAAAAGTGCTAATTGATTAAAAGGCGGATTTCCCATGCTGAATTGCCCTACTGCATGAAGAGCAAGTACATTCCGTTTTCTAATAGGGTGAAACCATCGAATGTCTGAATAAATCGTTGAGAATTCGTATTTACTACCAAATTGGGGTCCGTAGTACAGAAAAGCTAGTTCAGAGAAAAATCCATGACGCACATTGAGTACATTATGTCGGTTGTCATATAAAACACCAGCACCTATTCCTAAGTTGGTAGATCCTTGATGTCCCAAGGGTTTTTCATAGCTGTTGTTTGTATCGTAATCATTGAAACGAACTTTGCCCAGATGATGCAGATCAAATTCGATTCCCCCATAAAAATTTCCATAGAGTTTATGCAGTAAACGTTCTTTAAGTTGAAATTGAAGCGCTTCTACTTTTGAAAGTTTGACATTTGGAGCATTTGCGCCAATTCCGTAAAAAGTCAATGGAAAACTTTGGAACTTTAGTTTTCCCAAAAAGAACCAGTTGTTTTTATCCGAATAAATGGCGTGTTCAATAATTCCACCAAATTGATTTTGCAAGGTATAAAAAGCAAATCCGTTTATTTCACTCAATCGATTGTTCGTATCTCCTTTTGCGTAGCGCACATATAATGCACTGATTCCCAATTCCAAGCTTGTCTCTGGAGAATATGCTACTGTCGGATATGCCAAGAATTGAGCTTTGTTTTTGGGCATCGTATCAAAAAAGATACGCTTGAAATAACGAACTGGAAACGACTCCTTTTTTTGACCAACTACGGGAAGAGCGCTTAGTGAAAAAAGAAAAACTAGAATAGAAAGAATTCTGCGACGAGAAAAAATTAATCTAGTAATTTGATAGAACATCTATTAAGAATGAGTTCGTTTGAAAAAAGTATCTTAAATTTGTATCACAGCGGGGTTGCCGTTTTTAGTATTGACAAATCCAACATGTTACAATGGCGATATTATCTATTCCAGATCTGAACAAAACGATTCACGACGTAAGCGAAATTAGACATTTTTTGAACACCCGCGGAATCTTTTTTGATCAATGGCAAGCAGATGTTGTATTTGAAGATAGCGCCAATCAAGAAGAAATTCTAAAAGCTTATGAATCTAGTTTGACTCCATTTATGAATTCAGGTGGTTATCAAACGGCGGACGTAATTACAATCAATAAATTGACCGAAAATTACGAAGCTATTCGTAATAAATTCTTAGCAGAACACACACATTCTGAAGATGAAATTCGATTTTTTGTGGATGGAGAAGGATTGTTTTGGTTCAATTTAGAAAATGAACCAGTTTTCAATCTACTTTGTGAAAAAGGAGATTTGATTTCCGTTCCCGAAGGCACAAAACATTGGTTTGATGCAGGAGAAACAAATCCGTTTGTGAAAGCAATTCGCATTTTCATTGATATGAGTGGTTGGATCCCAGATTATACAGGCTCAGGATTAGAAGGACGATTTGCTGAATTTCGAGTAGAAAGATAAATGAGTTTACTCAGAGAGTATTACTCACTTTTTATCAATGGGATATGGATTGTTATCACTTTGATTGGTTATTTTTTTTGGTCTTGGGATATCGGTCAAACAATTTTATTCTTGAATGTTTCATTCTTTAGCTTATTCCTAAATCACTATTTCTCTTTGTGTGAATTAACCTACAAGAACACAGTGATTGCCTCCATAAAGGGAACGCTTAAGCATGAAGATTTATCTCAACCATTGGTGATTATTTGGCAAATATTCGTTTTTGTCTTCAATTTGTTCTTGTTTACCTTTGCTCTTGCCATATCATTGATTATTACAGGAGCTATTGCCGGTTCTTTTTTCTATAAAGCTTTAAAAGTGAATGATTTTTCACAATTCCTGGAAAAATGGGATGGACAATGGTCGAATGTTATTTTAGTATCAGGAATCATTTTAGTTTTCGAATTTCTTGGTTTTAGAAGAGATTTGAAAAAATTAAATGTTCATGAAATGAAAGATTGGAATATTTTTTTGCCAATGATTAAAAACACAAAATTTAAATTCAATGCCTATTTCTGGGGATCCATTGTGGCGATTATTATTGACAGCTTAGTAAGTGATTTTAAGACATTCGGATACGTTTGTTTGCTGTGGATGTTTATTTGTAACTTCATTTGGTCTTATATAGATGTAAGATTCAAATCTGTGCCACTTCCCATTGAGGCATATCACGAAGAGGAGGAATAATTCGTTCAACAAATAGTTCGCTTCTGTTTTACTTTGTAATTTTGAAATATGATTTTGAAAAGCCCTAAATACATTCTTACTGACATCGAAGGAACCACTTCTTCCATTTCTTTTGTAGCCGAAAAATTATTTCCCTATTTCCGAAATAACATTCTGGATTTAGCAGAAATGACTGAAAATCCAATTGTGAAAGCAGCTTTTGAGCAAACGATTCAATTGGCAAAATCGGAAGACGGAGAAACAATTTCTACCGACCAGGAAATTATTGATAAATTGTACGAATGGAGTGTAGAAGACCGTAAAATTACTCCGCTTAAAACCTTACAAGGAGTTCTTTGGGAGAAAGGATATCAAGAAGGAGAATTGAAAGGTCATGTTTATCCGGAAGTAGCTGCGAATTTGAAGAGTTGGAAAGAACAAGGAATCGAGTTAGGAGTTTTTTCTTCAGGTTCTGTTTCTGCACAGAAATTAATCTTTGGGTATAGTATTTCGGGTGATTTAACGCCTTATTTTTCCTCCTACTTCGATACAAATACAGGAGGAAAGAGAGAATCCGAAACCTACAAAAAAATTGCCCAAGTACTTCAAATAAATCCTTCAGAAATTCTTTTTTTGAGTGATATTGTGGAAGAATTGGAAGCTGCAGATTCAAATGGATTTCAAACAATCCAGTTGTCGAGAGATGGAATGACTCCTTCTTGGAAACAATTTGTAACTTCTTTTGATGAGATAACTTTTGAATGAATTTTGATTAACGCATTTTTTGCAAGCTTTTGACTTTAACTTAAAATTCATCTTTACGTCAAGTGATTTTTGTGAATTAGATTAATTTTGCAGACAGAAAATTGAACCATGAGCGCATTTAGAACCATTTGGACAACCGAAGACCACTACGTAGAAGTTATCGATCAACGCAAATTACCACACGAATGGGTAGTTGAAAAATTGATTTCGTACAAAGATGCTGAACGTGCAATCAAAGATATGGTGGTTCGTGGCGCTCCGTTAATTGGCGCAACAGCAGCTTATGGAATTTATTTGGCAGCAAGAGAAGGAGCTAATTTAGACGAAGCTTTTACAGCATTACGTGCTTCACGACCAACGGCTGTGAATTTATTCTGGGCTTTGGATCGCATGAAAACGAAATTAGAAAATGCTTCTGATTTGGTTCAAACAGCTTGGGAAGAAGCAGCTCAAATTGTGGAAGATGATGTGGAAACGTGTCGAATGATTGGTGTTCACGGGTTGCCGCTGATTGAAGAAATTTCTCAAAGAAAGCAAGAAGAAGTTGTCAATATTCTCACGCATTGTAATGCAGGAATGTTGGGATGCATCGAATGGGGAACAATCACATCTCCTATTTATCAAGCAGCACAAAAGGGAATCAAAGTACATGTTTGGGTGGATGAAACTCGTCCGCGTTTGCAAGGAGCAAATCTGACTTGTTATGAATTAACGAGACACAATATTCCACACACTTTAATTGTTGATAACCAAGGTGGACATTTGATGCAACATGGAATGGTGGATATGTGTATTGTTGGTACAGATCGCACGACTCGAAATGGAGATGTTGCCAATAAAATTGGGACATATTTGAAAGCTTTGGCTGCACATGACAATCAGATTCCATTTTATGTAGCGCTTCCATCAACTACTTTAGACATGACTATTCGTGATGGATTGAAAGAGATTCCAATTGAACAAAGAAACCAAGATGAGGTTCGCTATATTGTCGGAAAAAGCAAGGCTACAGGGCAGTTAGATGAAGTGTTAATCTGTCCAGAAACCACAAATGCGAGCAACTATGGTTTTGATGTAACTCCAGCTCGATTGGTTTCAGGATTAATCACTGAAAGAGGAATTTGCGCAGCAAGTGAAAAAGGATTAGTAGCTTTATTTCCAGAGTACAAATAAGCCCGACTTATTCCCAAGCGGTTCCTTCCAGACTGTTTTTCCTGATTTTTATGTTTTTTAGCTTGGGGTTATGCAAATAATAAATCACCCTAAAAAGCTCTCCTTTTGAACTAAATTTTCTGGTATCAATGAATAAGGAGTATTTAATTTTATTCCATTTCTTTAAGCGAGGTGGGTCTTGATACTTAGCTGTATGACTTCCCCACAAGACGATTTTTTTAGGATGTATTTGCTCTATTGTAAAATTGATGTAGGCATACTCTTTTAAATCATCATAATCGGTTAAGAAAATTTCGCCTTCCAACTGAATTTCTAGTCTTTTCCATTTTTTTTGAATATTAATTGCTTGACCAAGATCTATGAAATCCTTTTTTGAGCCTTTATCAATTTCATCGACAGGTGCATAAGAAAGTTTTATTTTTTTTCCGTGTCGTGCAAATTGCTTGTATTGTTCGTTTGGAAGTATTTTATCGTATTCATGATAATATCTTGCCAATTTCTGATAGACCGAAAGTTGCTTCGTCATTTTTTCATTGATTTGCTTGTTTTTAATACGAACAAGTTTTAAGTCTTTATTGATTTTGAATAACTGCCCCTCGAATTGCATGTAGTTATTCAAAATGAGGTGTTTTGTTTCACTGTCTAAGCTAACGAGAGGAAGGGTTCTTTCACATTTGAATGACTTTTCGAATGAAAGCTCTTTTCCAAAAAACGGAACTTGTTTGGGGAGTTTTAATTCTGGATAAGTGACCCTTAGATAATTTATGATTGTTGGGGTCAAGTCATTGTGGGAAGAAATTGCGTTAAACTGTTCCGATTTTTTTAGTAAAGGTGAATAAATAAGTAATGGGGTCTGATAACGTTGAATTTCCGTTTCACAAAGTAATGAATTTCCATGATCTCCAAGAATAAAGAAAATCGTATTATCGAAATCAGGTTTTTTAGAAGCTTTCTTAAAATAGTTCTTTAAAGCTTCATCGGTAAACAGGTAACTTCCTAATAGTTCAGAATGATGGTGAATGGCTGCTTTTTGAGCAGGAGAACACTTGATTTTGCTCATCTTCTCTTTCAATAAGAGGAGGTATTTATCTTTGTTTGGATAAGAATATGGTTCGTGCGTACTAATCGTTAAGAAAACATCTAGCTTTGGGTTCTTATTTTGGTGTTTTTTATCATCTAGAATCGATTTTTCGAAAAGGTGATCATCTGAATAACCCCAAAAAGATTTTACTCCGTCTCTGACTTTTGAAAACCGAGGTTCCCAGGAATTTACGGTGTAATCTGTCTGATTATAATCCATGAAATCCCTCATATTAACAAAGCTAAGATCCACACCACAATAAAATCGCGAGTGATAATTTTTCAAAAGAGAGATTAATGACCAATGACGAGGCAATTCCTCGGTTTGCATAAATTGTTTTTCTGGTGGGTTTGGAGATGAAGCTAATATTGCAGGCAATACATTATGAGTTCTTTCACAACTAGATATGAAATTCGGAAAATAGAGACTCTTTGAAGATAGTGAATCCATGAAAGGCATTACATTACAGGGATTTTTAGCACTTTCTTTTACTAGGAAAGTAGATAAAGATTCTACAATAATGATGACGATGTTTGGCGGACCTTTTGGAGACTTGTGAATGAAATTAGCAAATTCACTTTCAGCTTTGAGTTCATGAATTAATGAATACTCGTTATTTCTAGTGGATGGATCTGGAAAGAAAGAGTCGTCTAATTCTCTGAACGTTTTTGAATTAATAGATTCTGTTTCGTTTTTAGCAAAAAAATGCTTTTCGGAAACATCAACAAAGGCTAGTAGTTTGTTATTGATTACACGATCACCTACATAATCTTCTGATTGAATCAATTTCCAAGGATAGGCAATCAAAGAGCTGATCATTAAAAGGAAAAAAACAACGAAGACATACTTTCTAAGCCTAAATTTTTTAATCAGTTTGGCTATCAAAAAATAGCAGATAATTAACAAAAGAGGAAACGAAACGGATAGGAATGTGAGATTGGAATCTAAATTGGCTGAAATAATTAACTCAGAGTTCGTGAGCTGATAAAAAGCATCTCCAAGGAGTTGATTTGTTTGTACAAAGTAAACAGTAAGCGTGTAATTTATAAGGATACTTAAAATTGAAATGAGATGAAAGGGGAATAGGTTTGTTTTTCTGATAATAATCCTAAGAAGTAGAATAAGTAGCATTCCTATTGATGAGATAATTAGTGTCATCATCAAATCCATAATAAAACCCTTTAAATGATAAATTGGTTTTAATGGAATTCCAAATATTTCTTTTGGCTCGTTGATGATCTGAAAGATTCTAGAAAAAACAAATACAAAAAATAAGGAAGTTGAATATGGAATTACCTTTTTGATGAAGGTTTGAAATTGATTCATGTAGGGTGCTAAATATTTACGCAAACATACTATTTCTGTTTTAATAAATTTTAGAAGCGATAGATTCATTGAAAATTAACAGTAAAGTTCTTTTTTCAAATCATCTTTTTTCCTAACTTAAAAAATAACCGATTTGTTTTAAGAAATTTTATAGGATTTCAACTCCCGCGCTATTGCTTCGTTTCAGGAGATTTTGTAACTTATTCAAATGATTTGGAATTTACCGGAATTTCGTGATAGGTGAACAATTTTCTGCACCTTTTTCGTACCCCGTATAAGCTCTGAACCACCTAGATTTGAATCAACGATAAACACAAAATCACCATGAAATTAAAAATTAATTTTGTCTTGAAGACAGGAATGGAGGGTGAAATTCCCGTCATTGCCATTATCAACTTCGGGTACAAAGAATTTGATGCACTAAAATTAAAGTACGTTTACAAGCCCCTGAAGTATTACACCGGAATCAAAATTGCTCGCCAGGATTGGAATGAAACACTCAAGCAACCTTTCCAAAAGAGTAAGCAGAATGAATTGCTGAACATTCAGAAAACCATAGAAGATGTTTTCCAATATCTTCAAATGAAAGATAAAGTTTCCAACGAAGCAATCAAGAATGAATTGGATGTGAAGCTTAAAGGGAAATCGGATGAGGTTGTCACCAAAGTTCGTTTAATCGATTTCATCAACCAGGAATTCGTCCATCGCGACTCCTATTCGCTTAAAACCAAACAACGTTTTGAATCCTTTGTTAGGCGTCTTGAAGATTTTGAAAAAGAGATTCGGAAACCACTTTATAGCAATGACATGAATGAGCAGTTGTATGCTCAGTATATGGAAATGAGAAGAGAGAAAGTCAAAAAGCAAAACAGCCTTTGGCTATCGTTTGCAGATTTCAAGACGGTCATGCGAAGAATTGCAAAGACTTATAATGTGGATGTTTTTATCCCAACCGTTGAAATATCTCCCAATGATAAGGTTCGATTTTTAAAGTTCGAAGAGAAAATCTATTTGAACTTCGAGCAAATTCAGAAAGTGATTAAGCATAAACCAGATACAGAGCGAATGAGGGATACGAAATTGATCTTTCTAACGTTGCTTTTTACCGGGTGCAGGTATTCCGATGTATTCAAAGTCAAACCAGAGTTTTCTTATTCCAAGAATGGAGTTTCTTTTGACTACGCACGATTCATCACCCAAAAGCGCGATGTAGAAGTGGTCATTCCGATCCTGAAGCCATTAAAGGATGCCTGGAAACAAAACGGGGGTGCAATCGCTCACCAGTATACTGAAGTCGCATTCAATCTGAACGTAAAAGAATTGATTCGCCTGTGTGAGATGGAAGAGAAAATAACCCTAAGTTTTACAAACAGCAGGGGAAAGAAAGAGTTTGAAACCAAACCTTTCCATAATTTTGTCTCATCCCATACAGGCAGACGTTCATTTATTACCAATTTGATTAATTACGTTCCTGTTACCATCCTGACCAAAATCACTTCTCACCAACTCAAAGAAACCAGTATCATTTTTGGATACAACAAAACTTCCTTGCTTGAAAATGCAGTGTTGTTTGTGAAAGAGTTAGGTAGGTTACAAGAGAGTAATCAAGATCACTTTAAGATTCGGTTGATTTGAAAGAGTCATAAAAATGAAATAGCCCCGCAATTTGCGGGGCTATTTCATTAACGGCGGTTGATAAAGTTGAGTAAATCGTGTCTCGAATACCTCAATGTCCGGAGGTTCAATTTGATTGGCTTGAATATTCCATCGTTGACCATTCGGATGAATCCGCTGCGGGACACCTTCAACAATGAAATCGCTGATTTGAGTGTCAACAGTTCATCCTCTGATTTGCTTTCCGTTACTGGAACAGGAGATTCTGTTGGTCTTAAATCGATTTGCTTTCTCAGATCCCGGATTTCATTTTTGAGCGATTGATTCTCTTTCATGATATCGTCAACCCTTTTGGACAGCCCTTCAAAGGCCATCAACACTAATTTGAGTTCCATACTGGTGATTTAATCGGTGGTGGATACTACTACTGCGAAAACCAGGATTAATGTGATCCCTGTTTCTTTTCGATATACTCCATAATTGCAGCCCTGGAAAAGCGAACGGTTCGTTCATTGAGCCGGATTGCGACTAGTTCACCATCGCGGACCAACTTAATGAGTGAGTTTTTACCGATGCTTAGAATCTGCTTTACCTGTTCATTGGTGAGCAATTCATCTTCATTCTTTTTGGATGAGTTTGTTTCAATAGGCGCTACCCGGTTTCCCGTCTTTTCCAATTGGGAAATACGCTGCTGCTGTTCCCGGATTTGGGCTTTTAATTTTTCAATTTCCTCGCTCATTCTTTCAATAGCGAGTCTAACCACTGTTTCCATGATTAAGATGTTTAATTAGTTGATAATCATTTTGGCTTCCGATCATCTGACAGTTGCGCGGTCGTCATCCAATTCGGTCACCGTGTTTTATATCAAAACAGTTTTACAGCTATTTACAAGCGGGGCGGTTTTCTCTGGCGGTTTTAACACATTCGATTGCCTTAAATAGAGAATATGTCCTCATTTCCCCGACACCCTTGTTTATCATTTGTTCCCGATATCGTCTTATTGGAACAAATGTGCTTTGCCTTTCTTCTTCTACTGGCGCAAGCTGTATTTTCTGTTTTAATGCTTTAACACAATTATAATTCAGAAAAGGGACCTAAAAAAATATTGGGGTACCCCAAAAATTCAACTTTTTCTAAGTTTTAACATTTGAAGCATCCAAAGGACTGGAAAGGACGAAAACATCCTGCTATTTGAGTGTCTTTTTAACTTTTTCAATGTCTGAATCAATTAAGGAAATTACGGGAACTAATCCCCAATCTTCGAAAAAGGACCGAACAATCTCCAGGTTTTGGAGTGTTGTTTTTGGACTTGAAAATGTCAACGGACGAAGCAGTTTTTTATATAAATCAGAATTGGTGATCTTAGTGTATGGAATCCCTAAAAAATCATGCAAAGCAGCTGCACATTTACTGACGTTCTTTTTTTGCTTTCCTCCACGTGATTGGGAGAGGTAATGGAATATTAAAACCTGTTGGGAACGTGTTAGTTTTGATTCAAGGGGTTGTTCTATCTCTTCTTCCAAAGAAGAAAATTCTTCGTGAAGTTCATGTACTGCTTCATTCAATGCTAAGAGTAACAGGATCTTTTTCTCGCTGTATTTTAATAGTCGCTGTTCTGTGGCGATGAGTTCTAAAATCGAAGTGTGACTCTCTTTTAACGCTTGAATGTACAGCCCATTCAATTGATAAAATCTTTCCGATAAAGTGGTCCGGATTATCATTGTCTGTTCGATTATAGTTGAGGTCCTTTCTTCCATTTCAGAAAGCCTGCCAAGAGTCAATTCCAACGAATGACTTTCATCCACTTTCCGGTAATGGTTAAATATTGAAGTAAGTAAATGAAAAAAGACAGAATACCTGGGGATCGACTTATTTTCAGCAAATAATGTCTGAAAATAATATGCTCTTGCATAGGCTTTATTATTTGCCCTTTCGATACCATCCAGGTACTTTTTCTTCAATGAATGATAGAATCGCGAATAAGCCTTCAAAAACAACTCTTTAGGTGGGTGATTTGCTTCCATAATCCTATAACGCATTCAATCTCCTAAATCTTACATTGAATTAGTTAAAATTCCTGAAACCCAGTAAAACCCCAAGTCACTCCATGTTACTTCATGTTGGGATCAGCTAACTTCATGTAGTGAATCAGGTTGTTTTTAGGTCATTTTTTTGCTTTCGATATTGAAAACAAGTAAAACTTGGCGGAATTGTGCAATTGCAACACTTCTTGGCTGCTTACATAATTCACAGTTGCGTTTGAGGAATCATGCTGAAATTCTATCTTGCAACCGATTTAGGTGGTTAGGTTAGGTTGATTAGTGAATGGAGTAATGACGCCTGTCTTACTCCATTTGCACTTTATACCATCTTTGATAATCTGATATTCCAATATCAAAGATTCGACAGATTTTGTTCATTAATGAATTGTTCCAGATAATCATAAATTTTAGCAGTAAGGGCATCTATTTTTCTATTTGATTGTCCAACAGTTAGTTTTAGTACTGGCTTTGACATTTCCACATACTTATCAAAGATTTCATCCACATCATTGCGATTCTCCAGGTCCATTATCTCAAAAATGATAGAACTAATATCTAATTGATAATCATCTGCGCGAACCTGCATCTTTTGAAGCAAGTTGATCATTTTCCAATTAATTAAATCTTGCTTGATTAGATTGATTATGATGGTCTTATTACAGATGAAAGTTTGTGGGATAGTTGGGAGTGCTACCATTGAGAGGAGGTTTAATTCCCGTTCAGCACCAAAACAGGAAGTTCATAAAAACAAGCAGGCGTGGTGCTCAGCTTACTGTTATCGAGGTATCGCCAAACACCTATCCGCAGTAAACCAAAGACAACCACGCCCGTTTCCAGGAGTGGTTAGTCTATCAGTTCTTGCGGATCTTAATTTGGCGATTTTCGATAACAAGATCTAATAGCTAACGCTACTCTAATATTTTTAGGTAACTTACTTTGTTTATATACAAAGTTACCATTTCGTTCAATCTTAAACCAATTTCAAATAATTTTAAAAAATATTATTGGTTCAAGTATACAAAAATAAGAGTTATTTTTCAAAAATAGATTAATTTATTTTACCTTATTTTTGAATTTGTGTTTTTAAAATCACTTTTTCAAATAAGTGATATATGCTGAAAGCCTTTAAAAATCGCTGGTATTGCATATATTAGTCAGCAAAATGAAGACATTGGGCAAAGACGAAAAAACACTTCACAACCGCATTAAAATTGTTCTTGCAGAGAAGAATATGTCGCAAAGTGAACTAAGCGAGTTAACGGGATTGTCCAAAAGTCGTATTTCTAGTTACTGTACAAATAATTCTCAGCCATCTTTGGAAACTTTAAGAATGATTGCAACAGTATTGAAAGTAAATGCGACACGACTGATCGTTCCAACACCAGACGGAGATGAAAAATGATTCTTCGATTATAAACGCTTTTTAATTCAAAGCATCAAAAATTTAATTCCACTATTTACACTACTATTCATTGAAATAACCGCATGAGAACAATTATAGCAATCTGGCATTCTGCAGACATGGGGAAAAGCGCAACTATTCGTGCATTTGCTAATTTATTGATTACGACTTTTCCAGATTTTGAACCCATAACTCCAGTTCCTCCAAATGTTCCTCCAAATGGAGATTTTATACTTGTTGTGCGAATCAATGGGGTAGTGATCGGAATAACTAGTCAGGGTGATCCGGGTACGGGATTAGAAAATCGTTTAATGAATTTAGCTGACAACCATGAATGCAATATCATTTTGTGTTCTACTAGAACAAGAGGTGAAACAGTAATAGCAGTTGATCGAGTGGCAGGAAGACGAGGTTATGAAACAATTTGGACTTCCACTTACCAGATTGCAGGAGAAGCTAATCAAAGGATAGTAAATGGTCTGAAAGCAAGACATTTGATGGATTTAGTACAGACCTTGGGGTTGTTGTAAATAAAAATTTTAACCAAACAGAATTTATGAACAATAGGGGTTCCATTGAGTTAGGTATCTTTGATCTACAAATAACAAATAATCAAATTTTGGAAATAAGGAATTCTGCCGATAGTGTGCTAATTCCCAAATTTAAATATCCTTTTTCAGGGAGTCAATTCAAAATTTATTTGTTGACGGATCACGAAAATGTACTTTATATTGGCACCACCAAAAATTCAATAAAGAATAGACTGCGTTATGGTTTATTAGCATCCGGAAAAAACGGCTATCATGGTTACAAATGGAAAAGTCAGCCAACGATCAAACTTCATGTTTGGTGCTTCGAAGGTTTGGATAAAGAGAAAATAGAGAACATTGAAGCAGAATTCGTGTACCTAATAAGGAAAGAAACAGGCAAATGGCCGATCTATCAAAACGAAATACATTTCAATAACCTTTTTGATAATCAGGGTGAAGAGATTGCTGAATCATTGTATAAACAAATTCAATATATTTAATTATTAACCACTTTTCGACAGTTTAGACTTCAATTTGTCAACATAGTTATCGGTGTTTTTATCGTGCCAGTCGAACATACGAATTTCTATTATAGATAGCATTAGAAGTAATGAATGTTCTTCACTGAAATAATCCACGTTGAACCCATGTAGTATCGGATTTCGATTAAATTCATCCGGCTTTCCAGACCCAGCAAATAACTTGTGGGTAAAAGCGTTGAAGTTAATTGCGTTATCCTTCATGTAAAATAACAGTTTGGGTTCCCAAATATCGAGCGGAATAACAGGTCTAATGTTGTCTTTGGGAGGGATATTGCCGAAATCTCGAATTACCCCTTCTAATTGGGCAAATAGAGTAGGAATTGAAAGCGTATATAAGCCATTGAAATGTGCTTGAAATGCGTCGGTTAAAATCGCTCTTCTTTTTTCCATATAATCTAGTTCCACACAACACGCTTCCAACATTTTTAGCATTGGTTCCTCAGTGCAAGTTGTTTTGTAAGCTTCGAAAAAATCTGCTTTTGAGAGAGTATTATTTTGAAGTTTTTCTCTTAGAATTTGCGACTGACCAACAGTAATAATAGCGAAATAGTAAAAATCATTGTCTTTACAAAAGTTCTTGATTGGAACGTCTAATTGAGAAGCTAGATTCGTAAAATCATTTGTTAGATCAACTGATAAGGTTGCCCCAGTTCGTGAATCTTTAAAGAGTGGTAAAATTCGGTCAGGCAAGTCTAATCCCATATGGCAATATTTATACGGTCGTCCTGATCCACAATGGCATGGTGATTTTTTCGGCACTTTTTTCATAAGATGAAAAATAAGTATAAAAAAGAAAAAGGCAGTAATGCAAAGAACTTACATTACTGCCCATCTAACCTAACCACTATTCACTTTTTATAATGAATCAAAAAAGATGCCAAGGCATAATCTAACTTAGTATTTTCTTAGTTTGAATTTATAGAACGTATTTTTTGGTAGCTTTAGTATGTAATAATTGTTATAGTGTTAAACTACCTATTAATGAGCCATCAAGAAGAATTAAATAGAGCAATCGAAGAAACCCAAAATAAATTTGCAGAGTTAATTTCTAAAATGATTAGAAGTATCAATGACAAAAAAAGCATCGTTGAATTTCTGAATACTAAGAAACCACCGGTCGAGATTCTGAAAAGAATAAATGCAATAGCTATCGAAAATGAAGATTATGAAACTTGCGACGCTATTAAAGAATATACGATTGAGCATGGAATAAACTTGTAAGAATGACTATCAAATATTATTTTTTTGTTTGTAATGGTTCAACCTCAATTGAAATACAATACTTCAAAATCAACCTAATTCATCTTTCAATTGTCTGATAGATGATCATTCGAAAGCGGTTATTTGCGTTAATCGACTGAATAGTAATCAAATTAATTTGATTACTATTGTGTTTAATAACAACTATTTACTTATTCTCCATTGAATGAAAATAATCCACCAAACTAAAGTCGATATGTCTATTCATGGCATCTCAACAGAATGTGGAGTTTATATGATTCACGTCAAAATTTTAGATATAAACCACAGAGCGAAAGAAATTATTGATACTCTACTCGATCGTAGTTGGATAAAAAGACTTGGGGTCATCGATCAAAAAGCATACAACGCGAGAGCAGAAAAAACTATAACTCACCTTGTTGAAAATATACTAAACCATGTAGAGGACACTGTTACAGAAGAGTTTGGAGAGTATCTAATTTCGGATTCAGCCGGTAATGCACTTAGTGAAGTACATAAGCACAAGAAAATAGCCCTAGCAGAACTATGGAAGGAACAAATGACCGGAAACCCAGGATTTGACTTCCATACTGAAAGCCCTATGGAATTAGTCATTTTTGGAGAGGCTAAATTTAAATCATCAGGAAGCCCATATACTGTTGCACTTAATCAAATCGTGAGTTTTATAACAGATCAAAAAGATGTAATGGAACTGGCTGATTTGCAAAAATTGGCTAGTGAGAAATCTATCCAAAATGCTCTAGACAATAAAAAAGGTTTTATTGCTGCTTTTTCTTTAAACGCAAAAAACCAATCAGCAATTTTTGAGAAAGCGCTAAAAACTGACGCCGCCAAAAATTTGTTGAATTTTGCTGAATTATATCTAATTGGTATTGAAATATGAGTTTGATTAAAATTATTAATGGTGAAGAATTGCATAAAACACTTAAAATGATTTTGATGCGTATTCATTCCCAAGGTCCAATAGAAGCTAGTGACTTTGAAAAGCTTGCTTACGCGAAAAAATTTCATGCGGATATTTTTTCGCGTTATGAACAGATGTTATTGAATTTCGTAGGTCTTTTTTACAAGGCTTCAAAGCCAAATAACCTTTTGGGTGAAGTATATTCAATCATGGCTGATTCTATCGAATTAGAAACTGGAAATCGATTCACACCTGTCCAAGCCGATGCATTTAAGAAAATTCGAGATAATGTCTATTTCTCTTTTTCAGCACCAACGAGTGCAGGAAAATCATACCTTTTTAGAGAAATGATTAATCGGTATTATGGCGATATAGTGATTATGGTTCCATCTCGTGCGCTAATTGCGGAATACATGATTATCCTGGAGGCATTAGTTGATACTGAGACTATGGTTTTACAGTTTGTAGAAATAGTCAATATTAAAAAAACAAAAAGACGAATCTTCATTTTGACACCTGAACGAGGTGTAGAAATTTTTAAGCATATTCCTAAACTAGCAATTGATCTAATTCTATTTGATGAAGCTCAAATTTCAGAAGAAGAAGTCCGTGGAATGAGATTTGATTCATTCGTCCGACGCATTGACAAATTCCTCCCGGAGGTTAAGAAAGTATTTACACACCCATTCGTTTTAAATCCAGAAGCACAATTGTCTAAACATGACTTTTATGACCATTCAGCGGCGTTTTGCTACAAACAAAATTCAGTCGGAAAAATATTTCTGAGCATTGAAAATGAGCGTTTCAATTACTTCTCGCCATACAAATTTAACGAAACAGAATTATTGAATTCGGTGGAGGACATCGTTAAAGAAAAGCTAAAACGAAACGGAACAGCACTTATTTACACTTCGAAAACAAAAATATACGACAGGACATATTTGATCGAATTTGATCGGTACATACAGCTTTGTGATAAACTGACCGACCCGAAAGCATTAACCTATATAGAAGAACTTCGTGCGTTTATAGGTGCTTCTAAAAGTGGAAACAAACATTCAAGCCTTATTGAAATGATGGAGAGAGGAATAGTTATTCATCATGGATCAATACCATTAAAAGCTCGATTGATAATTGAAGCTTTTGTCAATGACAACTTCGCGAAAATTTGTTTCTCTACCTCAACATTAATTCAAGGTATTAATATGCCATTCGATATCGTTTGGATTAGTGATTTTCGTTTTACCGGATCTGACTCAAAAAAAATATTAGACTTAAAAAACCTAATTGGAAGAGCTGGAAGAAGTACGGGAATTGTCGATTCCTTTGACTACGGATACGTAATTATCGAAAAAAAGAATGTTCCTACGTTTATCACTAGGCTTCAAGAACCTTCAGTGATTAAGCCAATTTCTCAATTAGCTGAAGAGGTGAAGAACATCGATATCGATTTAATAGACATTGTTGATGCGATGAAAAAGGATGATTTCAATGATGAATTACATTTAACTAATACTCAGGTTCGCAGAATTGAAGAGTTTGACGTTGATAAAGACATCCGCTATATATTAGATAATCTGATATTAGATAACAAAGTTCTGACAGGAAAAAAGTATTATTCTCTTAGCGACCATTATAGACGAAAGATTAAACAATCTTTTGAAAGAATATTTGTAGCTCATTTGAGAAGAAAAGAGCTAAATAAAGGAGAAAAGTCAATTTTAAGTGCCTCTATTCCAATCTTACTTTGGCAGATTCAGGGTCGATCATTTGCAGAAATGGTTAATCTTCGTCATGGTTATTTAACCAGTCGTAGATTAGTTAGAGATATTAGAAATAGAGTTAAGAGAAAAGAAATTACAGGATCTGATGCTAAACGTCAACTTGCTGAGATTAAAATTCTTCGTTCTCCTATGGCAGCGCCACTTCCAGATTCTAAAGTTAGAGCACCAAGCTTGTTTAATTCTGATGAGTCTATTGTTGATCTTGATTATGACAAATTAGTTTATGATACATATGATTACTTAGATAAAGTTATAGGCCAGTCTTTGACTGATCCGATTTGCGGGGCATTACAACTTTTCAACAACAAATATTCTGATGAACGTGCTATTGCTCTTTACAACTATATTAAATACGGCACTAATGAAACAAAGGAAATTTGGCTATTAAAGTATGGGTTTAGTTATGATGATGTTGATTGGATAAAGAATTATATCGACTCAATAGATGAAAATGAAATAGTCTTTTCACGAACTATCAGGGAACTTAGCCCAGCCCAGCAGGAAACGATTAAAAAATACATTTGAGCAAGAAAAACTAAATATTTATGAACTTTACACAAGTTGCCGAAAAGATAAAAGAAGACGGTGCTAGCATCGTGAATGCGACAGAATGGAATGAGCATTGGGATGATCATTATGTAATCTTTGCAGACTTAATAGCATTCGCACAAAGGTGTGTCCTCAGTCCTGGAATTACAGTCAACAACATTGTGCGTTTTCATCGTGCAATAAACGACGCTCTAGCTGGAATTAGTGATATTGTAAAATACCAATTTACAGATGCTTGCTATCTTATAACAAAAAACCCGAAGTCAGCTCTTATTGCTGCTTCGAATATTCAAAATGAATGTTTGTTACACAACTATGTACAAATGAAGAAAGTCCCTCATCCCCTGTTTTTTCATATGATAGTGCCCAAAATTGTAATCTCAAAAGGTAAAGTATTAGGTATTATGGGAACGGTTGAAATAGAGAAGATAAAGAGATATTCAGGAATTTCCCCTAAAGAATTCTTAGCAGGTGAGGGAATAGTAAGAGCTTATTATTTAGAAAAGAATACCACTGGTGGATTAATCTCTATTGATCCGAATTGTATTGAAGATCTAAAAAAAGTTAGCAGTGGCTCCAAACGTACAAAAACGGACGCGCTCTATAGATCATGGAAAAATGATAAATCAAACAGTTTATTTTCACATGATGGGGTTATCGATGTTCCATGGTTAGCTTTGCAACCTAGACAAATTAATAAAGGGGAATTGACTGTGGAGGATTCTGAAAATTTCAAAATAAAAGTAGAATCATTTAATTTCCTATGGAGAACCAATTTTACCGAACATATAAATGAGGGAACAAGCACGAATACATTAAAGCAATATGGTGGTGGTATAAGTCATTTATGTGAATTAATGCAAATTTATAGTAACTCAGGTCCAAGAAGCTGGGATTTGGTAGAATTAAATTCTGCGATCTCCAAAATTTGATTTATTCTAATTCTTCTGCAAATCTAATTATGCGTAGAAGATGACAAAAAAGACAACTACTCATACATTGGTTTGCAGTTGTTATCTTATTATATTGAATTTAGAACGGTAATCAGTCAATACTGTTTTTCAAAAGAAATTTTGGCGTCGTTAATAGTAATAGTATAAGAATCATTATCACATTTGTCTATTTGATTTATGATTTTTTCAAAATCTGATAAGTCGCCACGCTGATACCATTCAATCAAGTCTCTTTCAAAAGTCTCAAAATCATCGAAGTTTCTATATCCTAATAGAAAAAGTGTCTCAGGTGAACCATTCTTATCATGCTTTTGTATAAATATTCTCTCAATTTTCTCACTATAAAACTTTCTAATGAGAATAGAATAAGCAACAACATCATGACTGTCCAGATAAGGAACTAATAAATCATTATAGCCTGGGGGAACTTTAAGTTTGGTACTTACAATACCCTTACCATATTCTAATCTTATTTTTCTATTATGTCGTTTTTTGTCGGGAAACAATGTGTGAACTACTTTCGAGTCTTTATAAGTCAAGAGATGATATTTTTCGGTGCTTCCTTCAAAACAATAAGTTCCTGTATACAAATCAAAAAAATCTGGTCTTTTGTTCTTAGCTGTATTTTTATTTTCATTTGTATAAATAGCATCCGCAATTTTTACAAAGTCAATAATAGGTATCATATTGGGGTGAAACTTACTTGGATTGTCTAGTTTAAATTTTTTGTCTTCATTTTGAAGCCAATAATTTTTAAATGAAAAGAAATTATGGCGATCTCTTAAATGACCGTAGCCGGTGTCACCATTCCCTTCTACAAAAATCAAGTGGTTTTCTGAAGATACAGCTCTAATTGTTGTTTCATCAGATTCACCTGTAAATATCACGGCCCCAATATATTTATCGAAATCATTTGAAAAGTCCCTTTCGATTTTAGACAAATCAATTTTTGATAGTAGTTTCTCCATTTTTCTAACTTTGATATAAGATCATTACTCTTTCTAATACAAAAGTAATGGAGAGACACTTTATCATTCAATCTCACTTAAAAAATGGCAGAAAAAAAGAAACAGCATTTTGTTCCCCAATTATTGCTCAGACATTTTTCGACTGATAGAGATAAAAAACTGATTAATATTTTTAATTCAGACAGCAAGTTCTATAAATCAAATTGCCCATTAAAAAGTCAAGGACAAGAAAGCTATTTCTACGGAGAAGATGGCATAATTGAAAACGCACTCGGAGAACTTGAAAGTAATGCTGCCCCGATAGTTAGTAACATAATCTCAAATAAGACCATTCCTAAACGGGATTCTTTAGACAGCCAAAATTTATTCTTATTTAGCATGTTACTTTCTTTTAGGACCAAGAATACCGTAAAGCATATGAATGAGGTTGTTGATAAACCGTTTCAAGAAATTAAAAAACTTGATTCTAGATTTAATGATAATAAATACGATAATATTCATGTTGGACTTAAAAACCCCGCAGCATTTTCACTTAGCATGATATCTAAAGAAGTTTTAAACGCGTATGATTTAGGACTTAAACTAATCGTAAATAAATCGAACAAAAAATTCATAACCTCTGATCACCCAGCTGTTTTATATAATCAATTCTTGGAAGAGAGAAAACACCCAGGTGGGCATCTTGGCATATTCACAAAAGGTCTTCAACTCTTTTTTCCAATTTCACCAGAATGTATGTTAGTATATTATGATACATGGGCATATAAAGTTGGGAATAAAAAAGATAACATTATTTACACTCAAAACTCAAGTGACATTGACCAATTAAACTTTCTTCAAATGGTTAATTGTACAGAAATGATTTATACTAACGATTCTGTTAAGGAGTTTGAACTATTTCGTTTTTCAGATAAAGCCAAATCTCTTAGAACACAGGACAGAACAAAATTTTATGAAGTCAATACCCGCTATAAGGACGATGAAGGGTTAGAACACATTCAATATATACAACACGGCGATAATAGAAACATTAACCTGAAACTTTCATTTATCAAGCAACCCCAAGGAGCAAAATCCCATAAATTAAGTGATTATGTGCTTCAATTTAGAGACGAGCGTCTGAGGTATCGTAAAAGAAATGCATCTCACTAATACAGCGAACTATAACTTAAATGAATATTGTGATAAATATTGATTAACGAGATTGAAAGCCAATATTGTGTATTAGTTTTTGTAACGCTTAAATTCTTTGTTTTCAAAAGGACATTTGGAACATAATAACTTGCATATCGATATTTGATTCTTAAAAATTAATTATTCAAATTTTTCGTATCCTGGTGGTGTTGCCTTAAATTTTTTCTTTTTAGGATCAATTTTTTTTTGTTGTTCAGCATCAAGACTGCTTACAGGTAATGAAATAACTTGGGTTGAAAAAAGGTTTTGTCCTTTGTGGCGATATATGATTCTTTTGAAGGAATCTTTGAAAGGTGAAAAGCCAATTGAATCACCAAATTCACCGGTGTTACAAATCACCACATTACAAAACACAAGGCGTGAAATTGCTTCTGCCAAAAAATAGTATGATTCTGTGTCCGGATTATGAGCAATAATTACTAAGTGATGAATCCGTCCTTTGTACACTACAAATCTTTCAATATCAAAAAAGTCAGAACATATAGCAATACCTATTTTTCCGAATTCGTCAGCATCTAGAATAAAAATTTCTGGTTGGGACAATAGGGTTGCTCCTGCAAACATCTCTTCTTCGTATCTTGAATAAAAAGTTTTACCGAAATAAAAGAAGGAAGTACTTCTAGATTTTTGATCCTCAGGCCAGTTTTTTGGTACTATAACGACAGCTTTATTACTAACACAGTTTCCGTTCCAGACAAAATCAAGTCCCGCTATCACGATAGCTCCAGAGGAAGCACTTAATTTTCTGAGTTCGTATTCATATCCAAGCGGAACCGAAAGTTCTGGAATAAGGATAATATTAGGTTTTCCATAACCATTCATTAAATCGACAAACCCTTTTTTAATTTCATACCATGCTTTTTCCTCGCTATGAATAGACATTTTATTAGGGGCATTTTTAGGCCAAGCAACATCACTTTCAACAATAGTCTGAATGAATCCGATTTTCAAATTTTCTTGATATACCATAGTTTATTCCTCGATTAATTCTTGGTAATTATCCCTATTCATTTGTTTGAGGTGAATTGGGATAAGTTGCCTAGGTTGATGATTTGATACCGAGAGCTGCTGCTTTTCTAATTCCAATTGACTGAAATCAATATATTTAATGAATGCTTGAATATCAACAAAATAAGGAGGGTCTAAAGAAGTGTCATCAACGAATGAATGTCCTTTTTTTGTTTCTAAATATCGAATCATTGCTGTCTCTTGATTTCTTTTAGAAAAACATCCGTCTATAATGTCTCTTGTTACAGAAGATATTGGAACGTTTTTGAGTTTAACCTTTGCAAGGCTGAGCCAGTTTTGCTGATGTCCCAAAGGATTCCATCTATTTGGCAAGTCATTATTCTTTGACAGCAAACAGATAAGCAATGATCCCAGTGAATTGATAATACTTTCATTTCTTCTATTACTAATAAACGGCATAAAATTGTCTGTATCGTATGCTATAAAGCGATTATCATAAATTAAGTCATCTTTTGCCCTTAGAGTTATTTGTTTTTTTCGAACCATTAGCCTTAGTGTTTCCCAAGTTAGGGGCTCAGTTCTGGTAGAAGGTTTATCAATCCAATCTCGGTCAAGCTTAAAATTGTTTGGATGAATATTTCTTGAGTAATCTGCCTTTTGACTAAAATCAAAAATATCGATTGTCTCAAATTTTTCTTTTAGGGCAACTGCTATCTGTTTAATAACTTCTAAAGCCATCCATTCTCCTACACGCGGATCAAATATTATATGCTCTTTAGATTCCTGATTTACTTCAACCTCTCTCTGTTGCAACCATTCAATCCAATCATATAAAGTTATGTAGTCTTTTAACGGAACTGTTTTTCGTCTAATTTTTGCAAGAATATCATATTCTGTGCTGGCCCCTTCGTGAACTAATCCTTGATAAACATCGAATAGCCAACCTTCATTTTTTTCGAACGAAGATTTATTTTCATCTATTCCTTTAAGCAGTTCAATATTTAAATTTTTTGGGAAAAGCTGGATAAGCACCTGATCATTAATCTTTGATGGATTTAGAAGAGGGACAACGTTTTTCCACAGATAAGGTTCTTTATTTTCTTCATAAGGTAACTGATTATATAACCACCAGATCCAAACACTGAAGTCATAGTTTGTATTCCTACAGAATCTATTAGGATCATCCCAATTTATTAGATTATACTTCTGAATCAACCCTTTTTTATCTTCTTCAAGAAGATAAAGAATTGTTCCTGAACAAAATTTAAAAAGATCAAGAGAATTCTTCTCATAAGTCTTAGACTTTTCTGTTATACTTCCATCAAAGTATTTAAAAAGACTATCTTTCAAAATATCTTGCATAAATCCCTTACTTCTTTTCAATTGCTTATACGAAGAATTTTTACTCGTGACGATTCTAAATGCCTTTAATAGCAATTGAGTAATTACCTGAAGTGTTAAGGAATGAATAAAGGTGATTGATAAGTTGTTAGTTTCACCACCACCTTTTAAATCCTCAATTTCTTTTAAGACCTTATTAATCCGTAAGCTACCGGATTTTGATAAGAATTCTAAAATTCGAGACCATAATCTAACCTTTTGATGATTTTCTCTAATTGCCTTTAGCAATAATTTAATAGTTCGATCAGAAATTTTTTGTTCATTCGTATCAAGAACAATTTGCTCCTTTTTAATTAGCTCATTTGTAAGTTTAATTTCTGATTTAATTACCGAAGTGTCTTCCTTCTTCTTTTTGCTCTTTTCTAATTCTATACTAAGATTTACCAGTTTGCTTTGAAGTCCATAATAAGCTTCAATATTAAATGTAAGCTGTGGTACGAGTGATGACAACATTCTTGCAGCAAAGGCTACTCTAGTGTCACGTCGCAATTCCTGATCTGGAAATTCAGTAACCAACAAATGTTCTATATCCGCTATGAGACTTTTCTCTTCATCAGGACCCAAAAGATGGAATTCGGTGCTTGCAATTTTAGACACTTTAGCTAAAGTTTGCGTCATTAGTGGGCTTGGGAAGTCGGGATCTAACTTTGCTGCTTCTACAGCAGACTGATATAATTTGCCATCTTTTTTCTGATCTTCACTAGCTTCTAAATATTTACCAAGTTCTATCGGCTCCGTTTTCGTAACATTGAAATTAGTACCCAACTCTTCTCCTTCTATAATCTGTCTGTATTCCTCTAACCATTTTGTTAAGTCTTCAAACGAAGTAGCAAGGATGACGTGATCATCAACATACCTGAAATGGGCGATGTTTTTCTGAGTGTTAAGCTTATCATTAATTATCTTATCTATCTTTAGCAGTGCCACATTCGATAAGAAGCCAGCTACAAATAGTCCAGTAGGCAAATGGTTAAACTCACCAGATTGGGCTGATATTTTTTTTAATTCTTCATCAGTCCATCCAACGGTATCAATTTCAAATGCCAATAAATTGCTTATTAAATCGTAAAGTTTTTCTTCTTGATTAGGTAAGTATTCTCTAATGTTTGATTCAATTATAGCATTATTAAGATTAGGATAAAATTTTTCCAAATCTACTCCAGCCCAGAACAATTGACCACTAAGATTGTCAGTCCAATATGAACTTTCGATATAGTTGACTTTGAGAGGATGAGTATTGTCTAACTTTTTATTCACCTCCAACATTTCTATTTCGTTTTCATCCAACTCTTCAGATATTGCGCCATTACCCGAAAGAAATTTTGAAGTAAGATTTATATGTCGACGATAGAGAGGCCAGCTTTGGGACCATTTACGGTAAGTGTTTTTCGTGGTGTTCCTGTAATATCCAAAATTCAACTCGCGTTTTTTTGATGCCGCATCCCATTCATAAAAAGTAGATATATACAATCGATTACCATAGCTCCAAAACGGCATGAGATAATCTAATTCTTTGCCAATGATATTCACGACAGCTAACCATGTAACCTGATCTCGCACTTTGATCCAAAATGTTTGCCGTGTTCTCGGCCCGTCATCATCCTTCTTTTTAGGAAACGCAACTGGTAATATCGGGTTAAGATTGTATGATCCATTTAATAAACTCTCTTGGATTGATCGCAACTCTTCCTTGAGATTGATTTCAAACTGAGCTACTTCCAATTCATCGAACCAAATATCTCCAGGCTGATAAAAAGACTTCGCTTTTTCCCATGCCCAGGTGAGGTTTTTAGTTTCTGCTATTTGATCTAAGGTATTCATTGACATCTTTAAAGTTATTAGGTAGCTGACGTTTTGCAATAGATTTACCAACGCTGTTGAATTCGGACCGTAATTTTTGAAAAAACCTTTCCCCAGCATCATCTCTGTCAGGTATGACAATTATTTCAAAATCCATCAAGGCTGGAATAAGTGATTTATCAAAACTTGAAGCACCTAGAACACCAATACAATAATAACCAAGCTGTATCATAGAAAGTGTATCTGGTATGCCTTCACAAATAAATAAGTGATCTCCAAGCTTCATTTGTTGTAGACAACTTAAATTGTAAGTAGGTTTTATTAGCCCGATTAAGTTTAGATATTTTGGTTCTTTATTATTAATTCGACGAGCTTGTATATAATTGACTCTTGATACCGGATCAATAAATGGGAATAAAATCACAGGATCCCACCAAATTGAAGTGATTCCGTATTTATCATGATTCTTTGCAAGGCCGCAATTTAATAATTGATCATCTCCCCACTTTTTTCTTAAGTCTTCAAAAAAGATAGACGGATGTTGCAAATCACGTATTTGCATTTGTTCAATAATTGATTCTTTAAACCCTCTGTTCTTCAAATAATCAATTCCTGATTTACTAATAGTAGCATGACTTATTAACCATTCGTAAATTTCAGAATTAGCATGTATTTCAATCTTAGGAATAACTCTCTTTTTTAAGGATGGTGATGAAAATTGTTGAATATTAGCAGTTCCACCTAAAAAGGCATTTTCGAGCCAACTACATGATGATAAAAAATTTGAACCACTATATTTTTCAACAAGAGTTATTACATCTCCTCCTTGATTGCAGCCATGACAAAAAAACATCCCTTTCTTTTCATCAAATTCCAAGCTAGGTGTATTTTCTTCATGCATGAAGCAAAGAACTTTTTTTCTTTTTACCTCGATTCCAAGTTTTATAGCAACTTCTGTGATAGATAATTCTCGAAGTCTATTTAAATCAAATTTCATTATTCAGTTTAGTGGATTAATCAAGTGCTATTCAAAGATATAATTTGATTTGAATTTATTATCACCTAATCATTTTGCCGATTATCTAAACATGTCATTTATTATCACTTTATAAGGATTGAAATTGGGTATAATTCCTATGCGATTTCTCTTTTCAGTTCCTCGATAAACTCTGAAGAATTAAGATTTGTGAATTCCAATATTTTCCGGTACAAACAAGAACGCAATAGTTCTGAGAGGTTTACGATTATTTTACCTAAATAGGCATGTTTCTCTCTTGAATCCATTTCATTGAGTTCTACACTAGACCCATGTACGATTTCACTTCTTAGTTCATATGCTTTAATAAGAATGTTATATACTTCTTCCCGATCATATTTAGTTGAAAGAAATTTAGAACATCTGGTTGCAATATTTCGTTTAATGGAACCCTCATTGTTTTTTACTAATAGAGCTTCAAATGCGATCATTAAGTCGATAACTTGATCTTCCTGTTCAGATTTTTGAATTGAGAAGAGGTATCGACGGAGAGCTATTTGAATCGGTTGATTTTCAGATTGAAGTTGATATCTTTTCCAATAATCTTTAATCTTTTCAGAGTCTTCTATTTTGAGAAAATATTCCTCTGAAAAATGAGCTGATACCTTAGGATTTGTTGTGAATCCAGCTTGACGGTATTCTCCTTCAGACATAATATGACGAAGGGCATAAGCAACCTTCGTTTTACCACCCAAGAAAATTGCAAAGAAAAGGTTCAAATCATCGAGCAATTTGAATAATTTCCTTGGAAATGTACTTTCATTACTTTCTGTGTATTCATATTCAATAATAAATTGTTGGGTTTTAAGATTGTCATATTTTATTCGATCATATATTTCTTCTAACTCATGATCGGCACCTTTTCGAATGATTATATGATCACTTAACTTAATTTCAGTTAACTCAGAATTAAATCCCAAAAGAAGAATTTTGTCTTTGCGTTGAATTTCTCTCATTTTCTAATGGTTAATCGTTAGGATCTTTAACTTCTTCCTGGGATGGATCCTTGGTTATTTTAATTGGATTACGATTCTTTATTTCATCTCTACGACTTGCGATTATTTCTGCAATTCTTTCCTCTAACTTAATATTCTTAAAAATCTCTTTATTCTCTTCAGGTATACTTTCTAAGTATTCGACAATTTGCAAGATTTGGGTTTGAAAATTCTCAACTATTCTATGTGCAACCAGGTATTCATCTTCCGTCACCTGCATTGGTGTTTCAATGCGATTAGAATAATCGACGTAAAACCCTTTATTCTTTTGAAGATTCGCATTATCCCACCAATCAAATAATTCAGGTAGGGTTCTGAATAATGCTAGCGCTTCTTTTTTTGCTTCACGAACGATTGTTTCTCCAGAATCTGATATTTGAATTCTCCCCGAAATTTGATCTCTCGATTTTTCGACTATGCCCATCATAAGCGTCATGATAGGATACATTATACTTATTAAAGACGCCAAATTATGTTTAATAATATGATCAGTAAAGAATAAGTGTATCCTTTGAATATCTTTAAGCTTAAATCCGAAATGCTGAGCATAAATCAGAACACCTGAGACTGATTGTTCTGTAGAGAGAATAAGAAGTGATACCGGAATACCATAATGACCGGTTTCGGATGCAGCTTCTGCCGATTTCTTGTGCATTTCAGCAGATTCGAAGTTCTTTTTTGCAGCTTCCAGGTATTCATCTTCTTTAATTGTCTTAAGGAGGTTACGTTCGATTTTCATAATGAATAGTATGTGTTTCAGTTTCTTGAACTAAAGTAAATTAATTTCGATATGTTACACCTGATACAATCTAATCTTCACATTATTTAAGAATCAACGACGAGAATGGCTACTTTTTCATTTGGTTACGAATTGATGAATCTTCCGAAGAATCCTTCTGACCTCATTCTAAACCATCTGAACTTTTTTGATACCTTTAAATGTGTGTAGGATTTCAATTCTAACCCTTTTTCTGTACCTAGCAGGTTAAAAGGTTTCAAAATATTTGATTTTCAGTTGGTTCAGGCGAACTTTTTTCCTAACTTAAATAAGAAAAGGCACTGCTTCTGATTAAAAAACAAGTTCAGTGCATTTTGCAAATAATTGAAAGATGAATGAAAATTACCTCCACTTTCTCTGGAAAAACAAACGTTTTCCGACTCATAATTTGACTACAATTGAGGGTCGAAAAATTGAAATATTACACGTTGGAATTCACAATCACGATTCTGGCCCCGATTTTTTCAACGGGCAAATTCGTATAGATGAGATTCATTATTCTGGAAACATTGAAATGCACGTCAAATCCTCCGATTGGAACTTGCATGGACATCAGTTTGATCCAGCCTATTCCAATGTGATTCTGCATGTGGTTTACGAACACGATCAATTGATTTTCATTGAAGGAATTCCGATTCCAACCGTAGAATTGAAGAGAATCATCGATTGGGAAAACTTCAAGTGGTTTAATCAGTATTACAAAGGCAATAAAACCATTCTTTGCGAATCTTTCCTCTCAAGCCTTCCGCCTCCCATTTTTTGGAATCAGGTAGAACGCTCGCTTATCCAAAGAGTTCAACGAAAAACTTCAGAGTTAAATCTGCTTCTGCAAACCTCCGAAATGTCTTATAAAGAAGTTTTATTTCGAATAATCTCAAAGGCTTTTGGTATGAAAGTCAATCAACTTCCATTTCAAGAGCTGGCTAACCGAATTCCGTTTGAGAAATTTATCAAAGCCTCTCAAAAACAGAAAATGGCCATAGCTTTTGGTGTTAGTGGCTTTTTAGAAAACGATGAATTCAAAAGTAGTTACCAAAACGAATTGAGAGCCGAATGGGATTTCCAACGCTACAAATTAAAATTACATGCTGCAAACAGACATATTTGGAAATTTAAAGGGTGCAGACCTGGTGGTTTTCCAACACAAAGATTGGCACAGTTTGCAACTTTTGTGCATGAAATGGACTGGTCGTCTTCCTTGTGGTTTTTGTCTGCAAAAGAATTAGTGCAACAATTGCAAGGTAAATTGATGAAGCCTGCCAACGAATATTGGAAAACACATTTTGATTTCGATAAAGAAAAAAGTGCTCCATCTTCCATGAGTATTGGAACTGCAAATACGATTATCATTAACAGCATTGTTCCCTTTTTATGTTGGCTGACTGAAAAATTAAGCGATGAGGTTTATCGAAATCGGGCTTTCGAGATATTGGAACAACTTCCAGCGGAGAATAATGAGAAAGTGATGGCCTGGAAACGAATAGGCTTTGTCGCTAAAAATGCGTTTGAATCTCAAGGATTGATTGAGTTGAGCAATGAATTTTGCACCAAGAAAGGATGTTTGAAATGCGTGATTGGGAATACCGTTTTAAAAGTATAATTGAAAATGGAGAATGTGAGAATTGAAAAGAAGAGAAAGTCATAAACTTTTCAATTCAAAAAAAGTGTAATTTTGATACAGGAATAAACGATGAAAAGAACCCTTCAAAAAATAGCTTTTTTCTTTGAGATGCGCTCCTTTGGAGTATGCTCTTGGTGGGCTCGAAAATTGGGTATTCAAACCAATAAGGTCCGACTCGGATTTATCTATGCAACGTGTATTGGATTAGGGTCTCCTTTGATTCCGTACTTAATCATGGCTTGGATTTTAGAACACAAACACTATTTCCAATTCAAATCTAAAAAACGCTCTATCTGGGAGTTGTAAAAAACCATATTTATGAAAATTCTGATTACGGGCTCTAATGGTTTGTTGGGACAAAAAATCGTCAAACGCTGTTTGAAACACCATATTTCATTTATTGCCACTTCGAAAGGAGTAAACCGAAATCCAGAATGCCCATCAGAGAATTACATTGAATTGGATTTGGTGAATTCGGAAGAAGTTGAGGCTTTGATTAAAGCCCAAAAACCAACAGCAATTATTCATACTGCTGCATTAACCAATGTGGACTATTGTGAATTACATCCCGAAGAATGCTACTTTGTAAATGTTCGCGCATCGAATGTCTTATTTGAAGCAGCGAAAAAAGTGAAGGCACATTTTCAACTATTGTCCACAGATTTTGTCTTCGATGGTGAAAACGGACCCTACAAGGAAGATGACACTGTAAATCCATTAAGTATTTATGCACAGTCGAAAGTAGATGCGGAAGAACTGTTATTGAATGATTCGGACACGAATTGGTCAATTGCCAGGACAATTATCGTATACGGAACAGGTTTCGGCTTATCTCGATCCAATATGATTCTATGGGCTTTAGAAGCTTTACCAAAAGGAGAAGTCATGAAATTAGTTGATGATCAGTTTCGTGCCCCAACTTGGGCAGATGACTTAGCTTATGGATGTGTTGAAATCATCAAACGGAATGAAAGGGGGATTTTTCACCTTTCCGGACCAGTAACAAGATCTGTCAAAGCAATTGTGGAAGAAGTTGGAAAAGCATTGGAATTAGAGAATATTGCCATCGAAACAATTTCTTCTACTACCTTGAATCAGGCTGCAAAGCGTCCACCAAGAACCGGTTTCGACCTCTCAAAAGCTGCTCAAAAATTGGATTATCTCCCTTTAGATATTCAAGAATCAATACCTCTCTTGTTGCGAGACATTGATTATTATAGCTAACTTGAACCAACTATGACACACTTTCACTATTCAAAATCTACTAAACGAGGCATCTTCATTTTCACTGTTCTGTTGATTGCTGTTTTCGTACTTCCCGACTTGATTCAATATTTCCGACCGAAATCGAAGATTGAAATAAATCAATGGACTATTCAAGAGAAACAAGCAGTCCAAAAGTTATCAAGAGAGACCACCACTAATTATCGAAAAAACTGGAAGGAAGGCCGTTATTCAAAACCTGTTTCTAAATTTAATCCCAATGAATATACTCTAGAGCAATGGATGGCTTTGGGGCTTTCGGAAAAACAAAGTGCCATCGTTCTCAAATTCACCAATCGAAAAATCTACTCCAATGAAGAATTGAAACGCGTTTTTGTGATTTCGAACGAACTTTTTGAGCTGATAAAAGATTCTACGATTTATCCAGAAAGACCAAAGAATTTTGATAAGCAAACGGAATATATTTTAGAACAAGAGCTGATTGTATTAGATGTCAATCGAGTTACATTGGATGAAATGTTAGCAGCTCGAGATATCAGTGTTTTTGATGCAAAGCAAATTATCAAATACCGAGATGAGTTAGGAGGGTTTTATTCAAAAGATCAATTAAATGAGGTTTGGCAGGCTACGCCAGAGAAAGTAATCCTTTGGGAAAAGCATATTCAAATTGATTTGAAGAACGTCAAAACAATCAATATCAACAACTGTAGCTCGAAACAATTATCATTTCATCCATATATTTCTTGGAATTTGGCAAATTCTCTCGTAAAATTGCGCACTCAAATCGGTTCTTACAAAGAAGTGCAAGAGATTAAAAAATCAGTTTTGATGACAGATGAACTGTATGAAAAGCTGAAACATTACCTTATAGTTGAATAATGATAGAAGAAAAAATAAAGGGAGTTATTAGAGATGTTATTGATTTTCCAAAACCAGGAATAGTTTTCAAAGATATCACTCCAATCATGTTAGATCCTAAATTATCAAAAGAAATTGTCGATCATTTGGTTTCTATTTACAAAGATCAAAACCTAGATAAAATCGCTGGAATTGAAAGTCGTGGCTTTTTGTTTGGCTACCCACTGGCCATGGAACTAGGAATTCCTTTTGTATTGATTCGCAAGGCTGGAAAATTACCCTATCATAAAATTAGCCATTCTTATGACCTAGAATATGGCTCTGCTACTATTGAAATGCACATTGATGCAGTTCAAAAAGGAGAGAAGGTATTGATTCATGATGATTTATTAGCTACTGGTGGATCAGCTTCTGCAGCTGCGGAATTGATTCAGAAATGCGGAGGAGAAGTAGCTGGATTTAACTTCCTAGTAGGATTAAATTTTCTGAATGGGATTGAAAAATTGAAAAACTACTCTAATAATATTACTAATTTAGTGATTTATTAGAAATTATATAATCGAAGAATAAATTAACGGCACCCCCGATAATACTGTTAATCATGAATTTTGAACTAAACGAGAATCAATTAATGATCACGCAAATGGTGCGTGATTTTGCGGAAAGACAAATCCGTCCAAACATGAATAAATGGGATGCGGAAGAGCATTTCCCAGTAGATATCATGAAAGAAATGGGAAAACTAGGTTTACTAGGAATATACATCCCAGAACAATACGGTGGTAGCGGTTTTTCCTACATGGAATATGCAACTGCACTAATGGAATTAGGAAAAGTATGTGGTGGAATTGGTTTGAGTGTTGCTGCACACAATTCCCTTTGTACAGGTCATATTTATTACCACGGAAACGAAGAACAAAAGAAAAAATATCTTCCAAAATTAACTTCGGGAGAATTTATCGGAGCATGGGGTCTGACTGAACCAAATACAGGTTCTGATGCGATGCGTATGAAATGTACGGCGGTGAAAGATGGTGATTATTGGGTAGTGAATGGTGCTAAAAACTGGATTACTCATGGTCTTTCAGGAGATGTAGCGGTTGTTTTGATCCGTACGGGAGAATTATTGGATTCGAATGGAATTACTGCTTTTATTGTTGAAAAAGGAACACCTGGATTTTCAGCTGTAAAAATCAAAGATAAATTAGGTGTTCGTGCATCTGAAACGGCTGAGTTGATTTTTGATAATGTGCGTTTGCATGAATCGCAAGTGATTGGCGAAGTAGGACAAGGGTTCAAACAAGCAATGCACATTTTAGATGGTGGACGTATTTCAATCGCAGCACTTTCTTGTGGAATTGCTCGTGGAGCTTACGAAGCATCTGTTAAATATGCGAAAGAGCGTGAGCAATTCGGTCAACCAATTGGTAAATTTCAGGCGATTGGATTCAAATTGGCTGATATGGCAACTGAAGTGGAAGCTGCAGAATTGTTGACATTCCAAGCTGCGGATTACAAGAATAGAAACCAAAAAATGACGACTCAAGGTGCATTTGCTAAATACTTCGCTTCTGAGGTTTCTGTTAGATGTGGAAATGAAGCTGTTCAGATTATGGGCGGTTACGGATACACAAAGGAGTATCCTGCTGAGAAATTCTTGCGCGATGCAAAATTGATGACTATTGGTGAAGGAACTTCTGAAATCCAAAAATTGGTTATTTCAAGAGAACTTTTGAAGTAGTTGAAGCACTGCTTCAACGAGGTTTGAGCGTTAGCTCAACGGTGACATGATATTATTTGCAAGTTTTCAGCAAATATTTTTGAAATACGCTTTGTTGAAAAGAAAAAACAATTATCTTTGCGCTCCCTATAAACGTATAGGTAATAAAAAGCTAACAATAGAATTTAAATAGATATGTTAATCATTCCAGTTAAAGAAGGCGAGAACATCGAAAGAGCGCTTAAGAAGTACAAGAAGAAATATGACAAAACAAATGTCATGAAAGAATTACGTCGTCGTAAAGAATTCGTGAAACCATCTGTTATTGATCGTCAGGCGAACATTCGTGCAGCTTATGCTCAAAAAATGAAATCTCAAGAGATTTAATACGGTTGAATTCGCATTAAATGAAATTGAAGGTCCGATTTATTCGGGCCTTTTTTTGTACCTTGTATTTCTGTTATGTCCTATAAAGATTCCTTCATACATTATTTAGAAGTCGAGAAGCGGTATTCGAAACATACTATCTTGGCTTATGAAGAGGATTTAAATCAATTTGTTTCTTTTTCTGAATTAAAGGAATCTGTGGAATGGAGGGAGGTGAACTATCAATTGGTGCGCGCTTGGGTTGTGGGCCTTTTAGAGAGCGGTCAGAGTAATCGCACAGTTTCTCGTAAGATTTCATGTCTGCGTTCTTTTTTCAAGTGGTTAATAAACGAAGGGAAGATTGGAGAGAATCCAATGCTTCGGATTAGAGGTCCTAAAGTAGAGAAAAGACTTCCGCAATTTGTGAAACAGACAGAAATCGACGGGGCTAGAATTGAAGGGTTGTTTTCTTCCAATTTTGAAGGTGTACGAGACCGATTGATGTTTGAGTTGTTTTATCAAACTGGAATTCGTTTGAGTGAGCTGATTGAGTTGAAGAATAAAGATGTTTCCAGTGTAAGTATTAAAGTTTTAGGAAAGAGAAATAAGGAGCGCATTATTCCGATAGGTCAAGAATTGCACGAAATTATTTTGGCCTACCAATCCATAAAGCCAGGTGGGCCCGATAGCCAAATTTTGTTATTTGTCAAAAAAGATGGCAGGAAATTATCTCCAAAGTTTGTTTATAGAAAAATAAATACATATCTTGGAAGTGTAACGAATGTGCAAAAAAAGAGTCCGCATATCTTGCGTCACACGTTTGCAACGCACATGTTGAATAATGGTGCAGGACTGGAAACTCTGAAAGAACTTTTGGGGCATGCTAATTTATCTGCAACCCAAGTTTATACGCATAATTCGTTCGCGCAAATAAACTCGATATATTCACATGCTCACCCACGTGGGCGCAAAAAGTAAAAGTCATGGACGTTAAAGTGCATTCTATCCATTTCAAAGCAGATCAAAAATTAATTGATTTCGTTAATGAGAAAGTTGAAAAACTTCAAGTTTTTTTTGATCATATAATTGTAGGGGAAGTTTTTTTGAGGTTGGACAAGAATTCTGATGGAGAAAATAAGATAGCAGAAGTGAAAATATTGATGCCCGGAAAAGAACTATTTGCAAAGAAACAATGCAAATCTTTTGAGGAAGCGGCAGATTTATGTATCGATGCCTTGCGAACACAGGTAAAAAAATACAAGAGTAAATTGGTTAATTAGTGATTGAAAATGAATTATTTAGATGGGCGACTTGAAGGGTTGCCCATTTTTTTTTGATTTTTTTTCATTCAACCCCTTGCGGTTAGTTAATTAATTACTAGATTTGCAAACCCAAATGGGAAAAACACTTTAAAGAATCGTTCTTTTAAATCGTATTTATTACCAAAACTTTAATGCCGGTGTAGCTCAGCTGGCTAGAGCAGCTGATTTGTAATCAGCAGGTCGGGGGTTCGAGTCCCTCCACCGGCTCGCATTAAAGGATGGGAGTGTCGCATAGTGGCTATTGCAGTAGACTGTAAATCTATCACCTTACGGTATCGCTGGTTCGAGTCCAGCCACTCCCACACAAAGTAAAGAATATAATAAGCGGGAGTAGCTCAGTTGGTAGAGCGTCAGCCTTCCAAGCTGAGGGTCGCGAGTTCGAATCTCGTCTCCCGCTCAATTACGATATAAAAAGGATAGGCCGGTGTAGCTCAGGGGTAGAGCGCTTTCTTGGTAAGGAAGAGGTCACGAGTTCAATTCTCGTCATTGGCTCTGCAGGGATTCACTCATTACGTTATATGGGTGAAATTTTGTATTAGTAAGAAAAAGGTTTATTAACTACGTAACAAATAAAAACAAATGGCTAAGGAAAATTTTAATCGTTCCAAACCGCACGTTAACATCGGGACTATCGGGCACGTTGACCATGGTAAGACTACGTTAACAGCTGCAATCTCTAGCGTGTTAGCTTCTAAGGGATTGGCTGCGGTTCGTGATTTCTCTTCTATTGACAACGCTCCTGAAGAAAAAGAGCGTGGTATTACTATTAACACATCACACATCGAGTACGAAACTCTTAACCGTCACTACGCACACGTTGACTGTCCAGGTCACGCGGATTACGTAAAGAACATGGTTACTGGTGCTGCTCAGATGGATGGTGCTATCTTGGTTGTTGCTGCAACTGATGGTCCAATGCCTCAAACTCGTGAGCATATCCTATTAGGAAAACAAGTTGGTGTTCCTCGTTTAGTTGTATTCATGAATAAAGTGGATATGGTTGATGACGCTGAGTTGTTAGAACTAGTTGAAATGGAAGTTCGTGAATTGTTGTCTTTCTATGACTATGATGGTGACAATGCTCCAGTTATTCAAGGTTCTGCATTAGGTGCATTGAACGGAGAAGCTGAGTGGGTTGCTAAAATCGACGAATTAATGGATGCGGTTGATACTTATATCGAATTGCCTCCACGTGATGTTGATAAGCCTTTCTTGATGCCAGTTGAAGATGTATTTACGATTACAGGTCGTGGTACAGTAGCAACAGGACGTATCGAAACAGGTGTTATTAACTCTGGAGATCCAGTTGAGATCTTAGGGATGGGTGAAGAGAAATTGACTTCTACTGTAACTGGGGTTGAGATGTTCCGCAAAATCTTGGATAGAGGTGAAGCAGGTGACAACGTTGGTCTTTTATTACGTGGTATTGAGAAATCTCAAATCAAACGTGGAATGGTAATCTGTAAACCAGGTTCTGTTAAACCACACGCTGATTTCAAAGCTGAAATCTACGTATTGAAAAAAGAAGAAGGTGGACGTCACACTCCATTCCATAACAGATACCGTCCTCAGTTTTACTTCCGTACAACTGACGTTACTGGAGAGATTTTCTTGACAGACGGACGTGAGATGGTTATGCCAGGTGATAACGTAACAATTACTGTTAAGTTGATCGTTCCTGTAGCAATGGACAAAGGTTTACGTTTTGCAATCCGTGAGGGTGGTAGAACTGTAGGTGCTGGTCAAGTTACAGAGCTTATCTCAGCTTAATTAGACTGAAAAAATAATAAAACAAAAGGGTTAGAATTTTTTCTAACCCTTTTTACACGGGCGTAGCTCAGCTGGTAGAGTAGTGGTCTCCAAAACCATTGGTCGTGGGTTCGAATCCTACCGCCCGTGCAAATAAAATAAATTGACCATGTCAAAGTTTAGAAATTATTTTAGCGAAACAATTACTGAGATGACTCAGAACGTTACGTGGCCGACGTGGAAGGAATTACAGAGCAATTCACTGATTGTGGTTATTGCATCTGTGATTTTTGCATTGTTGGTCTTCGCTATGGATACTGTTTTTGGAATCACAGGAACTACCACTTCTGCATGGAAGGGTGCGATTGGATTTATCTATTCTTTCTTTTAATTATAAAAATGGGAGATATTAAAAAACGTTGGTACGTAGTACGTGCAGTGAGTGGAAAAGAGAAAAAGGTTAAAGAATATTTGGATCTTGAAATTTCTCGCCTGAAACTGGATGATTATGTGTCTCAAGTATTGATTCCAACTGAGAAAGTTTTTCAAATCCGTAATGGAAAGAAAATCTCAAAGGAAAAAGCATATTTACCAGGATATGTATTGATTGAAGCGGCATTGTTAGGTGAGGTTCCTCACGTAATTAAAGGAATTCCAAATGTAATTGGATTCTTAGGTGCTGAAAAAGGGGGAGACCCACAACCAATGCGTTTATCCGAAGTAAATAGAATCTTAGGAAAAGTAGACGAATTGTCTGAAACAGAAGAGGAATTGAAAATCCCATTTGTTATCGGAGAATCGGTTAAGGTGATTGATGGACCTTTCAATAACTTCTCAGGAGTTGTTGATGAAATCAATGAAGACAAGAAGAAACTGAAAGTAATGGTTAAAATCTTCGGTCGTAAGAATCTTTTGGAGCTTAGCTACATGCAAGTCGAAAAAGAAGGATAACATGTATTAACCGCAGCAGTGGGTTTATTGATTAAAGCTTCCCTTTAATTCCCACGTTATGACTGCATAATTTAAATAAACAATGGCTAAAGAAGTAGCAGCATTGATCAAATTACAGATCAAAGGTGGTCAAGCCAATCCAGCTCCTCCAGTTGGTCCTGCACTTGGTGCAAAAGGGGTCAACATTATGGAATTTTGCAAGCAGTATAATGCTCGTACGCAAGATAAGCCAGGAAAGGTATTACCATGTGTGATTACTGTTTACAGTGACAAATCATTTGATTTCGTCATCAAAACTCCTCCAGCAGCTGTGCAAATTATCGACACTGTTAAGCTTAAAAAAGGTTCTTCTGAGCCTAATAAAAGCAAAGTTGGTACAATGACTTGGGATCAAGTTCGTGCTATCGCAGAAGATAAAATGCCAGATATGAATTGTTTTACTGTTGATTCAGCTATGACTATGGTAGCTGGTACAGCACGTAGTATGGGTGTAACTGTTAAAGGAGGTGAAGCTCCCGCAACTAAATAATCGCGAGTATCATGGGAAGAATTTCTAAAAAAAGAAAAGAAGTTTTAGCAAAGTATGATTTGACTAAAACTTACACCTTGGTAGAAGCGTGTGATTTAGTAAAAAACATTACAACTACTAAGTTCGATGCATCAGTAGACATTTCTGTACGCTTAGGTGTAGATCCACGTAAAGCGAACCAAATGGTTCGTGGTACAGTTGCATTGCCTCACGGAACAGGTAAGGACGTACGAGTACTAGTACTTTGTACTCCAGACAAAGAAGCTGAAGCAAAAGCAGCAGGTGCTGAATTCGTTGGATTGGATGAATTCATTGAGAAAATCAAAGGTGGTTGGACAGACATCGACGTAATTATTACAATGCCTTCAGTGATGGGTAAAGTAGGAGCTCTAGGACGTATCTTAGGACCTCGTGGTTTAATGCCAAACCCAAAAACAGGTACTGTAACAATGGAAGTTGGTAAAGCTGTTGAAGAAGTGAAAGCAGGTAAAATTGATTTCAAAGTTGATAAATTTGGTAATATTCACTCATCAGTAGGGAAAGCTAGCTTCGAAGGAGCTAAAATTCGTGAGAATGCAAATGAATTAATCCAACAATTAATCAAATTGAAACCATCTGCTGCAAAAGGTACTTACATTAAAAGTATCTATATCAGCTCTACAATGTCTCCAAGTATCCAAATTGATGCTAAATCTGTTGTAGCTTAAAATCTTGAAGTATGAATAAAGATCAAAAAGCACAGTACATTGAAGATCTTGCTCAAGATTTATCGAAAGCAAACATCTTCTATCTTGCAGATACAGCATCTCTTACAGTTGAAACAATCAACCAATTACGCCGTCGTTGTTTTCAACAAGGTATCGAACTACGTGTAGTTAAGAATACATTGTTGGCTAAAGCAATGGCTAAGGTTGAAGGTAGAAATTACGATAACTTAGCATCTGTGTTAAGCGGTCCAACATCTATCATGTTTGCTGAAGTAGGAAATGCCCCTGCAAAATTGATTAAAGATTTCCGTAAGAAAAATGATAAGCCTGTTCTTAAAGGAGCTTATATTGAAGAAGCAATCTTTATTGGTGATAACCAATTGGATACGTTAGAAGCAATCAAGTCTCGTGAAGAATTAATTGGTGACATCATCGGATTACTACAAAGCCCAGCGAAAAATGTTATTTCTGGTCTTACAAGTGGTGGATCTAAAATTGCTGGAATCCTTAAAACGCTCGAAGAAAGAGCATAACGCTTGCGCTGAAGCTTCAGCGAAGGCACAAGTAAAAAAATTATTAAGAACCTTTTTTAAAATTTATAAAAATGGCTGATTTAAAACAAATCGCAGAAACATTGGTTAACCTTACAGTAAAAGAAGTTAACGAGTTAGCAACAATCTTGAAAGACGAGTACGGTATTGAGCCTGCTGCTGCTGCTGCAGTAATGGTAGCTGGTGGTGGTGCTGGAGCTGGTGAAGCTGCTGCTGAACAAACAGAATTCGATGTAATCTTGAAAGCTGGTGGTGCTAACAAACTTGCTGTAGTTAAGTTGGTTAAAGAATTAACTGGTAACGGATTGAAAGAGTCTAAAGACTTAGTTGACGGAGCTCCTGCTACATTGAAAGAAGGTGTTTCTAAAGACGAAGCTGCTGCTTTGAAAACTCAGCTTGAAGAAGCGGGTGCTGAAGTAGAGATCAAGTAATTAGTTACAAAAAATTGCCAGGAAAGGTGTCCCGACGAAATGTCGGGATGCCTTAACCTGTTTTTCGGCGTTTAGCCAATTTTAAAGTCCTTTTCTCAATTAAATTTATTTCGCCTTGGCAACAACAAGCAATACATCAACGAGAATTAATTTTGCTTCTAGCAAAAATCAGTTCGCTTATCCAGATTTTCTGGATATTCAGCTTAAATCCTTCCAGGAGTTTTTCCAATTGGAAACAACACCTGAAAATCGTGAAAGCGAAGGATTGTTCAAGGTATTTGCGGAAAATTTCCCAATTACTGACACACGAAATCAATTCGTGTTGGAGTTCCTTGATTATTTCATCGACCCACCCCGTTACACTATTGACGAGTGTATCGAAAGAGGTTTAACTTATAGTGTTCCACTAAAAGCTAAACTAAAATTATATTGTACAGACCCTGAACACGAAGATTTTGAAACTATCGTGCAGGATGTATACTTAGGTACGATTCCATACATGACGCCAAAAGGTTCTTTCGTAATCAATGGTGCTGAGCGTGTTATTGTATCTCAGTTACACCGTTCTCCAGGGGTATTCTTCGGTCAAAGCCGTCACGCAAATGGTACAAAATTGTACTCTGCGCGTGTGATTCCTTTTAAAGGATCTTGGATCGAATTCGCAACGGATATTAACAGCGTAATGTATGCTTACATCGATCGTAAGAAAAAATTACCTGTTACAACATTATTCCGTGCGATTGGATATGAAACAGATAAAGATATTCTAGAAATATTCGGATTAGCTGACGAAGTGAAAGCTAATAAAGCTAATTTGAAAAAATGTGTTGGTAGAAGACTGGCAGCTCGTGTATTGAAGTCTTGGATTGAGGACTTTGGAGATGAAGATACAGGAGAAGTAGTATCTATCGAACGTAATGAAGTAATCCTTGACCGTGAAACAGTATTGGAAGAACACCATGTTGATTTAGTAATCGACGCTGGAGTGAAAACAGTAATTTTCCACAAAGAGGATGCTAATTCAGCTGATTATACAATTATTTACAACACGCTTCAAAAAGATACTTCAAATTCTGAAAAAGAAGCTGTTGAGCATATTTACCGTCAGTTGCGTAATGCTGAACCACCAGATTATGAAACAGCAAAAGGTGTTTTCGAGAAATTATTCTTCTCAGATGCACGTTATGATTTAGGTGAAGTAGGTCGTTATAGAATGAATAAAAAGTTGAATATCGATAACTCGGAAGAGTCTCGCGTTTTAACTAAAAATGATATCCTTTCGATTATTAAGTATTTGATTGAACTAATCAACTCGAAAGCGGATGTGGATGACATTGACCACTTGTCAAATCGTCGTGTTCGTACAGTTGGGGAACAATTATATGCTCAATTTGGTGTTGGTTTGGCTCGTATGGCTCGTACTATTCGTGAACGTATGAACGTTCGTGACAACGAGGTCTTTACTCCAATCGATTTGATTAACGCGAAAACCTTGTCTTCCGTTATCAATTCGTTCTTCGGAACTAACCAGTTGTCTCAATTTATGGATCAGACCAACCCGCTTTCTGAGGTAACTCACAAGCGTCGTTTGTCTGCATTAGGACCAGGTGGACTTTCTCGTGAAAGAGCAGGTTTTGAGGTACGTGACGTTCACTACACGCACTACGGTCGTTTGTGTACGATTGAAACGCCAGAGGGACCAAACATTGGTTTGATCTCATCTCTATGTGTATTTGCGAAAGTAAATAAACTAGGATTTATCGAAACTCCTTACCGTTCGGTATCGAATGGTAAAGTAGATACAACTTCTGAGCCTATTTATTTATCTGCTGAAGAAGAAGATGAAAAAATGATTGCTCAAGCAAATGCAATTGTGGATGAAAAAGGAAATTTCCTTTCAAATGTAGTGAAAGCTCGTTTCGAAGGTGACTTCCCGGTTGTTCAACCAAAAGATTTGCATTTAATGGATGTTGGTGCTAACCAGATTGCTTCGATTGCAGCATCTTCGATTCCTTTCTTGGAGCATGATGATGCCAACCGTGCCTTGATGGGATCCAACATGCAGCGTCAAGCTGTTCCATTGTTGAAACCACAATCTCCAGTAGTTGGTACTGGAATTGAGCAATTGGTTGCGCGTGATTCTCGTGTGTTAATTAATGCTGAAGGTCCTGGAACAGTTGAATATGTTGATGCAAATGAAATCGTGATTCGTTACGACTGGTCTGCTGATGACAAATTGGTAAGTTTTGATAGCGAAGTTATTCGTTATTCTTTAACGAAATTCCAAAAAACAAACCAGAGTACAACGATAAACTTGAAGCCAATTGTACGCAAAGGTGACCGTATTGATTTCGGTCAGGTTCTTTGTGAAGGTTATGCTACGCAAGGTGGAGAGTTGGCTTTAGGTCAAAACTTGAAAGTTGCCTTTATGCCTTGGAAAGGGTATAACTTCGAGGATGCAATTGTGATTTCTGAGCGTGTTGTACGTGATGATATTTTCACATCCATTCATATCGATGAATATTCATTAGATGTTCGTGATACGAAACGTGGAATGGAAGAATTAACTTCTGATATTCCGAATGTTTCTGAAGAAGCAACAAAAGATTTGGATGAAAATGGTTTGATTCGTATTGGAGCTGAAATTAAAGAAGGTGATATCCTAATTGGAAAAATTACTCCAAAAGGTGAAACTGATCCATCTCCAGAAGAGAAATTATTGCGTGCAATCTTTGGTGACAAAGCAGGTGATGTAAAAGACGCTTCTTTAAAAGCTGGTCCGTCATTACGTGGAGTTGTTATCCAGAAAAAATTGTTCTCTCGTGCAATCAAGGATCGTAAATCAAAAGCTCAGGACAAACCAGTTTTGGAAGTTTTGGATACTGAATACGATAGAGATTATGCTGATTTGAAAGAAAAATTAGCAGATAAATTGATGACCATCTTAGGTGAAACAAAATCTGCTGGAGTTTTTAATAATTTCAAAGAAGAAATCATTAAAAAAGGTACGAAGTTTACGCATAAAAATTTGTTGGTGATTGATTATACAATCGTTAATCCTACAAGTTGGACTGCAGAAGCGCATATCAATGCTTTGATTAGTCGTTTGTTGCATAACTTTACGATTAAAGCAAATGATTTGTTGGGAATCTACAAACGTAAGAAATTCCATATTTCAGTTGGAGATGAACTTCCTGCAGGAATCGTTAAAATGGCGAAAGTTTATGTTGCTCAGAAACGTAAGTTGAAAGTAGGTGATAAAATGGCTGGACGTCATGGTAACAAAGGTATTGTTGCAAATATCGTTCGTGCTGAAGACATGCCATTCTTGGAAGACGGAACACCAGTAGATATCGTATTGAATCCATTGGGGGTACCTTCTCGTATGAACTTAGGTCAGATTTATGAAACTGTACTTGGTTGGGCTGGTCAAAAATTAGGAGTGAAATTCGCTACACCAATTTTTGATGGTGCTAAACCAGAAGAAATCAACGAATGGACAGACAAAGCAGGTGTTCCACGTTCAGGTAAAACTTACTTGTACGATGGAGGAACGGGAGATCGTTTCCACCAACCAGCAACAGTTGGTATCATTTACATGTTGAAATTATCTCACATGGTTGATGATAAAATGCATGCTCGTTCAATCGGACCATACTCATTAATTACACAACAACCATTGGGTGGTAAAGCTCAATTCGGAGGTCAGCGTTTTGGTGAGATGGAGGTTTGGGCATTGGAAGCATTTGGTGCAGCTAATATCCTACAAGAAATCTTGACAGTTAAATCCGATGACGTGATGGGACGTGCGAAAGCATACGAAGCGATCGTTAAAGGGGATAACATTCCAGAGCCAGGAATTCCAGAATCATTCAACGTATTGTTGCATGAATTAAGAGGTCTTGGATTGAATGTGTCAATGGATTAAGATCTTATTAGGAAACAAATTGTCAAATTGAATTAAAGAAAGTTATAACATGGCTTACAGAAAAGAAACACCGAAAAAACAAAGTAGTTTCAATAAGATTACGATCTCGTTGGCTTCTCCTGAGGTGATCCGTGATCAATCAAGCGGAGAAGTGCTCAAGCCTGAGACAATTAACTATCGTACATACAAACCGGAAAGAGATGGATTGTTCTGTGAACGCATCTTCGGACCAGTAAAAGATTACGAATGTCATTGTGGTAAGTACAAACGTATCCGATACAAAGGGATTGTTTGTGACCGTTGTGGTGTTGAAGTAACTGAGAAAAAAGTACGTCGTGAGCGTATGGGACATATCTCTTTGGTTGTTCCTGTTGCACACATCTGGTATTTCCGTTCATTACCAAATAAAATTGGTTATTTATTGGGATTGCCAACCAAAAAATTGGATCAAATCATTTATTACGAGCGCTACGTAGTTATTCAAGTTGGTATCGCTAATAATTTAGATGGTAGTGCACTTACTGAAAAGGAGTTCTTGACAGAAGAAGAGTACTTAGATATCTTGGATACTTTGCCAAGAGAAAACCAATATTTGGAAGATACAGATCCAAACAAATTCATCGCGAAGATGGGTGCGGAGGCTTTGTATGACTTGTTACGTAAATTGAATTTGGAAGATTTATCTTACAAATTGCGTCACCAAGCAAACACAGAAACTTCTGTTCAACGTAAACACGAAGCTCTAAAAAGACTTCAAGTTGTGGAGGCAATGCGTGAATCTCAAACGCGTATTGACAATCGTCCTGAGTGGATGATTGTGAAAGTAGTTCCGGTTATTCCACCAGAATTACGCCCTCTAGTTCCGTTGGATGGTGGACGTTTCGCAACATCGGATTTGAACGACCTTTACCGTCGTGTGATTATCCGTAATAACCGTTTGAAGCGTTTGATCGAGATCAAAGCTCCAGAGGTAATTTTGCGTAATGAGAAGCGTATGTTACAAGAAGCTGTTGACTCATTGTTCGACAACTCTCGTAAAGCTTCTGCTGTTAAAACAGAATCAAATCGTCCATTGAAATCCCTTTCTGATTCATTGAAAGGTAAACAAGGACGTTTCCGTCAAAACTTATTGGGTAAACGTGTTGACTACTCTGCGCGTTCAGTAATTGTTGTTGGTCCAGATTTGAAATTACACGAGTGTGGTTTACCAAAAGACATGGCTGCAGAGCTTTACAAACCGTTTATTATTCGTAAGATGATTGAACGTGGTATTGTGAAAACGGTTAAATCTGCAAAGAAAATCGTTGACCGCAAAGAGCCAGTTGTTTGGGATATCTTAGAAAGTGTATTGAAAGGACATCCAGTTTTATTAAACCGTGCTCCTACGCTTCACCGTTTAGGTATTCAAGCATTTCAACCAAAATTAATCGAAGGAAAAGCGATTCGTTTGCACCCGTTGGTAACAACAGCATTCAACGCCGATTTCGATGGTGACCAGATGGCAGTTCACTTACCTTTAGGTAACGCTGCAATTTTGGAAGCTCAATTGTTGATGCTTGCTTCTCACAACATTTTGAACCCTGCGAATGGAGCACCAATTGCGGTACCTTCTCAGGATATGGTTTTGGGTCTTTACTACATCACGAAGATGCGTACAAGTACCCCAGAACATAAGGTAAAAGGTGAAGGAAGTATTTTCTATTCTCCAGAAGAAGTTATCATTGCGAATAACGAAGGGAAATTGGATATGCATGCGCCAATCAAAGTGAAATCTTACGATTTAAACGCAGATGGTGTACCAGCTTTAATGATGATTGATACGACTTGTGGTCGGGTATTATTCAACGAAGTTGTTCCAAGAGAGGTTGGATTCATTAATGATGTCTTAACTAAGAAAGCGCTTCGAGATATTATCGGACATGTATTGAAAATATGTGGAACAGCTAAAACAGCTAAGTTCCTAGATGATATCAAAGAATTAGGATACGGTATGGCATTCAGAGGTGGATTATCATTCAACTTGGATCACATCATTATCCCGAAAGAAAAAGAAATTTTGGTTGCGAAAGCAGAAACTGAAGTGAAAGAGGTAATGGCCAATTATAACATGGGTCTTATCACAAATAACGAACGTTACAACCAAATTATTGATATTTGGACACATACAAACTCTCGATTGACAAACACGTTGATGGAGCAATTGAAGAATGATGATCAAGGATTCAACTCTATCTATATGATGTTTGACTCTGGAGCTCGTGGTTCGAAAGAACAAATTCGTCAGTTGTCTGGTATGCGTGGTTTGATGGCAAAACCTCAAAAATCTGGAGCTTCTGCGCAAGAAATTATCGAGAATCCGATTCTTTCTAACTTTAAAGAAGGTCTTTCGATTTTGGAGTACTTTATTTCTACTCACGGTGCACGTAAAGGTTTGGCCGATACAGCATTGAAAACGGCGGATGCGGGTTACTTAACTCGTCGTTTGGTTGACGTAGCACAAGACGTTGTTATTAACGTAATGGATTGTGGTACTTTAAGAGGTTTGGTTGCAACATCATTGAAGAAAAATGATGAGATCGTTGAGCCATTGATCGACCGTATTTTAGGAAGAACATCTGTACACGATATTTTCCACCCAGAAACTGAGCAATTAATTGTTGAGGCGGGTGAGTTGATTACTGATACAGTTGCCGATGAAATCGAAAAAGCAGGTATTGAAGAAGTTGAGATCCGTTCGGTATTGACTTGTGAAATGCGTCGTGGAGTTTGTTCTAAATGTTACGGACGTAACTTGGCAACTCACCGCCCTGCACAAGATGGTGATGCTGTTGGTGTAGTTGCTGCTCAATCAATTGGTGAGCCAGGAACACAGTTAACATTGCGTACATTCCACGTTGGGGGTACTGCATCTAACATCGCTGATGTATCCGATTTGAAAGCAAAATCTTCTGGGAAATTAGAAATCGATGAGTTAAGAACAATTTCTCGTAAAGGTTCTGATGGAACTGAAAAGATTATTGTTGTTGGTCGTTCAGGTGAATTGAAAATATCTGATCCAAAAACTGGAGTTGTATTAATGACTTCAAACATTCCTTACGGATCTGAAATGATGATTGAGAATAACATTTCAGTGAAAAAAGGAGACGTTATCTGTAAGTGGGATCCGTACAATGCGGTAATCATTTCAGAGGTTTCTGGAAAAGTAGTATTTGAAAATATAATTGACGGTGTTACTTACCGCGAGGAAGTCGATGAGCAAACAGGATTTACTGAAAAAGTAATCATTGAATCTCGCGATAAAAAGAAAAACCCTGCGATTCACATTATTGATCCTAAAACGAAAGAAGTATTACGCGAGTATAACATTCCAGTTGACTCACATATTTCTGTAAACGAAGGTGATAAAGCTGAATTAGGAGTTATCTTGGTTAAAATTCCACGTGTAGCTGGTAAAACAGGGGATATCACTGGAGGTCTTCCACGTGTAACGGAATTATTCGAAGCGCGTAACCCTTCAAATCCTGCAGTTGTTTCTGAAATTGATGGTATTGTTGAGTTTGGTAAAATTAAACGTGGTAACCGTGAAATTCAAGTGACTTCTAAAAATGGAGATGTTCGTAAATACTTGGTTCCACTATCTAAACATATCTTGGTACAAGAAAATGATTTCGTTCGTGCTGGTCAATCTTTATCAGATGGAGCAACAACACCGAATGATATCTTGAATATCCAAGGTCCAACGAAAGTACAAGAGTACATCGTAAATGAAATCCAAGAGGTTTACCGTTTACAAGGGGTAAAAATTAACGATAAACATTTCGAAGTAATCGTTCGTCAGATGATGTTGAAAGTAGAAATCATTGATGCTGGGGATACTCGTTTCTTAGAGGGACAGTCGATTCACAAAGCTGATTTCATGGAAGAAAATGATTCTATCTATGGAATGAAGGTCGTTGTTGACGCTGGAGAATCTTCTACGTTGAAAGCTGGTCAAATTGTTTCTGCTCGTAAATTGCGTGATGAAAACTCACAATTGAAACGTGCTGACAAGCAATTGGTAGAATCTCGTGATGCAGTTCCTGCAACTTCAACACCATTGTTACAAGGTATTACACGTGCTTCATTGCAGACACAATCATTTATTTCTGCTGCTTCCTTCCAGGAAACAACAAAAGTATTGAACGAGGCTGCAATCTCTGGAAAAGAAGATCATTTATTAGGTTTGAAAGAAAACGTAATTGTTGGTCACTTAATTCCAGCTGGTACTGGTGTACGTCGTTTCCAAAAAGTCATTGTTGCAAACAAAGAAGAATTGGACGCGATTTCTTAAGAATTAATAGTCTAAAAAATAGAAATCCCTCTTGGCTGAAGCTGAGAGGGATTTTTTCATTTTTAATACTTATAGAGGTTTATTGAATTTTCAAAAATTGGAATTTGTTGCAGATCAGTTCTATTATCGTGAAGATGGTGCACAAATAGTATCAGGACAAGAAACCCCTTGGAGTTATATATGTGATCTAGAAATGACAGAAAATAAGCTACGGAATATAGGTTTAAGTCCTAATCCTTCAACAGATTTTGTAGCACTTTCTGGAAATGATCTGTCATTAGTCCAAGAGTTAGCAATTTATGATATTCATGGTAAATTGGTAAAGAAACTCACCTTATCTGACATTCAATCAAAGATTTCGATTTCAGAACTGGATAACGGAGTATATCTATTGTCTTTAAATCAGAATTCGAAAGTGCTTCGATTTTGAAACGATGATGTAAAAAGAATAAACTAAAAATCCCCGCTTACTCAGGTAAACGGGGATTTTTTATTATCAATGATCACTGAATCAATTTCCTTATGGAACGATAATCGGTTTCAAACCTCTTAATCCCATATCTGTTGGATAATCATTCACATCTCCATTTGATAAAAGCGGTTCGTATTTATTATCACCATTTACATCGTACCATTCAAAACTATTATTTGTGGATAGAGACATCACACAAGTAATATCTTGTGTTTCATTTCCTGTAATGGTAAATGGAGTGTCAAACTGCCCTGTAACAACACAAGATCCTGCAGGAACTGGTGATGTAGCAAACAAAGGATTTGGTACTGTAGTTGCTGGTGCCTGACCTTGGAATACCATTCCTAAATTTTCAAAAGCCCAGTAACCTTGCGATTTGTTCGCATCAAGCGTTACTGTTTGATTCCAAACTTTGTAGTTCGTAATATACGTATTGAATCCAACAAATGAAGCTAACCTACCATTATAATTAACACCGCTGTATCGGTAGTCTAAAGCATAGTTTTGGTAAGTTAAAGACATGCGTACCCAGTTATAAGAGTCTGGATTGATGTTTTTCAATGGGATTTTTAAGAATACTTCATTATCTCCTTTGATAATTGCTTTACTAAAATCAACTGCATTGTTTCCTCCAGCAGTTGTTTCAGCCCCATGGTACAAAATGTCGCCACCACCTAACTGAGTCATTGCACTTTGAGCAAATTCAATGTAATGCGCACTCATTCCATAAAATATAGGAGATTGAGCTCCGTGATTTGCAGGAATGGTAGTTGGATTTCCAAAATTATCTAATCGAGGAGCCAAAGAGTCAAAATGCAATTTAATTATCAAATAAGGTCCAGTTTCTTCCTCTGGATATGTACAGCTTCCGTCGTCTTTAGTAGCTTTAGAGTTGTAATTTGTTGCCGTTGAATCCGTGCAACCTTTTTTCTTACATCCAACAGAAATTGCTGATATAAGAAGTAATAGAAGAGCAAGTTTTTTCATTTTTTGAAGTTTTCGAATGACTAAAGTATAGAAAATAAAAGGATTAATATACTTCTAACGAATTCTGAACAAGAACGTTACTTTTTGTTAATCATATACACCGCAGAAATTCCCAATAGACCTCCAATTAATGTATGGATTTCTAATTGTTCACCGAGTATTGCAAATGAAAAAACCGCAGCACTAAAGGGAACAATAAAAATGAAGCTACTGGCTTTTTCAGCACCTATTTTAGATGTAGCAAAAAAGTAAGTGGTAGTTGCTAAAGTTGTTGTGATGACACTTGAAAAGAGCACATTCCCCCAGAAGCGGATGTCTGTTGTTTTAAGAAGTCCATTAATTGCTGAAAAGTCGCAAAATGGAACAATACAAATAAACGTCACAACATACATCCACCAAGTAAAGGCAAACGGAGATCCGTATTTCGCAGATTTCGATGTAAATTTGCTCATAACAGACCAAATGAGGGCACTCAATAGAAAGTAAAGATTTCCAGGTTTTGCAAAAATATCCTCGTTTCCCCAAACTTTTAAGAGCGTTAAACCGGCAATTATTCCGAATAATAACCCGATAGATTCATTTCGAGTTGGTTTCTTCCAATCAATAAGCATTCCAAGACCATAAGCCATTACAGGATTTAAAGTGGTAACTAAAATTCCGCCAGCTCCGGGACTTCCATTTTTTAAACCACCCAAAAAAGTATAGTTGTACGTTGCCATGAGAAGTCCAGAAATGAGTAAAAATGGGATGCCTTTTTTGGAAATGACGAGTTTGGTTTTGAGTAGAATTAGGAGTAAAATCAAACTGATAATTACGAATCCGTATCGAAAAAATCCGAGGTCAGCGGCAGAACCAAAAGTGGTTAAAACCTTATTCGATGGCCAACTGATTCCCCAAATAATCATGCTAAAAACCATGACGATAGTCAGCATGGATTGCGGATTCTGTTTTTCATTCATGGGGCAAAATTAGTCAATATCGAAAGATGTTTCGTTAAATTCAAGAAAGCTTTTGTATTTTCGTCTTATGGAAAATAATGACAATCAAATAAACATCGAGTTAAACGAAGAATTGGCTGAAGGAGTCTATTCTAATTTGGCTATTATCACACATTCACAAGCTGAATTTGTAGCTGATTTCGTTCAAATGATGCCTGGAATGCCCAAAGCGAAAGTGCGTTCTCGTGTAATTATGTCTCCACAAAATGCAAAACGTTTGATGCGCGCATTGGCAGAAAATGTTCAAAAATATGAGCAAGTGAATGGAGTAATTAATGATGTTGATACACCTCCTTTTCCTCCGATGAATTTTGGTGGAACGACGAACCAGGCATAATTTTTTTAAGTATAATTATTAATTAATCAGAATAAATTGGTCGGTAAGCTGAATCTCAAAAATCGGTCTGAATTCATAAAGAATATTCTGAAATTAATGACAGGAACGGTGATAGCTCAGTTACTGACTATTGCCTTTTCACCAATTGTGCAACGGATGTTCACTCAGGAAGAGTGGGGTTTTTTCGCATTGGTAAGTTCCATTTATGGTGTGATAGCTTTAGTTGCTGGTGGTAAATACGATGTTGCTCTATTAGTTCCTAAGCGAAATGTAGATGCCGTTAATTTATTAGGGCTTTCTATTTTGGTGAATATTGGTTTTGCAATCACTTTTTACGGTGCTTTATTCGTTTTATCAGTACTTGGATGGGGAGATAAATTGGGTGTCTGGTATTATCTATTACCTATTTTTGTTTTTATCGTCGGAACAAGTCAGTCATTTATTGCTTGGAATAATCGCAGAAAAAGGTATCGAGAAATTGCTAATTTCCGTATATCACAGTCGTTATTAAATAATGTATTTTCAATCTCCACAAGCTTAGCTAAGTTTCCCTTGAATGGGATTTTAGTTGCATACCTTAGTTCTAGTGTTATTTCCCTCTTTGTAGCTATTTATCAAATAAGGGCTGATTTCCGCTTGATTTCGAAAGGAATTTCCTTTAAAAGAATGCGTTATGTCGGAAAAAAATATGCCCGTTTTCCACTGATAAACTCTTTTCAATCGCTATTAGATGCCTTGCAAATTAATGGGTTGATTTATGTAATTGCATTTTATTTTGGCGATTACTATGTCGGTATTTTTTCATTAGCAATTCGAATTCTGTTTTTACCAATGGGATTCATTGGAAGTTCAATTGCTCAAGTTTTTTATCAAGAAGCAAATTCATTAATACATCAAAATGAAAAATTGTTTCCCCTTGTGAAAAAAACATTGAAAATGAGTTGTTTAATTATTGCTCCCGTTTTTATCGGTTTAGTATTCTTAGGGCCACAATTGTTTTCATTTGTTTATGGAAAAACATGGGAAGGATCAGGGATCTATGCTCAATATTTGGCAGCTTGGGTTTGTATTGATTTTATTCGGGCACCACTTTCTCAAATTCCACTCATATTTAATAGACATCATGTTTTGTTGGGATTCTCTATTGTAAGTAATAGTTGTATTTTTCTTCTTTTCATCCTTGGTTCATCTCTTCAATATAATTTAGGAACAATTCTGTTGACACTTTCAACTTTACAAGTTTTACTTATATTCGTACTTATTATCTGGATAATTCGAATATCTAAATTCTATGATACAACATTATCTATTCACACCAATAAAAAATGAAGGTTTATAATTATCTTAAATCGAATCAGCTAAGTATTTTCTTAAGCCTATTGGTGTTTTTTCCAACAGCTAGGCTTCTTATATTAGGTTCTGGACATGTAACAGGTGTACGTTTACTCGTTGGATTAATTCCCGAAATTTTGTTTGCATTCATTTTAGGTTGGTTTCTGTTTGCTTTCCTAAAGGATAAAAATCGGGATATTCATTGGCTAGACAAATTGGTTCTTATTTATTTCTTATTCAATGTCCTAGTAGGATTTTATATCGCACATGATTTTAAAGCCAGTATATATGGCTTTCGATTAACTTATTTACCCATGCTTGCTTACTTTGTAACTTCCTATTATTGGGATAAAAAAGTAGATGTCGAACGAATTTTTCTTGGATTTTTTAGAGTTTTGGTATTGGTGGCAGCGCTTGGATTTTTATTGCAATTCTTTTTTCCGAATGTTCAACTTTATTTTCACAAGTTGTCAACCAACCAACCAATTGTGGCATCAGCAATAAATTTTGTGCGCATGACTTCCGTTATTTGGACTCCAGTTGTGTTTGCAGTACTCATGTTATGTGCCTTTTGTTTTTGGACGTATCGGTATTTGAAAACGGGAAATAAATTAGCTTTACTTTTTTTACTGATAACTTTAAATGCTGTTTTCTTTAGCGTATCAAGAGGGCCAATCATTGCTTCTTTCTTTGCCCTTTTGATATTATTTATCATTGGTATAAACCTCCGCTTTAAACTAATAATCGCAGGTATTCTCCTCTTAGAGTTTATTTCTTTGTATCTGTTTGTCCCAAAGTTCACAGAAATATTCGAATGGTTTTTCCTTTCATCCAAGCAAACCGTAAGTCTTGATATTGCAAATACAAGGGTGGAATTATGGAACGACGTAGTTCATACTGCTGATGACAATTTAACTGGGTTAGGTTTAGGCAAAGCTGGGCATGTCGCGGTACAACTGTTTCCACGGAATACTCCAGGTGTTTCATTTACCTCAACAGATGGTTGGTACTTCAAATTAATGCTTGAAACAGGAATTACTGCATTAATTTTGTATTTGGGTATGGCGCTCATGTTCTTCATTACGATGATTCGTGCTTTCAGAAAAAAAGTATTTGATATCGGTAGTGTGATTTTTACCATTTTTGTTGCCACAGGCTTGGTAAATATTACAAGCAATGCATTGGATTTTTATTTGTTTAGCTATTTGTATTGGTTTTTACTGGGGCTATTTGTATTGAAATTGAAACAAAAAAAACATGCTAATAAAGAAGGTTTCAGTAGTAATTGTTAATTATAATGTAAAAGACTTAATTCTCACAAGTCTAAGAACGCTATACAAGTTTAACGCTTCAGAAAATGTAGAGGTTATTGTTGTTGATAATCATTCGGCTGATGATTCTTGTTTGGCGATTAAAAAAGAATTTCCTCAAGTGATATTACTTGAAAATAAGTATAATGCAGGATTTCCGAAAGGAAATAACCAAGGATTTGAAATCGCGACAGGTGATTATATCTTTATGCTAAATCCAGATACTGAATTCACCGAAAATTCCATTGATAGAATGCTGAATTATTTGGATAATCATCCAGAAGCAATGTTGCTTGCACCCAAATTAATGAATACGGATGGAAGCTTGCAACAAAGTACTTGGAGATATCCATCGATTACTTCTGTGTTTTGTGAATCATTTTACCTTAGACCTTTCTTGAAAAAGAAAAATTACCAGGATAAAAATTTCGATGAAATTTTTGAAGGAGAAACTTTTTCTGGTGCTGCTTTATTTTTTAGAAAGGAACTTTTGGATAATATTGGAACTTTAGATGAAACGATGTTTTGGATTGAAGATGTCGAGTTTTGTTGGAGAGCAAATCATCATCATTTCAAATGTTTGTATTTTCCAGAAACCCGTATTATCCACCATATTGGACAAAGCGCAAAAAAAAATTACAATATTTCAATCTCTAATCAGGTTTATAATAAAGTGAAGTTTTTTAGAAAGCATCACTCCAAATTTGCAACCTTCATCATTGTTTGTATCAGTTTGGCACTCGTCTTTTCTAAGATTATTGTTTTCGGATTACTTTCCCCGTTTAAGAGAATCTATTACTTAAAATTAAAAGCGTATATCTATACAATTCCGAGAGTATTCAATCCGCCGAATGGAATTACCTAGTCACACATTTAATTTACACAATTATTTTCAATATATTAGGTAACTTCGTGAAGCTTCGTTGGGTATTTGATTAGAAAAAGCATTGGAGTAATTGTGAGTATGAAAATTTGTTATTTTGCTTTTGGAGAAAGTTATCATACGATTAGATGGTGCAATCATTTCAGTTCATTAGGGTATGAAGTTCATCTGATAACATTCGCTCACGTTTCAAAGGATGATTATCCAAACATTCATTTACATATTGTAAACTCAGGGAACGTAAAAGTTTCGGGAGGGAACTGGCATTTACTGACACATTTCCGGAAAATTAAGAGATTAGTTAGACAAATTAATCCAGATATTTTCCATGCGCTTTATGCGACTAGCTATGGGGTAACGGGTGCGCTTGTTGGACATGAAAACTACATAATAACGGCATTGGGGTCAGATTTATTGGTGAGTGTTAGGAATTCATTCCTCTATAAAAAAGCCATTCAGTTTGCCTTTCGAAAGGCGAAATGGATTACTGTTATGTCGCCAGAAATGAGGGATGTTGCTCAAGAAATCGGAACAAATATGTCAAAGGTTTCAATCGTTCCATTTGGCATTAATCCCGATGTGTTTAACTCTAATTCAAGAGCGCTAATGGCAGATGAATTTGTTATTACGAGTACACGGAATTTGGAGCAAATTTATAACATTCCACATCTCTTAAACGCGTTAGCTTTAATAAAAGATAAAGTTCCTAATCTCAGGGTAAATATCATGGGGTCGGGTAGTTTACAAGAAAAGTTGGAAGATTTAAACACCAAATTGAATTTGTCCAAACAAGTTACCTTCTGGGGGAAAGTGAATCAATTTCAAATTGCAGAAACCTTAAATCAATCTCATGTTTTTGTTTCTGTTTCACAATCAGATGGGAACAATATTTCTCTAAATGAAGCAATGGCTTGCGGTGCTTTTTGTATTGCGACTGACATTCCTGCCAATCGACAATGGATACAGGATGGGGAAAATGGATTTTTGGTTCAAATTAATGACGTAGAAGGCTTGGCAAATCGAATTTTAGAAGTGTATTCTAATTATGAAACTTTGCAAGGGAAAGCAATTCCTTTCAATAAGAAAATCATTGAAGAGAAAGGCATTTGGACGAAAAACATGAAGGTTATTGAGCAAAAATATCTGGAAATGATTAACCACTAAGAATTCAAGTTCATTAAATGCTGAATAGTATATTTGATTGTCAACGATACATTTCAAGCACTGAGGTAAAACCAGATCTCAAAAGATAAAGTATGGCTTTGAAAAGAATAATTTGTTTTCAGATAACTAATTAATAGCTAATTTAGTCTTGTCAAGAGTTAACTTGTCAAGTATTTAAATTTCAATAGTACGGATTCACGCATCAATTTATGAAGATTTGTTTTTTTGCAGACGGTGAAAGCATTCATACAATCAGGTGGTGCGAATATTTTTATTCGTTAGGCTATGAAGTACATTTGATTACGTTTTCAATTACTGCAATTCCAAATATTCATATTCATGTAGTTGATGGAGGGAGAATCAAAGTTGCTGGAGGCAATTGGCATTTAATCACTCGTTTTTGGAAAGTAAGAAAATTGTTGAAAAAAATAAATCCTGATATTTTTCATGCGCTTTATGCAACAAGTTATGGAGTTACAGGCGCACTAGCGGGACATAGAAATTATGTTATAAGTGCTCTTGGTTCAGATATACTAATAAGCAGCAAGTCTTCATCAAATATTCGAAAAGCACTTCGATTTGCATTTAAAAGGGCAAAATGGATTATCGTAATGTCCGAACAAATGAAGGAATCTACTCGTGAAATTGGAGTGGATATGTCAAAAGTAACAATCCTTCCTTTTGGCGTAGATCCAGCTATTTTCAATGCAAAAGGTAAAGAGCTATCCAAAGATAAATTTGTAATTACGAGTACTCGAAATTTTGAAGAGGTTTACAATATTCCACATTTATTACACGCAATTAAAATTTTGCATGAGGAGATTCCTAATCTGCATGTGAATTTATTTGGATCTGGTAGTTTGAAAGAGAAATTGGAGGATTTGTCTGCAGACTTAGGAATTGAAAACGTCGTTTTTTTCAAAGGGAGAATGAATCAAGAGGATGTTGCAAAGGTTCTGAAGGATTCTCATTTATATGTTTCAGTTTCCCTTTCCGATGGAAGCAGTAATTCTTTAAACGAAGCAATTGGATGTGATGTGTTTTGCATCGTGACTAATTTGCCAGCAAACCTTCCTTGGGTAAAGGATGGATTTAATGGCTTTCTAGTGGAAACAAATGATGTGGAAAATTTAGCAGATAAAATTCGAAAAGTGTATTTGAATCATCTAGAGCTTCAGTCTAAGGCTTCTCCAGTTAATCAACAAATATTTGAAGAAAAAGGAATCTGGTCAAATAATATGAAGGTAGTGGAAGAGAAGTATGCCGAATTGCTCAAAAAGAAGGGTGCTTTCCGTTAAAAGCATTCTTGAATAGATAGTGTCTTTAAACAACACCATCGAATTGAATCCAAAAGGATAGAAATGGATCTAACTATTTTTGTAAATAGTGATTTGTTTCAATCAACATTTTCTAAGAATAACCCCCTTATTTTGATTTATCGCAAAAAAACTGTTCACAACTTCCTGTAAAATTGTTGTAGAATTGGTTTTACCTGTTATTTTTGTACAAACGCTTATTGGATGACGTCTGAGTTGAAATCTTTAATTGAACATATTGGCGCGAAATCTCGTCAGTTACACCAATCGTTGGTGACTGAAAGAGAACGTGTTCGTTCTATGACTGATGAAATTAATCGTCTGAATGCTGAGGTTTCTGAGTATCAAAATCAGAAAAAGACAATGGAGGAAGAGCTCCAAAGTTTGAATTCAGAATTGAACCAAGCGCGTGAACAAGTTCAAGTAACACCTGTTTCAGCAAATGGAGTTGAAATTGATGTGCTTGTGAAGGAGATTGATTTCTGCATTCAACAATTAAAAATAGCGAATGAGTAAAGTATCTTTAAAAGTAGTTGTTGCTGGTCGCACGTATCCATTAACTGTCCAAGAATCGGAAGTTGAAAAGGTACAGCGTGCAGCAGATGATATCAATAAAGCCATCAAACAATTACAAGATAATTTTGCTGTTCGTGATATGCAAGACTTGTTGGCGATGACCGCCTTACAATTGTCTACAAGAGGAGGTAAAGCACCTATAACTGGCGCAGCTCCTCAAGCTGATTTCTCTGAAGCTACGGCTGCATTGAAAGCACTTTCCGATGATTTGGATGCATTGAATTAATTGCTTTATAGCTGGTCTTTTTCTCACTTGTTTACGTAACATATCCGTAAGCTGTGAGATTTTTTTATTTAAGAAACTATGGTAAATGTAATTATTGGAGCATTGGTTGGATTAATAGGAGGTGGTATTATCACGTTCATTATCCAAAATACAATGCTCAAAAACAGAAGAGCACAAATCTTGAAAGAAGCGGATCTAGAAGGGGAAGCGATGAAAAAAGATAAGATTCTCCAAGCAAAAGAACGCTTTTTGAAATTAAAGGAAGAGCATGAAGAAAACGTGAAAGAACGCGAAAGACGCATGCAATCTAATGAGGATCGTGTAAAAGGAAAAGAAAAATCGTTGACGCAAAAAATTGAAGAGGTTTCTCGAAAAGAAAAAGATACAGATCGTCTGCAAGGTGAGTTGGCTACGAAAGTTGAAGCGAATGAAGTGCGCTATCAGGAATTGGAAAAAATGCATCAAAAACGTGTTGCAGAATTGACCAAAATTACTGGAATGTCCATTGAGGATGCAAAGAATTTGTTGATGGAGTCTTTGAAAGACGAAGCGAGAACTTCTGCAATGGTTCACATCAAGGAAATTACGGAAGAAGCAAAATTGAATGCAAACAGAGAAGCAAAACGCATTGTTATTCAGACAATTCAACGTGTGGCTTCCGAGCAAGCTGTTGAAAATGCAGTTTCTGTATTTAATATTGAATCGGATGAAGTAAAAGGTAGAATCATTGGTCGTGAAGGTCGAAATATCCGTGCGCTAGAAGCTGCAACAGGTGTTGAGATTATTGTTGACGATACTCCAGAAGCAATTATTTTGTCTTGTTTCGACCCTGTAAGAAGAGAGATTGCTCGTTTGGCTTTGCACCAATTGGTTTCTGATGGACGTATTCACCCTGCTCGGATTGAAGAGGTTGTTGTGAAAACAAAAAAATCTTTGGAAGAAGAAATTGCTGAAACGGGACGAAGAACATGTATCGATTTGGGAATTCACGGATTGCATCCTGAGTTAATCCGAATGGTTGGACGTATGAAATACCGTTCTTCTTATGGACAAAATTTATTGCAACATAGTCGCGAGGTAGCAAACCTTTGTGCGATTATGGCGGCTGAGTTAGGATTGAATGTGAAAGTTGCTAAAAGAGCAGGTTTACTTCACGATATTGGTAAAGTTCCAGATGAAGAGCCTGAATTACCACATGCTATTCTAGGGATGAAAATTGCTGAGAAATTTGGTGAGAAACCAGATGTATTGAATGCAATTGGGGCTCACCACGATGAGATCGAAATGACTTCGTTGATTTCACCAATCGTTCAAATTTGTGACTCCATTTCTGGTGCTCGCCCTGGAGCACGTCGTGAGGTGGTAGAATCATATATCAAACGAATCAAAGACTTAGAGAATTTGGCATTGTCTTATGATGGTGTAAATTCAGCATACGCTATTCAAGCAGGTAGAGAACTACGTGTATTGGTGGAAAGTGAAAAAGTAACGGATTTGCGTGCAGATGAATTGTCGTTTGCAATCTCTCAAAAAATCCAAACAGAGATGACTTATCCAGGTCAGGTAAAAGTGACTGTGATTCGTGAAAAACGTTCTGTCAATTACGCCAAGTAGTATGATAGATGTTCAGCTTATATCTGATCGATTAAAAAATAAAACCATTTTGGTAACCGGAGGAGCTGGTTTCATTGGGTCAAATTTAACAGAGGCACTATTAAAAATAGGAGCCTCTGTTATTGTTTTAGATAACTTGGAAACGGGGCTTCAATCAAATGTCGATAGATTGTCTCATTACGAGAATTATCGTTTTGTAAAAGGCGACATTTGTAATCCAGATGATTACCGTGATTTGTTGAAGGAAGTCGATGCGATTTCGAATCAAGCAGCTTTAGGGTCTGTTCCAAGATCTATTGAATTTCCATTGAATACACATCGTGTCAATGGTACTGGGTTTTTGACGATTCTACACGAAGCAAAACAAGCAAACGTGAAACGGTTTGTATATGCTAGTTCTTCATCCGTTTATGGAGATTCTATTGCTTCGCCAAAACATGAAGGTCAAGAAGGAAAAGTGCTTTCTCCTTATGCGGCAACGAAACAATTGAATGAAGAATATGGACAAGTATATCATCAATTACATGGAATGGAAACCATTGGTTTGCGTTATTTCAATGTTTTTGGTCCTTTTCAAAATCCCAATGGAGTTTACGCAGCGGCCATTCCAAAATTCTTAGACAAAATGTTGGAAGGCGGGGAAATTGTTGTTAACGGAGACGGAGAACAATCCCGTGATTTTACCTATGTGAAGAATGCTGTTCATGCAAATCTTTTAGCTTTGATTTCTGATAATGTGGAAGCGTTTGGAAAGGTTTACAATGTTGCTTGTGGTCGAAGTTTAACACTGAACGATGTAATAAACAGTTTGCAAGCAGAATTGATTCTCTTGGGAACGACTCCAAAAAACACAATCACTTACGGTCCGCCAAGAAAAGGTGACATCAAAGATTCTTTAGCATCAATTACTCGAATGGAGCAATATTTGAATTATAAACCCGTATATACCTTTGAGGAAGGAATCAATGAATACCTTCGTCATGTATTACAATGCAACTAAAGGCGCTAAAATCTGACTTTGTAAAATCCGTTCTCACTTTGATGACGGGTACCGCAATTGCTCAACTAATTACGTATCTCATTTATCCAATTCTTACCCGTATATATTCTACCTCGGATATAGGTGAATTAGGAGTTTATACACGTCTTGTTGCTTTTATTGCAGCTTTTGCTACTGCAAGATATGAATTGACCTTGCCAATTGCAAAACAAGATCATCATGCTTTCTTATTGTATCGATTGTCTTTCAGGATTTCTTTAATTGTTTTAAGTTCGATATTATTACTAGGATTTATTTTTTATTTATTAAAACCATTCGATTTATCAAACTACGTTTTTTTACTCATTGTTGTAGTGAGTTCTTACATCATGGTCTGGATAAATTTAGGAACCTCCTGGTCGATTAGAAAGAAACTATTTCATCAAGTTTCGAGACAAAGAGTGGTTAATTCAGTGTCGGTAAACGGATTGAGATTATTTTTTGGACTGGCTAATTTTGGTGCCTTTGGATTGATTTTAGGTAGCTTATTAGGTTCATTCGCATCTATTTTTGTTTTTATACGAACCTTTCTTTCGGACTTGAAAATCTATCGGCCAACGAAGGATTTGAAAAGATTTCGAATTTTGGCAAAAGAATACAAGTCGTTTCCATTAATTAATTTGCCACATACCTTATTGGATTTAGGTATTGATTTGTTGATAGCTTTCTTCATAGTTCTGTTTTATGACAAAGATGTTTTTGGATCTTTTAGTCATGCATATATGATGTTGAGATTACCGTTGCTATTTTTCGGGCAATCTATCGGACAAGTATTTTTCAATAAATGTTCTGATATGATCAATAAGGGACAAGATATTTATCCATTGGTTAAGAAGACAACTCGAACATTGTTTTTGATTGCTGTTGTGCCTTTTACCGTTTTGTTTTTTTACGGTGTTCCGATTTTTAAATTCATTTTTGGAGACCAGTGGGAAGAGTCGGGTCGAATAGCCGAAATTTTAGCTCCAGCGTTAGTGCTAAATTTCTTGATTTCGCCAATTTCAACATTGGCTCTTATTTTATCAAAGCAAAAAGCAATGTTTGGAATTGGAATTATTGTAGCCTTTATACATTGTTTTTGCTTTGGTGTTCTCCCTTTATTATTTTCAGGCTTGATGAGATTAAGGGTTTTATCCATTAATTTCCATTCATTTGAATTTATTCTTGTAGTTAATACTATCCTTTTGTCTATTGTTTACGTTATAGTATTGAAGATGTACTTGAATTTTGCAAAGAATAGAATCACTCTAAACTAATGTGTTTCTATTATTGGATTGAAACAAATGTGTTAGGTTTTATTAATTTTGCACAAATTCATCTATCGTGGGTTTTATTTAATTAACCTGATTTTTTAATTCAATTATCCAAATCAGTGAATGATTTAACAAATTCTTTAGCAGATAGTAGACCGTGGTGGGTAGAAATATTAATTGTTTTCTGTCTTTTTTCACCTGGGTATTATTTCGGTAATGAGTATATAATGCTCGCGCTTCCTTTAATTACACTTATTTATGACCATTCGTTTTGGAAAAAAATGTATGTTAATTGGAAGAACAATAAATGGAATTATAATGCGATAAGATATTTTTGGATTCCATGTTTGTTTCTCTTTTTAGCTGGATTGAATAAATTATTTAATGGGCATGAATTAAGAAGCTTAAGGGACTTGTATTCCTCATTTATGTTGCTTCCTTTCTTACTGATTACTGCCAGAGGGATTTTTTCGATTCGCGTTTTTAAGGTTGCAGTGATTTTTGTAATCATTGAATGCTTTGTGGGTATTCTAGAGTATTATTTTAAAACAAGGAGTTTCTTTGTACCATTAAATAATGAATCGATGATTTTTAACGATATATCGATTTATGGGACACGTGTTTTTGGTTTTGCCACTAATTCACCGATTTTTGGATTAAGATGTTTGATTGCACTCTTCATTTTAGAATTCATCCCTTGGAAAAGATACTTGAAATGGATATTTAAAGTGATTTTATTCTTAGGGGTCATTGTTTCATTCAATAGAAGTGTGGTCATTTGCTGTCTTGTTTTTTATTCATTACAGTTTGTTCAATTGGCATGGAATCAAAGACATTCACTGAGACAATTGGTAAGAAATAAGTATTTCTATGATTCGTTAGTAACATTCATTCTTTTAGCCCTTGTTTTTGGAAGTGACTTCATGATGAAGGGCATGAATCGAGATGGTGTTAAGAGAGAAGAATTATTAGTACAATTGAATACTACTGAAAAAGAAAAAAAGTTTTTTGATGGAAATAGTGAAAATGGATTAAACACCGAATATTCAAATGATTCTAGTTCAGTTCAGTCGAATAATGACGTTTCAGTGGAAAATCGAAGCGATACTTCTTCTTCTCTCAAACAAATAAATGCACAGAAGAATTCGTTGTCAATTTTACATTATCCCCAATTGAAGGAGATTTATGAATTAGATTCCTTAGGAGCTTTTACGCGAAATTTTTTGGCTCTTACAGAATCAATTCAATCTAGTGGACGCAAATTGATCTGGTTAAATTACATTCAGTTTATTGAAAAAAATCCGTTAGTCGGAAATGGATCTGAGAAATTATATTTCACAGCCTTGAATCCTCGTAATAATGAATTAGAATTAATGCATGCGCATAATTCATTTTTAGAATTGTTTGCAACCAACGGACTTCTTCTAGGTTTGATGTACCTTTTGATGATTGGTATGTGGTGGCAAAAGAAAAATTCGCCATTTATTATCACAATACTTATTTATTCAATGATGCAATATGGTATTTTTTGGGGAATGTCGTTTATAGATGTTATTTTTGTCTTTCTTATAATATCAAATTATAATAATGTAAATTTTGGAAGTAAACCATCTCGTTCGTGAAATAGAAAATCTTGAGATTGAGAATATTATAGTGCGGAAATATAATCGCAACTTTCAAATTTATCCGTGGATTAAAAGTCGCATTTTTCATAAAGTGATTATGGGAAATGAAGTGTTACAGGAGAAAAATAAATCTGTTTTCTGGAGCCAATTCAAATCTTTGAGTTACGGATTCTTCAACTTGTTCAAACGCTATGATGTTTGGGTTTTTACAAATAGCAGCGAACGTGTTTTAGTTGATAATAAATATTGGGATAAGTCTTTTGATTTTCTTGCAAAAGAAAGCAATTTAAAATGGTTAACGGTAGAACTTTGTTTGTTTAAGAAATACAAACGCAAATCGGTGGCTTCTAAGCATGTGATTTCTAGATCCATTTTTATTTTTGTGGAAGAGTTTTACACCTTGTTATTTTTGCGTCGGAAACCAGTTATTGAAGGACGCAAAGTACTTGATCAAGTTCAGCAGAAGTTGCAAACAACAGTTGATACAGATGGAATCATTAAGAAATACTTAGCTCAGTATCGGGTAATGAAGTTTTTCCTTCGAATTTTACCCAAGCCCAAGTTTATCTTCTTAACAGTTTCTTACGCTAATTTCGGATATATTCAAGCATGGAAAGAAGCTGGTATCAAAGTTATTGAAATGCAACATGGTTTAATCGGTGAGGAACATTACGGTTATTTTTATGGAAAGAAATTGAATAGTATTCAATTTCCAGATGAAATTTGTGTTTTTGGAGATGCTGATGTTCGGTTTTTTCAAGAGTTCACTAAAATGCCTGTTCAGAAAGCAACTCCATTGGGCCGTTCTATCATCGATTATTTTAAAATTAAAGCCAGCCCAAATAGGCTTCCAATTAAACGTATTGTTGTTTCATTGCAGGATTCAGATTGGAGTATTGAATTATTGAATTTTGTATTGGAATGCGATAAAATTATGAGTAATAAGATTACTTGGATTATTCAGACTAGACGAACGAGTGCTTCTGAGTATCAATCAAAGTATGATTTCCCTTCAAACTTTGAGTTCTCGGAAGTTTCTGTTTATGAAGCTATTTCTAAAACAGATGCACATTTGACTATTTTTTCAACAACATCAATTGAATCATTATCTATTGGTAAAGCAACATTTTTATACAATTACAAGAATGCAGCGAAAGATTTTTTGGGCTCATTTTTGGAAAACAATAAACACGTCTATTTTTGTGATTCGGTGGAGGAGTTTGTGAAAAACTTAGAAAATTTACCACTTATTTCAAATGAGGAAATTGCATCTTCGAATGATGACAATATTGTCAATGGCTATTTGGAACGCTCGAAAGAATATTTGAAAAAACTTTTGAATGAATCTATTTAAAAGCAAACTGGTAAAATCCTTAGGGATTTATACAATTTCGAATGTTATCAATTCGGCAATACCTTTTCTTTTATTGCCTTTGTTAACCCAAAATTTGGCTACTGACGATTACGGTGTATTAACAAATTATAATTCACTAATTAGCATCATAATTCCTTTCGTAAGTTTCAACTTGATGTCATCCTTACAAGTGATATATATCAAGAATCGTCCAGGGTTTGCATCTTATATCAGTAGCGGATTACTTACAATTCTTGCCCTTACCTTGTTTTTTAGTGCGTTATTTTATTTCAATGCTTCAAACTTGGCGAAACTAACAGGAGTACCTGAAGAACTAGTGATTTTTACAACTTTTTACGCAACATATCAAAACATTGTTGAGATTCTGCTATCTATTTGGAGAATGGAAGAAAAAGCATGGGGTTATGGTGTTTTTCGCATTGTTAGAACCATTGTAGAATTGAGTATTGCTACAGTATTAATTATCTCATTTAATCTCTCTTTTGAAGGGTCAATTTATGCCCTTGCTTACTCTTATGGAATAGGTGCTATTGTTGCTATTTTTTTTATGTACCGACAAGGTTTACTGGTCTGGGATTTTCAATGGAAACACGTGAAACATTTGGTCACGTATGGAGCTCCATTAATTCCACATGTTCTTGGGAGCACATTAATTATGTACACGGATAAATTAGTCATTACAAAATACGAAGGTCTCTCTTCAAATGGAATTTATAGTGTTGGATTTATGGTTGGTCAAGCAATAGGATTACTTCAAAATTCATTCAATCAAGCTTGGGTGCCTTATGTTTTTAAAGGGTTAAAAAGTGGGAATGAAGTGGTGAAACAGAAGATCGTTAAATGGACCTATATTTATTTCATTGCGATTATTCTTGTGACAGTAGTCTTTTATTTGTGTACACCAATTATCTTCTCCTTTTTAGGAAAGGCCTATCAAGATGGAATTGCATTGGTATTATGGATTTCATTAGGTTTTGCTTTCAATGGTATGTATAAGATGGTCAGTGTCTATTTTTTCTATACTGAAAAAACAAATTACATAGCAATCATTTCCATTTTTACTGCTGTGGTTAATGTCTTTTTTGTATTTTGGATGGTTCCTAAATATGGGTATACAGGAGCTGCAATTGCTACAATGACCGCATTTTTTATTCAATTTTTGTTGACATGGGCATGGAGTTTGAGAATTGTATCGATGCCTTGGGGTAATTGGAAAATATGGAAGAATTAAAACAAGTAGTAAGACGATTTTGGGGAGAACATACAATGAGCGATTTGCTACTTTGTTTGACCATTTTGCTTTCAATTTCCGTTATCAAATTAGCTCCAATAGTTTTAGTGGTGCTGCTTTTATGGAGCCTGTATAAACGAAAATCAGTTGGTGAATTAAAGATGGAGTTATTCTCCCCATTGTCCATCTTGAATTATTTGTTCATTCTATTTTTTGTTTATCACCTTGTTGGTATGTTTTGGAGCGAGAATACTGCTTTTGGGTGGATGGATGTGGGGATGAAGATGTCCTTTTTTGTCGTGCCATTGATTGCAATAATTGGAAGGTTTACAATAACAAGGTCGCAGTTGATATACTTTTTTTCTTGGTGTTTAACATTCCTTACGCTAGTGCTCTTTCTTTACGCAACGTATAATTCCATTACTAAGAAACATACTGGATTTTCCTATTTTTATGAAAGTGAATTTTCAGCATTTATGCATCGAAGTTATTGGGCAACATATACTGCCCTAGCTGCTACTTGGATGTTGTTTTCGCTCTTTTCAAAAGGTAAAAAGCAATTCAAGAAATATTATTTTTTAGCTTGGTTGGTATTAAGTGTTTCCACAATTCTAACTATTTCAAAGGCTGGTATTATCATTTGGATTCTTCTGAATTCAATAGTCGTATTACATGTTGTCATTATTCGAAAATGGAAATTTTTTGGACTTTCAGCGTTGGCTGGGATGATTGCTTTGGTTTGCTTTTTGTTTTTTTCTAATTCAAGAATAGCGCAACGCTTCCAATACATTCCTTATTCAATAAGCCATATTAAAACGGAGGGGAATAATGAAACGGAGAGTAATGCGGCTCGTTTAATTATGTGGTCAACGTCTATTAAAATTATTAAGCAAAACTGGTTGTTGGGTGTTGGAACGGGTGATGTAAAGGACGAATTGATCAGTACAAATTTACGTTTGAAAAATTTGGGAGTGGCGGAAAAAAAGCTAAATTCTCACAACCAATTTTTAAATACCTGGGTTCAACTTGGAATAATTGGTTTCACATTACTACTAAGTATTTTTATCGTTGCATTTTCAATAGCGATTAAGCAAAAATCCTTTCAACTAATTTTATTCGGGTTGACTTTTTTTATAACAATGTTGTTCGAATCATTTATTGAAACACAAGCTGGAATTGTTCCATTTTGCCTCTTGTTTGTATTTCTTTGTCAACAAAGTCAAAGGCTAGAATCAATTCCTCGTTGAATCAATTCTGCTAACCACCAATCTTCTTCAGTATCAATATCCAAGGCTTGCCATTTCGGTATGATCAGTGGACGAATTTTCTCACACTCTACCCAACTATGCTTCTTCAATTCGGATATTTTGAAAAGATAGAGTAAGCCGTTGACATCATACATAGGCGGGAGATCTTGTCGGCGTACAACCTGGTTTTTCTGAAACTTGCTGATGTATCCGTTTTCTTCCTGAAATAATGTGTAAAAAGGATGTCCAGCAGGTTCATTTACGGCAACAATTGCATCGTCATTTTCTTGAAATAGTTCAAAAGCATCTTCGATATTCTTTGCTGTGCGGAATGGGCTAGTTGGTTGCAAAAGCAATAAATATTCTGGCTGATTTTCTTGTTTATCAATTGCATCAAGCATTACTTCCAGCATTCCGGCTGTATCGGATGCTAAATGTGGTTCACGATTGATTAAATTGATTCCAAATGCATCTCCTTGAGTTAAGAGTTCTTGATCATCTGTGCTGAGTATGATTTTATTTTTTGGAAAGTATGTTAATGCGATTTCAATGGCCCGTTCGACGAGCGATTTTCCATTAGCAAACGATTTTGAGTTTTTTTGAGGAACACCTTTTGATCCTGCTCTAGCAGGAATCAATGCAATGGTATTTGAGTTGTTCGGTTTCATTTAAAATCGAATGTGTTTAATATCTTCCTGTGCTTTTTTGAAATCTTCGGGTTTACCAATGTCTAACCAATAATGAACAATAGGATAATTTATTACCTTCTTTCCTTCAGCAATTAATTCATCCATTAAATCCGTAGCATTGTAGAATTTTCCTTTTGGTACTCGGTCTAATAAAGAGGTTCTAATCAGGTAAATCCCTGCATTTGAAAAATACACATAAGATGGTTTTTCTTTCAAAGAAGTAATTTGATTTCCATTGGTCTCTAAAACACCGTATGGAATGTCTACGCGATACGGAGTACTTGCAACAATCATATCCGCTTCACTTTCCTCAAACAATCGATAAAAATCTTCAAAATCAATGTTCGTCAATAAATCCGAATTCATCACCAAAATTGCAGGAGTTGCGATTTCATCAATCAAACGAATAGCTCCAAGGGTTCCTAAAGGCTCTTCTTCACGAATATACTTGATATTCAGCCCTTTTTCGCTTCCATCTTTGAAATAATCCATGATTTGTTCTGCTTTATATTTTACAGAGACATGGAGTTTTTCAATTCCATAAAGCGCAAGGCGATCAATATTGTGTTCAATAATTGGTTTTGTGCCCACTTGTAACATAGGTTTGGGAATATCGTCAGTAAGCGGCTTTAAACGCTCACCTCTGCCACCTGCCATTAACAATACTTCAACAGGAAGAACGGTTCTTAATTTTTTTAAATCAAGTAATTTGACCAATTTTCCTGCTTCATCAATCACGGGGAGCATTCCAATCAATTGCTGCTTTATTTTATCAATAGCAGAAATGCGATAGTTTTCTAATTTGATATGTCGGAATTCCGTGTGCATTACCTCGCGAATGGAATCGTTGATTGTTTTTCCGTTTATCAAACCTCTACGGATATCTCCATCCGTGATTGTTCCAATCACTTTCTCATTTGCATCGAGTACGAATACTGCTTCTCCATTAACAGTGTTTAATTGTTCCAAACCATCTTTTATAGATGCATTATCTGGAAGCGTATGTATTGCGCTATTGATCATAAGTTGCGAAGTTGGTAATTATCTATAAAACTGCAAAATGTACTTTACCTTTTGATAAGCCTCATTTCCGTTTTTTTCTATGTATTTATCTTGGAGCTCTTTGTATAAAGTTGGTTGATGGATTCGTTTTCCAATAGTAAAATCCTTGATTGTCTTTCCGAAATTAGATTTAAACTTGAATAAATAATCCGCTTCATCTAAGCTTAAACCACCTCCAAAATGGAGTGTTTTCATTCCGTTTTCCTGTGCCCAGAATACCATTTTAGAAAGTAAAAGATTGGATCCTGGAACTTTTGGATAGTTTAAATTTCGGGCAGAAAGGTAATATGTTACAATCCCTCCAGAAACAAAAAACAAGGCACTACTATAAATTTCACCTTCTTTTTCAACTTTTGCTAGAAGTAATTTCTGACCGAGTTGGTCAATCATTTCTGTATAAAAATCGGGAGAGAAAAAATAAAAATCGGTTGCTCCAGAATGAATCATATTTGCTCTATATGCTTCATCAAATGCTGAGATGTCTGTTTTTGAAAAGGGACTTACTGTAAATTGAAATTCTTCTTTTTCCAATTTCCGGACAAGATTTCTGTTGGTTCCAGAGAATTCATTCATCCAAATTTCTTCTTGATCACATGTTGGAACTAGAACAACTCTTCTATTCAATAGATTCTGTATGTCTTTTTGAAAAAAATTGTTCTCGTTGTATATAGGATGATACCGAACAAATTCAGTGACGATATTTTGCTTACTAGAAATGTACTGTAAAAACAATTCCTCTGCGATTTTTTGAATTTCCGAGCTATTTGAAACTGGACCAGCATACCCATAAGGTGAGCTGATATCGAAATAGCTTGTTTCTTTTATAGGCAATAGAATGTAAGGATATAACCAAATTTTCTCCTCCGATGAACAAACGGCAATTTCATATTCTCCATGTTGCATTTTTGCATCACAGATTAGAAATTCAGGTTGATAGTAAATATCCAGACCTTCCAAAAAAGTAGTTAGTTCCGCTTTTAGAAGTGAAACATTGTGTTTTGTATAGATTCTCAGTTGAGCTTCCATAACGGTCTAGAACGTAGATTTTTTGAGGAGCAAATTATTCCAATCAATCGTTTTTAGAAACTGCAGTATTCGCTCGCTCGCTCTTCCGTCTCCAAACAAATTAGGTTTTCCGATGTATTGGTCTTTAAATTCCTCCGATGAAACAAATTGAACGGCTCCTATTACTTTGTTTACGTCAACCGCTACATCTACCGAATTCGGATTTCGCAATCTGCCTTGTTGACGAGAACCTACATTTACAACAGGGATTTGAAAACTCTGTGCTTCGATTAAACCACTGGATGAATTCCCTAACATGCATGATGCATAGTGTTGGGCCGCATAATAGTTTGTCTTTCCTAAGCTTTCAACGAATGAAACTCTTGGATTGGATTGACTTGTTTTTAATAATGTTTCGTTGATTTCAATTCCTCCAACATCCGTATTTGCTGCTGTGAATAGCAGGTGATAATTGGTCAAAGAACAAAGTTTGTCGATCAATTCTGAAATGAATGCCTTATTTATTGTTTGATTGATTGTTTCACTGTGAAAAGTAGATAGAATAAAAGGTGTATTTTCTGGAATTCCGTAGTGTGTTCTGAATTCTTTTTCTGTTGGAACCACAAGATGAAGTACATCATCTAATCCAGGCTCGCCAGCAACACAAATGCGCCAATCCTCTTCACCCATTTTACGAATGTTTTCCCCATAAATTTCGGTAGTCGGAAAATGAATATGACTCATTTTTGTGACGGCATGACGGATTTGATTATCTGTTGCACCTTCGGTAACTTCTCCTCCCGACAAGTGTGCTACAGGAATAGATTGAAACAAGGCTGTTGAAACAACTGCGACTAATTCAGAACGATCTCCAAGTACAATCACTAAATCAGGGTTACATTGATTCAGGTATTCAGCAAGTTCTATTTGTAATTGGCCATTTGAAATACTGATGGCTGAAGCATTGTTTTCTTCTAGCATATTATGGATGCGAATTCCAATTGGAAATCCATCTTTTTCGATTTCCGAAATGGTATTTCCTTGTGATGGACTTAGATGTCCCGCTGCAACAATCAATTCCATGTCGAAATAAGGATCTTCTTGAAATGCCGAGAGAAGTGGTTTCAATGGGCCATATTCGGAGCGAGCTCCCGTGAAAACTGCAATTTTCTTTTTATCTACTCCCATGAAATGTGTTTGCGACTAATTGCTGTATCTTTTTCTACATCAGTTGCTAGACGTTTGCCAACAATAGATTCGTACTCTTCCATCCCTAAATCAGTAATTGGACGTTTTCCGACTAGGTGTTCTTCCATAATGACATCTCCAGCTTTCAAGCTTGAGAGAGCGTAAATTCCTTTTTTCACCACCAATTGTGTAGCTTTTTCAACTTCTTGTATGCGTTTTATTCCGTCGCCAAGTGCTAATTCAATCGCGCGAATTCCATCAACCAAGGTTTTCAATTCGATTGGATCGAGAGAAGCTTTGTGATCTGGACCATCCATGGTTTTGTCTAGGGTGAAATGCTTTTCAATGATTCTTGCTCCACGTGCTGCGGCAGCCAGTGAAATTGCTATTCCATCGGTATGATCGGAATAGCCAACGGTAACTTGAAATGCATTTTTCAACGTATCCATTGCCTTCAGATTCACCGTCTCTAGCGGTGCAGGATATTCAGATGTGCAATGCAGAATAGCTACTTCTGATGCACCATTTTCAACGAGTGTTAAATAGGCACGCTCAACATCTGCGAGATTACACATTCCAGTTGAAAGGATTACAGGACGTTTTTTACGTGCAATTTGCTTGAGATAAAGCAGGTTGTTTATTTCGCCTGAACCTACTTTTATTATGGGAATATTTAATTCATCCACTAAAAAATTCAAACTTTCTTGTTCGTCAGGAGTGGATAGAAATGCTACCCCAACTTGTTTCGAATATGCTTGAAGTTCTTTGAAGTCTTCATAGGATAACTCTAGTTTCTTCAGCATCTCAAATTGAGATCCTTCTCCATCATTTTCTAGTTGATAAGCGGCTTTTGGAGCATCTTTTGTAATTAAGGACTCTGTTTTCCACGTTTGAAACTTGACGCAATCAACGCCAGCAGTTTTTCCAGCATCAATTAGCTTTTTGGCTAAGTTGATATCTCCATTGTGATTTACGCCAGCTTCTGCGATGATGTATATTTTATCTCCAAACATGTACAATTTTCTTTTAAAGCTACAAAGATATTGCTTTTCATTTTCTCCCACGGAGGTAAACAGAGGGTCACGGAGGAGTTTTTTTGTTTTGCTAATATAATGTAAAACTTCTGTGTTCTTCGGTGCTCGTCTGTGGGAAGTACTATTTCACTACACTACTAGGTAAATTTACAACTCTATCTTCAAGCCAAATTGAGTTTTCCAAACTATCTGTTTGACAATCTTTAAATGCAGGTAAACGATTCATCAATGTCCAAATTGGTCGAGTCATTACACCTTGTTCATTAGAAAATTTCAAGAAAGCATCACGTTCATCTTTCGAATCTAAAACAATGGTATTTAACCAGTAATTGGCTTTTGTACCTTCTCGTTCAGCAACAACATGTATACCTACTTTGGGAAGTTCTTGGAGATAGGAGTTTGCAGTTTCTCTTTTGTTTTCAAGAATCTTCGGCAGAATTTCTAATTGCGCACAAGCCAAGGCAGCATTAATATTTGGCATGCGGTAGTTGTATCCAATTTCATCGTGAAAGAAATCCCAAGCGTGTGGAACTTTCGCTGTTGTAGTCAAATATTTTGCGCGCTTTGCCCATTCTTCGTTATTTGTAATAATGGCACCACCACCACCAGAAGTCACAGTTTTGTTTCCATTGAAACTGAAAGCTGCAATATGACCGATTGTTCCAGTGTGCTTCTCTCCAACGTAAGATCCTAGGGACTCAGCGGCATCCTCCACTAAGACAATGTTATATTGGTTACAAATTTCAAGTAGCTCGTTGATACGCATTGGAAAACCAAAAGTATGCATGGGTACACAGGCCTTAATTCGGTTTCCTGTTTTAGAGTTGATACATTCGTTCTTCTCATTTTGATGCGTTTCATTTTTTAGAAAATGAAGAACGGCATTGGGAGAAAGTCCAAGTGTATCTTTGTCTACATCTAAAAAAACAGGTAAGGCTCCGATATAAGAAATAGCATTTGCAGTTGCTACGAAAGTTAATGCTTGAGAAATCACCTCATCATTTTGTTCAACACCAGCAATAATTAGTGCCATGTGAAGTGCGGCGGTTCCATTTACTGCAGCAATTGCAAATTTTGAACCTGTGATTTCGCACATGTCTTTTTCAAAACGATCTACAAAAGGTCCAACTGAAGATACAAACGTACTATCGATACATTCAATCAAATATTCTTTTTCATTTCCCCCAAAATAGGGGGCATGAAGTGGAATAAATCCTTCTTTCCCGAAGCGATTTCGAACAGTGTTAACAATGGAAGCGAAATCCATGACGAAAAATTAAATATTGTAAATATCAGCCTTGTATTGTTTCAAGTTCTCTGGCTGTTTGAACCATTCTATTGTTTGACGTAAACCTTCCTCTAATGTTGTTTCGGGTTTCCATCCAGTGTATTCGAACAATTTGCTATTGTCGCCAAAAAGTCTAAAAACTTCCGATTTTTCAGGTCTCAAACGTTGCTCTTCCTGCTGAATTGTTGCCCCAGGATTAATCTGTTTAATCAACTCATTGGCTAAATCACCAATTGAAATTTCATTGTGAGTTGCAATGTTTACATCGTGTCCATTCAATTTGTCACAAAGGGAAATTTCAACGAAACCTTGAGCAGTATCTTTGGCAAAAACTAAATCTCTCGTTGGTGTTAAATCTCCCAAGTTGATTTCGTTATATCCGTTCAATAATTGGGTGATAATCGTTGGAATAATTGCTCTAGCAGATTGACGAGGGCCGTATGTATTAAAAGGTCGAACAATGGTAATCGGCATTTCAAAACTTCTGTAGAAAGATTCAGCAATGCTATCTGCTCCAATTTTTGTTGCGGAATAGGGCGATTGACCTTGACGTGGGTGCTTTTCATCGATCGGCACATACTGTGCTGTTCCGTAAACCTCCGAAGTTGAAGTAACAAGAACGCGTTCAGTTCCCAAATCTCGAGCGGCCTGAACGATATTTAAAGTCCCTTTTACATTTGTGTCTACATAAGCATCAGGTGAGTGATAAGAATATGGGATTGCAATAAGAGCTGCAAGGTGATAAACAATATCAATTCCTTTCATAGCGGTTCTTACTCCGTTTGGATCTCGAACATCACCTGTAAAGACTTCAATTTGCTGCAATAATTCGCGGGGAAAAGAATCTAACCATCCCCAGTTATTAAAGCTGTTATAGTAGCAAAAGGCTCTTACTTGAGCTCCTTCTTTAATTAAATTTTCAACTAGATGAGAACCGATGAAACCATCAGCACCAGTAACTAGCACTTTTTTTCCTTTTAAACGCATGAGGTGAATTGTTGAACAAAGATACTAAAAAGGATAATATTCATTGATGATAGGTGTTTGCAATAACTGAAGGAAGAAGGAATGTTATATCTTTGATTTGTCAAAATTGGATGTGAGTGCATGATAGTAATCGTTGATTATGGTTTGGGGAATCTAGGTTCGATAAAGAATATGTTTCAACATATTGGGTTTGACGCTGTAATTTCAAGCAATCAAGACCAACTTTTAGCTGCTACTAAACTCGTTCTTCCTGGTATTGGATCTTTTGATCAAGGCATGACTAATTTGTATGAAAGAAGTCTTATTCCTACTTTAAATCAGAGGGTTTTAGTGGATCAAGTTCCGATATTGGGAATTTGTTTAGGAATGCAGTTGATGGGAATCAAAAGTGAAGAAGGAATATTGCCAGGTTTGTCGTGGATCAATCAGGAAAGTAAAAAATTTAGTTTCTTAGACCCTAAATCCTTTCCTGTTCCTCATTTAGGATGGGAGTATGTTTCGGATAATGGAAGTCAGAGCAGCTTATTGTCCGGATTTAATGAAGAAACGAAGTTCTATTTTGCACATTCTTATTATGTAACGTGTGTAAATAGGGAAGAAGTGCTTTTGGAGGCAGATTATGTACATTCATTTGATGCAGCAATTCAAAAGGGAAATATCTTGGGCGTTCAGTTTCATCCAGAAAAAAGTCACAAGTACGGGATGCAGTTATTAACCAATTTTGCTTCTAAATTCTGATGGCTTTACCAAGATGCATTCCGGTTCTTTTGCTTCAAAATGGAGGGTTGGTTAAAACAACTCAGTTTCAGCAACCAAAATACATTGGTGATCCTTTGAATACAATTCGGATTTTCAATGAAAAGGAAGTAGATGAGTTGGTATTTTTGGATATTGATGCTTCAGTTAAAGGTACTCCAATTCCATTCAAATTACTGAAAGAAATTGCGGAAGAATGTTTTATGCCACTATCATATGGAGGTGGGATAAAAACAATTGAAAGTATTCGTCAAATTATTCAGTTGGGAATAGAGAAAGTTATTATTGGAACAGAAGCTATTCAGAATCCGGATTTTTTGAAACAAGCCGTCACCGAATTTGGAAGTTCGAGTATTTGTGTTGTATTGGATATAAAAAAAAATACTTCCGGGGAATATTGTTTATGGACACAATCAGGAACTATTCCGACGGATTTAAAACCTGTTTATTTTGCCCAAAAGTTAGAAGAATTAGGTGTTGGTGAATTATTTGTCCATTCCATTGACCGTGATGGTACAAGAATGGGGTATGATTTGGAATTAATTCAATTGCTTCGTCAAGCAGTAACAATTCCAATCATAGCTTATGGAGGAGCTGATACTATAGCTGATTTCCAGTGGGTAATTCAATCAGGAGCTAATGCGGTAGCAGCAGGGAGTTTATTTGTACTTCACGGAAAGCATCAGGCAGTATTAATTTCTTACCCAGATTCGGCTTCCCTGAAAAGAATTTATTCAAGTATTCAAAGGAAATAGTTTATTTTGTTGTCAATGGGAAAGTTGAAGATAGTTACTATACTTGGTGCTAGGCCACAATTTATAAAAGCAGCAGCAGTTTCTTCTTTGTTCAAGGAGAATTTTGATGAGATTTTGGTACATACTGGTCAACATTACGATTCCAATATGTCGGATGTTTTTTTCCAAGAACTAGAAATCCCGAAACCTAAATATCAGTTGAATATTGGTTCAGGATCTCATGGTGCTATGACTGGTGCGATGTTAATTGCAATCGAAAAAGTGCTTATTGAAGAAAAACCTGATTTTGTATTAGTTTATGGAGATACCAATTCAACTTTAGCTGGAGCATTGGCGGCTTCCAAAATGTTGATACCAGTTATTCATGTAGAAGCAGGTCTAAGAAGCTTCAACAAAACAATGCCAGAAGAACAAAATCGGATTTTAACAGATCATGTTTCCGAATTACTTTTTGCTCCCACCCAAACGGCGATTCAAAATCTACAAAATGAAGGAATTAAAAAAGGACTTCATTTAGTGGGAGATGTTATGTATGATGGAATTTTACATTTCACTGAAATTGCGAAAAAGAAAAGTACAATCATTCAAGATTTGAATCTTTTAGAGAAGCAATTTATACTTTGTACGATTCATCGGGCGGAGAATACGAATGACATGAATCGCTTGCAATCAATTTTCAACGGGTTAAATGCAGTGAATGAGAAAATTGTTCTTCCGCTTCATCCACGCACATTAAAATACGTTCAAGAATATGGAATTTCCATCGGAGAACACATTTTGATAATTGAACCTATTGGTTACTTGGATATGGTTCGATTGGAATCTGCAGCTAAGAAAATTGTAACAGATAGTGGAGGTGTTCAAAAGGAAGCTTTTTTTCTAAAAATTCCTTGTATAACTTTGCGCGACGAAACCGAATGGGTTGAAACTGTTCAAGACGGATGGAATATACTTGTTGGAGCAAATGAAAAACATATTCAAGAAGCCATATTAACTTTTAATCCAACAACTATCCCAACTAACAGTTTTGGTGATGGAAATTCCGTTCATCGCATGATTGAATGGATTAAACAATATCAATTGAGTTAATTACAGCTATTTTGAGTAACTTCAATTTAAGACACATTAATAGCGAATAAAACACTGAATAATGAAAGATAAAAAAAGAGTACTTGTTCTAGCGCCTCACACAGATGATGGTGAATTTGGTTGCGGAGGAACAATTGCTAAATTCATAGAGGAAGGTCATGAAGTAACTTATGCGGCATTTTCTGCTTGCCAGCAATCTGTGCTTCCTCAATTTCCATCTGATATTTTAATTACAGAGGTAAAAGCAGCTACTAAGGTTCTTGGAATTAAACCGGATAACTTGCTTTTGTTTGATTACGATGTGAGAACTTTTGGATATCACCGTCAGGAAATTTTGGATGACTTAATTAAGATTCGGGCAGACTTTAAACCGGATTTGATTCTTATGCCAGATTTGCAAGATGTGCATCAAGATCATGCAACTGTTGCAACAGAAGGGTTGCGGGCGTTTAAATTTTCTTCTATTTTATCATACGAATTACCATGGAACAATTTGTCCTTCACAACTTCTAGTTTTGTTCATTTGGATGAAAGACACGTTCAAACAAAGGTAAACGCCTTGAAAGAATACCAATCTCAAGCTCATAGACCCTATTCGGATGAAGATTTTTTAAGATCAGTAGCACGAACAAGGGGGGTTCAAATTGGAACCAAATATGCGGAAGCGTTTAATATTGTTCGTTGGATAATTGATTGATATGATAGTGCTAAGCCAGATTGTTGAGTTATTGAATCTTCAAACATCTACTTTAAATTCTACTCAGGAAATTTCACATGTTCGGTCAATTACGGATGCAGACTTTGATCAAAAATCGCTTGGTTGGTGTTCAGATAAGAATGCTGAACTGCTAACAACTTTGAATGAAGGTATTGTCATTGTAAGTTTTGAAACATACAATCAATTTCAGAATCAGGTCCATCAAATTAGTCTAATTCCAGTAGAAAAACCGAGAAGTGCATTTTTGCAAGTACTGCGAGAATTTTTTGCAGAAAAGCCGCAAGTTGGATTTATACATCCATCAGCAATCATTGATTCTTCCGTGATTTTTAATCACAACACAGTCAATATTGCTGCAAATGTGGTTGTTGAAAAGGAGTGCATTTTAGGAAATCATGTGTCAATAGGTGCAAATACGGTCATAAAATCAAGAACTATTATTGGAGACAATTGTAGCATTGGATCTAACAACACGATTGGAGGGGTTGGCTTTGGATACGAATTGAATGATGAAAATGAATACGAATTAATGCCTCACATTGGAAACGTTGTCTTGAAAAACGGGGTGGAAATCGGGAATAATGTATGTATTGACCGTGCTGTAATGGGTTCAACTTTACTGGAAGAAAATGTAAAGGTGGATAATCTTGTTCACATAGCTCATGGCGTAAAAATCGGAAAAAACAGTTTGATTATTGCCAATGCAATGATTGCTGGAAGTGTGGAAATTGGTAAAAATGTGTGGGTTTCTCCTTCTGCATCAGTCAGACAAAAATTAATTATCGAAGACAATTCCCTTATTGGTTTGGGAAGTGTTGTGGTGAAAAATGTGTCAGCAAATTCGGTTGTTGCAGGAAATCCAGCTAAACCATTTGAGAAGAAATGAAAATTGCAGTAGTTATTCCATGCAGAAATGAAATCAAAAACATCGAAGAATGTATTGATGCCATTTACCAATCCAACTTACCATCAGATTGGAAGTTAGTGGTAAATGTAGTGGATGGAGTCAGTAATGATGGAACATTAGAACTCCTGGAATCACTTCAGAAAAAATATGCAGAATTGCACATTGTTACGAATGAAAAACAACTAACTCCTTTTGCTTTTAATTTGGGAATTTACGCAACAAAAGATGCGGATTATTATCAGATAATCGGAGCGAGACAAATTGTAAGCCAGAATTACTTGAAAGAAGCCGTTGAAAGTCTTCAAAGCGATGAGACTATTTGGTGTGTTGGAGGACAAGTAAACAATGTCTATTTGAATAAAGAAAGTAAAATGATTGCTCAAGCAATGAGTACTTCCTTTGGAATGGGATTGGGTAATTTTAGAACTCTCAATGAATCGGGATTTGTAGATACAGTTGGTACTCCGATGTATCCTGCATGGGTTTTTGAGAAAATTGGCTATTTTGATGAAGAGCTAATTCGCAATCAAGACGATGATTTTAATTTCAGGGTACTAAAAGCTGGAGGAAAGATTCTATACAATCATTCCATTTCATTGAAATATTATGTGAGAGGAAGCGTTTCTCAATTATGGAAACAATTTATGCAATACGGTTATTGGAAAGTTTACGTGAATAAGAAACACAAAGCAGTAACAACACTTCGCCAATTGGTTCCGCCTGTATTTGTGCTATACTTGATACTCGTTCAGTTTTTATTTTTGATTCATCCGCTACTTTGGCTTTATGGATTGTCTTTTTTTGGAGTATATATAATGCTCGGACTTTTCATTACTTCCAGAATAGCAGAAAGTGTTTCAGATTTCAATCGAATTTTTATCATATTTCCGATTTTGCATATTTCTTATGGCTGGGGTTATTTGAAAGGCATCGTTGCCTTCTTAATAGCGAATAAGAAACCAGGCGACAAGTACAAAAAAATGTCTCGATAGGACAAAATATTCACTAATTTCACATTAAATTAATAATATGATTCCTTTTTCACCTCCTAGAATAGATCAACGTGTAATTGATGAAGTTACAAGTGCTTTGACTTCAGGTTGGATTACAACTGGTCCTCGCACGAAATTGTTCGAAAAACAATTGACTGAATATTGTGGGAATAAGTGTACGGTTGCGGTTTCATCTTGGACGGCTGGAATGGAGTTAATCCTTCGTTGGTGGGGAATTGGACCAGGTGATGAGGTCATTATTCCAGCAATTACTTATTGCGCTTCAGCAAATGTGGTGATTCATGCAGGGGCGAAACCAGTGATGGTAGATATCAATCCTGATGATTTTAATATTTCAGTTGAGGCAATTCGAAAAGCGATTACTTCGAAAACGAAAGCAATAATGCCTGTTGATATTGCGGGGCTTCCATGCGATTATGATGCCATTTTTGCAATTGTAAACGAACCCTCGATAAAAAGCCTGTTTCAAGCAAATTCAGACTACCAACGAAAATTGGGAAGAATTCTAATTGCTGCTGATGCGGCACATTCTTTTGGGGCAACTTATAAAGGAAAACGATCTGGAGCTATAGCGGATGTGAGTTGTTTCTCCTTCCATGCTGTGAAGAATTTGACTACTGCTGAAGGAGGAACAATGTCAATCAATTTACCAGACTCTTTTGATCATGAGGAGATTTACAAAGAATTATGTATCAAGATTCTTCATGGACAAAGTAAAGATGCATTAGCAAAAGCACAAAAAGGAAATTGGCGATATGATGTTGTTGAACCAGGTTTCAAATGCAATATGACTGATATTCAAGCAGCAATTGGTTTAATTGAATTGGATCGTTTTCAAGAAAATTTGGACCGAAGAAAAGCAATTTGTTTAGGATATAATGATGGATTTAAAAATGAATCTTGGGCTCTTTTACCAAAAATGAAGGACGAAAAGCGTGAAACATGTTATCATTTGTATCAATTGAGAATTGGAGGAGCTTCTGAAGTGCAAAGAGATGCGATCATGCAAGCCATTTTCGATCAAGATGTTTCTGTAAATGTTCATTTTCAGCCACTTCCTATTTTAACTGCATATAAAAAGAGGGGTTATAAAATGGAAGACTATCCAGAAGCTTGGGATAAATATCAAAATGAAATCACCTTGCCAGTCTATTTTGATTTAACGGATGCACAAGTTCAGATAGTTATTCAAGCTGTAAAGAATGCCGTAAAACAGGTGTTGGGATAATGAAGCGTCTGTTCGACATACTTGTTTCTCTCCTAGTTTTGATTCTCTTTTTACCAGTTGGAATCTTGATTTCAATGGCGATTATTTGTGAAAGTCGTGGAGGGGTTTTTTACAGACAAATTCGCGTGGGTAAAAACGGAAAATTATTTCGATTGTGGAAATTCCGGACCATGCGTGTCAATGCCGATAAACTGGGTAAGTTGACTGTTGGGATGCGCGATTCGAGGATTACTAAAGTGGGTTATTTCATTCGAAAGTCTAAGTTGGACGAATTTCCTCAATTTATCAATGTTTTTTTGGGGCAAATGAGTGTTGTTGGTCCACGGCCAGAGGTGCAAGAATACGTAGATTTGTATACGCTCGAACAACGTGAGGTTCTTACAGTAAAACCAGGAATCACCGATTATGCTTCGCTGGAGTATTTCACAGAAAATGAATTGTTGGGTAAATCAGAAAACCCGAGAGAAACCTATATTCAGGAAATCATGCCTGCTAAAATCGAATTAAATAAAAAATACATTGCGAATCCAACTTTAGGTCAAGACATTAAAATTATGTGGTTGACTTTTTTGAAGATGGTTAAATAATTTAAATGTTCAAATGTTCAAATGTTCAAATGTTCAAATGTTCAAATAAATTCACTTAAATTTTGAACTCTTTTCTATTTTTTAAACACCAAATAAACCGCAATCAATATCAATAAAAACGCCACTGCATGATTCCATTTGAAGACTTCACCTTTGAAAAAAATCAGTGAGAAAATCATGAAGATAATAATGGAAGTAACTTCTTGAATGATTTTTAATTGAATCAAAGAAAACGGACCTCCATTTCCTTGATAACCAATTTTGTTTGCTGGAACCATGAAAATGTATTCAAAAAAGGCAATTCCCCAACTAATTAAAATGGTCGTTGCAAAAACCCAAATTCCCGTTTTCTTGTCTTCTGGTTGTTCTTTTAAATGACCATACCAAGCATATGTCATAAATGAATTGGAAACGATTAACAACGCAATAGTAATGAGTATTCTCATAAAAGCATTTTTGCAAATGTAATAGATTCAAAAAAGAAACCCCGCAAAAGCGAGGTTCAATTTGTGTTTTGAATAGTTCAAAATAAGGTTTTAACACTTAAACCTTTTAAAAATTTGAACTTGCAGCCTTGGAAGGCTAGTTTTTATAAACGTTTTTCTTTTCAACTCTTCCATCTGTGCTCTCGATGTAAACAAAGATCCACCCAGTAGGCAATTCTTGTAACGAGTAACACCAGTTTGGCAATGCATTTTTCTTGATTACTTGTCCATTCAAATCCATTAACGTAACATCTTTAATTTCAATGGAGGATGAAATTACTAATAAATCACTCGTTGGATTTGGATAAACTTTTAGCTCCCAATTTGGTAATTGATTTTCTTCTGTCGGATCAGAAATTTGAGCAAATAATGAGCTGGAAATAAGGAGTAGCCCACCTAATAAAACTACGGTTTTCATGGCTTTTGGATTTGTATTAATAACTACTCTCTAAATGATAGGTTACAGCTTTATGAAAAATAATTATTTGATCGTTCAATTTTTTTGTTTCAACTCTTTGAACAATTTTCTACTTTTAAAGGATGGTAAAACCAATTAAACTTTCTGAGGCAAATGCCGATTTTTTTGATCGTGTATATCAAGTTGTAGAACTCATTCCGAAAGGAAGAGCAACGTCTTATGGTGCGATTGCTAACTATTTGGGTGCGAAAAGTGGAAGTCGGATGGTTGGTTGGGCCATGAATGCAGCACATAGTTTGGAGCATGTTCCTGCTCAAAGAGTAGTAAATCGAAATGGTTTACTGACTGGGAAAATGCACTTTGAAACACCAACCAAAATGGAAGAATTGCTCCGATTGGATGGGATTGAAGTCTTGAATGATCAGATTGTAAATTGGAAGATTGTTTTTTGGGATCCAATGATTGAATTACAAATTGATTAAGGGAATTTAGAAATCAAGTGTTTCTGTTCCTTTTTAGTTTTAAGTTCACAATCGCTTCTGTAATTTGCAATCTGTTTATTGAATAACTCTTCATTTCCTGAAAGATGGGCTCGAATGGACAGTTCATCTTTAATTGATGCCAAAGTGGTATAGCTATGCGAAACTGTTTCAATTTCACTCATGCGATCGATTAAAACGCGCTCTTTTTTAACTAATTTTTTCGCACATTCAATCTGGCGCTCATATTCTGATTGACATGAACTCATTAACGCAAGAATTGAAATGACTTGTAGAAGATTTGTCCATTTCATAATTCAAAGGTACAAACAAAGCATTTGATTAGAAAAACTGGTTGTTTTTTTAAATGCGTTAAATATTCATTGATTCCGATTAAATAGTCAATTGATTATTCTAAGCATTCGTATTCTTGCTCAAGATTACTGATTACATTTGTAAACATGATTTTAGTAACTGGATCTACGGGACTTCTCGGATCACATGTAGTGGTTGAATTACTTCATAAAGGATATGAGGTAAGAGCAATGTATCGTGATCCTATTAGAAAAGAAGTCGTTTTCCGTTTAATAGAATTTTATTACCCATCCGAAAAAGAAACATTGCTCCAAAAACTAAAGTGGTTTCAAGGAAATGTTTTGGATTTGGTAGATGTTCAAAATTCTTTAATCGGAGTCTCCAAAGTCGTTCATTGTGCTGCTCTTGTATCTTTTCATCGAAGAGATTTTAATTCTTTGTTTAAAGTCAATAGAAGGGGAACTGCAAACATGGTGAACTTTGCCCTGGATTCGAATGTCAATCAATTTGTTCATGTTTCTTCAACTGCTGCTATTGGAAGTGATTCTCAATATAAAGATGGGTTGAAACGCGAATCCAATTTATGGAATCCAAACGATGAGGTGAGTGGCTATTCATTGTCTAAATTTAGTGCTGAAAAAGAAGTGTGGCGAGCAAGTGAAGAAGGATTGCCTGTTTCTGTCGTAAATCCAAGTGTGATGTTTGGTCCTGGTTCTTGGGAGGAAAGTTCTTTGCAGATTTTTAGAACATTGAATAAGGGATTGAGTTATTATACCAAAGGATCAAATTCTTTTGTGGATGTTCGGGATGTCACAAAACTCATTTTGAAACTCATTGAAACCGAGAAAACGGGTCACCGTTATTTAGTTACTGGGTCGAATTTATCGTTCAAGCAATTATTTGATCAAATATGCAAGCAACTACAGGTGAAAGCTCCTTCTAAATTGGCAGGACCTTTCTTAACAACCCTTGCGTGGCGATTATCGGGTATTCTTGGAAGAATTCAAGGTACAAGACCTACTATTACCAAAGAAAGCGCTAGAAGTTCACACAGCGACTCCAAATTCTCGAATGAAAAATTGCTAAAGGATTTTCCAGATTTCGAATTCACAAAATTAGAAGACACCATCGATGTTACCATTAAAGGAAGAATGGAATAAATTCAAAATTTGTCACTTATCCGTTCTTACTTTCGTGCCAGTCAAGATTAATTTGGTCAATGTAATTTAATATTTTCTCACGTCCAAAATGTGATTCGCTGGAAGTGGTGAAAACAGGCGGAAGAGCTTCCCAATATTTCAACATTTCTTTTTTATAGGCTGCTAAGTTTTTCTGTAATGCAGAACTTGAAAGCTTATCAATTTTAGTGAAAACAATGGAAAATGGCAATTGTTCTTCAGCACACCAAGACATGAATTCAATATCAATTTTTTGAGGTTCCAAACGGGAGTCAATTAATACAAATGTGTTGATCAAGGTTTCTCTTCTTGTTAGAAATTGAGAAATAAACTTCTCCCATTGATTTCTGCTTGATTTAGATGCTTTGGCATAACCATACCCAGGTAAATCAACTAAATACCATTCGTTATTAATCAAAAAATGGTTGATTAATTGCGTTTTTCCAGGTCTCCCAGAAGTTTTTGCCATGTCTTTCTTCTCTACCAACATGTTGATCAAGGAAGATTTACCAACGTTTGAACGACCGATAAATGCATATTCTGGCTTTCCGTCTGTTGGACAAAGTTTGATGTCCGTATTACTGATGATAAATTTGGCTTCCTTGATAATCATTACTTCATTATTTACCACAAAGGTAAGAGAATATTTTGGCTTACTGATGTCCTCAAAATAAGGCAATTGAAGTATTGACTACTTCTGGAAGCAGCATTAGCTTTGCCTCAATCAAAATCAATAACTTATGAAAAACTCAAAAAAATCCTTTTTTACCATTCTACTCGGAATGGGCTTGCTTGTAGTTTCTTGTAAAAAAGAAGGTTGTACGGATTCTTCTGCAAGTAATTACAACGAGGATGCAAAGAAAGATAATGGATCATGTACTTATCCACCCGTTGCTCAGACTGGTTTTACCTGGAAGGAAAACGGAGGTTCTGAAATGGTTGCAGATAGCGCATTTTGGACTACTGGAGCATGGGGAACAGGAATCCGAGCTTACAAAGGTGGTATGGCTAATTTCTTTGAGATTAACTGGCAGGGAGCAGACAATAATTCGGTAGGTATTAAAACATTGGATTCAGCTTATGGGTTTACCTTTTTGAAAAATTCAGATTCTTATACTGGTACAAGTGGGCAAACACTTGAAATTACAGCTGTTTCTGGAAATAGTATTTCGGGAAATTTTTCTGCGCCAGTTACTGGAGGCACAATTACCACCGTTACAGGAACTTTCACATCGATTAACAAGCATTAGGTAGTTGATTGTTTGTGTTAAGACATGTTTGATATAACCCGAAAAAAACAATTAGACATAATAATCCCTTAATTAAAGAAAGAAAGCACGAAATTCATTTCGTGCTTTTTTATTATTGGTGAACGCATACATTTGTTCTTTAAGGTGAATCAGGTGGGGTTCGTATATGAAGATGACTTTTGTTTGATAGTTTCTAAACCAAGTGCATTATTCTGATTATGTCAGAAATATCGAAGAAACTTCATTGACCGATTTGATTCCAGAGCAAGGTTTCGTTGAAGTTTGTCCTGTTCACCAGTTGAATTATACAACCTTTGGATTGATTCTTTTCGTGAGGGTAAGAGAATGTTTTGGATTTACTGAAGCCCTCAAAATAAGGCAATTGAAGTATTGACTAGTTCTTGAAGCAGCAGTAGTTTTGTCTCAATCAAAATCAATAACGTATGAAAAATTCAAAAAAATCAATTTTTACCATTCTACTCGGAATGGGCTTGCTTGTAGTTTCTTGTAAAAAAGAGACACCTGAACCAGTTGTGGAAACTCCAACACCAGTAAATACTCCTGCAGGGAGTACTACTCCGACACCTACAGATGCAGATGGAGTTATGTGGGCAATTAAATCATCGAGTACAATTCAAGGAATCACCATAGAGATTGGTACTGCTGTTGGAATATTCATGAATGGGAACACTGATTTGGTAAATGTGGGAACAGTTTCTGTTAATTCACAAGATTTAACCGCAGCTACAAACAATGCGTATACATTTACGCCAAGTCAGACTTCACCGATGGGGTTGGATTTTTCCTCTTCTACAGATTGGTCAGTAACTGGAGGAAGTGGACATGCAGCCTTTACTTATGATGCAAGCTCCTTGGTATTTCCTACTGGATCAGCTGTGACAAGTTCAGCAACAGTAAATAAAGCAAACGGATATACATTGTCCTGTGCAACAGTTTCTGGGGCAGATTCGACCTTGTTTATGGTTGGAAATGTTTCTAAAACGGTTTCAGGAAGTGCGAACTCATGTACTTTCTCACCTGCTGAATTAAATGGGCTAAGTTCAGGAACGTCAATTGTAAGCATTGTACCTTATAAATTGATGCAAACAACAATTAATGGGAAAACTTATTATTTCGGTAAAGAGCGAGTGAATCAATTAACAGTAACGATCGAATAAATTACCTCTACCTGAATTAAAAACGCGGGAGACTTTATCCTGCGTTTTTTTGTTTCTAATTCTATCCAAACTACTTTTGTTCTTTAAATAGAAATTGAGTGAGTCAGGAATCAGTGAAGTTAATTTACGAAGATGAATATTGTTTGGTGGTTTCTAAGCCAAGTAACCTCATTGTGCATCATTCTTACTATGCGCGAAATATTGAAGAAACTTCATTGACGGATTTGATCCGAGAGCAAGGTTGCTTAGAAGCGTGCCCTGTTCATCGCTTAGATCGAAAAACTTCTGGATTGATTCTCTTTGCAAAGAAAGCGGAATGGGTAGCTGATTTTCAAAAGCTATTCGAAAATGGTGAGATTGAAAAGAAGTATTTAGCTCTCTTGCGCGGTCATTTGGAAGCTGAAGGAAGTATTGATTCGCCAGTTAAAAATGACCGTGGAAATTACAAAGATGCGCTGACCAAATATACTTGTTTGGAGCATTTTGAAAGAGCGTATGTTATTCCTCCGTATGAAAAACAGCGCTATAGTTTGGTTGAGTTGACACCAATTACAGGAAGGATGCACCAATTGCGTATTCATGCAAATAAAATCGCGCATCCGATCATCAATGATCCCAAATACGGAAACCGCCACCATAATCACTATTTTCAAGAGGTGCTTGGGATTCACGAGTTGTTTTTACATGCCCAAAGTCTGAAATTTAAACAGCCATTTACAGGAGAGTTAGTGTGGCTTCAAGAGCCGTTTCCTGATTTTTGGAATCGCTTTCTAATACCCTAAATTCAGAATCACTCTCGTTTTATACAACCAAATTTTGGTTAGCTGAATTTCTTTTTTTATCTGCTTTTCGTGAAAAAGCAAGAATAATAATTAAGCTCAGATTTATATAATGGAAAAGCCCCAACGATACATGTCGGGGCTTTCTACTACAACTTAACCTAACTAACTCTTGCGTAAGAGTATTTTAAAGACTTGCTATTTTGCGCTGTTTGAATAGCAAGCTACTTCCTATTTTATAATACTTTCCTATCGGTTGAATAGGCTGGATAATTGGTCAATTACCCAGCTTTACTCAATCTTGTTAAGTCATCTAATACCCGTATAGACAATGTACCTGTTATTATTTCAAACGGTTTGCCTAAATCAGTTTTCAAATCTGACTCTATTTGTGAATAGTGATACAACAAAGGTAAATGATTCATATCAGTTATGCATCAGTATAAATACTGAAAATGCAAATGTGGTTTTCCGCAATTTGAAAGAGGTTTCATGAAGGTTTTTGTATTTAACTATCTGATATTCATGTTTTTAAATTTAATACAGGGGTGTTCACCTATAATTTTGATTTTTTCTTTGGTATGGACGGTTATTGTATAAATTTCAGATTGCTCATCAATTTCCTGATCAATAGTCCCTTTTGTATACCTGACATAAACAGGTCATTGCGACTTATTTTTCCACAATCTAAAATTCTTTACCACTTTTTACCACTACATTTTAAAAGCTTAAAAAATCAATAAAATCAAACCTTTTGAATTAATTGTTGTAACCTTGTGAGGTTGTTTAACGTTAGAAGTTATCAACAAAGTGTAATTGAGTGGTAAAAAGTGGGTTATTTCCCCTAATTTTACCCATTATTAATAGCTATGGCTGGACTTGTCGGAGAATTTGAGGTGAAGCTGGACGGAAAAGGAAGATTCCTTTTTCCTGCTGGTTTGCGCAAACAACTTTCTCCGGATGCTCAGGAACAATTCATGTTGAATAAAGGCTTTGAAGAATGTTTGACGCTCTATCCGATGAACGAATGGGAGAAATTGTCAGTGAAATTGTCAAAGTTGAATTTGTTTAAGCCTCAGAATCGTATGTTTTACCGTTTGTTCCATCAAGGAGCAAAGCAAATTGCGCTAGATAATGCTGGTCGCGTTTTGATTCCGGTGATGCACATGGAGCGTGTGGGTTTGGATAAAGATGTGATGCTTATCGCATACAACGACCGAATTGAGATCTGGGACAAGTCTAAGTACTTCCAACTGATTGATGGAAGCATGGCTGATTTTGCTGATTTAGCAGATCAAGTAATGGGTGATTTAGGGAACGATGACGAATAACGACGCTACATACCATGTGCCTGTCATGTTGCAGGAATGTCTGGATGGATTGGTAATTAATCCAGATGGAATCTATGTTGATGTTACCTTTGGTGGTGGTGGTCATTCTCGCGCAATTTTCGAAAAACTTTCTCCAAAAGGCAAGCTGATTGTTTTTGATCAGGATCCAGATGCTCGCGCAAACGCTTGGGAAGCTCCTAATTTTCATTTCGTAGCTGCCAATTTTGCGTTTCTAAGAAATCACCTTCGGGTGATGGGAATTCCTGCTGTTGATGGAATTTTGGCTGATTTGGGTGTTTCATCCCATCAGTTTGATGATGCAAAACGAGGGTTTTCCATTCGTTCCAATGAGGTGTTGGATATGCGTATGAATCAAGCAGGAGATTTTACGGCGGCTAAAATTGTTCAGACGTATGACGAAGAGCAATTGGCTGCAATTTTCAGAAAATACGGTGAATTGGATCATCCGTTTAAAACGGCTGTTGAGTTAGTAAAAGCGCGTAACAAATCAAAAATCAAGACTACGGGTGAGTTGATGGAGGCTTTGATGCCTGTTGCTCCGAAATTTAAAGATCATAAATTCTTTGCTCAAGTATTTCAGGCGCTTCGTATTGAGGTGAACCAGGAGATGGATGTCTTGGAGAAGTTCTTACTTCAAACGGCAGATTCCTTAAAGCCAGATGGACGTTTGGTGGTGATGTCTTACCATTCTTTGGAGGATCGCTTGGTGAAGAACTTGATGAAGCGCGGAAGTTTAGATGGTTCTATTGAGAAGGATTTTTTCGGGAAAGTGCTGAAGCCTTTTGAGGAAATAAATAGAAAACCGATTCTTCCAAGTGAAGAGGAGATTCAGCGAAATACACGAGCGCGTAGTGCCAAGTTGAGGATTGCTAAACGAGTTGAAGATGGAAAATGAGTACAGAGAACGTGAGGGTGCGAATCCGATGGATGCTGTGCGAGGGAAATCAACCCGTGAGAAGTATTCAACGGAAATCCCTCCAACCGAAAAGAAGGAGCGAAAAGAAAAGAAGGCTCAGGCAAATTCGGGAGCTAAGCCGAAAACGGCTGCTGCTTCTAAAGCGAAACGACCAAATATAATCATTCAGGTACTCAACGGAGATATCTTGACGAGAGACTTTGTCTTGAATAATTTGACATTCATTTTCTTCATTTTGTTGCTTTTGTTGTTGATGGTTGCAAAAGGATATTATGGAAAGCAGTTGCAAAAAGACATTTCTGATTTACAGACGAATGTAGATGCTCAAACTGCTGAATATATTGAGAATAAAGCGCGTTTAGAAGAATCGACTTCGCGTTACCGTTTGGTGCAGGCATTGGAGAAAAGAGGGTTGAAAGAAACGGTAAATCCTGCAAAGGTGATACGATTAAAACGTGGTGGAGATGAGTGATAAAAAAGACTTGATGTGGCGGGCTTACCTGGTTTACATAGGTTTTTTTATCGCCTTGATAGTGGTGATTGTAAAAACAATCATGATTCAAACGGAAGGAAGTACTTCTTTGTTTGCTGCAACGGAAGAAAAGATTCCAACACGATCGGTAGAGCGCTACCCAAGACGTGGAGAAGTATTGGATAGAAATTATACACCACTGATTACGTCAGTGTCGTTCTTTGACATACACATGGATCCTACTGTTGTGGATCAAGAAATTTTCGATAAAGAAATAGGTGCTTTAAGCATCGGTTTGAGTAAGTTGTTTCCAGAAACTTCAGCGCGTGATTTTGAAAATTACATTCGAAAAGGACGAGCAAGAGGAAGAAGGTATATTACCATCAAACTAAAAGCTACAAATGAACAAAAGCATCGATTGGCTGAATTGCCAATTTTCAATTTGGGAAGAAATAAAGGAGGGTTGATTGATACCGATGAAACGATTTTGCGGAAACGCCCTCATGGTGAAATTTTAAAAAGAACCTTGGGGTATTACCAGCACAATGAGAATTCGAAAGAGTTACGTGTAGGAATCGAAGGTGCTTTCAATGAAGTATTGGCGGGAGAGCCTGGAAAAGAAATCGAACAGCGAATTTCTTCTGGTTGGAAGAAAACGGGTAAAATGATTCGCGAGCCAATAGAAGGTGCGGATCTAATCACTTCCATCGATATGGATATTCAAGAGGTGGCACACACGGAATTGTATCGCCAGTTGAAAAACCAGAATGCGAAAAGCGGTTGTGTGATTGTGATGGATGTGAAAACGGGCTTTGTTCGTGCGATATCGAACTTGCAATTAGCTTCTGATGGTGAATATTACGAGTTGTACAATCATGCCATTGGAACGAAAGAGGTACCTGGTTCAACTTTTAAGTTGGCATCGCTAATGGCTGCGCTGGAAGATAAAAAGATTAGTTTGGACGATACGGTCAATGCGGTTGGTAAGTATCAATTCTATGATCTAGAATTGGATGATTCCAATCCTTACGGTTATGGTAGAATTACTATTCGGAGAGCTTTTGAATTGTCTTCCAATGTGATTGCTCGTGTAATCAACAATGCGTACCGTAAAGAACCTCAATTGTTTATCGATCGTCTGCGTACTTTCGGAATTGGAGACTCCTTAGGGATTGATCTGCAAGGTGAATCTAAACCAACGTTGTATTCGCCAGGAACGAAGCAATGGTCGGGGGTTTCGCTTCCTATCATGTCGATAGGATATGAAATTCAACAAACTCCACTTCAAACCTTGGCATTTTACAATGCAGTTGCGAATAACGGAACTTTGGTTCGTCCACAGTTCGTGGAACACATTCGTCGAGGTCAACGCATTGTTAAATCGTATAAACCAGTGGTTCTTCGTCCGAAAATTTGTTCGGATAAAACACTTCGTTTGATGCAGGAGTGCTTGAAAGGCGTTGTGAAAAGAGGGACAGGAAGTGCATTGAAATCTTCGCTTTTCGATATTGCGGGGAAAACGGGAACGGCTGTTGTGCAAAATGCAGATGGACGTTACGGAGAAGATGGAAATAAAACCTATCAAGCATCTTTCGTAGGATATTTTCCTGCAGATGAGCCGCTTTACTCATGTATTGTTGTTGTAGCTGCTCCATCCAAAGATATTTACGGAGCAACTGTTTCAGGAACTGTTTTCTCGGCGATTGCGAATAAAGTGTACTCCAATTCATTGAATTACCACAAAGCAATCAATGAAGAAAAGAATCGAATCAAAGATGCGCCTTCAATCAAGGATGGGAATATCTCTGATTTGTTGACTGTTTTGAAAGGTCTGCATTTACCGTATCAATTAGATGCGTATAGCGAATGGTCGAGAGTGCGAACATCTGGTTCAAACATTTCAATTGTACCTCGAAAAATTTCATCAACAACAGTTCCAAATGTCATTGGACTTACTGCAAAAGATGCTGTTTGGTTGATTGAGCATTTGAAAATGCATGTGTATGTGCGCGGAAGCGGAAAAGTAGTTAAACAAACAATCTCTGCGGGATCACCAATTGTTCCAGGAGGTTTAATAGAATTAGTATTAGAATGAAAACGGTAAATGAATTAGCAAAAGCAACGGAAATTACGCAGTGGATTGGTCCAACTGATGTGGTGGTTTCTGCGCTTGTTTCAGATTCTCGCAAGGCTCTTGCAGGAACGCTTTTCATTGCGGTTAAGGGAACACAAGTCGATGCACACGATTTCATTTCTCAGGTAATTGAGAAAGGATGTAGAGTAATTGTTGCTGAAAGAGTTATTGAAGTTCCTGAACATGTAACTGTTTTGGTGGTTCCAAATTCGGCTTTGGCTTTAGGAGAATTAGCACATGCGTTTTACGATTATCCTTCTCGTTCATTGGAATTAGTGGGTGTTACTGGGACAAATGGAAAAACCACAACTACTACGCTTTTACATGATTTGTATACGGAATTGGGATATAAAGTGGGATTGCTTTCCACGGTTGTAAATCTGATTGGAAAAGAAGTGATTCCATCTACACATACAACTCCAGATCAAATTGCATTGAATGCGCTTTTAGCAGATATGGTTGATCAAGGTTGTTCGCATTGTTTTATGGAGGTGAGTTCACATGCGATCTCTCAACATCGAATTGCGGGATTGGTTTTCAAAGGTGGAGCGTTTACAAATATTACGCACGATCATTTGGATTACCACGGAACATTTAAGGAATACATCGCTGCGAAAAAAACCTTCTTTGATGAGTTGAAGAAAGATGCTTTTGCATTGGTAAATGCAGATGACAAGAATGGAATGGTGATGGTTCAGAATACCAAAGCCAAAGTTTCCACATTCGGATTGAAGACACATGCAGATTTCAAAGCGAAGGTTTTGGAGAATAGCTTCAGCGGTTTGCTTTTGACAATTAACGGAATTGAATTGTGGACACGATTAATTGGTGACTTCAATGCATATAACATCGCAACAGTTTACGGAATCAGTCAATTGCTGGGTTCCGATTCCACAGAGGTATTGACAGTTTTAAGCAAGTTGGAAGCTGTGGACGGACGTTTTCAGTTCACAAAAAGTGAAACAGATATTACCGCAGTTGTGGATTATGCACACACGCCAGATGCTTTGGAGAATGTATTGAAAACGATAGAAAATATTCGCACAAGAAACGAACAGGTTATTACAGTTGTGGGTTGTGGCGGAGATCGTGATGCGTTGAAAAGACCGGAAATGGCTCGCATAGCTTGTGAGTTGAGCAATAAGGTGATTTTGACATCCGATAATCCACGAACAGAAGACCCAGCTGAGATTTTAAAACAAATGGAAGCTGGAGTTGGAGCGCATCAAAGTATGAAGGTTTTGACCATTTTAGATAGAGACCAAGCGATTAAAACCGCAGTTTCCTTGGCGCAACCAAAAGATATTATCCTGATTGCAGGAAAAGGACATGAAAAATACCAGGATATCAATGGGGTGAAACACCCTTTCGATGATTTCGATGTTGTAAAAAATTACTTCACTAAACTGAAAAAATAATGAGCAGACAGGTAGCGATTAAGAATACAAACCCATACGAGCAAAGCGAGTATGCATTGGATTCAGCGAGCCTGTTAAGCGAGCAAAAATTCGTGAATTCGTGGCAAAAAGCGAGCGGAGCGAGCACAAACCAAATACTAAAAAGCTATGTTAACATACCTCTTTAATTATTTAGCACAAATGGATTTCCCGGGAGCGGGACTTTTCCAGTACATCTCATTCAGAGCTGCAATGGCATTGATTACTTCGTTAATCGTATCTATTATTTTCGGAAAACGTTTGATCAACTTGTTGCGTCGTCAGCAAATTGGTGAAACGGTTCGGGATTTAGGTTTGGCTGGTCAAATTGAGAAATCAGGAACGCCAACTATGGGAGGAATTATCATTCTTTCAGCGATATTAATTCCGACCCTTTTGTTTGCAAAACTGCACAATGTATATGTGTTCACCATGTTGGTGGCAACAGTTTGGTTGGGGGCAATTGGCTTATTGGACGATTACATCAAGGTTTTCAAAAAGAACAAAGAAGGATTAAAAGGAAAGTTCAAGGTAGTTGGTCAAATTGGAGTGGGAATTATCGTTGGTTCCATTTTGTATTTCCACCCAGATGTTCAAGTTCATAAAAAAGTAGCAGCAAACTATCATTTGCAAGCCGGTGAATCCTTCGTAACACACCAACATTCGAAAGATGTGGTGGATACAATTCCTTCCAAATGGATTGTAACGCGCGATATGACAACGACAATTCCTTTTGTAAAGAACAATGAGTTCAATTACAACTGGTTGATTGGTGATATCGATAAATCGTACGGATGGGTATTGTTTATTCCATTTGTAATCATTGTGGTAATTGCTGTTTCGAATGGGGCAAATATGACCGACGGATTGGATGGTTTGGCCACTGGAACGAGTGCCATTGCTGGAATTGCTTTAGCTGTTTTGGCTTATGTGACTTCCAATGTGCATTTCGCGGATTACTTGAATGTGATGTATGTTCCGTATGCAGAAGAGCTCGTAATATTTATTGCGGCATTTGTTGGCGCTTGTATCGGATTCTTGTGGTACAACAGTTATCCCGCTCAGGTTTTTATGGGGGATACAGGGAGTTTGGCTTTGGGAGGAATCATCGCGGTATTCGCTATTTCCATTCGTAAGGAATTATTGATTCCGGTACTATGTGGAATCTTCCTGGTTGAGAACTTGTCCGTGATTATGCAGGTGGGTTATTTCAAATACACGAAAAAACGATTTGGTGAAGGCCGACGTATTTTTAGAATGGCTCCTTTGCATCACCATTACCAGAAAAAAGGATTGCATGAAGCGAAAATTGTTTCCCGCTTCTGGATTGTAGCGATTCTTCTAGCTGTAGTATCCATTGTAACTCTGAAACTGCGTTAATGAATATTCAAAACAAAATAGTGGTTGTTTTGGGCGCTGGCGAAAGCGGTGTCGGTGCTGCGATTCTTGCAAAAGTGAAAGGGGCGAATGTGTTCGTTTCAGATTTTGGAAGTATCAAGGATTCTTTTCAAGGGGAATTGAATGAGCATCAATTGGATTGGGAGCAAAGAACGCATTCAATGGATCGCATCTTAGAAGCTGACTTGGTGATTAAATCGCCAGGAATTCCGCAGAAAGCGCCAGTAATGAAAGCAATTCGTGAAAAGGGAATCAAGGTGATTTCAGAAATCGAATTCGCAGGATATTTCACTACTGCTAAAAAAGTGTGCATCACTGGAAGCAACGGGAAAACAACGACAACTATGTTGATTCACCACATGCTGAAAAAAGCGGGGTTAAAAGTTGGATTGGCTGGAAATGTCGGTTACAGTTTCGCAAAGCAAGTGGCGTTAGAGGATAATGAGATTTACGTGTTGGAATTGAGTTCTTTCCAATTGGATGATATGGAAGATTTCAAAGCGGAAATTGCCATCCTGACGAATATTACTCCAGATCACTTGGATCGCTACGAATACAACATGCAATTATATGTGAATTCGAAATTTCGGATTCTGAATAATCAAACTGCGGGGGATTATTTCATTTACAACGCAGACGATAAAACAATACTTGCTGAATTGGAGAAACGCTCCATTTCAGCACAAAAACTTCCTTTTTCATTGACGCAAGAATTTGAACAAGGAGCTTATACAGCAAACAAACAACTCATCATAAACTTTAACAATCAATTCACTATGTCTATACATGAACTAGCTTTGAAGGGTAAGCACAATACCCAAAATTCCTTAGCTTCAGGGCTTGCAGGAAGAATTCTTGATATTCGCAAGGATATTGTACGCGAAAGTCTGTCTGACTTCGTGAATGTAGAACACCGTTTGGAATTTGTTGCCAAAGTATGTGGTATCGAATTCATCAACGATTCTAAAGCAACAAATATCAATTCAACTTGGTTTGCTTTGGAAAGCATGGAGCAACCAACGATTTGGATTGTTGGTGGTGTTGATAAAGGAAATGACTATTCCGAATTGGTGGAATTGGTGAAAGAAAAGGTGAAAGCAATTATTTGCCTTGGAAAAGACAATCAAAAAATCATCGATACGTTCTCTGGCCATGTGGAAACAATCGTAGAGGCAGGTTCAGCAATGGAAGCTGTTGCTTATGGTTACCGTTTGGCAAAGAAAGACGAAACAGTTTTGTTGTCTCCAGCGTGTGCGAGCTTTGACTTATTCGAAAATTACGAAGACAGAGGAAATCAATTTAAAGAGGCGGTTCGTTCACTTTAAAACCAACGAGTCATGGAAATTAAAAAGGTAGATCAGCAAACGCAATTGCTTCAAGCACGACGAGAGTCTTTGGATGCAGCTGAAAGAATGTCCCTCAGACCATTGGGTAAATTGTGGGGTATGGATGTGTTTACGTGGTACAAGCCAGAAGTTGAGGAGTTGTCTGCGACGATTTCTACATTTCCATTTCCTGTTTTTTGGTTGTCAAATGAAATGAATATTCAAGAAATGGCACAAGTGGATCCTGGAACATTGCGTTCGGTAAAATGGTGTGCTCAGTTTGATAATCCGCAACTTTCAATTCCTTCTGATATTATCTCTGAAATGAATTTGGTTACTGGAACTGAATCATTGGAAGATGCGTTGGAATTTTTGAAAACAACAAAACAAACAAGACATATTTTATTGTTTACCGTTCAAGGAAATGAATGGAAAACGAAGATGGAACTCTTTGAAAATTTTGTCAAGCTACATCAATAAAAAATGGTACAGTTTCTAAGAAAGCACTTTAAAGGAGATTTGGTGATTTGGGTGGTTACACTCATCTTGCTTGGGTTTTCGTTGGTTTCTGTTTACAGTTTCGTTCCGATTTTAGTCAAGATTGAGGGAGGAACACCATTCAAATATTTGTTCAAACATTTTATTTATATACTTCTAGCTGTCTTGGCGATGTATTGGGTTCATAAACGTGATCCGATGTACATTTCCAAGATGTCGAAGATCATTTATTACGGCTCAATTGCCTTGTTGATTTTCACTTTGTTTTTCGGAACTAAAGTGAATGAAGCAGGTCGCTGGGTAAAAATTCCATTCGTTGGATTGACCTTTCAATCGTCCGATTTTGCAAAATTGGCTTTGTTGATTTATGTGTCCAGAATGCTCGTTAAGAAGAAAGATGAAATGAATGATTGGAAAAAAGGCTTTTTACCAGTGATGGCACCGATAGTTATTATTTGTGGGTTGATTGTTAAGGATAACTTTTCAACGGCTGCCATCCTGTTCATGATTTGCTTTATGTTGCTTTTCCTCGGAAGAGTACCTTTTTCCAAACTTTTTTCGGTCATTTTTGCAGGGATATTATTGTTTGTGATGGCCATCGGTTTACACAAAGCATTACCTGATTTGAATATTCTTCCTCGTTACGAAACGTGGGTCAATCGTTTTACGAATCGGTATGAAAATGCGGATGATATTGATGCGCCAGGAAATTTGCAGGCAAAGAGTGCCGAACAAGCTATTTATTCTGGAGGATTTCTTGGTCAAGGAATTGGAAAAGGAAAAGTAAAGGAATTTATTCCTGAGGCGTATGCAGATTTTTTCTTTGCTTCTTTCGTGGAGGAATTCGGTTCGTTTTCGGCAATTATTTTAGTGTTACTTTACCTCATTATGCTCTATCGCATTATGCGAATTGCACTTCGAGCTGAGCATCTCTTTGAGACTTATGTTTGTCTGGGGATTGGGATTTTATTGCTCTCTCAGGCAGCTGTAAATATGATGGTTTGTACAGGGATATTTCCTGTAACCGGACAAAATATGCCCTTTTTAGCTATGGGTGGATCTGCCATGATTATGGCGTGTGTTGCAATTGGAATTGTGCAAGGTGTTGCGCAAAAACAAGAAGAAAAAGTTTCTGTAGAATCTGAACCTGCTTTTGCATGAAAGAATTAAAAAAAATAGTGATATCGGGTGGCGGAACAGGCGGACATATCTTTCCTGCTTTGGCCATTGCGAATGAGATTAAAAAGCGTTTTCCTCAAGTAGAAATCCTATTTGTTGGTGCTGAAGGGAAAATGGAAATGGAAAAAGTTCCAGCTGCGGGCTATAAAATTGTTGGTTTGCCTATTGTTGGTCTCCAACGAAAATTGACCTTGAAGAATTTAGCGCTTCCTTTCAAATTACTCAAGAGTCTTTCATTGGCAAAGAATATCTTGAAAGATTTTAAACCGCAAGTGGTTATTGGAGTTGGGGGATATGCTAGCGGACCCACATTGAAAATGGCGCAACGTTTAGGAATTCCCACCCTGATTCAAGAACAAAATTCATATCCAGGAAAAACCAACCGCTTATTGTCTAAGAAAGTGAAAGCAGTTTGTACCGCTTATGAAGGTTTGGATACTGTTTTTCCACCAGAAACGATTCGTTTAACGGGGAATCCTGTTCGGGAAGAGTTGAATCAAACAAATTTAAGCAGAGAAGAAGCCTTTGCGGAATTTCCAGTATTGGATCCTACAAAGAAAACCATTTTGGTAATGGGCGGAAGTTTAGGTGCTCGTACTTTGAATGAAGGAGTGATTTATGGATTGGATCAATTGGCTGATGCAAACACCCAAATTTTGTGGCAATGCGGGAAGTATTATTTCGAAGCCATGAAAAAAGAAGTAGAGATTCGGAAAAAAGCTGCAATTTATTTGACTGATTTTATTGCCAGAATGGATGCCGCTTATGCGGTTGCAGATGTGATTGTTTCACGTGCCGGAGCATTATCTATTTCTGAATTGTGCATTGTAGGAAAACCTATTATTTTGGTTCCTTCCCCAAATGTTTCTGAAGATCACCAAACCAAAAATGCCATGGCTTTAGTGAATGGTCAGGCAGCTATTTTGATTAAAGATGATGTAGCAAAAGAACAATTGATTTCAGAAGCTATTGGGATTTTAAATAATGAAGATAAGGGGCATGGGTTACGTATTGCAATTAAAAGAATGGCAAAACCCAATGCAACAAAAGATATTGTGGATGTGATTGAACAATTGGCGTAGGGATGCGATGCCTCGCGTCCATACAAAATGGGAGCAATAAAAATGGAATTAGACAATATAAAACGTTTTTACTTCATAGGCATCGGCGGAATCGGGATGTCTGCCTTGGCACGCTATTTCAAAGCGAAAGGGTTTGATGTTGCTGGTTACGATAAAACGCCTTCACCTTTGACAGATGAGTTACAAAAAGAAGGAATCCCTGTTCATTTTGACGATTTGGGAGAAAACATTCCTTCTGAATATCGAACTATTGAATCTACATTAGCGGTTTACACACCAGCTATTCCCAAGAATATGGGAGAGCTCGTTTACGTGGAGAAAAGGCATAAAGTATTAAAGAGAAGTGAGGTTTTGGGTTTGATTACCCAAACAAGCAAAGGACTTGGAGTTGCGGGAACTCATGGTAAGACAACTACTTCAACAATGCTAGCTTATGTTTTGAGTCAATCGCACTTGAAATGTTCTGCATTTTTGGGAGGAATTTCTTCCAATTTTAATTCGAATGTTTTAGTGGATGCTTCTGCAGATTATTCGGTCATAGAAGCAGATGAATTTGATCGTTCGTTTTTAAGATTGAAACCCTATGCGAGTATTATTACGGCAATGGATCCTGATCATCTAGATATTTACGGCACGGAAGAATTGTTCCAAGAAGGCTTTCAAGAATATGCAAATAAGCATTCGGACAATCAGTTACTCATTTATAAATATAATCTGCCTTTGAAACAAACCGGTTTTAGAGGGATTAGTTATGGAATCAATACTCCGAGTGCACAAGTGAATGGAAGTAATTTGCATTACGAAGATGGAAAATTCATACTAGATATTCAGTTTCAAGACGAGTTGTGGGAAAGTGTTTCACTTGGTTTACCAGGGATTCATAATGCGGAAAATGCCTTGGCAGTTGCAATGATGTGCAGAGAATTGGGACTTTCCGAAGAAGAGATTCGATCAGGATTAAAAAATTTCAAAGGAGTTAAACGAAGATTCGAATATCATTTGCGCACCGAAAAATTGATTTACATAGACGATTATGCGCACCATCCAACAGAGATTGCAGCATTGGTTTCATCCATTCGTTTGCTTTATCCGGATAAAAAAATAATTGGTGTTTTTCAACCGCATCTTTTTTCAAGAACACGTGATTTTGAAGATGGATTTGTAGTGGAGTTATCAAAGTTAGATCAGGCGATTATTATGCCTATTTATCCTGCAAGAGAAGAACCGATTGAAGGAGTAACGAGCGATGAGTTGGTGCGGAAAATTGGAAAAAAAGCCAGTTTAAAAACACCGAAAGAAGTACTGGAATTCATGAGTTCCGTTGATGAAGGTGTGGTTTTAACAATTGGAGCAGGAGACATAGATCGAATAGTACCTGAAGTAGGTAAAATATTAGAGAATAAGTAATTTGAAGGATAAACTGAAAATAGCAGCTTGGGCATTATTTGCTGTTGGAATCATCTCCATACTTTATCTTGCACGTAAAAGTCAGGATGAGGCAATTGCTTTGAAGCCAACAATCTCTATTTCAGTAGTAGATGAGAATGCATTTTTGACAGAAATGGAGCTCTTAGCTCGTTTGGAGAGATTGAATCTGCTTTATCCAAATCAACTTATGAAAAACTTAAAAACTACAGATATTGAAGTTCATATTCGGAAAATGCACGAGGTGGAAGAGGTGAATGTTTTTAAGCAGTTGGGAGGAAATTGGGGGATTCGTTTAAAAATCAGGCAGCCATACGCGCGCGTTTTTAACCAATTTGGGGAAAGTTTTTATGTTGATTCAAAAGGAGCAACAATGGCTCCGTCGACCAATTTCACTGCTCGCATTTTAGTTTTTAGCGGAAACATTAAGGATAAAATAGACACTTTATTAGTTAGTGATATTGAGGCGAATCCAAAACTCAAAAATGAACGAAGTTTGGACGAGATTTTCCGCATTTCAAAAGTTATTCATGAAAGTCCATTTTTATCAGCACAAATTAGTCAAGTCCATAGAGATAAATGGGGCGATTTTATTTTAATTCCTCGAGTTGGAGCTCAACGGATTGTTTTAGGACCTGCATCTACTGAAAAGGATGTAAATGAGAAATTGAAAAAGTTGGTGGTCTTTTACAACAATGGATTACCATTCGTTGGTTGGAATAAATACAAGACAATCAATCTGAAATACCGCAACCAAGTGGTATGTACTTATATGAACGACACGCTCTAGTGTTGTTATATTAACATTTAGTTTATTATTTTGTTGTAATTCAATGCAACTAAAGTTTAGTAACATTTTTTTGAGGGGCTAGCCCTCTTTATTATATTGGATTGTCCATCTAGATTTGCCTTATTAAAATGAAATTAAGGATTTATTAAGAGCATAGATGAAACGTAATAATCTACTACTACTTTTTTTTATTACTGTTGTGTATTTTAGTTCTGTATCGCAACAAGATATTACGTTACATCATCAGCAAATTGTTCAACTTGGTAGTGGACGCTTCTTTGATCAAGGAGGTGAAAATGGAGAGATGCCAAATGAATATTTGCGAGCAACTATTAAAGCTCCTACTGGTTATATTCACGCTTTTTTTACAGCGATTGATATTCCCAGTGGGAGCGAGTTGCGAATCTACAAAGGTCAAGACACGATTCAATTAATCGGACTTTACAATGGTACTTATAAACCAATGGATTTTTTTGGGAAATCATTTACAATCGTATATGACCCCAAATCATCTGTCGGTACAGCGCCTGGATTTTCTGGGTTAGTTCAACCAATTCCGGTGCAAGATGTCATGGAAAAAGCTACTTTGCCTGAAAGCGATTGTATTGGAGCGATTCCTTTATGTAGTAATCTTACGGTAAATACTTCTGCTAACCAATATGAAAATACAGGAAATGTAAATGATGATAACGGAAGTTGTTATTCAGGGACAGGAAATGGTGGTTCTGTGTGGTATTCTTTTTCCCCTCAAACGAATGGGAATCTTGATTTCATGATTAATCCAACAGGATCAACTGATTATGACTTTGTGTTGTGGGATATTACTGCTGGTTGTGCAAATAAAACACAGCTCTCCTGCAATTATTCTGCAACACAGGGAGCAACAGGATTGAATTCATCTGGTTCCAGTAATTCACAAGATGCGTCAGGAACCACGAATAATTCATTGGTGGCTGTGCAAACGACAAAGGTTTATGCTTTGTGTATCAATTACTATGGTGGAACCAATGCTGGATTTACTTTAGGATTTCATAATATTGCATCTACCGTAAATATTGTGGATAATACTCCCCCAACGATTAGCAGTGCATATAGTTCGAATTGTGCGGCATCGACATCGTTTACAGTAAATTTTTCAGAATATATCGACTGTAATACGTTACAAGCATCCGATTTTGCGATTCCTGGCTATACCGTTACAATTATTACAACAAATTGCGTCAATGGAAAAACCAATAGTGTTGTACTTGGAGTTTCACCTTCAATGCCTCCAGGAAATTATTCGATGACAGTCAATGATATGAATGATCTCTGCGGAAATCCACTTAATCAGGTTTATCCAATTAATACATTGGTTACACCAACTGCTAATGCGGGACCAGATAGAGTTGCTTGTTCTACTATCGGTTTCTTCGGGATTCCAAGTTATGGTTCTGTTACATTAACCGGTTCAGGAGGGACGAGTTACATTTGGAGTACGGGGCAAACGGGTGCTTCTGTTTCTGTTTCACCAAGTTCAAGTACGACTTATACATTAACAGCTATTTCAGGTAATTGTTCTTCAACGGATCAGGTAAACGTTACTGTTTCTGCTTCGCCAGTTGTTAATTTAGGTCCAGATCAAACGATTTGTTCTGGATTTCCTGTAACCTTAAATGCAAGTGGAGGTGGAACATACCAATGGCAATCTACAACGAATGGTGGTTTCTTTGGAACTCCAACAGGTTGGGCAAACATTGGTGGAGCAACGGGTTCGTCATATACTGCTAGTCCTACAGGAACGATATATTATCAAGTAAATGTGACAAATGCCCAAGGTTGTACAGGAAAAGATTTTATTAAAATTACCATTGGTTCAGGAACATTTGGGATAACTGCGCCGCCTTTTGTTTGTCAAGGTTCATCCGTTACCTTAACATTGCCAGGAAGTATGACTGCTTATACATGGAATCAGGCTGGGACACCTGTTGGAACGGCAAATACACCATTAACAGTTTCACCAAGTGCAACAACAACTTATACAGCAGTAAGCACGACGGTTGGTTGTACGGGTAGTGCAAGCGTAACTGTTCCAGTTCATCCTTTGGGTACTTTGACTACAAATGTAAGTCCAGCATCAGCATGTCCAGGAGTTCCTGTAAATTTAACTTCAACTGCACCAGCTGAAACTTACATTACTCAAACTGAAAATTTTGAAAGTGCTAATTCATTTACATTTGTAAATGGAACAGTTAACAGGTGGTATTATGGAACGGGAGCCGCAGCAAATGGTACAAAATCAATTTATGTTGGAACAGCTACAGGGAATAATAATTACGTAACTACTAACTTCTTGGGTCTGGCTCAATCGAGCATTAATTTTGCCTATAAGAATTATACCATTACTAGCTATTGTAGTCCTACTTTGAGCTTCAATTGGAGATGCAATGGTTTAGGAGGAACTTCTGAACTCACCATTTGGGCAGTGCCAACTACAATTACGCCAACAGCTGGTACAGCGATTACCGCAACTGGAGGGAATGTTTTATTGGGAGGTCCATATTCTGGATCAAATGCATTTTCAAATGTGGTTCTAAGTCTAGCAAATTACGCTGGACAATCTGTTCGTATCGTTTTCCAATGGAGAAGTGAACCTTCATTATTTTCGCCTGGCTCACCGAATAATAGTGCTGCATGTATAGATGATGTTGTATTTACAGATAACACGACGTATAGTTATGCTTGGGTTTCTTCACCCGCTGGATTTACAGCTAGTACTGTTAATGCTACCGCTAATCCAACTGCTGCAACAAATTACACCATGACTGCAACACGCTGTGATGGATGCCCAATGGCGAGTTCAATTGCGGTGATTGATTGCAATCCGCTTCCTGTTGGTTTGTTGGAATTTAAAGGAGAGAAAAAAGAGCGCGAAAATAAGTTGATTTGGATTACTGAAAATGAGGTTGATTTAGATTATTTCATCCTTGAAAGAAGTCCAGATGGAATCAATTGGGAATTTGTTACAAATGTAGATCCAAGTGGCAATTCCAACGAATTAACGCATGATTATTCGGTGAGTGATTATTCGTTTACGAGAGATAAAATAAATTATTACCGATTGATTCAAAAAGAGAATGATGGTAAAAGAGTAGTTGCGGATAAAATGGTCTCTATTGATAACCGTATTCAGTCAAAAGTAATTATTGGTAGAACAAACCTATTAGGTCAGACAATCTCAGACAATCAAAAAGGATTGGTGATATTGATATATGAAGATGGAACCTCGGAAAAAGTGTTTTTACAAGATTAAAATAACTACCCACTACTACTACTACAAAGCATAAGCACACACAACTATGCCCCGAAACAAAGAGACTGCACCTGTAGTCTCTTTGCTGTTTTATTGAAGTTGGTCTGAATCCAAAAGGAATTTATTTTCCATAACCCAAAGAATTAAGCTATTATTTCTGGCATCTAGATTCAGTTTTTTGCAAATACGTGAACGATAGTTTTCAACTGATTTGGGCGATACAAAAAGCATATTAGCAATATCTTTGCTGGAGTATTTTTTGCTAACTAACTTTAAAACCTTTAATTCAGTAGGTGTTAATGATTTGATTTCATCTGTAATTAAATCCATGCGAGGATCTATTTCGCGTTTGTTGTGTTGGTCTCTTAGGACCAATGGAAGGTAAGTTTTTCCAGCTAGTACCCAATTGATGCATTCTACAATTTCTTCTGAAGTATTGTCTTTGATTAAATAACCTTTTGCGCCATTGTAAAAGGCGAGTTTAATAACATCTGTAGTTTTATGGATAGATAATATAATGACTGCTAAATCTGGAAATTCTTGTTGAATTTCACTGCAAGTCTCCAGGCCGTTTTTTACAGGCATATCAATATCTAGAAGAACAATGTCTGGATTGAAATGAGGAATGTTTTCAATGACTTCAGATCCATTTTCGTAGGCCTGTATTTCCACTTCTTCAAAGGAAGATTGAAGAAGAAATTGAAGCCCGCTTCTAAATATGGGATGATCATCAGCTAGAATTACTTTCATTTAAATCGTTATTGTCAAAGAGATTCCTTTGTTATTTCCTGTTTTTAAATCTAACCGCCCGCCGATTATTGCGGTTCTTTCTCGAATGGTTAAAAGACCCAGCCCATTTTTATCTTGTGAATCTGAAATTCCAATTCCATTGTCGCGATATTGGATGATTAGTTCGCCATTTTTGCGTTCAAGTGTTACTTTCAATGCGCTAGCATGTGCATGTTTAATGGTGTTAGAAATGCATTCTTGAATGATGCGGTAAATTTGAGAACTCGTTTCAATGCTAAAATTTGTGCCGTTTAATTCATACTCAAAGGTGCACAACATATCTGTACCAGATTGTGTTTTCTCAATCAGGGAATTTAAAGCAGTTTCCAAACCTATTTTTTCCAATGCAGCTGGATGTAACTGATGACTGAGGACCCTTGTTTGCTCTAAAATATCTCCAATTTCCAGGTCTACACCATCAATTTTAGTAATTTTTCCAGTACTAAAAAGATTGAGTTTTGATTTTACAACTGCTAAACTCTGTCCAATATCATCGTGTAAATCTTTCGAAATACGAGAGCGTTCTTCATCAATTTGTTCGATCAATTTTTGCGAAAAAAGGGACTTTATCTTGCGAGATTTGCGAACGTTGTAGATATAAATAGCTCCCAAAATGACTAAGAATATTGAAAAAATGACCAAGAAAGTAAAACGATAGTTGGCTGATTTTAATTCACTTTTTGTTTGAAGAAATTTGTTTCTTTGTTTAGAGTCTGAAAGCTCATTTTCAAGCCGTTCTTTTCCGTAAATAGTCTGTAGTCGTGTTTGTTCATTTTCATTAGACACTTCTCTTATGCTATCTGAAAGGGAGCTGTAATTACGTTCTAATTCATAAGCTAACTTGAAATTTCCCTGCGCAGAGGCTAGTTTTGATTGCAGAGCAATTAATTCCATTTGAAAGTAGGGGTCGTTGTATGATTGAATGTAAAACTCTACTGAATCAATACATCTTTCTGCTGTTTGGAAATCTTTTTGTTCAACGGAAACCATTCCTCTCATTATAAATGAAGTAATCAGGTACATTGGATCTCGATAGGTTTGTACAATTGCAAGTGCAGAATCACTATTTCTCGATGCTTCATTCAATTGCTTGTTATCTAAATAAGAAGATGATAAATTGACATATGCTGCTGCAATTCCAGCTGGGAAACCAATTTTTTTAGCTTCAATTACCGTTTGTTTGTAATGAATAATGGATCCTTTAAAATCTTGAATTTGATGAGTTACTAGACCTAAGTTATTTAAAACATTTAGTCGCAGACGAGATTCCTGGGTTTCCGTTGCAAGAATCAATGCTCGTTCTAAATCTTTCTTAGCTTCATTGTATTTTTTAGCTTTTAATTTTAGAAGTGCAAGGTTGTTTAGTAAGTATCCAGTTGCAAACTTTTCACGATGTTTTTCTGAAATACGCAATCCTTTTAAATAGCTTTCGGTTGCCTTGTCATACATCAGACGAGCTTCATACATGATTCCTATACCGTTGTATATTTCTAATTGGTTTTCGATATAATTTCCTTTTTTAGCATCCTTCAACAGTTCTTTGAAGCCATTATCTGCTTTTAAAATATCGTGGTCTAAGGTGAGGAAGTTTAGTCTAATTTTTGTTGAGTTAATTAACTTGTAATCTTTTGTTTTTTTTCCAATTGATATACTCTTAGCGTAGTACCTTTTTGCTTCTTTCAGATTGTTTGAATAATAATTGAAACTCCCATAATACTGATAGATGTAGCCAATTTCATTTTCCTTGTGTAGCTTTTTTGCGAGTTGGATAAACTGTTCGCCAAGTGAAAAAACGGTTGAACTATCGTAGTATGTTGCTTGCTTGATTTTAATCTTAAGATCCTCCAACTTTTTCAAATCAGCTTTTTGAGCAGCTAATGATTGAATGATTAGTAAGAAAAAGAAGACTAATGGTAGTCGTTTTGACATTGTAAAAAACAGTTTGAATGCTAAAATTAAAGATACATAAATTTTCAATTTAAAAAACGAGACCAATTTAACGATTAAGTAACTAGTTGAAAGGCACTGTTTTCAGTCTGTCCAGCTCTGTTTTGAGATGAAAAAAGGAGTAACCTTTATTAACAATACTTGTTTAATAAGTATTCTAAATTCACGGGGAACGGGGCGAAATAAAATTTAAGTTTGTACATACCCTATTATAGGTAAGAACCAAAACATCGATATGTGATGGTTTTCAATCGATAAAGACAGGAATTAATTGGATAAATTCTATTTGAGGAATGTTAAACGATGAAGTTTAGTCCCGATAGTTGTCGGGATGTAAATTGAAGAAAAAGAAGAGTTTATGTCAGCGGGAAAAAAGATTGTAGTTGGATTGGATATTGGGACCACTAAAATTGCATGTTTGGTGGGAACGAAGAATGAACATGGGAAAATTGAAATTATTTCCATGGGAAAAAGCGAGTCTTTAGGTGTTGCCAGAGGAATCGTGTCCAATATTGAGAAAACAGTGCAGTCTATTAAATCGGCAGTAGAAGAAGCTCAAAACCGAGTGGATGCAGATTTGATTATTCGCGTGGTGAATGTAGGGATCGCTGGTCAGCACATTAAAAGCTTACAGCACCGAGGGATATATACAAGAAACAATCCAGATGTTGAGATTTCTCAAAAGGATATCAATGCATTGATTGATGATATGTATAAATTGGTAATGCCTCCAGGAGAAGAAATTATCCATGTGTTGCCACAGGAATATATTGTTGATAACGAAACAGGTATTATTGATCCAATTGGAATGATGGGAGTTCGCTTAGAGGCAAATTTCCACATTATTACAGGTCAAATAAATGCGGCGAAGAATATTAAGATTTGTGTTGATAAATCTGGACTTCAAGTAAAAGATATCATTTTGGAGCCTATTGCTTCTGCAGATGCTGTTTTGAACGACGAAGAGAAAGAAGCTGGAGTGGTTTTGGTTGATATCGGTGGTGGAACTACGGATGTTGCTATTTTCCACGAAGGAGTTATTCGTCATACAGCTGTTATTCCTTTCGGAGGAAATGTGATTACTGACGATATCAAAGAGGGATGTACGATTTTACGCCGTCATGCGGAAGCATTGAAAGTAAAATTCGGTTCTGCTTTGGCTTCAGAAAGTTTGGAAACAGAAGTTGTTTGTATTCCAGGTTTAAGAGGAAGAGATCCAAAAGAGATTACACTTCGTAATTTGGCAAGTATCATTCAGGCTCGTATGGAAGAAATCATTGAGCATGTTCACTACGAAATTGTGAATTCTGGATATGAGAAGAGAATGATAGCTGGAATTGTAGTTACTGGAGGTGGTTCTCAATTGAAACACATCACTCAGTTGTTTGAGTATATGACTGGGATGACAACAAGAATTGGGCTTCCAACAGAGCATTTGGCTTCTACAAATACGATTGAAGCAATTACGTCTCCGATGTATGCAACGGGTATTGGATTGGTGATGAAAGGATTTGAAAACGATGTTCCTCAGAAGGCCGTAACAGAAGCTGTAACTGGGCAAGTAAAAGGACATTCTACGAAAACGAGAGGAAGTTTCTTTGATACTTTGTTAACAAAGAGTAAAAATTTCTTCGCGGAAGAGGAGTAATAGTAAATTAGCCCCGATTGAGTCTGTCAACGGATAGATATCGGGGGGTAAAAAGCTTAGCTTTTGTAGTGAGAGTGAAGCTGAAAATTAAAAGACAATAAAAACAACAACAATAAAAAAAAGCATATGGAGTTCGATTTGCCAAAAGGAACAACGTCAATTATCAAAGTGATTGGTGTTGGTGGTGGTGGAAGTAATGCTGTAAACCACATGTTCGATCAAGAAATCAAAGGTGTTGATTTCATCGTTTGTAATACAGACCGTCAGGCTTTGGATATTTCTCCAGTGCCTTATAAAATTCAATTAGGCCCAAGTTTAACTGAAGGACGTGGTGCGGGCGCAATTCCTGAAATTGGAAGAAATGCTGCCGTTGAAAACATTGAAGATATTCGCGCATTGCTTTCAAATGGAACAAAAATGGTTTTCGTAACTGCTGGAATGGGTGGTGGAACGGGAACTGGTGCTGCTCCTGTGATTGCTCAAGTTGCTAAAGAATTAAATATTTTAACTGTTGGTATCGTAACGATTCCTTTCGCTTTTGAAGGTCGTCGTCGTCGTCAGCAGGCCGAAGAAGGATTAGATGTTATGCGTCAATGTGTTGATACCTTATTGGTAATCAATAACGAACGTTTGCGTGAAGTGGGTGGAAATATGTCATTGGCTCAAGCATTTGCTTTGGCTGATAATGTATTGGCAACTGCTGCAAAAGGAATTGCTGACGTAATTACAACTACTGGAGCAATCAACGTGGATTTCAACGATGTGAATACGGTAATGCGTAATTCAGGTGTTGCAATCATGGGGTCTTCTGTTTCTGAAGGTGAAGGTCGTGCAATCAACGCAGTTCAAGAAGCATTGAATTCTCCGTTGTTGAATGACAACAATATTGAAGGTGCTAAATACATCTTGTTGAATATTACTTACGGTGATATCGAAGTTACTATGGATGAAATCGGTGAAATCACGGATTACATTCAAGATGAAGCAGGTTCTTCTGCAGATGTTATTTGGGGACATGGTTACGATCCAAGTTTAGGAAATAAATTGAGCGTTACTTTGGTAGCAACGGGATTTAATTCTTTACCATTTACGGGTTTTGAAAAAGCTCCAGAAAAAACGATTTCTGTTTTGGAAGATGAGCCTAGAAATGAAATTAAAACTCCCTTGACATCTCCAACGCATCAAATAGTTCCTGAGAAAAAAGAAGAAGAACAACCTTTTTTAAAAGCGGAAGCTAAAGTAGAGGAAGTGAAAGTTGCTCCTTCTGCTGGAACTATTGAATTTGACTGGGATGTAAAATCGGAAGTAAAACCAATGACGAGTCCAACGTCTTCTATCGAAGAAAAGGAAGCGCCAAAACGTTTTTTCTTAGAAGATGAGACACAAGCGAAGGTTGAATTGGAGAACGTCGTTCAAAAAGCTCCAGTAAGCGCTGAAGAATTGCAACGTCGTAATATGGAGCGTATGGATCGCATCAAAAATTACAACAGTAAATTGAAGAAAGCTGAAGGTTTGAAAGAATTGGAAGATGAGCCAGCATTTGTTCGTAGAAACATTCACTTGGATCAAGTTGTAAAAAGTGAAGAATCGAATGTAAGCCGTTTCGGACTTTCAGATGATGGAATCAAAACAAACAACTCTTTCTTACACGATAACGTAGATTAATAAAAGACTGAATAGACTAGAGACTTAAGACTAAAGACAAATCCGTCTTTGGTCTTGTGTCTTCAGTCTTAAATCTAAGAAAATGAATTTCACAGAAAAAATAAATCAGGATATAAAAACTGCAATGCTTGCAAAGGAAAAAGAACGCCTTGCAGTTTTGCGTGATATTAAAAGCAAATTATTACTTGAGGCAACGTCGGGTAGTTCTGGCGAGTTGAGCGAAGAAGCAGCGAATAAAATCGTTTTGAAATTGCACAAACAACGCATGGAAACGTATCAGATTTATGTAGATCAAGGGAGAAATGATTTGGCGGAAGAAGAATTGTTTCAAGCAAAAGTATTAGAAGATTACTTGCCAAAAATGATGTCTGAAGACGAAGTTCGTGCAATTATAGCGGCTAAAGTTGCTGAAGTTGGCGCAAGCGGACCGCAAGATATGGGTAAAGTAATGGGGCCTGTAAGTGCTCAGTTGGCTGGTAAAGCTGACGGAAAACGTGTTGCTGAATTGGTCAAAGAAGCATTGGCTAAATAGAATTATAGTAATAAACGAGTTTTCCTTAGACTCAGTTTTTATTGTTGGAGAATCCCGTTCGTTTGAGCGGGATTTTTTGTTGTGACGCGATGCATAGCGTCCACAAACTATAATCTCTTTAACAAAAACTCCCGTTGCGAATCTTTCGTGAAATATGGAAAGAACATTTCTACCAACAAGTTGTGATATTTATCTACCGTACTTTCAACTGGTTCGCCATAAACTTCTGCGGATGCAATCCAATAATCACTGAAAACGCGAATGCGCTCATTCAATCCGTTATATTCTCCTTCAAATGCAGGTGCCCGCATGATTCCAGCTTTAATCGCTAAATCAAAGGAATACAAATAAGTTGTTCGTCTGACTTCTTCGAGTTGCTTGAAATGTTCGTGCAGTTTTGGATTTTCACGCATGTTCTGATTGAAATCAATCATTAAAAATCGAAATTTGAATAATGCTTCCATGCCGTTTCTGGTAGAATCCAGAACAAACTGAAAATCCATTTTTTCGGTATCCAATTTCGCCTTTTCTTCTTCAAATGTTTCCATTAATTGGAAAAAAAGTGCCTCAATAATATCTTCTCGGTGTTTGAAATGGTAGTTCAAATTCCCTTGACTGATAAACATTTCGGCTGCAATTCTCCGCAAAGTAACATTTGGAACTCCATGGGTGTTGAATAAGTTCAAGGCTGTATGCAATATTTTATCTCTTGTTTTCATTTTATTTTTAGTAATCTTGACCTAAATCAATAATTTTAGTACCTTTGACCTAAAGATAATTAAAAATTCCGTTATGAAGCGTAAACAATTATTTGAATTCGAAGATCAATCTTGGTTTCCAGGTTTTTTAAGAAATTACTTGACCGATTTTTTGCAGTTTATTTCCAATCAATTTGATATTTATAAAGCAATTACACCGCTTTTATCAGAAACGATTAAAAATAGTGGAGAGCAACGAATTATTGATTTGGCCTCTGGCGGCGGCGGCGGTTTATTCAAGTTGTCTAACCGCTTGAAAGAAGAACACCCAAATTTGGAAATTGTTCTTACAGATTATTATCCCAATTTGAAAGCCTTTGAGTATGTTGCCAAACAAGCGTCGAATTTTAAATACGAAACACAATCGATAGATGCTCGTTTAGTTCCTTCTGACTTAAAAGGTGTGCGTACTCAGTTTTTGTCCTTACATCATTTCAAAGAAGAAGATGCGGTTCAAATTCTTCAAAATGCGGTCGACTCCAAAAGTTCGATTGCAATTTTTGAATCCCAGGAACGCAATTTAAAAAGTATCCTTGCTATGATTTTTTCTCCAATAAATGTTCTGTTGATGACACCATTTATTAAACCCTTTTCAATCGGTCGAATTGTTTTCACCTATCTTATTCCTTTAGTTCCTCTTTTCGTGATGCTCGATGGGATTCTATCTGCATTGAGGACTTATACCATACCAGAAATGAACGAGTTGATTTCTCGAGTGAATGGGCATGAAAATTTCGATTGGAAAGTAGGAAGACAAAAATCAGGCCCAGCTGGTATTCTGTATTTAATAGGCGAACCGAAGGGTTCTTAGAAGTTATAGATTCAAAATGAATATTTGTACGAAACCGTTTGAACTTTTTCTGGGATGAACTGTTTTATGATTATGTATAATACTTCTAATTTTAATTTTTTATTCACAAAGCAGTTTGCTAACTTTGCAATCTTAAAATTAGAGCAAATAATCATTTATGAGTAATACAACAGAAAAATTAGCTTACAAAGTAAAAGACATCTCATTGGCTGAATGGGGTCGCAAAGAGATCGTTTTAGCAGAAGCAGAAATGCCAGGATTAATGTCCTTGCGTGCAGATTACGGTGCGAAAAAACCGTTGAAAGGTGCACGTATTGCAGGATGTTTACACATGACTATTCAAACTGCCGTTTTGATCGAAACATTGGTTGAATTAGGAGCAGAAGTTACTTGGTCTTCTTGTAATATCTTCTCAACTCAAGATCACGCTGCTGCTGCAATTGCTGCTGCTGGAATTCCTGTTTATGCTTGGAAAGGTATGAATGAAGAGGAATTTGACTGGTGTATTGAGCAAACAATCTTCGCATTTGAAGGTGGAGAACCTTTGAATATGATTTTGGATGATGGCGGTGATTTAACGAATATGGTTTTTGATCGTTTTCCTGAATTGACTGCTGGAATTCGTGGTTTATCTGAAGAAACTACAACAGGAGTTCACCGTTTACACGAACGTAAGAAAAACGGAACGTTGGTGATGCCTGCAATCAATGTAAATGATTCAGTTACAAAATCAAAATTCGATAACAAATACGGATGTAAAGAATCTTTGGTAGATTCAATTCGTCGTGCAACTGACGTAATGATGGCTGGAAAAGTAGCTGTTGTTTGTGGTTATGGTGACGTTGGTAAAGGTTCTGCTGCTTCATTAAGCGGTGCTGGAGCTCGTGTAATTGTTACTGAAATCGATCCAATCTGTGCGTTGCAAGCTGCGATGGACGGATATGAAGTGAAAAAATTGGATACAGTTGTTTCGAACGCAGATATCATTGTTACTACAACAGGAAACAAAGACATCATCGTTGGTCGTCACTTTGAGAACATGAAAGACAAAGCGATCGTTTGTAACATTGGTCACTTCGATAACGAAATCGATATGGCTTGGTTGAATGGAAATTACGGAAGTACTAAAAACACAGTGAAGCCACAAGTGGATATTTACAATGTAAAAGGAAACGATGTGATTATCTTGGCTGAAGGTCGTTTGGTGAATTTAGGTTGTGCAACTGGTCACCCTTCATTCGTAATGTCGAATTCATTTACAAACCAAACATTGGCTCAATTGGAATTGTGGGAAAACCATAAAAACTATGAGAATGATGTGTACGTTTTGCCAAAACATTTGGATGAAAAAGTAGCTCGTTTGCATTTAGCAAAAATCGGAGTAGAATTGGAAACGTTATCGAATGAGCAGGCTGCTTATATCGGTGTAACGGTTGATGGTCCTTACAAATCTGATGCTTACAGATATTAAGAACAGACATTAATTTGCTGGAAAGGAATCCCGAACGCTTACGCTGTAGCGCAAAGGGGTTCCTTTTTTGTTTCATACGCACGCGCGTCCCAAGGGATTCATCCTCTTGGTTCCACACCTTCATCTAATTCACTCCTTGGCCGCGATTTGAAACCTCATACACATTTTTCACATTGATTTCTTCAATTGAATTGATTTTTTTTCCAGAAATGGTAATAATTGCACAGGATTTCACAATATTGAGCGTATCAAATCCAGCAGAATCGTCGTATATCAGATTCGGAGCTTTTCGGTCTACGTATGCAGAAAGATCTACTTTAGTTCCAATGCCTGAAACAATGAAAAGAATAGAATCGGAATCTAGATTTTTACCCTGACTTTTGGAGAAAATATTATTGCAATTGATACATGTTCCAATTTCATTAATCACAATGATTGTTGTATAGTGATCGAGAGTCTGATTTTTATCTGTACAATATTGAACCAATTTCTCATAATTAGAAAGTAGTTTTTGTACCGATTTCTTTCCTTTCGAATCTCCACAAGAAAAAATCACAAGACTCACAAACAATAGTGATATGAATAGTTTCATCATTTTCATAGTTAGTTTTTAGTTAGTATATTCCAAGCAATCAAAAATCCGTTTTTCTGAATTATTATTGGCACGTTCCATGAGCAAACCATCTTTGGTTACCAAAAAAATGAATCTATACGTATCGCCTTTAAATTCCAATTCATCCAATTTCTCCCAGTTTTCATCATAGATCAAAATATTAAATGGAAAATCTTCGAATTGTTCAAGTGGTCTTCGAATAATAACATAAGCCAATTTTCGATAGTCATCCATAAAAACCCTATTGATATACGAGCTCGATACAAATGTAGAACGAACAATGGATGCATCTTTTTTATGTTGCTCTGCAGTTATTACAGGTACAGTAATGTTTCCAATTTTTGATGTTATGCGAATAAGTGGTTTTATTTTACTACGAGGACTAATTTCATAAATGGTGTCTGTGAATGGTGCACAGTAAATGACTGTGCCATTTTGAGTGAAGGTTCTCTCAATTGGTACATCAGCCTTCAATTCATTCGGTTTTAGGAAACGATTGCTTAGGTTTTGGCCAATTAACCTCATTTTACCATTTTCAATGTTGATTTTCGCAAAATGAGGTTGAGCATTTAAGTATTGCCCAGAAAGATAGCTGTTTTTGAATCGTATTCCATCTGGCCATGTTGATAAAATGAAGGTAGTAAGTTCATTCTGGTCATTCAAAAACAAGAAAGGAGCCATTTTGTGTCCTTGATGAGATTGATTGAAAAATGCATATTCTTTTTGGATAGTGAGTTTGCCATCTGTAATGAAAATTTTATTCTGGTTGGCGAGAAAAATGAAATGGTTGTGATTTACGATCAATACATCGATTAATTCAATAGAATTTTCTTTTTCGAAATTTGTAATATTAATTTCGTTGACCAAATAACCAGCTTTGTTGTAAACCATGATTATTTTCTGGGTTAGTAAATCAAAGGTATAGTAGTAATCTTTCTCTTTATTCTGATACATTTTTATTCGGTAACAGGATAGAGGTGATTTCAATTGAAGATGAGCTTGTTTAATAGTAGTGTTCTTAGTGGAGCAACTAATCAGTAAACAGATTGTGAGTGCTGTGAATAGATATTTTATCATTTTCATAGTTAGTTTTTTAGTTAGTATATTCCAAGCAATCAAAAACCCGTTTTTCTGAATTATTATTGGCACGTTCCATGAGCAAACCATCTTTGGTAACCAAAAAAATGAATCTATACGTATCGCCTTTAAATTCCAATTCATCCAATTTCTCCCAGTTTTCATCATAGATCAAAATATTAAATGGAAAATCTTCGAATTGTTCAAGTGGTCTTCGAATAATAACATAAGCCAATTTTCGATAGTCATCCATAAAAACCCTATTGATATACGAGCTCGATACAAATGTAGAACGAACAATTGATGCATCTTTTTTATGTTGCTCTGCAGTTATTACAGGTACAGTAATGTTTCCAATTTTTGATGTTATGCGAATAAGTGGTTTTATTTTACCACGAGGACTAATTTCATAAATGGTATCTGTGAATGCTGTATTGTAAATTATGGAGCCCTTTTGAGTACAAGTTCGTGTTATCATATCAGCCTCCAACTCATTCGGTTTTAGGAAACGATTGCTTAGGTTTTTGCCAATTAACCTCATTTTTCCATTTTCAATGTTGATTTTCGCAAAATGAGGTTGAGCATGTAAGTATTGCCCAGAAAGATAGCTGTTTTTGAATCGTATTCCATCTGGCCATGTTGATAAAATGAAGGTAGTAAGCTCATTCTGGTCATTCAAAAACAAGAAAGGAGACATTTTGTGTCCTTGATGAGATTGATTGAAAAAGGCATATTCTTTTTGGATAGTGAGTTTGCTATCTGTAATGAAAATTTTATTCTGGTTAGCGAGAAAAATGAAATGGTTGTGATTTACGATTAATACATCAATTAATTCAATAGAATTTTCTTTTTCGAAATTTGTAAGATTAATTTCGTTGACCAAATAACCAGCTTTGTTGTAAACCATGATTATTTTCTGGGTTAGAAAATCAAAGGTATAATAGTAATGTTGCTCTTTATCCTGATACATTTTTATCCAGTAACAGGATTTGGGAGACTTCAATTGAAGCTGAGCTTGTTTAATAGTAGCGTTTTTAGTGGAGCAACTAATCAGTAAACAGATTGTGAGTGCTGTGAATAGATATTTTATCATTTTCATAGTTAGTTTTTTAGTTAGTATATTCCAAGCAATCAAAAACCCGTTTTTCTGAATTATTATTGGCACGTTCCATGAGCAAACCATCTTTGGTAACCAAAAAATTGAGTCTATACGTATCACCTTTAAATTCCAATTCATCCAATTTTTCCCAGTTTTCATCATAAATCAAGACATTAAATGGAAAATCTTCGAATTGTTCAAGTGGTCTTCGGACGATGACATAATTCAGTTTTTGAAAGTCATCAATAAGCACTTTGTAAATCCATGAATTTGAAACATACGTATTGCGTATCATATCTGGATTTTTTCTTATTTCTTTTGATAAAAAAGCAGGACTAATAATTGTTCCAATTTTTGATTCGACACGAGTTATCGATGTTGTTTTTCCTGCTCTTGAAATGTGATAAATGGTATCAGTGAATGCTGAATTATAAATTATTTCACTATCCTTCGCACAAGTATAAAAGACACTCTGAAGATCAAGATTTAGCGGCTTTAAATATCTTCTAATGAGATCTCTCCCCGTTGTTTTCACCCTTCCCGTCGTTCTATTTATTTTTACAAATTTAGGTTGCTTATGCAAATGAGCATTGGATGAATAGTCTGAATCAAATTTTTTTCCATCAGGCCATGTTGCAGAAACGGCAGTAATAATCTCATTTTTACTTACAAATAGAGGTGGATTGAAATGTAGACCTTTGTAGTGAAAATTAGAAAAGGAAAATTCTTTTTTAATTTTCAAATCGGCATCAACTATAAAAATATGGTTATTCTTACTAAGTAAAATGAACTGTTTGTTACTTTCAATGAATACAGCGCTTAATTCACAAGCGTTTTGTTCCATAAATTTTGTGAGTTCAATTTCATTTTGAAGTTTTCCTTTTTCATCATAAATAATGATTTTTTTTCCAGTTAGTAACTCATAGGTGTAATAGTATTTAAGTCCGTTTTCTTGAAAATCATATAAATTATACCAAGATTGCGGCGACTTCAATTGAAGATGAGCATGTTTAATAGTCGTGTTCTTAGTAGAGCAACTAATCAGTAAACAGATTGTGAGCGTTGTGAATAGATATTTCATCATTTTAGGAAGGGTTAAGTTGGGAGAGAAATTTCTCTCCCAACTTTAGATTTAAAATTACAATTGAAATGGATACACCATTTTTGCTGCCCCAAGTTCTTTAATAACCAAGTAACCTGTGGTTGAAGCAGAGATTGTTCCTTTTAGTTTAACAGTGTTTATTCCTGCAACAACGTTGTCTAGCAAAGATGGATCAATAACTGTTCTTAAAGTGCCATGATGAGCAGTTGCAAATCCTCCTTGGTTATCACTGTTACTAAAATCTGTTATAAGCTCGGCCACACTAAGACCTATAATTGTTACTTCCAGGCAGTTTGTTGGAGATCCTTCACAACCAAAGTCATTCCCACCACGATCAAACCAAGTAGATGATGCAGTAGGTTCACCACTCGATTTCTCAAAATTTGTTGAAGTTTGTGTTTTAGAGGAGCTCTCTGTTGAGCTTCGTGGATTAATTGCTTCCTTCTCGCAAGAAGAGAGAGTGATTGCTGCCATGATAGACAGGCTTAAAAATGTTCGTTTCATAAAATGTGAATAATAATTAATAATACAATGTATTACTTCGGCCGAGGTGTACAGTTCAATGGTAAAAAAAAAAAACAACTAGTTCCAAATAAATTTTCAATTTTAACAGTTTTCGAATAGATTCCAATTTTCTAAATCAAGTTTTCAATCTGTTTTTAGAAGTTATTTATCTCCAGACTTAATTATATGCATGAACTTCACTAATTTCGTGTATGCAACTTTCAGAAAGAATAAAAACAATTGACTGGTCTTCATTAAAAACAATCCTATTTGTGGGATTGATTGTGCGCTTAATTGCAGCCATTTTTTCAGAAGGTTATGCCATGCACGACGATCACTTTTTGGTCATTGAGGCGGCTGGCTCTTGGGCAGATGGTTTTGATTACAATCATTGGTTGCCTTGGAACAAACCAGCGGGTTCTACTCCAGAAGGCCATAGTTTTACCTATGTTGGATTGAATTACCTCTTTTTCTCAGGACTAAAGTCTCTTGGGATTTCAGATCCGAAAGTATTGATGCTCATCAATCGGTTTGTTCATGCACTCTTTTCATTGCTCATTATTCGATTTGGATATTTGATTACTGAGAAATTATCAAGTAAGAAAACAGCAACTTATGTCGGTTGGTTATTGGCACTTTTGTGGGCAATGCCTTTCTTATCAGTTAGAAACTTAGTTGAAGTGGTAAGTATTCCATTCTTGATGTGGGCAGTTTGGTTGACTTTGAAAGAAAATAGTAAATGGGCATTGTTTTATGCAGGTTTACTCATTGGAGTTGCGATTTCTTTTCGGTATCAAATTGCCATTTATGCTGTAGGGCTCGGTATTTATTATGTGTTCAAATTAGAATGGCGGAAGCTGATATTAATGTCGGCAGGTTCGATCCTTCTGTTCGTTTTAACTCAGGGTGTAGTCGATTATTTCATTTGGGGGTATCCTTTTGCAGAATTTAGAGGGTATGTGGTGTATAATATGAATGAAGGAACACAATACATGGGAGTGAATCGACACAATTACTTTATGTATTTCTATGTCCTCTTTGGATTATTGCTTTTTCCATTAGGAATAATGGCCTTAGTAGCCTATTTCAAAAGTGCTAAAAAATATGCGATTTTATTTGTGCCGACGGTTATCTTTTTACTGTTTCATTCGTGGTTTCCAAATCGTCAAGAGCGCTTTATTTTGACTATTTTCCCCTTAGTGGTTATTCTTGTTTTCTTAGGTATTGAGCAGTTAAGAGAACGTCCATTCTGGAATAAATTTTGGAAAATATCATGGGTTTCCTTTTGGATTTTGAATACTCCTTTATTGTGTGTTCTAACAGTAATGCCATCGAAGCAATCACGAATTAATACGATGTATTCTCTTAACGGAAGGGTGAAAGGAAACGAACGTATTTTGATTGAAGCTACGGGTGAAACAAATCCTGAAATGATGCCATTTTTCTATTCAGGGAAGTGGAATTATACAGTGACCGAACGTTGGAGTTTGGATACTATTAATCCAGCAAGTTTTTACACCGCAGAACCGAAGGATTATATTTTCTTCTTCGGACAAAAAAACTTGGAACAGCGAATAGATACCTTTCAAGTGATTTATCCAAAAATGCATCGTGAGGCTCAAATAAATCCCAGTTTTGTAGACAAGTTCCTACATGGGATAAATCCAAGAAATTCGAATTCTTATGTAGAAATTTGGAAAACGGAGGTGAAGGATTAATTATAAATCCGCAATAAATTACTTCCGTTCCAAGTGGTTTCGTATTTCCTTAATCCCCAACTAGAGTTGGCAATTGGCGATCCATCATACAGGGAGAAACGAGCGCTTGAACAAGGATCGTTTAATTGAAGAAAATTAGTAGAATCAGTAGTTAATCCAGTTGCACAAATATTCTCTGGGTCTTCCGGTGACATGCGCTCCCAAGCTACAAAGACATCAAACGATTGTCTGTAAACAATAATTCCTTTGATTCCACCTGAAACATAAGCCCAGCCACCAACACTATTTAAGTCTTGGTAACTTGGCAAAGTAAGATCTATTTGAAAATCAAAAGCAATACTTGGAACTGGATGGGTTTTGTTTTTTTTACAAGAAACACCAATCAAGAGGAATATCAATAAAAAGATTCGTATTTTCACTTTACGTTATTGGAATGATAAATTTATGAACTTAAGAACGATTTTACAAGGCTTTGTATTGTGTGGGCTACTTATTTTTGGTGCAGGATCCGTAACTTCCTCTTATAGTCAAGACGGATCGGTTGCTAAAGCGGAGAAAACAATTGCAAAACGCAGAAAGAAAGATGCGAAAGCTGCTAAGAAAGAAGCAAAAAAATCGAAGAAGGCATTTTGGTCAAAACAATCCAAGTCTGCTAAAAAAAGCGTGAAACGAAATGCCCGAAGACAACGGCAATCTTCTCGGGGTTCGAGGGGATGATAGAAAAGGGTTTAAAAAGTTAAAAGGAGTTCAAAATGTTTAAAACAAATTGTATTTGAACATTGTTTTAGACAAACAGCTTTTCCTTCCAGCCTTCCGCTTCTTCTTCTGTCAGTAAATTTAATTGCTTCAAGTATTTCGTAGTCTTTTCAAAAGCAAGTGGATACTCAATTCCTTTGTAATTCCAATCTGTTTCATTGAGCCAATTTTTCACCTGATCCAACGGTAAGTTATAACGCCATGAAATGATTTCTGCTGAATCTGGATGTGCTTTTACCTCGCTTGCTTTTTGATTGACGATTTCGCACATTTGCTTTAATAAGTCAGCATGCTTCTCGGCAACTTCAGTACGAGCTGCAATTACAAAACAAGGCCATGGAGTTACTACATCACCAACGTAATCACATTTCCCTTGCTCTACAAATGGAGATGTTGTGTATTTTTCCCATAGAAATGCTTCAGCTTCCTTGTTTCCCAATGCCCACAAACCACCATAAACGTCGCCAATTACGTTGAATTTTAATCCTTCCAGATTCCAACCATATTGATCTGCCATCACATAAGCCATCAAATGTGAACCTGATCCGTATCTAGAAATGGCAAATGTTTGATTTTCGATGTCTTCTGGTTTTTTAATTGCACCATTTTTTGGAACATGAATTCCCCAGCTTAACGGTGAAACAACATAAACCTGAAGAATCTTTGCGTCTAATCCTTGTAAAATAGATTTGGTAATTCCTTCTGTTAAAAGTACCGCAATGTCAATAGATCCAGTTTCTAAACCGCGAATCATTTGACCAGTTCCCCCGCTCATATCCGACCAATGAAGATTTAAACCGATTTCTTGAAATTTACCTTCTTCAATTGCCAATCTCCATGGCAAGTTAAAATGTTCGGGAACACCACCTATTTTTAGGCCTAATTCGTTTTTCATTGCTTTGAAAATTGCATGGAATGCAGCTTTTTGTACAAACCATCTTTGCGTAATAATTCTTCGTGAGATCCAATTTCTTGAATTTCACCTTTGTCAAGGACAATGATTTTATTTGCCGCTTGTATGGTAGATAATCGGTGTGCAATAACGATGGAAGTTCTTCCCTTGGTTAATCTTTCAGTGGCTTGTTGAATCAATAATTCAGATTCGTTGTCAACGCTTGAAGTTGCTTCGTCCAAAATCAAAATGTGTGGATTGTAAACATAAGCTCGAATGAAAGCGAGCAATTGTCGTTGTCCAACAGAAAGCACTCCTCCGCGTTCACCCACTTGGTAATCGTAGCCATTTGGTAATTTTTCAATGAAACTATCGGCTCCAACTGCTTTTGCTGCTGCGATAACTTCTTCGCGGGTAATCTCCTCATTACCTAAGGTAATATTGTTGTGAATCGTGTCGGAAAACAAGAATACATCTTGAAGTACAATTGCAATGTTTTTTCGTAAAGTATCCATGTGAATTTCGCGCAATTCAACTTCTCCAATATGAATAGTTCCTTTCTGATATTCATAAAAACGACTCAATAGATTGACAATTGACGTTTTTCCTGCTCCTGTTGCACCAACAAATGCTATTGTTTCTTTTGGTTGAATAATCAGATTAATGTCTTTCAGTACCCAATCTTCTTCCTTGTAAGCGAAAGATACGTGTTCAAATTTCAAAGGTTGTTCAAAATCGCAAATCTCAATCGTTCCAGATTCTTGCACATGATCTTGTGTATCCAATAATTCAAATACTTTATCTGCTCGAACTATTCCTCGTTGTAAAATATTGAATTTATCTGCTAGCATCCGAATTGGTCGGAATAGCATTTGAATCCAAAGGGTGAAACTGAATACGGTACCAAATAATTGATTGTCATCTATTCTTTTTCCAGTCATTGAAAATGCTGCCCAAACAATTAATAAGGCAATAGATAGTGAACTCAAAAATTCAACCACAGGAAAGAAAATTGAGAATGCCCAAACTGCATTTACATGTGCTTGGCGATGCGTTTTATTCGCTTCTTGAAAGGATTGATATTCCTTTTTTTCTCGTCCAAATATTTGAACAATGTTCATTCCTGTCAAACGTTCCTGAACAAATGAGTTCAAGCGATGAACCGCCGTTCCTTCTTGTTGAAAGCTTTTTCGCATGGCTTTCGCAAAAATTCGCGTTGCCAAAATCAATATCGGAATGGGAATCAATGCCATTAAAGACAATTGCCAATTGCTTAAAAACATCAGCGTTAAAACGACAATCAGCATCAATAAATCGCCTAAAATATCGATGAGACCTGAAGAGAAAACTTCGGAGATGGCTTCAATATCTGAAACAACCCGAGTAACCAATCCACCAACAGGCGAACGATCGAAGAATTGCATTCGGAAAGTAGATAAATGATTGAAAACGGTTACTCGAATATCTCGAATAACGGATTGCGCCATGAAATTGGAGAAGAAAGTGGTCAAAAATTGCAGCAATCCTTCGAATAATAACATTCCTGCTACAATAAGAATCCATTTCAAAAAGAGCGATGCATTTTGGGTTTTAACTAAGTATTGCTCTACGGTATTTCCAATGATCATTGGACGTAAAGGACCAATAATTGAAAGGAGAATGGTGCAAATAAGGGCTAAAATTAAAAGTCCAGAATAGGGCTTTGCAAACTTTAATAAGCGTTTGAAAATTCGGAAATCAATTTTGCTTTGTTTAGCCATGTTGCAAAATTACATCTAAGGATTGATTTAGAACTATAATTTAACTGCTAAAATTCATTAAGAAATCACATTTTTATTTCCATTGTTGCCTTTTATTGCTTTTATTTGTGAGGAGACAAAGGAGCTCCTGTAAACGAGTAATTTTCACCTCCAATATTCAATAAATATGGTTCACAATTTAGGTCAATCGACATCGATTTTCAATACGTTCTTGGGGGAATTAAGAGATTGCACCCTTCAAACTGATCCCATGCGATTTAGAAGGAATCTAGAGCGTGTTGCGGAGGTTTTGGCTTATGAAGTTAGCAAACAATTGGATTATCAAACAGAATTGGTGACAACTCCTTTGGGTGAAGCGGAGGTTTCAAGGTTAAAGCAACAACCTGTTTTAGCAACTATTTTACGTGCAGGATTGCCCATGCATCAAGGTTTATTGAATTACTTTGATCGCGCAGAAAGTGCTTTTGTTTCGGCTTATAGAAAACATAAGAACGCGGAAGATTTTGACATTCACGTGGAATATTTGGCTGCTCCTTCTATTGATGGAAAAACAGTAATTATTTCAGATCCAATGTTAGCAACAGGAAGTTCGATGGTCATGGTTTACAAAGCGCTTTTAAAGCAAGGGAAACCAGCTAAAGTTCATATTGTTGCAGCTATTGCAGCTCCTGAGGCTATTGAATATGTGAAAAAGCATTTACCAGAAACAATTACGATTTGGGTAGGTGCTATTGATAAAGAATTAACCGCTCAATCTTACATTGTCCCAGGTTTGGGCGATGCAGGAGATTTGGCTTATGGAGTAAAATGTTAAGGAGATAAAATACTATGCACTGGCACTTATATATATCACTCTTTGGTTTATCAATGATCAAATTTATGTTTGCCCCGTTTGGAGGACCAGCAATGAAACTAAATTTTCTTGAAACCTATCTTTCCTGCGTAGCTGGAGCTTTCGTGGCTGCATTTATTTTTTACTTTTCGAGTGAGTTTTTCATGATTCGCGCACACAAGAAACGCAAAGCACTTTTACACGCATCCATTACAAATGGAACACCATTAAAGTATAAACCAAAGTTTACACGGTTCAACAAACTTATTGTGAAATTGAAACGCCGCCTTGGAATTTATGGAATAGCATTTTACGCCCCCTTATTTTTATCGGTTCCCGTTGGATCAATTGTGACGGCTAAATTCTACGGAAAAGAAAAACGTACATTTCCGTTGATTTTATTGGGGATTTGCATCAATGGAGCTGTTACAACTGGATTAGCCTACGGAATCAAAGCACTTTTTTAGATGAAAATTCGTCAGTTATTTTTTGACCTTGACAGAACCCTGTGGGATTTTGAAACCAATTCGCGTTTCGCATTACAGCAGTTGTATGATGATTTAAAGTTGGGGGATACCATTGATCATTTCAGACATTTTCACCATACGTATATCAAGATCAATGCAGATTTGTGGCAAAAATATGGGAATGGAAAATTGACGAAGGAAGAATTGCGGGATAATCGTTTCAAACAAACCCTAGCTCATCACGGAATTAACAACAATGAGCTCGCACAACAAATGAGTGATGGTTATATTGAATTATCGCCTCAGCAAACAAACCTGTTTCCTGGAGCTGTTGAAATGTTGGAATCTTTACGAGAACAGGATTATTCGTTACACATCATTACGAATGGGTTCAAAGAAGTACAGCACATTAAATTGGCAAAAAGCGGAATTAGTCAGTTTTTCAAAACAGTTCTATGTTCAGAAGAAATTGGCGTTACAAAACCGCATCGCGAAATTTTTCAAGAAGCACAGCGATTAACATCTTGCAAAAGAGAACATGCCATTATGATCGGTGATGATTTCAAAGCAGATATCATTGGAGCTTTAAACGCGGGTTGGACTGCCATTCATTTTGATCCAGAGCACAGGTACAAAAAAGAACGAAATGTTCCACGCATTCGTGAACTGTTGGAAATACCTGAAGTGGTAAATTTGTTGCCGATTGTTGGGAATTAACACTTGTTTTTTTAGACATTTAAAACGAGGAGAGTTAAGATTCAAGACTTTTTTTGGTTTCTCTTATCAAGTCTTCGTCTTCAGTCTTAAAATCTTGAAGTCCTAATATCTTAATATCCTGACATCTTAAAATCTAATTACCTATCTTTGTGCCCTCAAATAAAATTGGATGTCTTTTTCTTCTTTCGGCTTATCGCCTTTTTTACTTCAAGCTTTAACCGAAATGACCTACGAGAAGCCTACTCCGATTCAGGAATTGGCTATTCCAGCTATTTTAACTGGAAAAGATGTGCTAGGAATTGCCCCAACAGGCTCTGGAAAAACAGCGAGTTATGTACTCCCTGTTTTAGCACAACTATCTAAAGTTGAAAAAGCAAAAAACCGACATATTCAATCGCTTATTTTAGTTCCAACGCGTGAATTAGCGATTCAAGTGGAAGAAGTCTTCAAATCTTTTGCACATAAACTTCCTGAACCATTAAAAGTGAAAGCTGTTTACGGAGGTGTTTCCATCAATCCGCAAATGAAGGCAATGATGGGAGTTTCTATTCTCATCGCAACTCCTGGTCGTTTGATTGAACTCGCTGAATCCAATGCAATTCACTTAAGTACTTTAAAGTCTTTGGTTTTAGATGAGGCAGATAAATTGCTGAACTTGGATTTTCAAGAGGAAATGAAACGCATTTTGAGCTGGATCCCGAAGAAAAGACAGAATTTATTGTTTTCGGCAACTCTGAATGACAAAGTTTCTGAAATCACTCAATTGATTTTGCATGAACCAATCGTACTCAAAATTGAAAATGAAGAGGATTCGGTTGAGCTAATCCAGCAAACAGCTTACCGTGTTTCCGATGAGCGAAAAGGCCCGTTGTTGCGTTATTTGATTCGGTCTCGCAATATGAAACAAGTGTTGATTTTCACGAGTTCTACATTCAAAGCAGATCAAGTAGTTGAAAAGCTTCGTAAAAATAACATTGATGCGCAAGCCATTCACAGTAAGAAAAGTCAGGATGCGCGAAATAAAGTCCTCCGTAATTTCAAAGCGGGACATTTGAAAGTGTTGGTCGCCACAGATTTGATCTCTCGTGGAATCGATATCGAATTTTTACCCTTCGTAATTAACTACGAATTACCGCGCTCTCCCAAAGATTATGTACACCGCATTGGTCGTACAGGAAGAGCGGAATCAACTGGTGAGGCATTGACTTTTGTAACACCAGAAGACGAACATCATTTTAAAATTATCCAAAAGAAAATGGGAAAACAGGTTCCGTTTGAAGAAACAGACGGACTTGATTTAAACGCATAATTAACTCCATTCCCAGGAACACGCATATTATATGAAACGCATTGCATTGTACAAAAAACTTTTCCAAGTAGAAGAGGAAATTAGCTTAGCTCAATTGAAAACAACTTACCGCAAGTTGGTAAAAGAATGGCATCCGGATAAATTTCAGGAAGAAGATCCGATGAAAGCAGAAGCAGAAGTGAAAAGCTTGGAAATTATCGACGCTTACCATTTTTTGGTGAGTATTGCACCAGAAACGTTGGAACAGAATATGGAGGAATATCAAGAAACGATCAATACTTCCATGATTGCTGATTTCCATTACAAAGGACTCACATTAAAAGTGACATTCTTGAATGGTCAAGTATTTGAGTATTTCGCGGTTCCAAATAACGTTTACAAAAAGTTGACACAATCAGCTACTCCAGAACGTTTTGCACGTAGACATATTTTCTCTTCTCATACTTATCGAATGGCGAGTAAAGGCGCGGTTGAGGTTTAGAATTCGATTGGTCTATATTTCCCACAGAACGCTTATGCCTTATCTGCAGGAACACGGATCCATATGTAGTGAACACGGTAGCATTATAATTTGTTGAGTTTTTCAAGATATCAACTTTAGTGTACTTCCGTGCTCGTCCGTGGGAAAATGAAAAGAATCAGATATATCGAAGAGATACACTTAATCGTTCTTTCCTAAACTGAACGAACAAGGAAGCGAGATCTTAGAATTCACTGGTTTTCCGTTTATAATTGCTGGTTTGAAAACCATTAATCTCACGACTCGAATGACTTCAGCATCGGCTAATGGACTCAGGGATTTCTTGATCCGGACATTTGTTACGCGACCCACCGTGTCAATGGTGAGTGAAACATATACTTTCCCTTCCACACTGTCGGAAGGATAAATAATGTTCTCTTTGAAAAAGCTGCACAATGCTGCAATTCCACTTGGATAATCGGCTGTTGGTGTTTCATCAATGACAACTCCTGCTATGACATGTTCTTTAGGAGTTTTCAAGGAAGATCTGAAAGGATCATTTTCTTCTTGTGCTTGAGCATTTGCAGAAATACCTAATCCGAGAGCCAATACAGTTTTTGCTACTAATTGGCGGTAATTTTCATATCCCTTCGCAACTTGTGTTTCAGAGAAAATTCCACAGATAGTCTTGTTTGTTTTTGGTAATGACCACCCTATGTAATCCACGTGTCTCATGAAAGTGATCCTTTTAAATTAATCACTTCGCAATGTTTATAATTTTCTATAAAATCTTCTGGAAAAACAATTTTAAATTTTCTTTCTTCCTCTATGTATTCTTTACAACAGTATTGCAAAGCTTGGAGTAAATAAATAACATCCTGTTTTCTGTTTAAATAATATGTTACTCCATTGTTATCAAAACTTGTTGCAGATTTTATTGCTTGTATTACTTTATATCTTTTTAGTTTAAAGTGTTCTATATAAGAAAGTGAAAACTGATTGCTCCAAACATAATCTCTCTCTTCCTCTGATACATCTGCGTACTCAATATTTGAATCTCCAAATAAAGTTTCTTGTAACAATTTTAATAAAACTAGTTTATAAGGAAATGCTCCATGATCAATAGTTTTAAAAGGGAAGTTTTTTAAATCCTTATTTGCGCATAATATTGTTTTATCGTTGATTGTTGGATTGTGCCATTCAATTCCTTGAGATAGCAATTCTTTTTCAGAGCGATCTGCAACATATACAGCTGTGTTCTTGTTTACAATAAAGTGTCCTTTCATGTGTTTCTGCTTAATTTGTAAATTTCAAAGAATTTATCCTTTGCTTCTAAAGCATCCTCTTTTCTCAAAAACGCGAGGCGGAGAGAAGTATCCGCGTAAGAAATGCAATAACCCACACTGTGGAACTATTTTTAAAGCGAATATACTAAATATAGAAACAGTTATTTAGTGCTTTTGCTGTGATGTATTGAAGAGTAGCTTTCGTTGATTCGAATTAGCAATGGTTTAATTATCAATTATCAAGAGGGTTTTATTCGAAAAGCAAAAATCTTCTTGATAATTTCTCCATTGTTAATTGATCATTAATCTCCGTATCTTTGAATTTTGCAATTTGTTCGGTCATGGATTTTATCAGCTTAGAGGAGTTTTATCAATCAATCTGTACTATTAATGGTTCGTCTTTGGTTCCAGAAGGAATCAGTAAGGAGTTAGGGCATTTCAATGTTTTTGACACTGTTGAATTGCTTGCACAGAATAATGGAACGAAAGGAAAAATGCCCTACAACCGACGCTTGTATTACAAGATTAGTTTGATTGAAGGGCAAAGCCAAGCTGAATATGCTGATAAAGTAATTGATATTGAGAAATATGCATTGCTTTTCGCTACACCTAAAGTTCCTTATAATTACACTTCTGAAGATGAAAATCACAGCGCTGTATTTTGTGTTTTTACGGTAGATTTTATAACGAGAGCGAATACAGGGTTTATATTGGATGAACTGCCAATCTTTAGTCCGGGAAGTATTCCTGTTTTTGAGCTGTCAGAAAGTGAGTATCACTATCTACGAACTGTTTTTTCAAAGATGAAGAAAGAACAAGCATCCGATTATGCCTTCAAATACGATTTGATTCGAAATTATATTATGGAGCTTATTCATTTGGGACAAAAACTACAGCCAGCATCTGTTTTATATCCGAAGCATTCTGCTTCTGAACGAGTAACATCCTTGTTTGTCGAGTTGTTGGAACGACAATTTCCTATTGAATCTAATCAGCAGCGCATTGGTTTGAGAACTGCGAAAGATTATGCGAATCGCTTGGCAGTTCATGTCAATCACCTCAATAAAGTTCTGAAGGAAAATACAGGACGAACAACAACAGAGGTTATTGGAAACAGAATTACGCAGGAAGCAAAGATTCTCTTGAAACAAACAAATTGGACAGTTTCAGAAATCGGGTATTGTTTGGGATTTGAGGAAGTAGCTCATTTTTCCAATTTCTTTCGAAAACATACCCAGGTTACTCCGAATTCTTTTAGAGTATAATCAATATTTGATTTTTGCAATAGTTGGATTGCTCTTTGCAAATGTGGAGAGGAAGTTCGGCCTACCTTTGTTTGATCAAATTTAAATCAGATGAAACCAAACAAATTAGCACTCATTACAGGAGGAAGCCGTGGTCTGGGAAGAAGCATGGCAAACAAATTGGCAGATAAGGAAATCAACGTTGTAATTACTTATCACACAAACAAAGCAGAAGCGGATAAAGTAGTTGCAGAAGTAGAAGCAAGAGGAGTAAAAGCATTTGCTCTTCCTTTGGATGTGAGTAAAGTAGATACTTTCCAGCAGTTTGGAGCAGATTTACGGTCAGTAATGACTAATACTTTCAGTATAGATAAACTCGATTTTTTGGTAAACAATGCTGGAATTGGTGCAATGACTCCAATTGGTGCTACTGAATTAGCTGTTTTCGAATTACTTTCAGATATCCACATGAAAGCACCTGTATTCTTGACACAAGAAATCCTTCCTATATTGAATGATGGAGGAGGAATCGTAAATATTTCCAGTGGATTAGCGCGTTTCACAGGACCCGGCTATTCCGTTTATGGCTCTTTGAAAGCAGGAATTGAACAATACACACGTTACTTGGCAAGCGAATTAGGAACACGTCAGATTCGCGCAAATTGTGTGGCACCAGGAGCAATTGAAACCGATTTTGGAGGAGGAGCTGTACGTGATAATGCAGTTTACAACAAGATGGTTGCAGACAAAACGGCTTTAGGAAGAGTAGGAATGCCAGATGACATCGGTGATGTTGTTGCCTTCCTTTGTTCAGATGAATCTCGTTGGATCAATGGTCAGAGAATCGAAGTTTCTGGTGGAGCGAATCTATAATATTGAAAAAGTCCTAATCTGTCAGGATTAGGACTTTTTACTTTTAGTTGTGAAAGCCTGTTAGTCTTTCAACCATTTCCAATTTCGTAAGTCAAAAGTAACAAACTGATTATCTTCAGTTTTGAGGCAAACCAAATTATTTAGCCAGTCAATTTCACTGAAGGGTAGATCAATCTCCTGTTTTTGTTTCCCATCAATTGATATAATTGTGGTGCATCCTGAGTTGATATCTACATACCCCAACTTGTTTATCATGACCAGGAAATTTCCGTGATAAATGAGATCACCTGTTTTATTGACGATGAATTGATTCATGTAAAATGTTTCTTGTTTGAAATTGAAACGTGTGCTGTCGCATAAATAACTGGTATTGTTACTGATAAGGTACATTTTGCTGTTTCCTATTGCACAAAAAATCGGTTGGTCATTCCTTCTGTATTCATATGGAATATCCAAATGATAGATCAAATCTTTATTGTAGAAAAGTTGCTCGAATCCAGAAGTTAAGATTTTTCCTTCTTTTGAAATAAGATGCCACGAGTTTAATGCAGTGTCTGTTTTTGCGGCAAAGTATGGTTGGTCTTTTGATAATACATTAATATCTAAATAGCTTCCATCAATAATTTGTTTGCCTTCCGTATCTAATAGCTGAACACTATTTTTTTTTACGGCTTTTAGATAAGGACTATAGTACGAGTAATTAACAGGAGGAGAGATATTATCGTATTCGAATGAAAGAACGGTAATTCCTTTTGCATCAATTGCTCCATATTTGTTGCGTAGGTTTTCTAAGGGATAAATATCTCGTTTGGTTTTGTAAGGATGATAATCGTTATTGTAATCATACTTAACAGGTGGATTTGTATGAAAAGGAAGTTTTTTAATGAGATTCAAAGATTGGTCATAGATATGTAATTCTCCCTGGTATGACCAGTTTGTGATTGGAGTATTATATTGTTTAAAGATCGCGCACCAGTAATAGATCTTTTTATCGAGTGTTTTGAAGCTGATTTCATGGTAAATAGCAGGAATTAGTTTTTTACTTTGAAGATCAAAAAGTCCGTATTTGTTCATACTGCTTGGAATTTTATGATTCCAGGGTAAATCGGAATATGTGACATCTAATGGTGATGCAAATTTTTTTGTGCAATCCTTTTTGTATAAAAGTACACTCGGCCATTTTTCTAACGAATTTCCCTCCTCAAGATAACGCCGATACTCGAAAAGGTCTTCATAGAAGAGGTCAAACGGACTGTATGACTTATCCAAATTAAAGCTGTAAAGACTTTCAGGGATAGTTGTGGTTCCGGGTTCGCCAGGAATGTTTCTTAAAATGGTGTTCAGTGAACTATCTATTACTCCCCAATACAAGGAGTCTTTGAATAGAAAATAATTCTCCAAGTAGAAAATATGCTGGTGTTTTTCGCTTTCCTCTTTTGTGATTGCGTCATAGACGTATTGAAAATTGCCATTAGTAACAATGAATTTGGAAGTCATCCTGCCACAGCTGTCATTTACAATCCGAATGGGAAAGAGTTGATTGTATTGTATGGGTAAAATCACATTCCCATTACGATCATTTAATCCAAAAAGATACTGTCCGAAATGAATTGTGGTATCACTGTAATTATTTACGATGATATAAGGTGAGTTATCGCAATCAGGTCGTGGTATCGGAGCTTGACTCAATAAGACTAATGGATGAAGAAACAAAAACAGATAAAAAAATCTCATTTAATCTATAAATTCATAAAATGGAAAAGTTACAAATATTGGAGTGTATTTAAAACGAAAGCCTTCTGAATTTCAGAAGGCTTTTGTCTATTCAGTATTAATATCCTAAAGTCCTGATATCTTAATATCTATATTATTTTGCAGCCTTCACTTGCTTCAATCGTTCGTATAAAATCATTCCAGTTGCCACACCAACGTTCAACGAAGAAATATCTCCAGCCATTGGAATGCTCAAACGCACATCCGACATTTTCAATAAATCGTGAGAAATTCCATCCTCTTCAGATCCAACAATAATCGCTGTTGGGCCAAAGAACGAATAATTTTCTGCTGAAACTTTCGATTTTTCAGTACATGAAACCAATTGGAATCCACTTTGCTGCAAATAGAACAAACTGTTTTTCAATAAATCGGTTTTACAAACAGGAATGCTGTGTAAAGCTCCTGCTGAAGTTTTAATGGCATCTGCAGAAACCAATGCACTACCTTTTGATGGAACTAGAATCGCATCCACTCCCATACATGCAGCCGTACGTGCAATTCCACCAAAATTTCGAACATCTGTAATGCGATCAAGCACCAAGATGCAAGGTTCTTTCCCTTCAGAAAGCCATTGGTCACACAATTCTTCAATGTTCTTATATTCCACTGGAGAAGTAAATGCAATCACTCCTTGATGATTGTTTACCGTCAATTTGTTCAATTTTTCAACTGGAACAAACTGCAACTGATATTCTTTACCAGTTAAAACGGTTCTCAACTCTTCAAATAGATCCTTGTCAATTCCTTTTTGAATAAGGATTTTGTTGATTTCAACTTCATTTTTAATGGCTTCAATCACCACACGAATTCCGTAAATAATGTCCGTTGGATCTTCCTTCGGTTTACGTTCAAAATTGCGTTTGTCTTGATTAAATCCTCCGCCTCTTTCTTCGCGGTCGTTTTTCTTATTATACATTGAATGTAATTTCTAGTTCGAGTTCTTCACTAACTGATTTTGCAACTGGACAAGCCAAAGCAGCACGTTTTACTTTTTCAATAGTTGCTTCGTCCCAACCATTGTTTCTCAGGTCAATATCAATCACCAATTTTCCAATTCTTCGCGGAGAAACAGCCATGATTTTAGTCACCGTTGCAAAGCCATTTTCGTAAGCATGTCCATGTTCATTGCAGTATATTCCAATTATACTGATCATACAAGAAGCATAAGCCGTTGCTACTAAATCTGTTGGGGAGAATTTCTCTCCTTTTCCATGATTGTCTGTAGGCGCGTCGGTATGAATGACTGTGCCAGATTGAAGATGAGTACATTCTGTTCTCAATCCTCCCAAGTACTTCACTGTAGATGTTGCCATAGAAAATAATATTATTGCAAATGTAGGGTTTATTAGAAGGAAGAGCGCAAAGAAATGATTATTGGAAAATATTTTCGATTTTTTTTTAAAAAGTTGTGGGGTTCTATTTTTTTTTTTTTAGTTTTAAAAACTTAATTCACTTAATGGCCATTATTCACGTTTAAGTCAGTCTAATAATTCCTTACTGTTTTAAAAGGAAATATCTAAATTTTAATCAAAAATGAAAAAGTTAATTTATCTATCGTTAGTAACGATATCCTTTATCGCTGTGTCTTGCAACAAGAATCAAGAAGTTTCTAAAAGAGAAAATGAATCTGTTGTTAATTTTGAACAAACCTATTCAGAAAAAGATGTTACAAGCATTATTCAATCAATAAATTCTAGTGAAAAGGTTGGTCCAGGCTGGTTTGAGAAGGTTAAAAAATGGTTCAATGACCACTCAGGTACACATTTGTTCCAGGGTTGTGCTGGTGGTGGTGCATGTGGCCCTTGTCCTGGGCTTTGTATAGGTGGCGCTACCATTAGTGGAAATAATAATAATGGTGATTCGGCAACTCCTGAAACTTATGCAGACGGACTGAGGGTTTATGGATTAAGTTTGATTGAAAACAAAGAAACTCATGAGCAAGCAATGATGTTTGTTTTTAATTTAGATTTAGCTGATTTCACAAAGGATGGTTATTTCTATATTGAAAATGATATATCAGCTAGTTCGAATATGTCTAGTGCGATGGGCAAAAATAATATTAAGTTTATAAAAGGAAAGTATATTGTTGTTTTTGATGAAACTACACATTATTACTATGCGCTTGTAGAAACAGTTATGAATTAATGAATTATGAAAATAATAATACTAACCTTATTATATTTAACAACAATTTCATCTTGTGGTTTGATTCATTATATGGGAACAAAACCTTTTATGGATAAAACCAGGTATGAAGTAGAAACATATCTTGCGAAAAATAATATCATCTACTACGACCACAGTATTTTGATGAAAGATGAATTGATAGATTCCTTGTCCGCTAAAAAACATGCGTTGGATTTATATAAATTAGAAAAAGGAACTATGCAATCTCAAATGCAACTTCGTATTTATGATTCTCTTGGGAAATTAATAAATGGATACTGTCAATGTTATGGAGATATGAATAGACTGAATATCCTATCAGAGAAAGGATTTAAAAAATTTGAACATTTACCAACGAATTATGAGTTGAAATTCAAAGACAATTTATCACTATGGAACATCAATGAATCAGAAGAGCAACGAATTTTGTTAGGCGCGCAAGAGAAAAAATATACCATTGTTATTTATTGGAATATTTGGTCAAATCATTATTCGAAAATAATGCTCAAAAAACTCAAAGAGTATTTGTTGAAATTTGAAATGAAAAACGAAGTATTGATCATTCTCGTGAATGATGATGGTTTTCCTTCTAAGAAATGATTCTTTAGCTTTTGATTCTTTCTTCAAAATTGTTAAACCCTTTAACCTTTTGAACTTTTTCCACTTCTTTTGAATGCTTCTTTGTACTTTTGTAAAATCAAAATTAGCGAGGCCAAAGGTACGGAATTTTGCGTCCCGATGGTAAATCTATTTTTGAATAGCGGAAAGGCACGACTATGTCAGAAGAAATAACAACAGCAGATAATAAAGTTCGCATCAAAAAGCCAAGCTGGTTGCGCGTAAAACTTCCAATTGGAGAAAATTACCGCAAGGTTCGGGCATTGGTGGATGAGCATAAATTACACACTATTTGCGAAAGTGGTTCTTGCCCAAATATGGGTGAATGTTGGGGTGAAGGAACTGCAACGTTCATGATCCTTGGAAATATCTGTACACGTTCGTGTGGTTTCTGTGCTGTCCAAACAGGAAAACCAGATGCAATCGATGAATTTGAGCCTGGAAAAGTAGCTCATTCCATTAAAACCATGCAGATCAAACACGCGGTAATTACTTCGGTAGACCGTGACGATTTGAAGGATGGCGGAGCAGGAATTTGGGTACAAACTGTTCGCGCGGTTCGTCATCAAAGCCCTAGGACAACGATGGAAACCTTGATTCCCGATTTCGCTGGAAAATGGGAAAACCTGCAACAGATTATCGATGTGGCTCCTGAAATTGTTTCACATAACTTGGAAACAGTTCGTCGTTTGACAAAACAAGTGCGCATTCAAGCAAAATACGATCGGAGCTTAGAGGTTTTGTTCCGTTTGAAAAAAGGAGGAATGAGAACTAAATCAGGCATCATGCTTGGTTTGGGTGAAACTGATGAAGAAGTGATCGAAGCAATGCAAGATTTAAGATCCGTTGGAGTAGATATTATCACTTTAGGACAATACTTGCAACCAACTCCAAAGCATCTGCCAATTGTAGAGTTTGTAGAGCCAGAGCGTTTTCAGAAATACGAAAAATTAGGATTGGAAATGGGCTTTCGTTTCGTAGAAAGCGGCCCGCTTGTTCGTTCTTCCTATCATGCTGAAAAACACATTTTTGACTTGTAATAAAACAACAACTAAGCACTAATAACTTATTAACTAAACCTACTACTATGGGGTTTCTAAGTTCCCTGTTCTCAAAAATGAGCGCTGAAAATATTAAGCCAAATATCAGCGTAGATAACGCTTATCATTCATCCCTTAATTGGCTGGACACCAAATCGTGGATTCGTCAGGAGGAATGTTTGACTTTTGTGACCATTTTCAGGTCTATTCAAAAGTAGTTGATTCCTATTATGTTGAAAAGCCTATTTTCAAATTGTAGTTTCCGAGTTTGCTTTGTTCTCTCAATCTCATTCTCTTATATTGTACGGCTTTTCGCAACATGCTTTTCGCAAACGCATTTTTCCGTTTTCTGAATTTCTGGTCTAATGGTAGTTTTGAGAACTGAAAATTGACAACTATGAAACTTATTCTTGCTATTGTAATACTTATTCCGTTTTTAGGAATTGCACAATATGATTCGAGCCCTCAATTTGGGGCTTTTGTAAATGGTGGACTAAGAGATTTTACAACTTCTTATTCAACCGTAAAAACAAGGATTGGATTAGATGCTGGAATAAACATCAAACATTCTACAAGAAACGGTCGTCTGAGATTGGTTTACTCGGTAGGTATGATTTATGACCAATACAAGTTGGAAGACAAAACAATAGCTATAAATAGGTTTACAGATATTGAACGAAGGGTCAAAGGAGTAAGTGTCTTTTTCCGACCTGAATTCAAGATTATGAATAAAGAACTCGTATCTATGTATATTGGTGTTGGTCCGAGATTTAGTGCTTTTTATTCGTTTCTAGAAAAACGAGTGACAACCGAAAATGGAATTACAACGACGCAAGGTTGGGAAAAAAGAGGAACCAATGAGGTCGCTTATTTCGGAATGCATGCAGCAATCGCTGTTGAATATAAATTTGCTGAACACTGGGCACTTAACATGGGATTGAATGCGTTTACTAGCTTTGAATTTGAATTTTATGACGGGAATATCTATTCAGGAGGAAATGTAACAACGGGTGTGGCATACATCTTTTAGACATCTGTTATATCAAATAAATTCACTTAAATCATCGTTATGAAAACCTTAATTCTATTAATCATCTGCATTCCTTTTGGCTTGCAAAGCCAAGAAGCTCCACGACGTGTTCAATTCGGTATCTATGCCGGAGCCGGAGTTACACTTGTTGCTGAAAAGTATCGAAAGGGAATGGCCTATGAGCTAGGACAGAGTACGATTATCAAAAAGAAGGGGGATTTCAAAAGACGAATGGAGGTTTATCTGCAGTACACAGAATATAATTATGTGGGAGATTCCAGAGATAATTACTACAAAAGTTATGAGTTCGATACCACTTATGCTGTAAGTCATTATAAGTCGCAGGTGTTTAATGTTGGATTAAAATGGCATATTCCAATTATCCATAGGGATCGATATCGTTTAATTTTTGCACCCGGATTTGCAGTTGGCTCACTTTTGATGTACAAGTATCGAAGAAGTTGGTATTATTTTTCGAATAATCAGTTGGAACATGAAGTAAATACAAAGGTTAACCCAACTTCTCGTATTATGTTGGGGCCTCATATTACTGTTAGTCAGGAGTTCAAACTTACTCCAGTTATGTATTTTCATCTAGACATAAATTTTATGGGACAGACAAACTTAGCTGGCTCTCAAGGTTATTCTGTTGGTTGGGGCGGGGTTACGATAAGACCAGGATTTTATTGGTATTTAAAGCCTCGGAAAAAAGAAACGCTTAATAGATAGAAGTATTAAGCCTTCGATTCTAACATTTCACACTATCTCTTTTTAGCACATTCTTTCACATTTTCCATTTTCCATTTTCAATTAATACTTACCTTTAACCCACATTTTAGAAATTGAAACTATGAGTACGTTTGATGTTGCGATAATCGGTTCTGGTCCAGGTGGATACGTAGCTGCTCTTCGCTGTGCACAATTAGGATTGAATACTGCTTTGATCGAAAAATACCCAACTCTTGGAGGAACTTGCTTAAACGTAGGATGTATTCCTTCAAAAGCGTTGTTGGATTCTTCGGAACACTTTTTCAATGCGAAGCACAACTTTGCAACTCACGGAATCAAAGTGGATAATGTGGAAGCAGATATCACTCAAATGATTGCGCGCAAAGAAGAGGTAATCACACAAACGTGTAACGGGATTAAATTCCTGATGGACAAAAACAAGGTGACAGTTTACCAAGGTGTTGGTTCATTCGTTGATAAAACAACGATTGCAATTAAAGACGAAAAGGGAAATAGCACGAACATTACTGCAAAAAACACAATCATTGCAACGGGTTCAAAACCAAATTTCTTTCCTGGAATGGAACCCGATAAAAAACGAATCATTACTTCAACTGAAGCATTGAAAATGACAGAAATTCCAAAAAGAATGATTGTTATTGGAGGTGGAGTTATTGGATTGGAATTGGGATCTGTTTATGCCCGTTTGGGAACAGAAGTTGATGTAGTTGAATTTGCACCAACGATTCTTCCAACAATGGATCTTTCATTAGGAAAAGAATTAACTAAAATATTGAAGAAAGAAGGATTCAAATTCCATTTGGAGCATAAAGTTCAGAAAGTCGAAAACACGGGAAAAGGTGTGAAATTGACTGCTTTGAATAAGAAAAATGAAGAAGTTACTTTGGAAGCAGACTATTGTTTGGTAGCTGTTGGGCGTAAAGCATACACAGAAGGTTTAGGTTTGGAAAATATCGGATTAACTGCAAATAACCGCGGTCAAATCGATGTGAATGATCATTTACAGACATCCGTTCCAAACATTTATGCAATTGGTGACGTTGTTCGTGGAGCGATGTTGGCACATAAAGCAGAAGAAGAGGGTGTTGTTGTTGCTGAGCAATTGGCGGGACAAAAACCACACATCAATTACAATTTGATTCCAGGAGTTGTCTATACTTGGCCAGAAATCGCTTCAGTTGGAAAAACAGAAGAAGAATTGAAAGCTGCTGGAGTTGAATACAAAGCTGGTTCTTTTCCTATGAAAGCATTGGGAAGAGCGCGCGCTTCGATGGATATTACAGGATTTGTAAAAGTATTGGCAGATGCTAAAACAGATGAGGTTTTGGGAGTTCACATGATCGCTGCACGCGCTGCAGATATGATTATGGAAGCTGTTACAGCAATGGAATTCCGTGCATCTGCAGAAGATATTTCCCGTATTTGTCACGCGCATCCAACATTCTCTGAAGCAATCAAAGAAGCTGCGCTTGCTGCAACGGATAACAGAGCATTACATATTTAAGAGATTCTCAAAACAAAATAAAAAAGCTCTTTCGGATATTCGGAAGGGCTTTTGTTGTTCTAGGGCTATCTAATAATTACAACCACATAGCGCCACAAAGAACATATAGAGAAATTTGCTATAACTATTTGATTAATCAAAGAGAATTATCTTTTTAAATTAATGATTTACGTCATTTTCCATTCTTCACTTTTATGTACTTTTGCAGCACCTTTAAACGAGAACGATGAGTAAAAAAATTGGTGTATTATTGATTCAGTTAGGAACACCAGATAGTCCTAAGAATAGTGATGTTCGTCGCTATTTGAAAGAGTTTTTAATGGACCCAAGAGTAATTGATATTCCGTTTTTCTCTCGCTTGTTATTGGTTCGAGGAATCATCGTTCCGTTTAGAACACCTAAATCAGCTAAGATATATAAGCAATTGTGGGATTTAGGAAACGGAAAATCACCACTTTTGACTTATACAGAGTCTGTGAAAAGTTTGCTTCAAAAGCGATTTGATTCGGATAATGTGACAATAGAAATGGCAATGCGTTATCAAAACCCTTCCATGGATTCTGTTTTGGACCGTATGCATAAAGCAAATTATGACCAATTGATTATTTTGCCTTTATTCCCGCAATACGCAAGTGCTTCAACAGGTTCTGCTGTTGAAAAGGCAATGAGTATTATCAAAAAATGGTGGGTAATTCCAGAAATAAAAATCATTTCTCAATTCTACAATCACGAAGGATATATTGATTCTATCATAGAAAGAGCCAAAGAGTTCGATATTCCTTCTTATGATAAAATCATGTTTTCGTATCACGGTTTACCTGAAAGACAAGTCGATAAAGTTTATGAAGAAGGGCTTTGTACCGATCATGATTGTGAGAAAGAAATCACTGAAGAAAATAAGTTCTGTTACAAAGCTACAAGTTATGAAACTACGCGTTTAATTGCAGCTAAATTAGGTTTGACAGATGATCAATATATTGTTAGTTTCCAGTCGCGTTTGGATGAAAAATGGATTCAACCTTTCTCTGATAAAGTGATCGAGCAATGGGGGAAAGAAGGGAACAAACGCGTTTTGGCTTTTAGTCCAGCTTTTGTGGCAGATTGCCTAGAGACTTTGATCGAAATCGGTGGAGAATACCAAGAAATCTTCGAAGAACATGGCGGCGAGAAAGTGCAGTTGGTTCCGAGTTCTAATGATCATCCGAGATTTATCGATTGTTTAGAGGATTTGGTGAGAACCAATTTCTGAGAATAAGGGCGGTAAAGATGAAGCACGTTCACAAATATAGGAACGCTCTATTTTCAGGAACTTTTGGATCTGCTCCGAATCAATGTCAGAGTATAGAAATGACTACTAAAACAGATCATTAATAATCGATTGAATAATAAAGCGCGCGAAACTGTTTCGCGCGCTTTTTGGCTATCTCCCAAATCTTTTCTGCACACTAAGTTCTGCGAAAAAAGGCAGTGTTGGATTATCCTTGAAGTTTCGTGCAAAGGCTTTTCCCAGAGTTAGGGTTGTACTCCATGATTTGTGTGACCAGTTTCCGCGAATCCCGAATTTAAAAGTTCCGCCTGAAGCATCATACCATCCATCCCTGATTTGAGGATAGTACTCTTTCATTAATTTATGACTGACGTGAGCTACAAGTGTTTGGTCGTAAGCTACTACCAATACTGCTCCCACTTTAGGTCGCAAATATCCAAAATGAATGGATAATGCGGTAGAAGTATTGTAAATGGTTGCCATTGGCGAGGCATATCTTCGGGTAAAGAACGAGAGCTTTGTTCCAAGAGACAAATGTTCGTTGTGCCAAAGTTCTGTTTGTATGTTCAGGTTTCCACGCCAGTCATCTGTTACTTGTTTTCCGAAGGGTAGCGTAAATTCAGTACCGATAAAAACGGGTTTGTACTTGTTTTTGATTCCATATGCATAAGAAACCCCGTAGTAAGAGCTGTAATCAGCTCCGAAATGAGCAGATATCAAATGGTTTGATTGATTATTCAATGCACGCCAGTTAATTTCCTGGGCGTTGGTTTTCAGGATACTTAAAAGCAAGAAAAAAATGTGTAAAATTGGTTTCATTTTAAAGAGTTTAAGTAAGAAGCAGCTTTTGGATAAAGATCGGTCCAACCGAAATAGAGCATTTCGTGACCGCAATTCTGGACTTGTTCCAGTTTGACATTCGGATAGGGTGAAGAAACGGTTGCAGCCCAATCAGGTCCGTAAGCTTGGTTTCGCTCACTGTACATGAACAATACCCTGGTAGAAAAGGAATGTAGGTTTGTGGTGAAATCGAAATTGTATTTTTCTGCATTTTCAAGCAGTTTTTCAAAAACGACGGCTCCGTTTCTCCAAAAAGGATAGGATCCCGGGTTTCCAATCGTATTTCCTGGAGCATTTTCAAAAGTAGAAAAGAAACTGGCTTTGTAATCCAGGATTTCCTGATCGTCTCTTCCTGCAATGATTTGTTCTGGAAAAACAGCATCATTCAATGCTTCGGAAAAGAATTTGATCTTGTTTGAACGACTCAGGTAATCACTGGTTTGATCCCAGGTAAATCCTCCTGGTTCGGCCAGAACAACTCCGCTGATCTTTTCGGGATGTTGATTGATATAAGCTGTAGACAACATGGCTCCCCAGGAATGTCCCATCAAAAACACTTTTTGAGCGGATGTTTGCTGAAAATGATCTACCAGCGCATTCAGGTCGTTGATGTAAAGCTGGACAGCGTCTGCCTGCTCGTATTGACTTTTATCTTCTCGTTTAGAAAGTCCAGTACCGCGCTGGTCATAAAAAACCACATAAAATCCGTCATTGACGAAATCAACTGCATTTAGTAAGGAACGATAATCACCACCTGGTCCGCCATGAACCATTATTAATATTGGATCTGAGGGGGTTCCATGCGTTTCAACATGGAGCATTGTTCCGTTGATTGTAAGTGAAGGTATTGAAGGGTCCTGATCAACGGTTAGAGGGACAAGTGCCCCCGGTTTCGACATATCAACCTTTTTGCAGGATGTGGTCCAGCATAAGTTGATAAGAATAATGATAGGTATCCAATGCGCTGGTCTGCCATGGCGGAACGGACTGAAAGTAAATTTGTTCATGATTTTTTTTTGATGCAAAGCAATGACTTGGAAGCGAAACAGGCGTTCGTCCTTATAGGCGGATGCAACAAGAAGAATATTTAATACAGTAAATAGCTGTATATCAGGTTATATCGTTGAAAAGTATTCGGTGGGTGTTTTCCCGGTTTGAATCCTGAAATATTTATTGAAAGTGGTTTTTGAATTGAATCCGCAATCATAGGCTAGTGCCAGAAAGGTGAATTTCTTGTTTTCTGGGAGTGACAACAAGTACAAAAATTCATTGATACGGAAGGTGTTGATGTAATGGTAAAAGGTATTTCCGGTTTCAGAGTTAATGACCTGTGAAAGCTGATTGGGATTTAGGTCCATTCTTCTTGCCAGGTCGTTTAAGGTCAGTTCACTTTCTTTGAAAGGTTTTTCCTGCGTCATGAATTGTTCCAGTTTTGACATGATCATTGAAACCTGTTCCCGTTCCAGACCTGATTTGAGGTATTTTTCTTTTTTGTTTTCAGAATCAGGAATCGAAGTTGGATTCGGATCAACCGATGAGTTCGCAACGCTAATGGTGGTAAAAATAGAAATCTGATTAATTCCAAAAAAGCCAATGAATAAGATAAATACGGTTACTCCTCCGAAAATGATGGTGTCGTCGAAAAACAGTGTGAGAAGCCAGATTAGTCCAAGCCCAACAACCAGGTATTCTAACCAGCGGAGCATTTTTTGATCTGTATTTGATAGGTAATCCTGGATCTTTCTCCGATGTGTGCGAATCTTTAATATTGTTGCAAGGGAATAAAAAGCTCCTGAAAGCAGTATAAATGATAGTTGTACAATGGAATACCATTCGAAGCCTTGCCCTTGGTTTTTAAACACCGTAACTTTTTCAGCCGGTGTTAATGTATAGAAGGGAATTGCTAAACCTATCAAACAAAAGAAGGGGATGAAATGAAGGAAAATGACTGGTACGCGTGGAATGCGGTTTTCGGTAAGGGTAATAGTATAAAAGTACAGGAAAAGGGCGTGTAAAACCGGTATTGGAAGAATTATGCCCAAAAGCCATGGGTGTTTTATGTCCAGTTCCGAAAAACGCAGGTAATGGAGTGCAAGGTGAAGAGCGATGATTACCAGCCAGGAAGCCAGAATGTAGTCGGGTACTTCTTTTCGTTTTTTGAACAAAAAAAGAAACAGGAGAAAACAAGCAATGCTGAAACCGGCAATAAAGAACATAGCAAGCAAATTTAATAGATTCCTTGTGAGAAATTCTATTTATTCTAGCTCAATTCCGGAAACTTACTTAACTTCTCCTTCAAACTTATCCATCGCTCCGGCCCCAAATTGATCGTTCGACCATTTGTAAACAGGAACTCCTTTTTTTACCTGTACAAAAGAGGGGAATGCGAAGTCTGCAAGTTTGCTCGATTCTTCTAAATTTTTCGCTAAATCAATATCAAAATCACCATTAATTAATTGACGGTATAAAGCCAAATTTTCTTTATCTGATGTGCAAACAGAAAAGAGAATTTTTGCGTTTGGATTCCTCTTTTTAATCAACTTTAACTTTCCAATTGATTCAAGGCAATAAGGACAATTTGGAATCGTAATGACTACTAAATCATAATTTTCTTTCGCTAATCGAACGTCTGAATTTTTAAGATCTGTTCCTTCAGAACTGAAATCTCCTTCATAAATCGGATTCAAAATAAATCCAAGAGCGAAAGGTGTTGCAAAAAGAAGAATGATTAAACTGAATTTTAGAACTTTTGATTTGATTTTAAATGCTTTTGCAAATGAATAAGCGATTAATATACCTCCAATTGTTAGAATCAAATAAGGAATCATTTTAGACATAGTCCAAGAAAATCCATTATTTAACAAGCTTAATTCGAGATCGTTAAATTTGAAAATAGTTGCTCCACAAATGATTACTAAAAGAACGAAAAGGATTTTCATGAGTTGATTTTTTAGGTAAAATTAAAAATTATATGGTATGTTCAAATGTTTTAGTCGAATGGAGTTTTTTTCCTTTTAGATCAATCCAATGCTTAATCCAACACCTAACAATATGGCAGTTAACTTAGCGAGATTGAATCGGTGATTTTCGTTTGTTTCAAAAATGATGGTAGTTGAAATATGTAAGAACATTCCCACTACAATTGCTAATAGAATATCCATAATTGGAACACTATCGCTCATTGGAATGAATTTTCCAAAAATTAATCCGAGTGGAGTCATCATTCCAAAAATGATCAGTAGTAGCCAAGAAGTACTTGATTTAATTAAAGATTTACGCAATAAAGTCATCAAAGCAATAGCCACAGGAAGCTGATGCAAAATGATTCCAAGTAGCAGTGAATTTTGATGGTTCCCAACCAAATGCTCGTGATTATGATTGTGTAAAGCATTATTTGCCAAAGGAATTCCTTCAATAAATGAGTGGATACTCAAAGAAATCAATAAGCCGTATGGAATTTTCTTGTTTGCGTGAGCATGAATGTGCCCATGTTCGATTCCACCAGAAAAATATTCCAAGAAAAGTTGAACTAAAAAGCCTACAAGTACCCAGATTCCAATTTTTGTATGCTGTTCGGCGTATAATTCGGGTAAAAAATGAATGAATGCGATAGCAAGTAGAAATCCGCCACTAAATGCCAATGATAGTTTGATAAATGCCGCTTGGTTTTTCTTTTCCAAAAAGACAACTAAAAGTCCTCCAACAACAACTGAAAGGATGAGGAAAAAAATAATCAGTATTAATTCACTCATTTCTTTTTACAAATTAAAATTAAACGGTCAGAGTTTTCAGAATCAAAAGAATCTAATTGATAGTTTCCAGCGATTCTTTCAATTTCAAAATTCGATTCGGTAATTAATTTCTCAAAATCAGAAAGCTCCAGTGCCTGAACTTTTTCTTGGAAAAAATAGGAATTCCCATTAGCCTCAAAAGCAATGGATTTAATAATACGACCATTCACAACCTCTTTCTTGATATGAAATAGAATGTCACCTTTTCTGATTTCTTGCCGAAAACGCAAATTTTGAATAACTTTTTGTGCATTCATGAAATCAATGACCAAAATTCCAGGTTCCACTAATGAATCATAGATGCTTTTTAGTACTAGTGCATTCTGGCTGATGTCTTCAAAATATCCAAAACTGGTAAATAAATTGAAAACGTATTGATACTGATTATCCAGTTTTTCACGCATATCATGAACGAAAAAAGTGAGACTGGAATCTGAAACGCGTTTTGCTTCTTCAATGCTGTTTGGAGATAAATCACAACCGGAAACATGTAAACCGTGAGAAGCCAAGGCTCTGGAATGTCTACCAGCACCACAAGCTAAATCTAAAGCCGTTGAGTTTTGTGCAGGTTTTAAGTATGCAACCAAGTTGGATAGAAACTCATTTGCCTCATCATCATTCCTTTCATCATACAATACATGGTAAAATGGGGAGTCAAACCAGGTTGAAAACCATTCTTTTTGCTTCTCTAAACGCATCATTGTTGCAAAAGTACAAAAACCCATCTAATAAACAACAATTATGGTGTCAAAGTTAGGTAGGTACTCAGTTGGTGAATTCCAATGATAAATTCTACCATTTGATCATTTTTTTCGTCGAATAGCTTATTTAGTTCGATAGGATTATTATATTTGTTCCACTTCGAAAACTGACAATGATAAAAAACGATATCTACGAACTATACCAAACAATGGAGCGGGAAAACATCTTGTTATCATTTAAGGGTGTGGTGACCTCAGATTTGTTGTCATCTGTTCTTTCAATCATGGAATCTAAAATGGACTACATGGATGAATCTCCAAAATTGAAAAAGAAAGTTTTCAATGTTTTGGTAGAATGTTTGCAAAATCTCTATCATCACATAGATTCAAATGAAGATCGTGAACGAAATATGCTTCGGATAGAAGCGAAATCTGCTTTGTTCATGATTGCCAAGAAAGATGATCATTTTGTCATTCGTACGGGGAATTATATTGATGTCGAAAGCGCAACTGAATTACAGAGACGCATAGATGTCATTAATGGAATGGACAAAGAAGAATTAAAAAAATATTACCAAGATGTCTTAAGTAATGGTACTTTATCTGAAAAAGGAACAGCTGGACTCGGTATGATTGATATAGCAAGAAAGTCAGGAAACAAACTCGATTATCAGTTTTTGCCAATTACTGATGAGAATAGTTTTTTCTGCTTGAATATTAAAATTGATTAATAAAGAATATGGAAAATTTACACCTAGAAGGTTCTGCTAAAACACCTTCAATCCATTTTGATGCAATTTCAGGAAAACTTGAGTTGAAAGGTCGTTCTATCCCTGAAAACTCAGTTGAATTTTACAAACCACTAAATGATTGGATTGATGCTTATGGTAAAGAACCGATTGCGGAAACATCTGTCGATGTGAAGTTGGAATATTTCAATACTTCGTCGTCTAAATGTATTTTGGATTTGTTTAAAAAATTAGAAGCGATTTCTGGTTCCAAAACAAACGTGACTGTAAATTGGTATTTTGAAGAAGATGATGAAGATATGGAAGAAGCTGGTCAAGATTACCAAGCTATCATCAGTTTGCCTTTCAAAATCATTGAAGTAGAAGAAATTTAAATCGATCCTCCGTTTTTTACGGAGGATTTTTTATGACAAAAGTTATCGGTATAACAGGAGGAATAGGCTCTGGTAAATCAGTTGTGTCTAAAATTCTGCAACTCATAGGGTATCCTGTTTACTCATCTGATCAGCGTGCAAAAGAAATCATGCATGAGGATCAAAAAATCATCCAACAATTGACAAGTCTATTTGGCAACCAAGCTTATTTAAACAAGGAGCTAAATCGACCCTTTATCGCTAGTCAAATTTTTCAGGATGATTCAAAGCGCATCCAAATGAATCAAATTGTTCATCCTGCTGTTCGAGCAGATTTTAAAAGATGGACAGAAAATCAAGTTTCACATTTGGTCTTTCAAGAATCAGCACTTTTATTTGAAACAGGAAATTATAAAGCGTTTGATGGAGTGATTCTTGTTACAGCATCTGAAAAAGTGCGATTAGAACGAATCAAGTTGCGAGATAATCTCTCTGAAAAAGAAATTCGAGGGCGATTCAATTCTCAGATGTTAGAAGAAGAAAAAAAGAAGTTAACGCCTTTTGTCATATACAACAATGGAGATGTGTTTTTAGTACCTCAGATACTTGATTTACTCAAGAGAATTTAAAAATCAGTCCACTTCTTCGTAATCATCAAAGTGATTGGATTGGTTGTTACCATCATTTCGATTGTTGCAATCGTTGTTATTTCTTCTTCCAAGAGCCTGTCCCGAAAAAATCATACTTAATGCATTGAGCATACGTAAAAGCATTGTTATTGTGAAAAAGAATCCAACTATTTTAAAAATAAATCCAAAGATCGGAGTTTTCTCTATGTCAATGATATTCGAATAGAACCAATGAGAAACGCTGTTTTCTGCAAACTCGGGTTTCCACAACAAGAATCCAAAAACAGCCATTGCCAATGCTACAATTCCAAATTCAAGAGCCATTTTTGGCTTAGGACCTTCTGTTGGAACTCTTCCTTGAATTTGAATAGACATCATAGATTTGAATTGCATATTCTGAACTTTTCCGATGAAATACATCAAAACAATGAATCCAACGGTTATTGCGGAAGAAAAATTTCCCTTAGGATCATCTGTGCAAAACAAAATCGCGACATCCGCAATCAACAAATATTGAACGGTTTTTAAAGCGACACTAAGTGGGTATGACATAGGCACACCTCCTCTAAGCAATACTAAACCGAATTTTAAGATTCCCCAGATAAAACTGAAGATGGCTAAAATAACACCTAGCCTAAAAATTAAACTGATAAATTCCACAAAGCAAAAATGCGAAAAAGGGTTGAATTGAACAACTTGTTTTGGCAGGGTATTGGTATATTTGAGCAAAATTGTGATTATGAAAAATTGTTTGGTTGGTTTTATTGTCTTATTAGGCTTTACTCTTCATGCAGAAGAGGGAATGCTTATCCCTTCCTTGCTTCAAGCTTTTGAGTCTGATATGAAGGCAAAAGGAATGAAACTTTCGGCAGCTGATATTTATTCAGTGAATAATGCATCATTGAAAGATGCAATTATGCATTTTGGTGGAGGTTGTACTGCCGAATTAGTATCTGATAAAGGGTTAATGCTAACCAATCACCATTGTGGCTTGGATGCCGTTCAAAGACATTCATCCACCGAACACGATTATTTGAAAAATGGATTTTGGGCGAAAAATTTTACGGATGAACTACCAAATGCAGGACTTACAGCTACACGGATTGTTCGAATAGAAGATGTAACTGCCTCTATGATGTTTGGAATTCAAGGTTTAGAAGATGGAAATAAGATTGCTGAGGTTCTAAAAAGAAACATGAAAAAATTGATTGAAGATGCTACAAGAGGTACGCATTATCAAGGAGATATTCAAGCTTTTGATTATGGGAATAGTTTTTATTTAATGGTTAAAGAGGTTTTTACAGATGTTCGACTAGTTGGTGCTCCTCCAAGCTCCATTGGTAAATTTGGTGGTGATACAGATAACTGGGTTTGGCCAAGACATACAGGAGATTTTTCGGTGTTCCGTGTTTATGCCGGAAAAGATAACAAGCCGGCTGAGTACAACGTTGAAAACGTTCCTTATGAGCCTATCAAGCACTTAAAAATTGCATTTAATGATCGTAAGAAAGGTGATTTTACGATGGTTTATGGATTTCCGGGGCAAACAGAACAACATTTGACTTCTGGAAATTTGAAATACTATGTGGAGAAGCAAAGACCGATGGAAATTGATATGCGAACAAAAAGTTTAGCTGTAATCAATGAAGCAATGAAAAAATCAGATGCAACGCGTATTCAATATATGGCTAAACAAGCTCGTATTGCAAACGCATGGAAAAAATACATTGGTCAAATTGATGGTCTAAAACAATTAGATGCGGTTTCATTAAAGAAAAAGTTTGAAGCAGAATATATTGCGAAAGCAAATTCGAAAGAAGAATGGAATCGCTATGCTCCATTGATCGATCGGATGAATAAATTGGTTGATGAAAAAAGCGTGTATGAATACAATTACACACTCTTCGTAGAGTACTTGTTTGTAGGTCCTGAATTTTTCCGTTTAGCTAGAAGCATGGAAGATTTGGAACGTTTTTATGGAAAGTATCGTGAGAGTGGAGAATTGGACGCAAAGGTTCAATCAATAATCAAAGGAGCTGAAGGATTCTTTAAAAACTACGATGTAAATGTGGATAAAGGAATATTTGATGCACTAACACCAACGTTTAAAAATTATTTAGACAAACGTTTTGTAATTCCTTCTTTAACTAATCCAAAATTGACTGAAGCAATCTATTCCAAATCAATTTTGGTAAACAAAGAAAAGTTTGTCGGATTCCTGAATAAGCTGACAGAAAAATCATTTTCCAAATTAGCGAAAGATCCAGGCTACAAATTGTTTGTTGAGAGTTTCTCTTTGATGCGCAATGAAATCGCGACAGGAGCTACTGATTACAATATGGAAATGGATGCTTTGTTGAAAGATTTCGTAGAAGGAAAACTGAAAATGTTTCCTGACGGGAAAAACTGGCCAGATGCAAATTCGACATTGCGCGTAACTTATGGGCAGTTGGAAGGTTCAGCTCCTGTTGACGGTATGGCATATACAGAGCATACAACCTTGAAGGGAATGATTGATAAGTATAATACAGGGAATCCGGATTTCGATTTGGATCCAAAAATGATTGATTTGTACAAAGCAAAAAATTACGGAGATTACGCTCAAGATGATGAGTTGTGGGTGTGTTTCACAGGTTCCAATCACACGACAGGGGGTAACTCAGGTTCACCAGTTTTGGATGCAAACGGAAATTTAATGGGATTGAATTTTGATCGCAGTTGGGAAAGCACCATGAGTGACTTTTACTTTGACCCGAACCGTTGTAGAAATATAGTGGTGGATATCCGTTATGTGATGTGGGTAATGGATATTTATTGCGGAGCTAAAAATTTGGTAGACGAAATGACTTTGGTGAAGTAAAAACGATCCGATATAAAACATGTAGGCACGCGATGCGTCGCGTGCCTACATGACATGATTATATGAAAACAAAATGGGCGTCCCGGTTTAACCAGGACGCCCATTTTGTTTATTACAATTTCATTTATTTCTCTGGCATAATATCCATCTTCTCAGCGAAGTGGTAACAATAATCTCTTAAATCTTCAGCAATTAGGTTTTCCCCTGTTGCTTTTTCAAACGTATCTGCCATTGTAAGTAAGGTTTGATGAAAAAACTGTTTCATCTCTTCTACTGACATGTCTTTTGTCCAAAGATCAATTTTCATGGTATTATTGTCTTCCGGATTCCATAAGGAGAGCATTACTGCTTTTGCGGGAGAATCTTTAATTCCACCGTCGTCGGCAGACCAATGCATTTCTAAAGGTAGGTTATTGGCATTCAGCCCAATTTTTACGGTAATTGCAGATTGTTTGCTTACTATTTCTTCCATTTTTAATCGTTTATTTCGTATTCTGCTAAAATTTCGTTGTAGCTTTTGTCAAGAAGTTGCTGCAAAGTTACATTAGTTTGCTCCATATAACTACAAACAATTCGATAACCTAAAAATTGTCCCAAACGATCTGGGCCTTTTTGAGATAATCCGGATGTAAATGGACCTTCTTGTAAAAATGCTGCTTGATCTTTTTCACTTTTTGTAAAAAGCATATTTTGCTTTACAATGTGCTCCCATATACTTCGCTCGTTAGTAATCGCCCATTGATAGTCGGAAGCGTTGTAGCGCAAAAGAATTCGCTCGTCTTGTTGTGGGATGGAAGCTCTCGTTAAGTAAAGAATTTTCCCCCATTGAATCATTGCTTGGATATTATTGTGATCTTTTCCTGGCTCACAGATATGTGTCAAAATCCAAGCACACACAGCATCTCGCTCCATGTATTCAGGTTCCATAGCTTCTTTGATCCATTCGTAGAAAACATCAGAAGGCAACTCTTTGATGACATCTGTTTTAGCCCCCAAATACCGCTCCAAGCCAATAGCCAATTCATTTTCTGTGCAATAAACACTTGAAGAAAAATAAGAATTCATATAAACGATTGTTTTTGGAAGCTTTACACTCGGTAAATGAACTTGTAAACGTTTGAATCCATCTTCAATCGTTTTTGTTGACGATGAAACATGTGGAAATTTCTCCGTAATTCTTTTTGAAAGACGTTTGTAATAAGGACTGTTGGAGAAATCAGTCCAATTTGCACTAAAAGCACTGTCTTTCGGTAGACCAGTTTTGTAACAATAGTAAAATTCGTAGTCAATGATTTCTGGAATTTCTTGAGATAACTGATTTAGTTCTTTCTCCAGATTCTGTTCTTTTGTGTTTTGGAGAATACTGTCTAATTGGATACTTGACAAGTTGTAGCTGCTAGCTGAAATATCTACGTCAAGTGCGTCGCTAGAACATGATTGGATAGCTAGAAGCAGTATCATGAAGCAAGATAAGAATTGAATTTTTCTCATAAATTTTAGATTGCTCAAAAATAATCATTCTAATTTCAACTAAAGAAACTATATTTGACCCACTTTTATATAACTTATGAAAAGATTAATAGTAACATGTTTGGCTGTAAGTTTTTCAGCTTTGGTTTTTGCTCAAGAAACTGGTACAGATAAAAAAGCAAACGTTGGTATTGCATATCAATTTGGAATGAATTTCAACAAACCGGGAACAAACGTAATTGAACGTGATGGAGTTGGAGCTCAGAATATGATTGGGTTGAATGTCAATTTTAATTTCAATGAAAACATCGGTCTTTCAACTGGGGTTGAGTTTGATTTTGAATCGTTTAAGTATAGTTTTGTTGATTCAAAAAGCACTTATTATAACTATAGTGATAAGAAAATTTCTAAAAAGAATGAGCTTCAGGGTGGTGAAGATTTATTTGAATTAACGGGAAGAAAGTATAAAAACATTTATGCAACAATTCCATTGATGCTTATGTTTCGTACAAATGCAATTGGAGATTTCCGTTACTATGGAAAATTCGGCGCTAGAACAAGCTTTTTGGTAAAATCAGCTATGAATGATGTGGGGAATGTATTTTCCACGAATGATGTAGCTTTAATTGAAGCTCCCGGATCTACTTTTACAGCGGCTCCTAAGGAGAATGAGGGAATGAAAGTTCCTTATGGGAATGATGCTTTTATTATCCGAAGTGCTTTAGGAATTGCAGGTGGTGCTCAGTGGAATTTTACAGGAAACACCTTGTTATTTGCTGAAATTGGGTTCTACTATGGTTTAACTCCAATGCATGTTAGTAAAGACAAAAAAGAAGATAATATGACCATGTTTAACCGCGTGGATTCAAATACAACGAATGATTACTTTAGAATTAAAGCAAATCAAACGCAACTTTGTTTGAAAATTGGTATTCTGTTCTAATTAACAGAAATTAGAAATTAGAATCCCGTCTAGGCTTAGCAGAGACGGGATTTTTTTTTATTTTTACTATCGAGATTTATGGAAAAAGAATTAGAAGTAATTGATTATATTTCAAATTGGTTGAAACAATATGCAGTAACTGCAGGAGTAAACGGATTTGTTGTGGGAATTTCTGGAGGTGTTGACAGCGCAGTAACATCTGCTCTTTGTGCGAAAACGGGAATGAAGGTTTTGGTGTTAAACATGCCAATTCGTCAAACCAAAGCTGAGTTTACACGCGCTACAGAACACATTGATTGGTTACAGACTCATTTTTCAAATGTGGAAGCTCAGACAATTGATTTAACGGATGCTTTTTTCCAGTTAGAGAAAATATTTCCAGTTCAAACGGTTGAAAATCATCTAGCAATGGCTAATTCAAGAGCGCGATTGAGAATGACCACCTTGTATGCTTTGGGTCAAACACATGGTTTGCTTGTTGCAGGAACAGGAAATAAAATTGAAGATTTTGGAGTTGGCTTCTTTACAAAGTATGGGGATGGAGGTGTAGATTTAAGTCCAATTGCGGATTTAACAAAAACAGAAGTTTTCGAGTTAGCAGGTTCTTTGAATATTGTCCCATCTATTTTAACCGCAAAACCAACGGATGGTTTGTGGGAAGATGGGAGGTCAGATGAAGACCAAATAGGAGCAACCTATCCAGAATTGGAATGGGCTATGGATTTTACTGGTAACCCAGAAATTTTGAATGAAAGACAAAAAGACGTTTTGGAAATTTTCCAGAAACTCAATAAGGCGAATAAGCACAAAATGGAACCTATTCCAGTTTGTATCCTTCCAGAAAATAGTAAATGGTAAGAAATCAATTAATACTCATTTTCTTCTTGTTGATTGGCATCTCTCAATCAATTGCACAAACCTCCTTTAATCACTATCAGCCTTTATGCAGTAAGGGAATGGTTCCTGCAGACTTTTCGGTTAGCACATTGACTAAAATCAAACAGGACAATCAATCCGATTTGAAATCACTTTCATCCAAAAAACGTCAATTTTTCGTAGAGCAAATCAATTATTCGATTGATGAAGTACTTCATTCTGGAAATGTGACTTTTGGAGATACGATTAGTATTTACCTTCAAAAATTGGGTGATCGTTTAATTGAATCCAATGTGGACTTAAAAGGGAAATTGCGTTTTTACTGCTACAATTCTACGGATGCAAATGCTTTTTCAACGAGGCAAGGAATTGTTTTCGTAACAACTGGTTTGTTGGCTCAATTAACTTCGGAAGCTCAATTGGCATTTGTTCTATCTCATGAAATTGTTCATTACATGGAACATCATGTATTGGATTTTTATCAATATGCAACGAAAGAGAAATTTTATTCATACAATGAAAAAGCGCGATTCTTAAGTAACTATTCACGAGAAAATGAATTGGAAGCTGATCGAATTGCAGTTAAAATGGTTCACGATGCTGGGTACAAAGCGAATGAAATCAATAAAACATTCGATGTTTTGCTTTATTCATACTTGCCTTTCGAAGAATTGAAGTTAGATAAAGCATATTTCAACACCGATGAAATGTATGTTCCAGAGTTGTTTTTTGAATTCAAGAAAAATGAAATTTCTGCCAAGTTCAAATACAATGATTATTTGATGTCGCATCCTAACTTGGCAAAGCGCAAAGAACAGGTTTCTAATCAAGTCAGTAATTTTAAGAATTGGAATAGCGAAAAATTATTTGAAGACAGTACAAGCTTTTTTTTCATCCGTGATATATCAAGATTTGAATATGTATTGAACAAAGTGTATTCAGAAGAACCGATAGAAGCATTGTATGCCATTTATATCCTTGAAAAAAAATATCCGAATTCTAAGTTTCTAAAAAAATGTAAGTCACAAGCATGGTTGGATGTGATGAAAACTACTATCAAACAAGAAGCATACGTTTCGATTGCAAACCGCAAAAGACCAAAGTATTATGAAGGACAAATTTCAGTTCTGAATCAGCTTATTACTGCGCTTCCAAAAGCGGGGAAACTGACAATGGGTTTAAGGATTATTTATGATGCTTATAACAAAGACACTACTGATTTGGTTGCTAAAAAATGCTTAGAAACGGCATTGAGTATTTTGGTGAAAAGCAATGACTTTTCGATTTCGAATTATTCAGATAAAAGCTTTTCGAAAACGGTAGCATTTTTGAATGAAATTAAAAGTGATTCTTCTGCTAAAGCAAAATTCATTAGAGAAGAATGGGATAAATATGCAGTGATCGAAAATCAGTCGAAAGGAATGACAGAGGATTTTGGTATTGATTCTACTAAGTTCTACATGTATGGAATTTCGGATATTATAAAAGATAGTTCGTTCTTAAAAAAGATCCGTCTGCTAAATGCGAAGAGAAATTTGATCGAAAAAGACGATGATAATTTCAATTTAATGACAGACTACGAGCAAGCGAATTTGAATGTTTCAAAGTACAATGAAGAACTGCATCTAAAAATAGATTCTATGCTTCTGTTTCAACCAGCTATTTTTGAAACAAAGAAATTTTCAGAAATTGATGTGTATAAGACTTTCAAAACAAAGGACTTGATTTTTAGAGAGGTTTCCGATAATGCAGAAGATCAGGATATTCATGTCCGTAACCTGAGCTTACAACAATTAGATACTTTGAAAGCTTCAGATTGGAACAATTATGCAGCTATTCAACGGAGTTTAACGCGAGCAATAAGCGACTATAAAAACGATTATTTTGTAATGGATGTAGTGCAGTTAAATGAAATCAGAAAAACTTACGGCACCGAAAAGTTGCTGTTTATGGAATATCAGCATACCTACAAGCCTGATTTGTATTTTGGGAATATTGCTTTGTTTACAGTTCTTTTGCCTGTTGGATTGTTTTATTTCCCCATAGAACTCCTTTCTGGACATTATTCTGATTGGCAATTCTATATTTTGGATTTGAAATCGGGTGAATTGATTTTGGATCGGTCTTATTTTGCAAATGAACCTGCTAGTAAACATATTATCGGGTCTCGACTGAATGCACTATTTCATCAATTAAAACAAGTAAAGAATGCGAATTAAAAGAGGATTACTTGTTTGTTTGTTGTTTTTTTGTTTGTGCTCAAATGCGCAAGAAGTTGGCTATTATGGGAAGCGCGTTTTTTTGGAAATTGATGGTCAAGGTCAAATTCCGGTCCTACAAGCAATTTTTGGTGAGCGAAAAGGATATACTTTTCATAATGGTTCTCCAAAGAGATCCTTTAATTTGATTGATTTGGCTTACAGAGCGAGTCTAAATATTGCAATTACAGAAAGAGTAGGATTTGGATTGGAATTTTCACAACGATTTTATGCAGTCAATCTAGAAGCGATAGATGAGATTACGAGAAGTTTCAAAGATTCAAGCGGATCCTTGATTTCTCAGTATTTGCCTGCAAAAGTTAGCTATCTTCCTATTCGAGAAACTGTTTTTATGCCACGGGTCTTAATTGCCTTGAATGACGGTAGAATCCCTTGTGGTTTTGCCAGTGAGATTGGAATTGGGTATTCTTTGATTCAACTGCCAAATAAAGACTTGGACATTGCATTGGATTCAGAATTCAGTGGGTTGCAAACGTCCGTAAAAGAGCAATTAATCGATCCAAAAGGAGATGATTTCCAAGGAATGGTCTTCATGTATGGATTTCGGATGAACTACGCCATCAACAAACGGGTTTTATTCCATATTGGATTTCGGTATCAATACGCTCTGCAATTTGGCAAAAAGAAATACCGCAGAATGGAAGAATCTGAGTATTGGTTTTCACCGAGAGAAACTTGGTCTAAGATCAATCTTCGAAGACAATTAGGAATCTTTAGTCTCGGAACAGGATTGACTTTTACATTGTAATGACGAATTCCTAATTCCGAGTTCCGAATGAATTCAAATGTTAAATTGGAAAAACAATTAACCACATTTAATCCAAATTTTAATTCGTAATTATCAAAGATTACTCTGCTTCTGGCGCCAAACGTAGTACAATTCCGTCAATTTCTTCCGTAATAGGAATTTGACAACCCAAACGGCTGTTTCCTTTCACATAAAACGCTTGATCGAGCATGTCTAATTCAGCATCGCTTTGTTCTTCTAATTCAGTTTCTGATTCCAAATAACATTGACAAGTAGCACACATAGCCATTCCACCACATTCACCTTTTACAGGAAGCTCATATGCCTTGCAAAGCTCCATGATATTCATATTCATATCAGTTGGACCAATTAATTCATGTACCAACCCTTCTCTATCAATAATCGTTACTGTAATATCAGCCATTTGGTTTTTTTTGCAAAGGTACTAACTATTCCAAGCGGTATTTCTAAAATGTTATATTTGACAAAATAAAAACCCTAAATATGCGCATCCTACTAATATTCTTTTTGAGCTTCTTTTGGAATAATTGTTTTTCTCAGTCAAATCCATGGGTGCAAAATTCAGAGTATTTCAAAGAGAAGCCCCCTTATCAATTAAATCCGTTCCTCTTTGAAGATGGTTCGTTCCAAATTTCGGATGGAGATTATAGGCTCAAATTCAATGCTCAAGGAATTCTGAACAAGGATTTGATTCAGGTTATTCGTGAAGAGAAGTCTACAGCAGCTCAAAAAACAGGTGGATGTACTACTTACGATATGAAGAAGAATATTCGCTATACGTTAGAAGATAACTTGATTCATGTAGAGCAATATTTTTCGGATAAAAAGAATGAGTACAAAGTAATCCGTTTAGAAGAGCAGACACATGTTGTAAAAAGTGTTTGGGATGAATATTCAAATGTTGCAAATCATACAGATGTTGGAATCATTACTTCTATTGAGGATAAAATCATTCTTTATCAGACCTATTTTGCGATTTCAACGAATACTCATCCCCATTTATTTAAACCCAAAGGAATGAATACCTATTTGAGATTGAGTATTGTAAACCTAAAGGATTATTCTGTTTCTTACGAATATGTTTTAATAGATGTCTTTAATTCGACCTTTGGAAAGAAGAAGGAAGTGCTTGATAAGTATGACTTTAAATGCATTGGATTGAATGATAAGCACGAATTACTTTTTAGCCTAAGTAAAGCCGTTTTGAAAGATCGAAATGCGCAACTATTAACATTGAGTGATTACAAAGGAGTGGATTATTGTAATGCTTCCATGGATGTTTGGTCTGTCAATCTAGATGATTTCTCGCAAAAGAAAGTGATTAGCACCTCTGTAGAATCGCCATTAAAAGCATCATCAGTAAGTTTTAGTTATACGAGTGATGGATGGATGCTCTCTTGGACTGAATCAGTCGAAGCCAAGTATTATTCCTTTCATGCCCGAGTTTTTGCTTTAGATAAAGATCAGGATCTAAATGAGGTAAAATTGAATTTCCCTATTCAAAGCTTGAAATTGAAGAAATTGCAAACGCCCAATATTCGAATCTTCAAAGATCTTCAAGGAAAAAAGCAATTTTGTGTGAGTGATCCAGAATATCCTTCAATTTTGAGTATGAATGAGCAATTAGAACTGACTGTCTTTGATAATAATAAGTTGAAATGGGATTTGCTCAAAAACTACATTCTTGCGGATAATGAGTTGATGTGTTTACCTACAATTAAGAATCTCTCAGAGATTGATTTGGAAAACTTATCTGGATTGCCAAAAGAAATAGAATGGGGAGCGAATCATACTCGAATCCTACGATTTAGAAAAGTAGAAAATCAAATCAGGTATGTGCATATTGAAACGGCCAATAAACTTGTTGAAACAGGGCACGTGGAAAAGATCAAGGAACTTTACCTGAAAACAGGAGTGATTGCTTTGTAATCGAACTGAGATTTATAGTTGAAAGGGCAGATGTCAATTGATATCTGCCCTTTCTATATAGTGTCGTTCCTGTCTATCCCAAACTTAAAGAATGGGGAAGGAGGATCGGAAAGTCCCGACTTTTTATTCGGGACTATAGTTGTTTCAAAGATACAGACTTTCGCTCTTAAAGAAACTAATTTAGGAAATCTTAAATTTCGCAGGTTAAAGTCTAGTTATTGTCAATAGATCCTAGTAGGAGTCTGTTGATTTGGTTCGTATATTTGCTTAGGTAATTAATCTAAAACTTAAAAAACAACAACTATGAAATTTATTTTTCTAACCATCGTCTGTCTACTATCTGTTTCAAAAGCTGTCTCGCAAAACCAAGTAATTGATGTAAAAGAACTTTTAGGAAAGGGCAAATACAATGCGCCTAGTATGACCCAGACAAAGGACGGAAGTATGCTTGTTGGTTTTGACTCGGAATTAATACTAATTAATCCGCAGGGAAAGATAGTACATCGTGCAATAAACCCGATCACGGCTAAAAAATATAAATACGATCTGGATCAAGCTCAGGGGTATAATCAACAGAATGATGTATTTTTTTTGTTGATGGACGGGAACTACGTTTTTGTTAAGAACTATTCATCTGAAAAACCGGAAGTTGTAGAAGTTGGGGTTCCGAAACTGGAGAATCTTAGAGGCTCAGTTTATAAATACGATGACAAAAAGGCTGATTTTAATTATTATTCCAGTAAACCTGCTATAAGTACAAATATTAATTTTCTTAATGATGACAATGTTCTGATTGCAAGAAGCTATGTCTCCATGTCAAAGAATAGCCATGAATCTGAAGCGCCTAAAAAGGATAAGTATAATTCATTCGTAAGATTGACATATATCAATTTGAAATCAATGGAAATCAATGAGGAGTATGTAATGAAAGATGTTTTTAAAATCAACAGGGACAATGATACTGAAGCGCTGATTGAAATTTTAGGATTCGAAAATGATGAATTTAAAATAGGAGTTTCCAATTTCAATAAAAAGTTGATCCATCCTCAAATTAGAGGATATAAGTATTCAGGGGATTATGAAATGTACACGTACAATATCAAAACGAAGGAAACAAAGAATATTGGGAAAATAACTATTGAACCTGTTCAAAATTCGGTATACTCTTCGATTGAAACGACTAAAAATGCACTTTCTGTATCGTGGACGGAACATATTGAAAATTCAGATAAATATGCTTTAAAAAGAAAGACATACAGGATTTTAGATTCTGGAGAAGTTGAAACGACTGATTACGTTTTTCCTGTTGATGTGGTTTCTCTTCTTCAACCGCAGGTTTTTGGTGTATTTGATTATGAGAATTTAAAGGGTGATAAGTATTGCGTTCTTGCGGGTGATTTTGTTAAGAACAAAAGAGGTAAAGATCCAGTACCAGCTTACGTATTAATCAATAAAGAACAAAATGCAGATGTTTTTGATAGAAGCGAAGAAGGGTTAGGTTATTTTGATGCTGGAAAAGATGCCTATTATCAATTCGATATCGAATTTCAGGACCAACAGGAATTAATTGCTAAACTAAGTAAACCCCTAGCTGAAAAGGGACTGAATGTGTATGATCTTCGCAAAAATTGTTCAATCACACAAGTTGGAAACAAGAAGTTCATTGCAGTGAAGTATTTCATGGAATTTAAAACTGGATTTGGGAATGCTGCTGCTCCGGCAACATTTTTAATGCAATTTATTGAGATTGAATTGTAAGATGAACGAATGCAGAAAAAAGCGCCTTGGATTTCATGGCGCTTTTTTATTGAATTCAAAATACACACCAAATCAATTGTTGTAACTGTTAGAATAAATGGAGTGCAAATTTAACCTCGAAAATTCTGACGATTTCAGTAATCTGAGTATGTTTGCAAAAAAAACAAGTAAAATGAAAAAATCAATCTTCACCATCTTATCCATTCTCTCTGTGTTTTATGCCGCAGCTCAACAAAAGACCATTGATGTGCTTGAACTCTTCAATGGTAAATTTGAGGGACTAGACGGAGTCTATATTTTAAATGATGGAACTATCCAGTTGACTAATATGAAAAGGATCTTCAAACTGGATGCAAATGGAAATAAATTAGGAGAGCCTGAACGCGTTCCTAGTACGATTTCAAATTCTACATCACCTACATCAGAGAGCTTGAGTGGTTATTTTAACGACCGAAATTTGCGCTATAATCGTTTTGGCGAGAGTATAGAATTCACATACATGAAGTCTGACGGTCCGAATGAAGTCTACGACGTTCCACTGAAACAGATGAAAGGTGTTACAAGCTCGGGAACCGCCCCAAAAGCGCGTGATGTACATTCCTATAGTTCCGGAGTTCAGATGATAGATGATTATAATGCAATCTATTACGCTAGTTATGTCTCCAGATCAGAAAAGTCTCATGCAAACCAAAAATTTTCATCCGACAAGCTTTATACCTTTTTGCAAATTGTGAGAATTAATATCAAAGAAAAGAAAACGGAAGAATTCTATACATGCATTGATTTGGTTCCTGAAACAAGAGATGTTTACAACGATGTGGAATTTAAAGTACTTAATCAGGATGAAAACAAACTGATTTTAGGTTTGAGAAAATGTAAATCTGTAATGAGTGGAGGTAGTGAAGGCTATTATTATGATTTGAGACAATCGACTAAGGGTATTTTTGAAGTGTATAGTTTGGATTTGAAATCGTTGGAACTGGAAAAAATTCAATCTGTAGAAATTGCTGCACCAGCAGCTTCTGTAGCGATGAATTATTCTTATTTCGAGAATGCAGTTAGACTTAGCTGGGTTGAGCCGATCACTGGAACACCAAATTTCTCCTTACACAGCAGTTCGTATCGATTAAAAGAGGGTGGATCTGAAATAGAAGAAAATACTATTCATTTTCCACAAGAAGTTGTTGCATTAATGAAACCAATTCCCCTGCCAATTATTGATTATACGGACTTAAATAATAAGCAATGGGCTTTTGTACAAGGAAATTTTGTAAAGTCTAAAAAAGACAAAAATCCAGTTCCGATGGTTGTTATGTTGGATAATGAAGGAACTATTGAATTTAAAAATGGACATGAGAAACATGCTGCTTGGGATTTTGCATTCTATGACAATGATCTTAAACGAATGCGCTTTCTAACATTGGAACGTGACATTACGGAGGAAGAAATGGATAACCTAATAAAACCGATTTTGAGCGAAACTAAAATGAATTACATGATTAAGGACGATCGGGTAGTTGTTCGTAAAGTTGGTTCTGAAATTGTTTTTGTGCATTGCGATTACAGAGGTGGCGGAGCAGGTGTAGCTGCAAGATTATCTGACTTTAAAATGGTTATTGGTAAATTGTAATAGAAGTAACTCTAATTAGGATAGCAAAAAGCGCGGTGAATTTCACCGCGCTTTTTTGTTGTTCTATGTTTTGAAATAATCAGTAAATAACTTCGCTGGAAATTTACACCAGGTAATTGAGCGAAGTCGAAATTACATCATTCCTGGCATTCCGCCTGGCATTCCATGTGAGTGAGCTCCTTCAACTTCTGGCTCATCTGCAATCACACATTCGGTAGTCAATAACATCGCTGCGATTGATGCTGCATTTTCGATTGCGATACGTGTTACTTTCGTTGGATCAATTACACCAGCTTCGTACAAATTTTGGTACTGATCTGTGCGAGCATTGTATCCGAAATCACCTTTTCCTTCGCGTACTTTTTGAACAACTACAGCTCCTTCACCACCAGCATTGGCAATGATTTGACGCAATGGCTCTTCAATAGCACGTTTCACGATTGCAATTCCTGTTGTTTCATCGTCGTTTATTCCTGTCAATGTTTCCAACGCATCCATTGCACGAATCAATGCAACACCTCCACCAGGAACAATTCCTTCTTCCACAGCAGCTCTTGTCGCAGCTAAAGCATCATCTACACGGTCTTTTTTCTCTTTCATCTCAACTTCAGTTGGAGCACCAATGTACAAAACTGCAACACCGCCAGCCAATTTAGCTAAACGCTCTTGCAATTTTTCTCGGTCGTAATCTGATGTTGTAGACTCCATTTGAGCTTTGATTTGACCAATGCGAGCTTGAATATTCTCTTTTTGACCAGCTCCGTTGATAATCGTTGTATTGTCTTTGTCGATTTCTACTTTTTCAGCAGTTCCCAACATGTCTAACGTCGCGTTTTCCAATGTTAAACCTCGCTCTTCAGTAATGACTTGTCCACCTGTCAAAATTGCGATGTCTTCCAACATAGCTTTTCTCCGATCTCCAAAACCTGGAGCTTTTACAGCTGCAATTTTCAATGATCCGCGTAAACGGTTTACCACCAAAGTCGTCAATGCTTCACCATCCACATCTTCAGCGATAATGATCAACGATTTTCCATTTTGAACAACTGGTTCCAAAATTGGAAGCAATTCCTTCATGTTGCTGATTTTCTTGTCGTAAATCAAAATCAAAGGATGTTCCATTTCAGCAATCATCTTATCTGTGTTTGTCACAAAATAAGGAGATAAATATCCACGGTCAAACTGCATTCCTTCCACTGTTTTCACATCAGTTTCAGTTCCTTTTGCTTCTTCAACAGTGATTACACCGTCGTTTCCAACCACTTTCATTGCTTCAGCGATTAATGAACCGATTGTATCGTCATTGTTTGCTGAAATTGTAGCAATTTGCTTGATTTTGTCATTGTCAGAACCAACTTCCTTTGACATTTTTTTCAAATCGGCAACCACAGAAAGAACTGCTTTATCGATTCCGCGTTTTAAGTCCATTGGGTTTGCACCAGCAGCAACATTTTTCAATCCTGCAGTGATGATTGCCTGAGCCAATACAGTTGCAGTTGTTGTTCCATCTCCAGCGATATCTGCTGTTTTTGAAGCTACTTCTTTCACCATCTGAGCACCCATGTTTTCAATTGGGTCAGCCAGTTCAATTTCTTTAGCTACAGAAACACCATCTTTTGTTACTTGTGGAGCACCGAATTTTTTTCCGATTACAACGTTTCTTCCTTTTGGTCCAAGAGTTACTTTCACTGCATTTGCCAATGCATCAACTCCTTTTTTAAGCTTCTCGCGAGCTTCTACGTCAAAATATATTTGTTTTGCCATTTTTTCTTATTTCTTACTGATTTAAATTCTGTACAATGTTCAAATTTGAACCCTTTAAACTGTTGGAACCTTTTGAACTCTTTTCTATCCGATGATTCCGTAGATATCACCTTCTTTCATGATCAAGTAATCGTTACCATCAATTTTAATTTCAGTACCTGAATATTGACCATAAATAACTGTATCATTTACTTTTAAAGTCATTGGCTCGTCTTTTTTTCCAACTCCAACAGCGATAACTTTCCCTTTCAATGGTTTCTCTTTTGCTGTGTCTGGAATAATAATACCACTTGCTGTTACTTGCTCTGCAGGTGCTGCTTCGATAAGCACTCTATCCGCTAAGGGTTTAAATGTTGTTGACATATTGTTGTTTTAATTTTAGATAAAATTTGACGATTCAAAATGACCAAGATTATGCCATTCTTCAAATCGTGTCAAATTTTCCTTTTACAGAGGATTAGAAACAAAAAATGTCAGTACGTTGTGACATACTGACATTTTATATAGAAATTTTAAAATCTTATTTTTGAGCACCACCAGCTGGAGCAGTTCCTCCTTGTTGACCACCAGGACCTTGTTGTTCTTTTTTCGGATCAACTTTTGCTTTTGCAGGTTTCATCATGGTTGTCATTGCGATACTTCCAACAAGAATTACTGCTGAAAGAACCCAAGTTGCTTTTTCGATGAAATCATTTGTGCGTTGTACACCACCAATCTGTTGTGCTGCACCAAAATCAGAAGATAAACCTCCTCCTTTTGGGTTCTGAACAAACACTACTACGATTAATAAAACACTTGCTAATACTAGTAAAATTGAAATTAATGCTATCATTTTATGAGGTAATTTTTTTCTTTAATTCTTCGATTTGGAGTGCAAATAAACTCTTTTTTTCTGGAAACGCCAAACTTAATTGATGATAAACATGAATTGCTTTCGGAAAATTTCCTTGAGCAGCATATATTTTGGCTAATGTTTCAGAAACAGGAATCTTTTCGTCGTCCAAACTTTCTTTTGCTTTTTTAGAAGGAGAATAGAATTCTGTTTTAGGTCTTGGCATACTTGGACTCGTTTCAATGAATTTATCAATGATTTCTTGTTGCGATGCTTTGACTTCTTTTATTTCTGATGATTTACTTCCTGAATTGGCATGCTCACCTGCTTTTAACCAACTGCTGAAAGAACGTTTTTCGTCTGTTTGAACTGGTTTTATTACAGGAATCTCTTCCTGAATTGGCTCCTCAATCGAAGTCTCTTGAATGTGAGATTCGATAGATGGTTCTTCATTGATTTCGTGCAAAACGGGTTCAACTGTCAAGTAATCTTGGCTCAAAGTTGCTGCTACCGTTTCAAAATCAAAAATATCTTTCTCAACAATTGGTTCTGGGCTAGTAGCTTGTTCTTCGATTAATTCTATTTCAGGAGCATCTTCAAGAACAGTTTTCACCTCTGAAGTAATTGCAGTAATTGGCTCTTGGGTCGGTTCTTCCTCTTTGTCAGATGAAACTTCGGATGTCTTTTCTGTAACATGAGTAACGACTTCTGTTTTTGATTGAACTTCTGTTGCTACTACTTCCTCCGTTGAATTTTCGATCAATGCTTCTCCTTTAAATGCGGAGTGCAATAAGTGAAATAAACGTGTTCTATCTGATAACTTGTAAGCTTGCTTTGGAAGAACTTCGTCTAGATGAATAGATTGAAAGCGTGAAACACCTTGTAAATACAACAACGAATAAACAGATGAATACGGATGTTTTTCAGAAAGTGTGCGGAGTACATCTACATCCTCTGGGCGCATCAAGTCAGGATTGACAATAAATTCAGCTATTTGCTCGGTATTTAACATTACCAGTTGGATAAAAGTTTATTGATGACATCCTGTACCACTTGTTGATTGATGGCTTCCAGCAAACGTGTTTCTACATCCACCAAATTTTCATTGGATTCGTAATCTGCAAAGCGCGAACTGGTAAATTCCATTTTTTCCAAGCCTTTTGTAGGTGTAAGTATAGTGAAATTAACCGAAACTGTTAATCTGTTTTTTGCAGCTAAATCTCCTTGTTGAATTGCAATGGGAGAAGTGTTGTAACCAGAAACGATTCCGCTGATTTTTAAATTCGCATTTTCCAAATTGGAATCTAGTTTTAAGCGCGTATTGTTTTGAATTCCACTTCTAAGAGCTTCCGATAAATTTGCTGGATAATTAGATGGAGCTGTTGTTGCTGTTAATTCCAAAGGAGCAATGTAGAATGTTTTCCAATCTTCAGGCATGGAGGTATCAAATGGGCTCATGAAAGTTTTCGGCCAACAACTGGCTAATCCTATGAGTAAAATGAGTGCTAAAGCGAGTTTTTTCATCCTTGAATGTCATATTCTTTAATCTTGCGATACAAAGTTCGTTCCGAAATACCCAACTCTTCTGCAGCGTATTTTCTTCTTCCACGGTGTTTATCCAAGGCTTTTTGAATCAATTCTCGTTCTCGATCTTCCAATGACAGCGATTCCTGAACTTCTTCGTGAATCTCGTAATCTTCTGTTTCAGGGTTTTGATAGTTCTCAGTATCAAAAACAACAGGCTTTACTGTTTCAGGCTTCAATGGAGCTGAAGGTAAAATGCGCTGGTCTCCTAGATTAATATCGTGATATAAACGGTTCACAACAGCAGCTTGGTCATTTGAAAGACTAAAGTCTCCTTGATGGTTCAATAGTTCGACAACCAATTTTTTCAATTCGTTCAAGTCGTTTTTCATGTCAAACAAGAACTTGTACATCAATTCGCGTTCATCAATTTTAGTTTCTTGTGCACCAACCACAGCTGGAAAAAATTCTTCTGCTTGCGGTAAATAAGATTGTAAGCGAGGACCATCAATATCTCGTTCTTGCTCAATAACTGAAATTTGTTCCACCAAATTTTTCAACTGGCGAATATTTCCTGGCCAATGGTAAGTGGTTAATATTTCCACAGCATCTCCAGTTAATTTCACTGCTGGCATGCGGTATTTTTCCGCGAAGTCACTTGCGAATTTTCGGAACAGTAAATAAATATCTTCTTGTCGTTGACGTAATGGGGGCAATGGAATTGGAACGGTACTCAAACGGTAAAGCAAATCTTCCCGAAACTTTCCTGATTGGATTGCTCGATGCATATTTTCATTGGTTGCAGCAACAACACGCACATTTGTTTTAATTACTTTCGATGAACCAACCCGAATAAATTCTCCAGTTTCTAAGACACGTAATAAACGAACTTGCGTTTGCATGGGTAATTCCGCAACTTCATCGAGGAAAATGGTTCCACCATCTGCTACTTCAAAATATCCTTGTCTGCTTCCTGTTGCTCCAGTAAAAGATCCTTTTTCGTGACCGAATAATTCCGAATCAATCGTTCCTTCTGGAATTGCACCACAGTTTACAGCAATATATTCATTGTGTTTGCGGGTACTCAATTGATGAATAACTTGTGGAATAATCTCTTTACCTGTCCCGCTTTCTCCAGTTACAAGTACTGAAATATCCGTTGGTGCCACTTGCATAGCAACTTCCAAAGCTCTATTTAGCTGAGGAGCATTTCCAATAATTCCAAATCGTTGTTTGATTTGGGGAAGTGACATATTACTCATAAGTATTTTAATTAGCGTGATTTACCAATTCTCCCATCAACGTTGCTGAGGTATAATCAGTAATTTTCACGAATACATACTGGCCTTTTTTCGAATCTCCTTTCGGGAAAACAACTTTTGAATTTCTTCCATCTCTTCCGCTAAAGTGTTCTGCAGAACGTTTTGAAGGACCCTCCACCAATACTTTTGCAATTTTACCTACTTGACTTTTGTGAGCGGCAGAAGCATTTTTCAATTGCAAAGCAATAATCTCCTCCAATCGTTTTCCTTTCACTTCTTCTGGAACATCATCTTCAAATTTGCGTTCTGCTAATGTTTTCGGTCGCTCGGAATATTTAAACATATAGGCGAAATCATATCCAACCTCACGCATTAAAGACACAGTTTCTTGATGCTCTTCTTCTGTTTCACCACAAAATCCAGTGATAATATCTGTTGAAATAGCACAGTCTGGGATGATGCGTTTAATGGCTGCGATGCGCTCTAAATACCATTCGCGAGAATACCCGCGATTCATACGTTCCAATACATTTGAATTTCCAGATTGAACGGGCAAATGAATATATGGACAAATATTTTCATATTTCGCCATCATTTCCAGCACGTCGTCTGTCATGTCTTTGGGATGAGAAGTAGAAAAACGAATGCGTAAATCTGGATGAATCAATGCGACCATCTCCATCAGTTGTGCAAAGTTTGTTGTTGGAATTGTTTCATCCTTCAATACTCCCTTACTACTCATATTCCAACGGTAACTATCCACGTTTTGTCCCAATAAAGTAACTTCGCGGTATCCGTTTGCAAATAAATCTTTGCATTCTTGAACAATTGTAAGTGGATCTCTCGAACGTTCTCTTCCGCGTGTAAATGGAACAACACAGAATGAGCACATGTTATCACAACCACGAGTAATCGTAACGAAAGCGCTTACACCACCTTGATCCATTCTCACAGGAGAAATGTCTGCATACGTTTCTTCACGAGAAAGCAATACGTTCACAGCGCGCTGACCTGTTCCAACTTCATCTATTAAGTTTGGCAAATCGCGGTAAGCATCTGGACCAGCTACTAGATCAACCAATTGTTCCTCTTCCAATAAGGCTTGTTTTAAACGTTCCGCCATGCAGCCTAAAATTCCTACTACTAAGTTTGGTTGTTCCGCTTTCCGTTTTTTAAATTCAGTTAGTCTATTACGAACACGCGTTTCTGCATTTTCACGAATGGAGCATGTATTAATTAAAACGACATCTGCCTCGTCAATGTTTCGAGTGGTAGTATAACCTTCCTTTGTCATAATAGAAGCAACTACTTCACTATCACTGAAATTCATTTGACATCCATAGCTTTCCACATAAAGTTTTTTGGAACCAGTACCACCTTCTAAAATGATCGCTTCTCCTTGTCTGCCTTCGTCAATAACTTTATTTAATCCGTGATTCTCTAACATGTTTGAATTTTATTGTGTGCAAAAATAGTTTTTATGACAGATATGTCAAAATGTCAGGAGATGTTCTCTGTTAATTTTTCGGAAAACTTTAACTGGTTTCGGGCTGAAATATTGGTTTTGTAAAAAATATAAACTATAGTTTAATAGGGACTTCATTTTTTTTCAAAACGCTTTATCTTGTTTTTTGTTTTTAAAACCGTTTATATTTGCACCGATTCGAATCGTTTCGAGCCAGAAAATTAGTTAGCATGAGCAAGAATTTAGTCATAGTTGAGTCACCTGCAAAGGCGAAAACCATTGAGGGATACCTCGGAAAAGACTTTACTGTAAAATCAAGTTTTGGCCATGTGCGCGATTTAGCTTCGAAAGGTTTAGCAATTGATGTCGAAAATAATTTTGCACCCGAATACGAGGTCAGCCCCGATAAGAAAGCCCTAGTGGCAGAATTAAAAAAATTAGCGAAGGAATCAGATGTGGTTTGGCTCGCTACCGATGAGGACCGCGAGGGAGAAGCTATTTCTTGGCATTTATATGAAACACTTGGATTGGATAAAAAGGACACCAAGCGAATCACTTTCAATGAAATTACAAAAGGTGCCATCTTAAAAGCAATTGAGAACCCGCGCCAAATAAATAAACCATTAGTAGATGCACAGCAGGCGAGACGAGTATTGGATCGTTTGGTAGGTTTTGAACTTTCTCCTGTTTTATGGAAAAAAGTGAGACCAAGCTTGTCAGCAGGTCGTGTGCAATCGGTTGCAGTACGATTAATTGTTGAACGGGAAAAAGAAATTCAACAATTTAACGCAGAAAGCTATTTTCGAGTTACAGGAGAGTTTTTAAAAGGAAAAGAGCGAATCAAAGCGGAAGTATCCAAACATTTTGGAACAGATACCGAAGTGAATTCATTCTTAGAAAATTGTGCGAAAGTTGATTTCGAAGTACTGGATGTACAACAAAAACCAGCTAAGAAAACTCCCGCATCGCCATTTACAACTTCTACCTTGCAACAAGAAGCATCTTTGAAATTGGGATTCTCGGTTTCAAGAACCATGCAAGTTGCACAAAGATTATACGAAGCTGGACATATCACGTACATGAGAACGGATTCCGTGAATTTATCGGAAACAGCAATGGAAGGTGCGAAAAATGAAATTCATTCTGCTTACGGAAAAGAATATTCGCATCCAATGAAATACACCAATAAGAATTCGAATGCACAAGAGGCTCACGAAGCAATTCGTCCGACTAATTTTGGGATGCATTCTTTGAGTCGGGGTGAAAGAGAGGAGGTACGCCTGTATGATTTGATTTGGAAACGTTCAATCGCATCTCAAATGAGTCATGCTGAGTTGGAAAGAACAACGATTTCTATTGGGAATCAAAAATTAGCTGAAGTTTTCCAAGCAAAAGGAGAAGTCATCAAATTTGATGGGTTCTTAAAAGTGTATTTGGAAGCAAATATAGACGACGAAGACAATGAGAACGAAACGGAAGGTTTGTTGCCAGCTGTTCGTGTTGGAGAGAATCTAGACCGTGATTTTATTCGTGCAACTCAACGCTTTACACGTCCTTCTGCGAGATATGTAGAAGCTTCTTTGGTGAAAAAATTAGAAGAACTAGGAATTGGAAGACCGTCTACTTACGCACCAACCATTTCAACGATTCAAAAACGCGGATATGTGGAGAAGCAAGAAAGAGAAGGGGATGAGCGTGCTTATCAAGTATTGGAACTAAAAGGTTCTGCTATTGACAAGCAAACGAAGAAAGAAGTTACTGGTAAAGAAAAAAATAAATTATTCCCAACAGATATTGGAATGGTTGTAACCGATTTCTTGGTAGACCATTTTGGAGGAATTATGGATTATCATTTCACAGCTGAAGTGGAAGAGCAGTTTGATGAAATTGCGCGCGGTAAAATGGAATGGACAGCTATGTTGACTTCCTTTTATAAGCCTTTCCATCACAGTGTAGAAGATACCTTGGAAAATTCAGACCGTGCTACTGGTGAGCGCGATTTAGGTATTGATCCAGCTTCTAATAAAAAAGTAATTGCTCGAATTGGTCGTTTTGGACCAATGATTCAAATTGGAGATGAAAAAGAAGACGGAGAAAAACCGCGCTTTGCATCCTTATTAGGGAATCAATCCATCCATACGATTACGTTGGAAGATGCTCTTGAATTATTTCAATTACCTAAAAATTTGGGGGAATATAAAGGTTCTCCAGTAGAAGTAAATGTTGGTCGTTTTGGTCCTTATGTAAAATTTGGAGATCAGTTTATTTCACTTGCAAAAGGGGATGATCCAATGGGTTTCACAATGGATCAGGCAATAATACTCATCGACTCAAAATTGCAGGCTGATGCACCCATTGGGACCTATGAAGGATTGCCTGTTCAAAAAGGGGTTGGTCGTTTTGGACCATTTATCAAATGGAATGGAATCTTTATTAATGTCAGCAAGAAATATGATTTTGATAACCTTACTCAGCAAGATATTGATACGTTAGTCGCTGAAAAAATTCAGAAGGACATAGATAAAGTTATCTACGATTGGAAAGAAGAAGGTATTCGCGTTGAAAAGGCACGTTGGGGGAAAACAGTCATATTGAAAGGTAAATTGAAGATTGAACTTCCAAGTTCCGTTGAAGCTACGACCCTGACTCTTGACAAGGTGAAAGAAATGATTGAAAAGAAAACGCCAGCGAAAAAAGCTCCTGCCAAGAAAGCTGCGGCTAAAAAACCTGCGGCTAAGAAGAAATAAGAATCAGCTATGGCTGATGAAGACTGAATTACGACAAGCGTCAGTGCGAAATTAATTCAGGATAAAAGTGAGTAGTCAAAAGTTATAAAACGGTCAATAAAACTTTTGACTTTTGAATTCTCATTTTTGAATTCCCCGAGTTATTAACTTTCGACTCTTTATTCTTAATTGAATGAGACGTTTCAACAAAGAGTCATTCGGCTATTTTTGTCCAAAGACATTTTTAGAATGAAGGATATCTCTATTTATTTTAGTCCAATTGATCCGATTGAAAATCCCATTGCAGAATCTTTGGGTGAACGATTTGTTCGAAATGACGGATCAGGCTTTCCTGAAATCGATCAAGCTGGAATTGCAATCATCTATATTCCTGAGTTCAGAAATGGCGAACCTTCTTTACATGGCCAAACCGACGATCGTTTTCGAAACCACTTAGCAACTTATTTTTCGGGAAGTAACTGGAACTTTAAAAGTTATGATTTAGGAAACTTAATGCCTGGAGAACGAGTAGAAGACACCTATTTTGCATTGAGACAGGTTGTTGCTGAGTTGGTAAAAAAATCGGTTATTCCTTTAGTAATTGGTGGTTCTCAAGATTTAACTTACGCCATGTATCAAGGATATGAAGAGTTGGAACAACTAATCAATGTCTTAAATATTGATTCTAAATTGGATTTGGGAGATCCCGAACTTCCTATCAGCAAGGATGGGTATGTGAGTAAATTATTGATGCACCGACCTTGTTACTTATTCAATTTTTCAGTCGTTGGTTATCAAACACCACTCGTGAAGTCTTCAGAAATCGATTTATTTGAAAAATTATTCTTTGATGCGATTCGTTTAGGGGAATTTAAAGCAGATTTTAAAATCGCAGAGCCTTTGTTAAGAAATACAGATTTGTTAAGTATTGATTTGCAATCGATCAAAGCATCTGATTTTAAAGGAAAATACTTTTCTCAACCAAATGGGTTGGATAACCAAGATGTGTGTCAAATAGCCAAATACGCTGGAATTTCTGACAAACTAACGTCTTTGGGCTTGTTTAACCTATTACCAGGAGAAATTGCTGAAAGCGCACATGCAGAAATCGCTCAAATTATTTGGTATTTTATGGATGGGTACGCTCAAAGGGTTGGAGACTTTCCAATTGGCTCAAAAAAGGAATATACCAAGTTTACTGTTTTTCTCGACGAAATAAATCACGAACTTATTTTTTACCGCAGCAACCGCTCTGAGCGGTGGTGGATGGAGGTTCCTTATCCTCCAAAAGAAGGAATTAAATACGAAAGACATCACCTTGTTCCGTGTGATAAATCCCAGTATAACAACGCTTTGAATGGTGATATACCGAACCTGTGGTGGAAGACATATCAAAAGTTAGGGTAACCTTTTGCGGAGACTTTCGTATCAGAGTAGTGTGTTAAATATTTATCTATTCAACATTTCATTGTGGAAAAGATGAATTGAATGCACGAAAAAATTTTGTTTGTTCTAAAAAATACTTATTTTAGTCGCCAATTGGCTAAAATTTGTTAAAGTCAAACATGTTAAAACCAAAATTTAGGACCCTTTAATATGAATAAAACGTTACGTATTTTATCAGCGTTTGTGTTCTGTTCTTTTGGAGCAGTAGCTCAACAAGACATTGCACTAACACATTTCTTTTATAATAAGTTCTCTGTTAACCCAGGAGCTTCAGGTATAGAAGAAGGTTTGTGTGGAAATTTGATGTATCGCAATCAATGGGATAAGATTTCAGGAGCACCAAACTCAGTTCTATTCAATGCTGAGATTAACATGGAAAGTTTCGGCAAGTGGTCGGGCGGCTTTGGATTGAATTTCACGCATGATGCAATTGGATTTAATAGACAGAATAATGTTTCATTGAATTATTCTCACCATTTCCAAATTGGACAAGGGAAACTAGGTTTAGGCTTAGGTGTCGGAATGGTTAATTTAGGGATGAGTCCAACATGGATTGGTCCACAGACTCAAATCGATGCGACTTTTCCTGGAGCAAGCTCTGCGATTACTTACGATATTAATTTAGGCGCCTATTACCGAACTAATAATTGGTATGCAGGTATTTCAGCAACGCATTTACAAGCATCTCCATTACCTTTGACTTCTCAAACGGGAACAGGAACTGTTCAGCTTGATTTGGCTCGCCATTTCTATGCGATGGGTGGGTATACTTTTAGAAGAATTGGTGATGGTGATATCGATGTTCAAGGTTTTGTGGAGAGTAATTTGAGAAAAGTATCTGGAAACGTGAATGTACGCTATATCTTTAGAAACTTTTTGTATGGTGGTTTAGCTTTCCGTAATAGCGATGCATTATCTGTATTGGTTGGATTTAAACCTTTTGATAAAACATTGGCAAGTGGTAAAGGTAGAGCGTTTATGTGGATTGGATATTCTTATGATATTACGGTAGGTAAATTAGCTAAGATATCTACTGGTACACATGAGATTGCGTTGAAGTTTTGTTATATTCCAATTATACCAATTACGAAAGCACATAATCCACGTTGGTTGTAAAATTGAAAAAAAATAAGAATCTTTGTAACCATTTTTTATTCAATTCCGTTATTATCACAAATTGATCCTGTAGAATGTTAATTGATAAATCCGGAACTGTAAAATTGAACTAGAATGAAAAAACTGTTGTTTATCGGTTTAATTGGGGCTTTAATTGCCTCTTGTAGCTCGCGAAGCGGTCACTTGACTGGGACTTTGGGTCGTCGAGTTTACCAGCCTGAGATTCCTCTTGGGATGGTGTATGTTCCATCTGGCTCCTATATTATGGGAGAAAATGACCAAGATGTTCCTTTCTTGCACCAAACACGTGCAAAAACGGTTTCTGTTCAGGCATTTTATATTGACCAAACGGAGATTACAAATAATGAGTATCGTCAATTCGTTGATTGGGTTCGTGACTCAATGGCTCGTGAACGTATTTACTCTGGAGTGGAGGATGATGAAGATGCATCTCGCTACATCAATTATGCAGACATGTATTTTGATGAAGGTGCTTTAGAAATGGCTGAATTTGAGCCTTCTGATCGAGATGTGAATCGCGCTCAATTTACGTTGAATTGGGATCGTCGTTTTTCTTACACTGACGAAGAGTTGATGCCTTTCTTAGCTGACATGTACTATCCTCAGCCTGAGCGTTTTTACAGACGTCGTGAAATTGATACTCGTAAATTGAATTTCAAGTACTATTGGATAGATTTGAGAGAAGCGGCTAGAAGAGGTCGAATTGATATCGTTCACAATGGAATTGATAAAGATGGAAATGAGGTTAGTCCAGAGCACCGTGACTTGAATACTCCAAACCATCCGTTTACTGAAGAACCTCAAGGTTTGGATAAGGATTTGAGTTATTTCAATAAAAAAGGACAAAGTACAGGTCTTCGTGGTCACGAGAATCGTCAACGTTTTATCATTGATGAGGAAATTAATGTGTATCCAGATACTTTGGTTTGGGTGCGTGACTTTACTTATGCTTTCCATGATCCAATGACGAATATGTATTTCTGGCATCCAGCGTACGATAACTATCCAGTTATTGGTATTACTTGGGTACAAGCAAAAGCATTTTCAATTTGGAGAACTCAATTATTGAATAGCTGGTTAACAGCAATGGGAGATTTATTTGTAAATGATTTCCGTTTGCCAACAGAAGCTGAATGGGAACGAGCTGCTCGTGGAGATTTGAATAACTCACCTTACCCTTGGGGAGGCCCTTATATTCGTAACCAGAGCGGATGTTTCTTAGGTAACTTTAAACCAATGCGAGGTCGTTATTTTGAAGACGGTGGTTTCCATACTGTAAAAGCATATTCTTACAATCCGAACGGATGGGGGTTATATTGTATGGCTGGAAACGTTTCTGAGTGGTGTGAAACTGCTTATGACGAAGCGATGTATGAGTTCTCTCATGATTTGAATACTGATTATAGATATGATGCAATGGACTGGGATCCGCCAGCAATGAAACGTAAAGTTATCCGCGGGGGTTCTTGGAAAGATGTAGGTTATTATTTGCAAACTTCAACTCGTACATACGAGTATCAGGATACAGCCAAATCGTACGTCGGATTCCGAAATGTGGCAACACACTTAGGACGTGGTGGACGTGACTTCTCGAAAGAGGGTGGGGAAGAAATTCGTAGCGATATCCAACTTCGCTAGGAATACAACAAACAATTTACAAAACAATAAATTTGGTTAAACCTAAAAAACAAAGAAAACTATGAAACCAGGAAGTAAAGGATGGAAAAAGTTTATGGCGAAATTATACGGTTTCGGTGCGGCAGTCGTAATCGTAGGAGCCTTATTTAAAATCATGCACTGGCCTTTTGCAGGTCCCATGTTGATCGTCGGATTAAGTACAGAGGCATTGATTTTCATTTTCTCGGCATTTGAGCCGATTCATGAGGATCCAAATTGGGAATTGGTGTACCCAGAGTTAGCTTTAGGTCACAGTGATGATTTAGATCACGATGCTTTGCCAGCTGCAGGAGGAAGAGGAGGAAGAAATTCTGGTGGATCTGGAATTACTGAGCACTTAGACAAAATGTTAGAGGAAGCAAAAATTGATGGTCAATTGTTAGAGCGTTTAGGTGATGGAATGCGTCAGTTGGGTGAAAATGCTGCTCAATTGAAAGGTGTAACATCTGCAGCAGCGGCAACTGACTCTTATGTTTCTTCATTGCAAGCAGCGTCTGACAAAGTATCTAATTTATCTGAAGCTTATGAAAGAGCATCAGTTTCAATTTCTGGAATGACTTCAAACACACAAGAAGGTGAGTCGTTCGGTGAGCAAATGCAAAAAGTTTCTAAAAACTTGTCTGCATTGAACAATGTTTACGAATTGCAATTGAAAGGTTCTTCGGCTCATTTAGAGGCAACAGAGAAATTCCAAGGTCAAGTAACTGAAATGATGAAGAATTTATCTGATTCAGCTGAAGATACAAAACGTTATAAAGAAAATATGGCAATGTTGTCTAAAAACTTAACTGATTTAAATTCAGTTTATGGCAACATGTTGAAAGCTATGACAATTTCTAGAGATTAATTTTTTAATCGATAGTTACTTTATTAAAATTGAATATTACTAACAAGTAAACCAATAAAATTTAGAAGTCATGGCAGGTGGAAAAGAAACCCCAAGACAGAAGATGATCGGTATGATGTACTTAGTACTTACCGCACTTCTGGCACTAAACGTCTCGAAGGCCATATTGGATGCTTTCGTGGCAATTGAAGAAAATATCCAAATATCAAATTTGAATGAATACGGTCGAGGTGAAGAAAAAAGACTCGATTTGAAAGAAGTAGCAGAGGATAAAAGTAATCCTGAAGCTATGAAGAAGGCTAAAATTTTGATGGGCGTTGTCGACAAAATTGATAAAATGACCATTGATCAGATCAAATTACTTGATGGGTTGAAAATGGAAATTTTAGAGAAATGTGGTGAAAACGTGAAAGAAGTTGGTCCTGAATTCATTGTTACTAAGGCCTACACGGATAAAGATCCATTGAAACCAATCCGCATGAACTTGATGAAAGTGGATGGTAAGGATAAATACGATGAGCCAATGGATGTTATGGGTATTGCAGATGATATCAAGCGTCCTACTGGAAATGGTATTAAAATGTGGGATAGCTACATGAAATTCCGTGGAGATTTAGCATCATTGATTGCTTCGTCTGCAAGTACTAAAGAAAAAAAGTATTCTTTTAAAGATCCGAACATTCGTAATTATAAAGAAATTGCTGAAGTGAGTAAGACTTTGGATAAAGCAATGAAGAATGTTGCTCCAGATGATCAGGATATGTTAAAGAAAATCTACATGTCACTTACCAAGAAAGAATTAGATGATATGCATGAGGGTGAAATCAAGGATGTACATTGGATTGGACGTACTTTTGACCACTCGCCATCAGTAGCTGCTTTAGCGTCATTGTCTTCTTTGCAAAAAGAGATTTTGACTGCTCGTGCTGATGCTGTATCATTGATTCGTTTAAGAGTTGGTGGAGGTGAGTACTCATTCAATAAAATTATGGCACTTGCTTATGGACCAGAAGTAGTAAATCAAAATGAAGATGTTGAACTTCAAGTTTTGATGGCCGCTTTTGATTCTGATAAACAACCATCAGTTACTATGGGAAATGCACCTGTTTCTAAAGAGAATATTCGCGACGGGAAAGCATTTATTAAGACTAAAGCTGGATCTACTGAAATGAATTTAAGTGGTACAATTACGATTTTGAATAAGTCAGGTGTAGCAAAAACATTACCTTGGACAAAGAAAATTCAAGTAATGAAGCCACAAGGGACAGTTTCTCTTCCTGAATTGAATGTATTGTACAAAGGATACGCAAATAAAGTGGAGGGTGTAGCTTCTGGTTACGACAAAACAATTTTGACTGGTTCTGGAGTTACATTGACTCAAAATGGAACAGGCTATATCGGAACGGTTAGTGGAGCAGGTAAAACTGCATCAATTACTGTTGCAGGAAGAAACACTACAACTAATAAAACAGTAACATTAGGTTCTTTCCCTTTCCGTGTGATGACATTGCCTAATCCTTCTTTGTTCTTTGGAGCAACTGAAGAAGGCGGTAAAGCATCTAAAGTGGAAACTCGTTTGTTTGCTAAATACTCAAATAGCCCATTGAATGCAACATTTACAGTATTAGAATACGAATTAAATGTTGCTGGTGCTCCAAGACCTGCTAAAGGCGCTGGAAACGTTTTGAGTGGTGAAGCAATGAACTTGTTGAAACAAGCAAAGCCTGGTTCTCAAATTAGTTTTATGACTAAAGTAGTTGGACCAGATAAAATTCAACGTAAAAAAGGTGGTGTATTCACCATTTAATCAATAATTTTTGTCAAACATGAAACGTTTAGTTCTATTAAGTGCATTGTTGACTGGAGCATTTGTTAATGCTCAAGAAATCAATGGTGGACCTGTAAATGTGCCGCAAGCGGATGTCATTGATGGGGTTTATATGACGGAACATATTCCAACTAAAAGAATGATTCCGTACGAGTTTGTTCGTGAAGCTGATGTGGTTTGGAGTCATCGTGTTTGGCGAATGATTGATATGCGTGAAAAAATGAATCTTCCGATTTATTTGCCATTAGATAAGCATACTCCTTCTGGACAATACGTTCGAAATACGAGTCGTTGGTCTTTGTGGACAATTTTACGTCACCACATTATCAACGGGGACTTGAAAATGTTCTCTCCTTACAATCCATATCAGTTTGATATGTTAGATGGAGATCAATTCAAATATCCAATCGTACCAGAACCAGGAAAGAACTTTTTAACGGATTCTTTATTCCGTGACAAAGCTTTCTACTACATGGGGAAATTGGGAGCTCAAAGTGATGTTCCATTGACTGATGAAAATGGAGATCCAATTGAGGTTACAGACCCTGTAACTGGTGTTATCTCTTTCAAATATCCTCCTGCAGATACAGTTTGGGTAGATTCGGAGCACATTGTTCAGTATCGTTTGAAAGAAGATTGGTTCTTTGATAAAGAACGTTCGGTTTTAGATGTTCGTATTCTTGGAATTGCACCAGTAGTTTACAAAGAAGAAGAATCCCCAACGGGTGGTAAAAACATCGTTGGTATGGAAGAAAAATTCTGGTTGTATTTTCCTCATTGTCGTTACATTTTGGCTAACTACTTTGTGTACAACGAAAAGAATGATGCGCAATGGCAAAGTTTCGATGACTTGTTTTGGCAACGTCGCTTCACAAGTACTATCTACCGTGAAAGTAACGTATATGATCGCAAGATTGATAGTTACAAAACTGGTGTAGATGCACTAATGGAAGCAGAAAAAGTAACAGAAGAGATTAGAAACTTCGAACACGATGTTTGGAACTTCTAATTGAAACTAAAAATAATGAATCCCGTCTTGGCTTAGCTGAGACGGGATTTTTTGATTCTACGAATAATTATTGTTCGTAGAATTTGAATTTCAGATAAATGAATTTCATTTGGATGTTACTCAGAGCTATTTTGCAGAGTGCTTTTTTCGTTAAAAATGACTTGCTAATTAGTGGGATTTTTGGTTGCGGACAGAAGTCTCAATTACGCGACAGGGAAAATTTTGTTTCGAAGCAAAAAAAATGTCACCCGACCTATTCTATGTAACATAGAAGGAAAAGCCTTTCGTTTCTGTTATCGATCTTGGAAAGTGCTTGTCATTTGAGGTCCTGATCTCGTCTTTCCTAGATCGGTCAGAAACGAAAGACTGTTTGAATGCAGTAATTGAGACAAAGGCATTTTTGCCTACTTTTTATGCCTAGGCAAAAAGTAGGAATTGATTTTTAATTAGATTGTAATGATAATTAGGGCTTAATCATGTAACGAATGGAACAGATTTTCACTATTAAGAAAACCCCATGCCATGAAAAAATACTCCTTTATCCTATTTTTAATCGGGACCCAGAATGCTTCTGCACAATGTGAATCCACTGATTTTCTTTCCTCTAATCCTACTATTGATAATCCGTATCTCAAAGAACATGTTTTGACCAAACGTACCGTACCGTATGAGTATGTGCGTGAGTCTGATGTTGTTTGGAGTAAACGGGTTTGGCGACAAATTGATCTGAGAGAAAAAATCAATCACCCTATTTATTACCCATTGGATCACCATACTCCTTCTGGGCAATATGTTCGAAATACCAATTGTTGGTCTTTATGGACAATCATGCGTCATCACATTATGAACGGAGAACTCAAAGTATTTTCCCCCTACAATCCCTATCAATTTGATATTATTGATGGAGATCAGTTCAAGTATCCAATTGTTCCTGAATCTGGAGGGAATTATTGCAATGATTCCGTTTTTAGAAACAATGTGTTTTATTATCTGGGAAAGTTGGGTGATCAAACTGATGTACCTTATTCTACCTATGACGGACAAGATTCAACGGCAATAATCAATGGGATTAACCAATTTGTGTATCCACCAAGAGATACTACCTGGATTGATTCGGAACATATTGTAAAATATTTGATCAAAGAAGACTGGTTCTTTGACAAGGAACGTTCTGTAATGGATGTTCGAATCTTGGGAATAGCTCCCGTTATTGCGAAAGAGGAAACGAGTTCAAATGGACAAAAAATGATTTCAGGCTTGGAAACGAAATTTTGGGTTTATTTTCCACATTTGCGGTATTTATTGACCAATTATTATGTCTACAACGACAAAAATGATGCACAATGGATGAGCTACGATGATTTGTTTTGGAAAAGAAGATTTTCGAGTACCGTTTATAAGGAAAGCAATGTGTTTGATCGCTCAATCGATAGTTACCGAACGGGAGTTGATGCGTTAATAGAATCTGCGGATATCATTGAAAGCATTCGAACCTTTGAACAAGATGTTTGGAATTTTTGAAAGTTAATACTGTCCCGACTTCGTATAGCGAACGTCGGGACATTTTTTTTGCCTTCATGTTACTTATTGAAAAAAGAACATTCGATAAGTATAACCTTAAAAATTTAAGTCATGGCTGGAGGAAAAGAAACACCGAGACAAAAGATGATTGGAATGATGTATTTAGTACTCACCGCACTTTTGGCATTAAACGTATCGAAAACCATTTTGGATGCGTTTGTAGCGATAGAAGAGAATACCCAAAAATCGAATGTGATGCAAGTAGATAGAGGCTCTGAATTTGTGTCTGACATTTCTAATGAGATTGCCTCAACTCGCGGAAAAGAGAATGCTCAAAAGCTTCATAAATTAAAAAAGGTGATGAAGCAAATGAAGCAAGTTGATCAATTATCGGCTAGTTTGATTCAAGAAATTGATCGTGTGAAATTAGAACTATTGAGGGAATCTGGAGAAGAGACTACGATAATCAAACCAGAAGACAAAGAAACTATTATTTGGGAAAAGGGAAAAGATTGCAGACCAATACGGATGAATTTGATGGCTGTTCAGGCAAAGGATCAATACGATATTCCAATGCATATTTTAGTTGGAGATGATATCAAGAATCCCACAGGAAAAGGAAAAATGATTTGGGAACATTACAACAATTTTCGATCAAAGTTGATTCATGCAGTGGGAACTTACAAAGAAGGAAAGAATTCGTATTCTGTTAATCCGAAAGAGATTAATAGTTTTAAGGACAATAAAGACTTGAAGAGACAAGTAGCTCAAATGCTTCGATCATCACACGTAAATATGAGGGATGATGAAGAAATTCTCTCATCCATCTATATGAATCTTACTAAACAAGAACGAGTTACACAAAATGATATAGAAGGAGTCCATTGGATTGGACAAACCTTTGATCACTCGCCACTTGTTGCTGCCTTGGCTTCTCTTTCTTCCATGCAACAAGACATTCTTTCGGCTCGTTCTTTGGCCTTGGCTCATTTAAAATCAAAAGTTTCTACTGGAGAATATTCCTTTAATAGCATAGTTGGATTGGCTTACGGACCAGAGATTGCAAATAGTGGCGACGAAGTAGAGTTGAATGTAATGATGGCCGCTTTTGATTCAGATAATCAACCTACGGTGACTTACAATGGATCATCCTTTTTAGGTTCTGAAGGAAAAGGTATCATTCGCACGAAAGTGGGTTCGAGTGGTGAAATGGTCTTGAAAGGAACGATTTCCATTAAAAATAAATCGGGTCAGGTGAAAATGGAAGATTGGACGCATACCGTAAAAATCATGAAACCGCAAGGAACCATTTCATTGCCGCAATTGAATGTCTTGTATAAAGGATACAATAATCGAGTAGAAGGTGTGGCATCTGGTTATGATCAAACAATATTGGAGGGAAATGGAGTGAGTTTATCAAAAGATGGAAATCAACATATCGCTAAAGTGACAACGAGTGGCAAAACTGCAACTATTGATATCTATGGAGTAAATTCGGTTTCAAAGAAAAAAGTGAAATTGGGCTCATTCCCATTCCGCGTAATGATTCTCCCAAATCCCGACTTTTTCTTTGGGGCTGCAGAAGAAGGAGGAAAAATTTCTCCTCTAGAAAAGAATTTATTCTCACGTTATAAAAACAGCCCTTTAGACGCCAAGTTCACAATCTTGAATTGGGAATTGAGTTTAAGTAGTGCTCCAAAACCTGAGAAGGGAAAAGGAAATCACCTTTCTGATGACGCAACACGTTTATTGAGACAAGGAAAATCAGGAACTATTGTAAATATTAAAATGGATTATGTTGGACCAGATCAAATTGTAAGAAAAAAATTAGCATCATTTGTTCTATAGAATTTTAGATTGTTAATACGAGTCAGGCTAAGGGTTTCTTAGCTTGACTTTTTTGTAAATTCTTTCCCCATTTCAATTAATCTTCAATTTTTGAACTTCTCACTTTTCAATTCTCAATTCTCTCAGACTTTGTCTACCTTTGCACATGCTTGTTTTAGAAAAATTGGGAGTGCATTTCCCACAGGGTTATTTGTTTGAGGATTGTTCGGCTCAGGTTAATCAAGGGGATAGAATTGGTTTAGTAGGTAAAAATGGTGCAGGAAAGTCAACATTGTTGAGGTTGATCGCCCAAACTGAAAAGGCTACTGATGGTCAAATTCACAGACAAAAAGGTCTGGAAGTAGGATTTCTGACTCAAGATATCGTCATTGACACCAATCAAAGTGTGTTTAATTATTTGTTTTTTTCGAATGAACAATTAAATCACCTTCGGAAACATATTGATGAGATTAATCACCAATTGACTACACGACAAGATTATGAGTCGGAATCTTATTTGGAGTTGTTGAATGATTTGAATGCTACTAATGATTTATTCAATATTCACGATGGATTCCAATGGGAAGAGAAAATTGCGTCTGTTTTAGATGGACTTGGTTTTCACAAAGATGATTTCGAAAAGCAGCTGAATTCTTTCTCTGGAGGATGGAAAATGAGAGCTGAGTTGGCTAAAATATTAGTCAATCGCCCAAATTTGTTATTGCTCGATGAGCCAACAAATCACTTGGATATTGTTTCCATTCAATGGTTAGAGAATTACTTAACGAAATTTGATGGAGCGGTCGTAGTTATTTCTCACGATAGATTGTTCTTGGATAACGTCACAAATAGAACTTGGGAAATTTCCTTCGGGAAGATTCTCGATTTTCCATACCATTATTCGAAGTACAAGGAATTGCGCTCCGAAGAATTGGATCGTTTGGTTGATGCGAAGAAACAGCAAGATAAAGACATTAAACAAACACAGGAATTGATTGATAAATTCCGTGCGAAAAAGAATAAGGCGGCATTTGCTCAATCATTGATCAAAAAATTGGATCGAACAGAACGTATTGAAGTAGAAAACGATGCTGTTGCAAAGATGAATATCTTCTTCCCTTTGAATGTGCAACCTGGAAAGTGGGTACTTGAAATGGAACATTTGGGGAAAACCTATGGTGATAGAACGTTGTTTAGAGATATTTCCATCACTGTTGGAAGAGGAGAAAAGATTGCACTTTTAGGACCAAATGGTGTGGGTAAATCGACCTTGTTTAAATGTATGACCAAAGAAATTGATTTCGATGGAAAGGTAGAATATGGTCATAATGTGAAGATTACCTATTTCGCCCAAGATCAGGCTGAACGTTTGAATAAGAATTTGACGATTTATGAAACTGTTGATTTGGTTGCTTCAGGTGAAGTTCGAAAAGAATTGCGTTCTATTTTGGGAGCTTTTTTATTCTCTGGAGAAGATATCGACAAGAAAGTTGGCGTTTTATCAGGAGGTGAACGAACGCGTTTGGCTTTGTGTCAATTGTTATTGAGCCCTTCAAACGTATTGATTCTCGATGAGCCAACCAATCACTTGGATATTCAGAGTAAGCAAGTTCTCAAAAAAGCCTTGTTGCAATACGAAGGAACATTTTTGATTGTATCTCACGACCGCGAATTTTTAGATGGATTAACGAATCGTATTTGGGATATTGAAAATCAAACCCTTAAGATTCATCATTTTGGCGTTTATGAATACTTACAACGCAAAATGGCAATGAATGCAAGTACTCCCAAAAAGGAAACCGCAAAGGTTGTTCAGAAGGTAGTGGTTGTTGAAGAACCTGTGAAAGCACAATCTCAGGAAGAACGAAAGGAGAATAAACGCAAAAAGAATCAACTTCAAACCAAAGTAAGACAGCACGAAGAGCGCATTCAAGAATTGGAAAAGGAGGTGAAAGGTTTGGAAGAGCAATTAGCAACGATGGATTTTACCGATTCTTCATCAACTGCTCCAGTTTTAAAGTCATTCGATGAAGCGAAATCAAAATTGGATTATTATTCTGAAATGTGGCTCGAAGCAACTGAAGAGTTGGAAAGTATACAGGATTAATATTTTGAGACATTAGACAAAAGATAGAAGACTTAAGACAAATCTGTCTGTAGTCTTTTGTCTTCAGTCTTAAAATCTAAAAGAAATGAAAGGATTATTAGATAAAATGAGGGTTTCTTTTGCGGATCCAATTCAATATCAATTGGTGCTCAATGGAGAACCGCAAATTAAAATGAATGAGTTGATTGGAAAAGAAATCGAATTAGCTTGGACTGGGAAAATTGTTTGTTCCAATTGTGGAAAACAAACGAAAAACTCTTTTGGTCAAGGTTTTTGTTATCCTTGTTTTCAATCAGCTCCTCAAGCTGCACCTTGTATCATTAATCCAGAACTATGTAAAGCGCATTTGGGTGAAGGAAGAGATGTGGAATGGGAAGAAAAACACCATAATCAACCGCATGTTGTTTATTTGGCTGCTTCCGATACGGTAAAAGTAGGTGTAACGAGGGCAGAACAAAAAATGACACGTTGGATGGATCAAGGAGCTTCACAAGCAATTGTTTTAGCCGAAACAGCGAATCGCTATGAGGCAGGAATGATTGAAGTTGCTTTGAAATCGATGATGACCGATAAAACGAATTGGCAACGGATGTTGAAGAATGAGATCAATGAAGACATTGATTTGGTCGATGAAAAAGGGAGGGTAGAGGATTTTCTTCCATTCGATATGCGTGATTTCGTGAGTATGGATGACACGATTATCTCCTTGAGTTATCCCGTTGAAAAATATCCCGTAAAAGTAAAAAGCGTTAGCTTCGACAAAACACCAATAATTCGAGGTAAGCTAGTAGGAATCAAAGGTCAATACTTGATTTTTGAGGACGAAAGTGTTCTGAATATTCGGAAACATACGAGCTACGAAATCGAATTTTCACACGATTAAGATTCATTCAGAACTCAAGTTAATTGACTACGAACACAAATCCATTTTTTGAAAACTTAGAATCATTGAACAAGACGAATTCAATGATGTAGAAATAGGTACCATCATTTACGATTTCACCTCTTTCAGTTTTTCCATCCCAAAGATCAAAAGTGCTCCAATCAAAAACAGATGTCGGAGGAACAGTTATTTCTCCTAGGGTAATTAGATTTCCCCAGCGATTAACAATCGAATAGGTAAACGACTTGGCATTTTTTACTTTAATACTGAAATTGTCATTGGTTTGATCATTGTTTACTGTAATTATATTTGGGATTTCTGTTAAAACAGTACAATCATCGCCTTTGAATACTTCAACCGTGTATTTATGAATACCACAGCTATTCGTTGTCTCTAGTGTATAAATTCCTTCTTTTAATATGGTTATCGCAGCAGTTGTATCTCCTGTATTCCATAAATAGTTCGCAGTACATGTATTTAATCCATTCAATTCAAAAGGTGTAGGTACTTCACACAAATTTATTTTGTCAGGAAATGAAACATCATTTACCCCACAAACGTTCACACATTGGGTGCTGGATGTTACAACACCATTTATATAAACAAAACAACTTACTTCCCATTCTCCAGATGACGGAAAAGTGAATGATGCACCCAATGAAGTTACTTCATAACCTGTATCATGAAAAATCCAATGTACCGAATCTGGAACAGGATTGTTTACCAATGAAAATTGAAATGTTTCTCCTACACAAGTGCCTGAATATGTGAATTCACTAATAGGATGATTGAAATAAAACGATGGAAAATTAGGCAGAGCAACGCTCCAAGAGAAAGAAATTGTATTTGCTACCAAATAATTTGCACTATATTGACAGGATAGACCTGCCAAATTAGGGTTCTCAATGGCAACCAAATTCGTAGAATTATCTGGTGAACCGATAAAATAGGAATTACCCCAATTACTTTGAGTCCAATAAAAAGGAATTGAAGCAGACGAAAATCCTCCACCTTCATCTGTCACTCTAATAGAATATATTTTTCCATCTATACCTCTTTGAAGCTGTGCAAGATAATTTGGGTCATTCAATTGAGTTAATGAATTCGAAGCAATTTCGTATTGAAGCTGATTAATATAAATAATCGAATCATTTGGGGCGTATTCTAATCCGTACCCATTTTTAAGAGGTAAATTTCTTTCTGTCTTTAAAGAGACTTTTCCACTTGATTTGTCAAACGCTAGAAGAGTCAAGTAATTATTTTGTGCAAAGGCTAACTCATTGCCTTTGTTATTGAATTTCATTTGTCCGAATCTGCCACAATGGGTTTTCAGAGTTGATTTTATTGGAGATATTTGAACTCCGTTTTCAGTCAATAAATAACTTTGAAACTCGGTTAAATATTCAATAGGAGCGCCATCATTTAACTTGGTGGCGATACATTTTACGACCACAATCCAATAATCCTTTCCATTACAATGCTTTGTTGCAGTCATTTTTTCAGCCAAAGTATCTAAGCATAAGTGATTATTCTTTGATACAACTGATCCTAGTCCCCCATTTAAGTTTTTGTCAATTACTGAGTAGCTAAAAAGTCCTTTGTCAAATCTGTCTTGATAAAAGCCCAGAGAAAAGAGATAATATAAATTGGCTGAATTTGGTTTTTGAATGAATAATGCTCCTTGGGTAGTACTTTGTAAATCAACTGATTTAACATAGGATACATCTTCTCCATTAGGTAAAATAGTTCCGTTTGATCCTCTGACAGTATCTCCATCAGTATAAAAAAGTAGATTTCCGTTGGAATCCGAAATACTTGCAGAAGACTCCCATGTATTAAAGGGTAATGCGGAATCATAATTAAATGTAGGTGTTGGATTATTAAAGTTTAACAGTGAATTGGGACATAAAATCCAATTTGCTGTTTCTTTTTGAGCAAGTGGCTGAAATGAAAAAAGGGCATTCAGTATAAGAGCTACTGTTAAAATTTTTATATTCTTTTTCTTTTCCAACATTTAGAATTTTATCGAACTAAGGTAACCCCAATTTTGTTCAGGATCGCACAGATATAAAAAAATGTGAACTGATTTCAGATAATGAGATCAGTTCACAATAATTAACGATGATTTTATTACAATATTACATTCACATGTGAAGCCCAACCGCTGACCCTATTCACACAGAAAATCCACACCCATCTCAAACATGGATCTTTTGTAGCTCCTGATAATTGAATCCGTTGAAAAGTATCAGAGCCACAATACATGACTTCTAATGTGTAAACATAAGTTCCAAACTGAACAACCCCGTTATTGTCTGTTCCATTCCATGAAATATCACCTTGACGAACATTTTCATGTGGTTGTCTACCTACATCTGCTTTAGTAATTGTTTTAAAGTTTGTTCCCCATCGATTGTAAATTCGTAATTTAAAGTCTTTAATTCCGTATGCTGGTTCGTCTCCAATATTGAGAGGTGCGGCAGGACCAGATTCCAGTATTCTGAAAATGTCGTTAGTGCCATCCCCATTTGGTGTAAATGAATTCGGTTGAACAAATTGATGTCCGCCAGGTCTATAAAACAGTTGCTTGGTTACGCTTACAGGGTTCGGAGCACATGCTGATGAAATAGTAGCCGTTAAAAGCCCATCCGCATTAGGAGCATGGATAGTGCCACCTGTTCCTATTAATTGATTTGTACCCCCTGTTGGTTTAAAATACCAATTTACGAAGGATGCATCTGGATAACCGAAAGTATTTAAAAATTGTTGATCTAATGCAGGGCAACCATTATACAGAACATGGGCTGTTACGTAAGGTTGATAATCACACAATTTATATTTTGACGTTAAGGACAACATATATCCAGGCGGTAAAAAGCGGACGACAACAGTATCCCGGCCAATACATCCATTAGGTTGCGCCATTTCAACCAAATATGCCGTAGTGTTATTTGGACTGATTCCAGGTGATGAAGAGGTGCTTGTGAATCCTGACGGAACAGAGGTCCAATTATAGGTGTTTCCAGGAATCGCTGGCGAACCGATTTGAAGCGGATCGGTTGCTATTACCTCTCCTGAACAACATTTCGTTATGTCTGGTCCTGCATTTACTTGCGGGCATACCATATCAAACCACATACTCTTTTCGTTCCAGGGTGCACATCGATTAGTAACGGCAATCTTTACTTTGTACTTCTTTCCGCATTTTAGTTTAACACCTTTGCTATTCAGGTAGTTAGTGATATTAAAGTTTGACGGAGCCTGTTGTGCAATATACCAATCACTTACGAGCATGGTACCACTACCCGCAGGGTAATAATCTCCATTTGCATCTACTTCTGATACTTCTACAAAATAACTGTCTTCTCCGGATGAGGCGGATGCATTTAAAATAATAGGTTGCTCCAAACAGAAAGCAGACCCATTTAAAGTGCCTTCTGCTGTCGCGGGCCATGCGTCACACAAAGCATCAATATACATATAACCGAAATGTTGAGTAGGTACACAATCCCTAGCAATTGCGACAAACGATACCACTTGACCTACATAAGCCGATAAATTATATTCAACACATTCCCAATTTCTATAAACGATATCAGATTGAATCGCTGACCGCTTAAAAAAAGGATCACTTGTATTAGCAATAAATGTTTTTTGTGTTTGATGATATAGTGTCATCCCAGATAAAGTAGGAACTGTGTTATTTCCCTTTACCATATAGAACCATCCAGCAGGATTTCCTTCACTGTGTCCTCCATCCCTAAGAACAATTGCATATCTGAACTTAAATATTTTGTTCTGATTTGTCACTAGAAAGGTATATTTCATCATTTCAGCAGCACCTCCTGCTAAATTACTATTTAAACTAAAACAATATGCACCCTGACTTGGAACGGTAATGCCGGAGTATTGATCAACACCGTTTACTAGCATATAAGGGGCTACTGCAGGATAAGTCGAAGTACTACTTTGAACTCCAAAACGATCAGAACTAAACCCTGGAGTAAAGGCATTCAATACCTGAGGATGCTGAGCATTTGAGTAGAAGGTTTGCCAATTGTTGAAATTGTTACTTTCAGCATTTCCATTTGGGCATTGTGCTTTTGCTTCACAAAGTAAAAGAAGCGTGAAAAATACGATGATAAAATTTTTCATGGTTATTGAATGATTAGATTAGAAGAAAACATTTGCCCATTGAACAAAACGGTTACAACATAAATACCAGACTGAAAGTCTCTAATTGGTATTGGAATACTGTTGGAACCACTCTGCAAATCTCCAGAATAAACTACTCGATTGAAAGTCGATAATTGATTGGATATGCTAACAGTAGTAAAACCATTAGCCCACAGGTTAAAGTTGGCAAGTACTTGATTCGCCCCATTGGAAGGATTTGGATTCAAAATAAGAGAAATATCATTTTGTTGCTGTGATTTATCTTCAATGTTAAAAGAGATTCCCTCATAAAATTGACTCAAATCATCTCCCAGATCTTGCCATTTAGTAAAAACTTCAAATACTAATTGACTACTATCAAAATACGAGTAATAATGACTTGTGTAAGTTGCTAGAGTTGATCCATTGTTCAAGAGTTTATACTCCTCTTTAAACTCAACTCGCGTAGTCATATATGTTGAGTTTCCAAGTATAATTTTTTGCGTCTTAGTTGATGTCGGACTAACAGTACCTTCAATTGTATATGTCTCATCATCAATATCAATAATTGATATGGGTAAATCCTCAGGGGTAACCCAAGATTCTGATACGGCAGATTGAAGTTTTGATAAAGGTGTCATTCTACTAAAATCAAATTCCGTTGTGTTGGGATAGTCTTTCCAATCTATTGAGTTAAAATTTACAACATTACTGTTGTTTTCGTTTGTTGCCAGTTTAATCAAAAGAGATGGTGGTTTTGGTGCGGGTGGAGTTTCTGGTTGTGCATGAGCTAAGAAAATGCTCAGCAGTGAATAAAAAGTTAAGGTTATTTTTTTCATACGATTAAAATTTGAGTCAAAATTATACTTCGAAGACCACACTAGTCGAATGATTTACACTGTAAATAACAACCCTCTTGTTGTAAGCTACAAGCTCATATTGTGGATTACAACTTCTAATTGGTACCTTTGTATTAACTCACTAGTTACAGAATCATGGAACAACAAATAACCACACTAAATTTAGGTATCAAAATCCGTTTTTTTAGAGATATGAAAGGTTTGTCTCAACAAGCACTTGCAATGCAATTAGGAATTTCCCAACAGGCGTATCAGAAGATTGAAAGCGGAGTTACTAAACTTGATGTTGAACGTGCTAATGTGATTGCTAATGAACTGGGTGTACAGCTTGATTTTTTGATTTCCTTCAGTCCAGCAAATTATTGGTATCAGTGTACTTTATCAGGAAATACCGTTAACAACAATATTCCGAAAGAGTTGCTGGAAGCTCACCAGTCACAGATTCAGGTACTAAAAGAAGAAGTTTTATTTTTGCGGGAATTACTCAAAGGAAAACTGTGAGGTTTATCTATCTGATTATGCAAAAGAAAGAAGGTTTTTCAATCAGTTTGGTTCACAATAAAAAAACTTGGAATACAACTCTTTTTTAGAATTTAAGTTTTGAACTTTTTGTTGTTGTAATTATTCTCGTTAATTTCTGCAAAAAAAAGAATCAATTCAGTCGAAACCTATTAATTTTAATACTTCTAAAAAACTATCAAACATGTTCGATAAAAACGAATTTCACAAGTACGCAACAAAGCATGTCGGACTTTCCAGCATGCACTTAGAAAGCTACATCGAATCTTCATTAACACCTTATATTATTGAAGAACGTCATATGAATATGACACAAATGGACGTGTTCTCACGTTTAATGATGGATCGTATCATTTTCTTAGGAACTGGTATCAACGATCAAGTCGCAAATATCATCAATGCACAATTGTTATTCTTGGAATCAGTTGATGCGAAGAAAGATATTCAAATTTACCTGAACTCTCCTGGAGGTTCTGTTTACGCAGGTTTAGGAATTTACGATACGATGCAATACATCAAACCAGATGTCGCAACGATTTGTACTGGAATGGCAGCTTCAATGGGAGCTGTATTGATGTGTGCTGGTGCTGAAGGAAAACGTTCTGCATTGAAACATGCACGCGTCATGATTCACCAACCGCTTGGAGGTGCTCAGGGTCAGGCTTCTGATATCGAAATCACAGCTCGTGAAATTCAGAAATTGAAAAAAGAATTGTACGATATTATCGCAACACACTCAAAACAAACGTACGAAAAAGTGTGGGCTGATTCAGACCGTGATTACTGGATGACAGCTGCTGAAGCGAAAGATTATGGAATGGTAGACGAGATATTGCTTCGTAACCCAAAATAATCTAACTTTGCATAATAGAATCTAAGTCATCTCGATTATCTAATTGGGATGACTTTTTTGTCGATAAAAAGTAGAATATGTCAAAAAAAGAAACTTCTTGCTCATTTTGTGGAAGACCACGAAGTCAAGTAGGTTTATTAATAGCAGGATTGTCAGGTCATATTTGTGATCACTGTATTACGCAGGCGAAAACAATTGTGGAAGAAGATCAATCCACCAAAGTTTCATCAGAAAGTGCTCCTGTAAATGTGTTGAAACCTCAAGATATTAAAGAGCGCTTAGATGAATACGTCATTGGTCAGGATGATGCGAAGAAAACACTTTCAGTAGCTGTTTACAATCATTACAAACGATTACACCAAACCAAAATAGAGGATGTTGAGATTGAAAAATCAAATGTCATTTTGGTGGGACGTACTGGAACGGGTAAAACATTGTTAGCTAAAACCATTGCGAAAATGTTGAATGTTCCGTTTTGTATCGCTGATGCAACTGTTTTAACGGAAGCTGGTTATGTGGGCGAAGATGTAGAAAGTATTCTTTCTCGCTTACTGCAAGCAGCAGATTACAATGTTCAAGCAGCACAACACGGAATCGTTTTCATTGATGAAATTGATAAGATTGCGCGTAAAAGTGATAATCCATCCATTACTCGTGATGTTTCTGGTGAAGGTGTTCAGCAAGCTTTGTTGAAATTATTGGAAGGTTCGGTTGTAAATGTTCCACCTCAGGGAGGTAGAAAACACCCAGAGCAAAAGATGATTGCCATTGATACAAAGAATATTTTATTTGTTTGTGGTGGAGCTTTTGATGGAATTGAACGCATCATAGCAAGTCGTGTAAACAGACAAACTATCGGGTTTGGATCTCAGGTTACGGAGAAAGTAGATGAAGATAATTTCTTGAAATACATTACACCAACAGATGTGAAATCTTACGGATTGATTCCCGAATTGATTGGTCGTTTCCCAGTATTAACTTACTTGGAGCCACTGGATGCAAAAAGTCTGAAAAGAATCATTACGGAGCCCAAAAACGCAATTATCAAACAATACATGCGATTATTTGAAATTGATGGGATTCGTTTGAAATTCGATGCAGATGTTTTGGATTTCATTGTGGAGAAAGCAATTGAATTCAAATTAGGAGCTCGTGGATTGCGTTCTATTTGTGAGGCTATCCTTACAGATGCGATGTACGAATTACCATCTAAAAATGAAACAGAATTCCGCGTGGATTTGGAATATGCGAAAGCACAATTCTCAAAAAGCAAAGTTGCTCGATTGAAAGTAGCTTAGAGAATTATCAATTATAAATGGAATAATGATTAAGGGGATTTGTCTTAGAAAGACGAATCCCTTTTGTTTTTAACAATAGTATTCATTAGAAATCAATCTGTGGTTTTGTTATTCTACGGATCCAATTAATCGTGATTTTGAAATTACTCGGTAGGTTTTTCCCGCATATTCAAATTCACAAATCACATCTACTTTGACGTTCTCTGACCATTTAGGCCCATTTCTGACTATTGTTTCAATGACCGTTTTTGTTTTTTTTATTTGTTCATAATCACCTATCCAAACTTCGTTTTCATGTACAACGTATTGCTTTTTTAATACTATTTCGTTTGGCAATAAATGATTAACTTCCTTCAGCTCACTGTAACAATTTGTTTGATTACCTCCCATTCTTTGAGACATATCCCGCCATAAACTTGCTTCTAATGTAAATTTATTATCACCAATAGATAATGTATCCAGACTTAACCGTAACTCTTCTGCTAGTTGGGCGTCAATGGTGGTTTTTGTAGAAATAGAAAATGGTTCGGAATAAACAATCTCTTTTCCGTCACCACTCAAGATTGTAAGCATGTACGTTCCATTCTGTTTAAAAAGACATTCTTTTGGATACAATTCATTGTCTTTATATGCTCTGTATAAAGTATCGATAATGATAAAATCATGTTTGTAGTTCTGAAATATACTGTATGGTACAAGGGTATCCATCCTTTCCTGGCGTTGTACGTGAATAAGTGTATCCCAGCCAGTTATTGAACGTCTTAATACTCCCCACACTGGTTTTTTCCATTCATGAAATCGATCATTGCGTATTACGCCATCGAAAATGAAGCTCAGTGTATCATTTAGAAAAAATTCTTTTTTAACTGGTTTGACAGACGGAGTTTGAGCAAACGAATAACCGCTTCCCAGTAAGAAAGTCATTAAGAAGAGTAATTTCATCAACGTATTCATCGATTTAGTTTAGTAAGTTGATAATGAATACAATCCAAAAATAGAAAGGTTCAACCTGCTGATGAAAGCGTTATACTTGCTATGATTTTTAGTGAATTCTAAACGAACAATACTTAATCACCGATCCTTTTGCAGTAAATAACTGTTCGTAATGTGTCTTTATGTGCAAGATATCTCGGATCGTAGGATCTAAATCCGCAGGAATGCTTTTGTACAAATCCCATGTTAATTCTAGAACTTCGTATTTGTGTTCGTTGATTTGTTCTTCTGTAGATTCAAATAACAAATCAGAATCTGTTTTTAGGTGAACCAATCCGCCGTTTTTCAATATACGTTGGTAACGCTCAATAAATGGTCTAGAACTCAATCGTTTTTTGGGTTTTTCAGGTTGAGGATCAGAGAATGTCAACCAAATTTCGTCTACCTCATTTTCAAGAAAATACTGTTCTATGAAATCCACTTTGGTTCTTAAAAAAGCTACGTTTGGAAGGTTTTCATCCAACGCTTCTTTTGCTCCAACAAACATGCGAGAGCCTTTGATGTCCACACCAATAAAATTTTTATTCGGGTAATGTTTGGCTAATCCAACTGTGTATTCTCCTTTTCCACATCCAAGCTCCAACACAATCGGGTTGTCATTCTTGAAGTAGTCTGTTCGCCATTTTCCTTTCAATGGGAATACATCCTGCGGATTGGGATCCAATGTTGGTTCAAAAACATTGTTCCACGATTTCATTTCTGCGAAACGCTTTAGTTTATTCTTTGCCATAAATCGGTGCAAAAGTACGCATTTCCGCGTTAAATTTTTTTGTCGAATTTTTCCTATTTTCTAGTATTGGTTAGAGTGCAATATGTACATTTACACTTTAATACATACGTCTTATGTCAAAGAAGCATCATCACGCGCTCTCGTTCGCGGGATTGATTATTACGGTAGGAATTATCTTCGGAGATATCGGTACCTCGCCACTTTATGTTTTGAAAGCTGTGGCAGGCGAACGAAAACTTACTGAGCAATTAATTTTAGGCGGTTTGTCCTGTATTTTTTGGACGCTCACACTCCAAACAACATTAAAGTATGTAATTATCACTTTGCGAGCAGATAACAAAGGGGAGGGAGGAATTTTTTCCTTGTATACCTTGGTTCGCAGGCAAAAAAAATGGTTGGTAATTCCTGCAATGATTGGTGGAGCTTCTTTATTAGCAGATGGAATTATTACGCCACCAATTTCTGTTTCTTCGGCCGTAGAAGGTTTAGGATACATTAATCCAAAGATCAATACGGTTCCGATAGCCATTGCAATTATCATCGGAATTTTTGTTATTCAGCAGTTTGGAACGAAATTCATCGGGCGTTTTTTTGGACCAGTGATGATGATTTGGTTCCTAATGATTGGAACGATTGGTTGTATGTATTTTATGAAAGATCCTACGATCTTGAAAGCATTGAATCCTTATTATGCATATGATTTACTTGTCCACTATCCAAAAGGATTTTGGTTATTGGGAGCTGTATTTCTTTGTACAACTGGTGGTGAAGCGCTTTATTCCGATTTGGGGCACTGTGGAAAAGAGAATATTCGCGTAAGTTGGATTTTTGTAAAAGCCATGTTGCTGCTTAATTATTTTGGTCAAGGAGTTTATTTATTAAGCAACGTGAACGGTCATATTGAAGGAAATCCATTCTATTCTATTGTACCAGAAGGATTCCGATTAGCATCAGTTATTATTGCAACTGCCGCAGCTGTTGTTGCTTCCCAAGCTATGATTTCAGGTTCGTTTACCTTGATTAATGAAGCAATTCGCTTGAATTTGTGGCCTCGTGTGAAAGTCAATTTTCCATCTGAAATAAAAGGTCAACTTTACGTTCCTTCGATTAATTGGTTCTTAATGTTGGGTTGTATTGCGATTGTTTTCTTCCTAAGAAAATCGGAAAGAATGGAAGCCGCTTATGGATTATCGATTATTCTTACAATGATTAGCTCCACGGTATTGTTGTATTTCTACTTCCTCCGTAAACATTGGAATCCGATCTTGCGACACGGTTTGATTGGCTTATTTCTCATTGTTGAAAGTAGTTTCTTGATTGCTCAAATCGAAAAATTCCCTCATGGAGGTTATATTACATTGGCCATTGCGATTACTGTGATGTCAGTCATGTATGTGATTTTCAAAAGTAAGATCATTCGAAACAGCATCATCGATTTCGTAAAAGTAAAAAGTTATCTCCCTATTTTACAAAAGCTTTCTGTCGACGATCAAATTCCAACGTATGCAACTCATTTGGTTTATTTGACGAGTGCAGAGCGTATAGATGAAGTGGAATCGAAGGTGTTTTATTCCATTTTGGAACAACAACCCAAGCGTGCAGAGCGTTATTGGTTTGTGCACGTTCATACAACGGATGAGCCTTATACCAAGGAATATAAAGTGACCAAACACGATGAAAACGATTTGATTCGGATTGATTTCAAGTTAGGATTCCGAATTCAACCGAAATTAGATATGATGTTTAAACAGGTTGTGGAAGAATTGGTGGAAAATAAAGAAATCGAAATTCTCTCAAGATATGCTTGTGAATATCATCACAGTGATCACATTGGAGATTTTAAATTTATCGTAATCCGCAAGTTCCTATCAAATGATAATGAGTTGCCTTGGTTCCATAAATTGATTATGAATGCCTATTTCTTCATTAAAGGAAGAAGTTTGTCAGAGAAAAATGAATTCGGGTTAGATCCAAGTTCTTATGTGGAAGAAACATTTCCGTATGTCTTGTCGAAAGCCGCTCCTATTAAAATGACGAGAAGAGAGTAAGAAATGATTCCAGTCGAATTGTCGCAAGAACGCATTTTAGTTGCATGCCTCGATTGGGGAAGTGGACATGTTTCCAGATCCATTTCATTGCTGAAGCAATTATCCAAACAGGGTAACGAGTTATTTATTAGTTGCACAACGAATCAGAAATCTATTTTTGAAGGGTACGAAATAAGGGCTACTTATTTGAAGAACGATGGCTTTCAATTTCGTTTCAAAGGAGATGGGAATTTCACTTCAGAAATGAGACGAAATGTGTGGCATTTTTTCCGTTGGATTAAGCAAGAACAGAGACAAACGGAGAAATTGGTAGGTAAATATCAGATTTCACTTGTTTTATCAGATCATTGCTACGGCTTTCGTTCCAAGAAGGTTTTATCAATTTTCATTACACATCAGGTTTCGCTACCTCCAAAAGCAGGTTGGATCGCCCAACAGGTTCATCGGAAATGGATGAACAGATTCAACGAAATTTGGATCATGGATGATGCGCAACAACGTCTTGCTGGAGCTTTAAGTAATTCAGTTCCAAAATCAACATACATTGGTTTTTATTCTCGTTTTCAGGATCAGGAAACATCCGTTATTTCAAACAAAATAGTGGGAATTATCAGCGGACCAGAACCGTATTCTAAACAGTTTTTTCAGTGGATTGTCGAAAAATACAGAACAGAAAATCTCACACTCATTTCTCCGAAGTTGTATTCTGAAGTACCGAATAATATAACTGTAATCTGCGATTGGAAACTCGGAGATGCGGAAATTGCTTCTGCAGAAACAATCATTTCCCGCAATGGGTATTCTACCTTGATGGATCTTCAGTTTTTAAAGAAAAAAGCGGTTTTGATTCCAACACCGGGGCAATTGGAACAAGAATATTTGGCTTCATTTTTTCGATCAAAATAGATACATGTCTATCCGTATTTTGAAGTCTAATTTTTAAAGAAGAAAGTGGTTTTGATTCTAATACTAGGATAGTTGGAGTTGGACCAAGAGCACCTGAATTTATTGCTGTGATTGGGTAAATAGACACATGTCTATCTGTCTTTTGAAGTATAACACTAGAGAAGAAAGCGGTTTTGATTCCAACTTCTGGACAATTGAATCAGGAGTATTTTGGTGAATTAAAAATCTTTTCAATCCTCAATTTCACATTTTTCAATTATTTTATGGTAACCCCTCGAGAAGAAATTAATGTACTTGAACTTCCTTCAAATTTGTCTAATGAGAACGTAAATGTACTTCCGACACCTATTGTACTTCGAACAGAAATTGTTTGATTGTGGGAATCCAGAATGTGTTTCACAATGGAAAGACCAAGACCAGAGCCTCCTTCATTTCTGTTTCTGCTTTTTTCTACGCGGTAGAAGCGTTCAAATAAACGCGGTAGTTCATGCGGCTCAATTCCAGGCCCGTTGTCTGAAATTTCTACAGAAACTAGGTCATCTACTTCGTAAAAGCGAATCAGTGTTTCTCCATTTTCGTTTCCATAAGAAATGGAATTGCTGACTAAATTCGTCAATACTTGGGCAATTTTTCCTCTGTCCGCACGCACCATTATTTCTTTGTAGTAATCTTTGGCGAAGCGCAATTTGATGTGTTTTTCTTGCGAACGAAGTTCTAAGCTCTCCAATACTTCTTTGGCTAATTCTTTCAGGTCGAACGGGCGCAAATCCATTTTCAGATCATTAACCTCTAATTTGGTCAACTCATCCAAGTCGTTCAAGATATTTGTCATTCGATCAATTGCTTTGGAAGCTCTTTCTAAAAACATTCGATTCACTTTGTCGTCCTCCAAACCACCTTCTAATAAGGTTAAAACATATCCTTGAATAGAGAAAACGGGTGTTTTTAACTCGTGCGCTAAGTTTCCTAAGAATTCCCGTCTAAATTTATCTTGCTCCTGAAGTTGTGTTATTTCAGACTTGCGTTCTTCACTCCATTTTTTGGAATCTGTTTCTGCATTTCCAATAACATCCTTCGACATGTTGATATACACCTTATCATCTGAAGAGGTTTTTCCTTTTCGGATTGAACGGTAAAGAATGCGTAATCTATTGTATATGAATTCGCGAAAAAGAAAATGAAAGGCAATAAAAGTTGCCAATGCCCCAAACAGGATGATCGAGATAAAAGGACCAACTGGAATTGGATAAAAGAAGTTAACGATTATAAGAACAAGTGTTAAACAAGCTCCAACAATAACGCTTCCTAAAAGAACAATTGTAAACGGATTTAATTTTTTCACTTCTCAGAAAATGTATAACCAACACCTTTAATGGTACGAATATACGATTCTCCTAGTTTCTCTCTTAATTTTCTGATATGAACGTCAATTGTTCGTTCTCCAACAATCGTTTCATCGCCCCAAACAGTTGTCAGAATTTGTTCACGTGTAAATACTTTTCCAGGTCGAGATGCCAATAATTCAATTAATTCGAACTCTTTTTTAGGAAGCTGAATTTCTTCCTCATTCATATAAACTAAGAATTTTTCTCGGTTTACAGTAATGGATGAAGTCTTAATTTCAGGTTCTCCACCATTCATTCTTCCTGCTCTTCGCAATAAAGCCTCCACTTTTGAGACTAATAAACGCGGTCTGATAGGTTTGGTGATGTAATCATCTGCTCCAGCTTCAAAACCAGCAACTTGCGAGTAGTCTTCAGCGCGAGATGTTAGAAAAGCAATTAATGGAGATTTCAATTGTAAATCTTGACGAATTGTTTGACAGGCTTCAATACCATCCATTCGAGGCATCATTACATCCATCAAAATTAAATCGGGAGAAACTTTCTGTGCCATTTCAACTCCTTCCAAGCCGTCGCTTGCAACAAACACTTTGTAACCTTCTCTCTCTAGATTATATTGTAGAAATTCCAATATATCTTTTTCATCATCCACTAAAAGTATGGTTTGTCCCTTACTTACTTGCATTTCGCTTCTTGTTAAAGTTTAAGCAAAAGTATCTTTGGCAGTTTCCTTAATAATTACTGCGGTGTTACGAAATAATTAATTTATGAGGGATTCATTACTTTAATGTTAACAGTTTTGGTTGATGCGAATAGTTTTCACGAAGCAAAAGGTTTGATTAACTTTGTTCTATGACATTTCGATATGCACTAGAACTGGCTTACCGAGGAACGAATTATCACGGTTGGCAAATCCAACCGAATGCTTCTTCCATTCAAGAAGAAATTGAACGACGATTGACTCAATTGAATGGAAATTTGCCTATTTCGGTAGTTGGCTGTGGAAGAACCGATACGGGAGTTCATGCGACGTATTATGTGTTGCATTTTGATAGTCAAAAAGAGTTGGATACTGAGCAATTGGTGTTTAAATTAAACAAAATGCTACCAGAGGATATTTCTCTGTTTTCAGCGCAACTTGTTAGCGAAGAGTTTCATGCTCGATTTTCTCCAACTACTAGAACATATCATTATTTCATTCATCAAAAGAAGAATCCTTTTTTGCTAGACAGCCATCGCATTGTCTCTGAAATTGATTTTGAAGCAATGAATCGCGCAGCAAGATTGTTACTTGGAACCCAAGATTTCACCTCTTTTTCCAAGTTACACACCGATGTTAAAACAAATATTTGTACGGTTTCTGAAGCAAAATGGAATCAAGTTTCTGAATCGGAGTGGTATTTTGAAATAAAAGCAGATCGGTTTTTGAGAAACATGGTTCGCGCAGTTGTAGGTACATTGCTAGAAGTAGGGTATGGTAATTTGGGCGAAAATGACATCACTAAAATTGTCGCATTGAAAGATAGAGGAGAGGCGAAACTTTCAGTTCCAGCAAAAGGATTATTTTTGGTGAATATTGAATATCCTGAAAATTTCTTGATCAGAAAAGCGAAACGAGAATAAATGAAAGTGTTCAAATAAAAAAAAACAACTGTTGTATAAAAAAGCCACCATATTAATTATTGTTTTACTTGTTGCTACAAGAATCGGCTATTCCCAAAAAATCGATTGGGAACCATCGTTTACGAACTTTTCTGTAAATGAAGGTTTACCCAGTTCTGAAACGTATTACGTACATCAGGATCGAAAGGGTTTTATTTGGATTTGTACCGATAGAGGAGTGGTGAAATATGATGGATATCGTTTTAAAGTATTTACCAAGAAGGATGGACTTGTAGATAATGTGGTTTTTAAAGTGATGGAGGATTATAAAGGTCGTATTTGGTTTATTAGTTATAATAATCTGCTCTGCTATTATGAGAATGACAAAATTCGCCCCTATAAGTTTAATGCCGTTATCAAGAAATACCGGGGAAGGAATTATGTGCCTTTCTCATGGGTAAGTATAGATAAACAGGATAATTTATTTTTTTCTGTAAAAAAGAAACCAATTCTTAAAATTTCCAAAACGGGTAAGTCTACTGTTTTAAACAAAAATGAACCAATAAGCTACACTAAAATTAATGGGAGATGGTTGTTTTCTAGTACGCCGATAATCAAAATCCATGAAAAAATTCAGTTATGTTATGATGGGAATAAAAGCTGGATAGATTCAAGATCGAGTGCTTCAGACTTTGCTATTGATAGGCAGGAAATTCAGCAATTTGGAAATACGATTTATATTACAAATAATTCCAATGTCTATTCTTCCAAGGGAGATTCATGTATAGTAGATTTTATAGTGGGAACGAATAAAATTGGTAAGGATTTGTGGGTTGAAACCTTGAAAGGAGTTTATTTTTTTGAAAATATCGAAAAAAAAGGGTTAAAGAGTAAACCAAAACAATTCTTAAAACAGTATGCAGTTACAAGTGTTTGCAAAGATAATGAAGGCGGATATTGGTTTTCAACCTTAGAAAATGGGGTTGTTTATTCTCCCAATTTAACGATTCTCAATTCTAAATTTTCGGATAATCCTAGAGAGAATAATTTACAGGACGTTTATAAGAATAGGGAGGTTATTTTAGTCTCTAACATCAATGGATATTACAATTTTCAATCCAAGAAGAGTCTTTCGAAGGTAGCTAGAAGTTATACAAATGTGATTCCATTTATAGGAAAAACTCCATTCATTGCCACATCAGATATCTTGAATGAGCAAAAAAAAACAGGTTTGGTGTTTTTTCATTTTGGATTCACCAATTGGTGTCCAGAAAGCGATACGTCAGTTTTAATATCTGGTTCTGGTGTTGCAAGGGTAAATATCCATGGAAAAAAAAAGATGCTTCACCACCCTATTGTTGAAAGTGAAAAGTTTAGACATATAAAATATCAATTTAAGAGTGTTGTTTTATTACCGAATAAAGAACTGTATATC